>NZ_CP076457.1:5862412-6473471 GCF_018866325.1 Streptomyces sp. YPW6
GCCCTTCGGCAGCGGCATGTTGCTCATCAGGTCGCCCATCGCGCGCAGCCGGTCGTTGGTGGTGGTCACCTGCGGGCCGGTCAGGACGCGGGGGAGCTTCAGCATCTTCGTGCGGACCTTCTTCAGGGGCACCTGGCCCTCGCCGTTGCCGACGATGATGTCGTGCACGGGCACGTCCACCACGATGCGGGCCATCTTCTTCTTCTCGGCCGCCAGCAGGCTCTTCACCCGGTTCGGGTTGCCCTCGGCGACCAGGACGATGCCGGCCTTGCCGACCGCCCGGTGGACGACGTCCTGGCTGCGGTTCATCGCCACCGCGGGGGTGGTCGTCCAGCCGCGTCCGATCCGGTCCAGGACGGCGGCCGCCGCTCCGGGCTGGCCCTCCATCTGTCCGAAGGCCGCCCGCTCGGCGCGTCGGCCGAAGATGATCGCCATCGCGAGGACGGCCAGGACGAAGCCCAGGATGCCCAGATAGACCGGGTGGCCGATCGCGAAGCCGATGCCGAGGAGGACACCGAACGTGACGATTCCGACACCCGCGACGACAAGACCGATCTTGCTGTCGGTCCGCCTGGTCATCTTGTAGGTCAGGGCGATCTGCTTGAGTCGCCCCGCGTTCTCGGCGCTGTCCGCGCCTTCAGTTTTTGCCTTCCTCGCCATGTACTGAAGTTTACGTGGCGAGGGAGCGACCCAGGAACGTGGGAGCGGTCCGGGTACGCGCGAGCGGCCCCGGGACAGGCCCTAGGAACGGTGGCCGGCCACGGCGTCCAGCACGTGCTGGGCCTCCACCCGGTCCTTGGCGCGGCGGCGGTCCTCCAGGACGGCCGTCCAGGCGTTGCGGCGGGCGGTGCGCTGGCCGCCGCTCAGCAGCAGCGACTCGACGGCCCGGAGGGCGGTGGTGACGGACGGAAGGGCGTGGGCGCGGACCGGTGCGGCCTGCATCGTGGTGTTCCCCCTCGGAATGGATGCGCCCGGTGGCGCGGATGAGTGTGGGAAGCAGTGACGGCGGCGGCTGCCGAAGTCGCCGCCGCACGTGTACCCAGGGTCACTGCTCGGTGTTACCAGCGCGTGACCGGGCGGTCAAACACCAATGAATCCCCGATTCCGGTGGAGCGCACGCCGAAGCGGTCCGTACGCGTCCCCCACCTGCGGGGAGCGTCCGGACCGCTTCGGTCATGCGGTGGGGCCGTGGTGGCCGCCCGTGAGCGGATTCACACGGCCGGTGCCGCCTGGGCGCTCCCCGCAGCGGCGGCGCTGCGCGCGTCCATCGCCTGCTGGAAGAGGCGGCCCGCGCGGTACGAGGACCGCACGAGCGGACCCGACATCACGCCGGAGTAGCCGATCGCGTCGGCCTCGTCCTTCAGCTCGACGAACTCGTTCGGCTTCACCCAGCGCTCGACCGGGTGGTGCCGTACGGAGGGGCGCAGGTACTGCGTGATCGTGATGAGTTCGCAACCCGCGTCGTACAGGTCCTGGAGCGCCTCGCTGACTTCCTCGCGGGTCTCGCCCATGCCGAGGATCAGGTTCGACTTGGTCACCAGACCGGCCTCACGGGCCCGGGTGATGACCTCCAGGGAACGCTCGTAGCGGAAGCCGGGGCGGATCCGCTTGAAGATCCGCGGCACCGTCTCCACGTTGTGCGCGAGCACCTCGGGGCGCGAGGAGAAGACCTCGGCGAGCTGCTCGGGCTCCGCGTTGAAGTCGGGGATCAGCAGCTCGACCTTGGTCGCGCCGGCCTCCCGCTCCGCGGTGAGCGTGTGGATCTGGCGGACGGTCTCCGCGTACAGCCAGGCGCCGCCGTCCTCCAGGTCGTCGCGGGCGACGCCGGTGATGGTGGCGTAATTCAGGTCCATCGTGACGACGGACTCGCCGACGCGGCGGGGCTCGTCACGGTCCAGCGCCTGCGGCTTGCCCGTGTCGATCTGGCAGAAGTCGCAGCGCCGGGTGCACTGGTCGCCGCCGATGAGGAAGGTGGCCTCGCGGTCCTCCCAGCACTCGAAGATGTTGGGACAGCCCGCCTCCTGGCAGACCGTGTGCAGGCCCTCGCCCTTCACCAGCTGCTGGAGCTGCTTGTACTCGGGGCCCATCTTCGCCCGCGTTTTGATCCACTCGGGCTTGCGCTCGATGGGGGTCTGGCTGTTCCGGACCTCCAGGCGCAGCATCTTGCGCCCGTCGGGTGCGACAGCGGACACTCCGGCTCCCCTTTGCTCTCTGCTGCGTTGGCTTCGCGTCGGGTTCGCGTGGGATGCGCGA
Organism: Streptomyces sp. YPW6; assembly: GCF_018866325.1. Lineage (NCBI taxonomy): Bacteria > Bacillati > Actinomycetota > Actinomycetes > Kitasatosporales > Streptomycetaceae > Streptomyces > Streptomyces sp. YPW6. The sequence goes on from NZ_CP076457.1 coordinate 5,864,666, forward strand.
GCGATGCGCGAGGGCTTCACTTTCGATTCTTCGGCGAACACCAGGGTACGCCCCTGCATCGAACGGTCTTACGTCTGGCCAACCTGCGGCCGACGGGGCCTATTCCCCGGCCGATGGTGACCGCCGGGCTACCGACCGGTACGGCCCGGGGTTCCGCGGTGCGTACGGCCGTGGCGCCTCACGCCGGGACCGAAGCCTGCGGTCGTTCGATCTCGCGCGGCGCGAGCTGCGCGTTCTCCAGGATGTCCCGCAGGTGTCTCTCGACGACGGGCAGCACCTCCTCGATCGTGACCTCCCGGCCCAGCTCGCCCGAGAGGGACGTGACCCCGGCGTCCCGGATGCCGCACGGGACGATCCGGTCGAACCAGGTGTTGTCCGGGTTCACGTTGAGCGCGAAGCCGTGCATCGTGACGCCCTTGGCGACCCGGATGCCGATCGCGGCCAGCTTGCGGTCCTCGCGGCGCTGGCCCGCGTTGGACGGGGCGTACTCCGGGCCGTTCAGCCGGGGGTCGAACTCCTCGTCCTGGAGCCTCGGGTCGAAGTCCAGCGAGAGGCCGCCCAGCGCCTGGCGCTGCTCGACCGGGTCGCCGAGCACCCAGACCCCGCTGCGGCCCTCCACCCGGGAGGTCTCCACGCCGAAGTCCGCGGCCGTGCGGATCAGCGCGTCCTCCAGCCGGCGCACGTGCGCGACGACGTCGACCGGGCGCGGCAGCTTCTGGATCGGGTAGCCGACGAGCTGGCCCGGACCGTGCCAGGTGATCTTCCCGCCCCGGTCCACGTCGATGACCGGGGTGCCGTCCAGCGGACGCTCGCTGTCCGCCGTGCGGCGCCCCGCGGTGTAGACGGGCGGGTGTTCCAGGAGCAGACAGGTGTCGGGCACCCGGTCCTCGAACCGGTCCGCGTGCACCTCGCGCTGCTTCTGCCAGGCCTCCGTGTACTCGACGGCCTGTTCGCCGAAGCCCAGACGGACGAACCGCAGCTCGCTCACCGATGCCTCCCTCTGTGGGCCCCGCAGGTCCGGAGGGGTGTCCCCGGGATGACGGTGCCCTGCACTGATCGCGCCCGTATCCACTGTACGACCGTCGCCCGAACAGCCCACCGGCAGGTGGAACGGCCGTCCCCCGGGTGCACCGGTCGCCCTTTCAGGTGTCGGGCGTTTCCGTCAGCTCCGTCCGGAATCCTCACACGATCGGATGAACGTGGAGCAAAGGGTGGCTGTGGCCGCCCCGGTGGCCGCTAAATTCGCGCCGTTCCCATGAGGGCTGCCCGTCCGGCCCCGAAGGCAGGAGACCGTACAGCTGATGTCGGAACGACCCTCACAGCGCACGCCCAACCGCCGACTCGCCTCGCTCATCGCGGAAGCCGGGTTCTCCCACGCGGGCCTCGCCCGCCGGGTCGATCAGCTCGGCCTCGAACACGGCCTCGACCTGCGGTACGACAAGACCTCGGTCACCCGCTGGCTCCGCGGGCAGCAGCCGCGCGGCACCACCCCCGCGCTGATCGCCGAGGTGTTCACCCGACGGCTCGGACGGCGGCTCTCCGCGCAGGATCTGGGGCTCGACGCCTGCGCACCCGTCTACGCGGGGCTGGAGTTCGCCGCCACCCCCGCCGAGGCGGTCGACATCGTCAGCGGTCTGTGGCGCAAGGACTCCGGTACGCACACCGAGCTGCGCAAGATCGCCTTCACCCCCGCCGGACTCGTCGTCCCCAGCCGGGACTGGCTGATCGGCAGGGCCGACGAGTGGGTGGCCCGGGACGGCGGAGCCGCCCGCCGCGCCGGAACAGAGGCCGGGGTCCCCGGGCCGGGGCGCATGGACCCGGGGCGTACGGACGGGGCATCGCGCACCGAGGCCCGCGTCCTGTCGCGCCCGCCCGCCGCAACGCAGCGGCCCGTCCCGTCGGGGCCCGCCGCCACGCACCCGCCCGCCACGCACCCGCCCGCCGCCGGGGCGCACCCGGGGCGGTCCGCTGCCCGTGGTCCCGCGCCAGCGCCAGACGGACCGCGGCCCCGGCCAGCGGGTCGGTGCGGGGGACGTCGCCGCGCTGCGCTCGGTCGGCGAGCTCTTCCGCACCCTGGACCACACCTACGGCGGCGGGCACGCGCGGCAGGCCCTCGTGCGCTATCTGGAGCACGAGGCCGAGCCGATGCTCCGGGGCACCTACGGCGAGACGACCGGGCGGCGGCTGTTCGCCGCGGTCGCCGAGCTGACCCGGCTGGCCGGCTGGACCTCGTACGACATCGCCGCCCACGGCCTCGCCCAGCGCTACTTCGTCCAGGCGCTCCGGCTCGCCCAGGCCGCCGGGGACCGCGGATACGGCGCCTACGTGCTGCTCACGATGAGCCGCCAGGCGGTCTACCTCGGGCACGGCCGGGAAGCCGTCCAGCTCGCCCGGGTCGCCCAGCAGGGCATCGGCTCGGCCGCCCCGTCCCTCGTGCAGGCGCTGCTGCACGCGGTCGAGGCGCGTGGCCACGCGGTGCTCGGCGAGGCGCGCTCCGCCACCGCAGCCCTGACCCGGGCCGAACACGCCCTGGAGAGCGCGCGCCCCGGCGACGAGGTGCCGCACTGGGCCCGCGGCTTCGACGAGGCGCAGCTCGCCGACGAGCTGGGCCACTGCCACCGCGATCTCCAGCAGTACCGGGCCGCCGCCCAGCACGCCGAGCGCTCGCTGGAGCTGCGCCCCCCGGCGTACGCCCGCAGCAGACTGTTCTGCCGGGTGGTCCTCGCCTCGGCCCGCCTCGGCCTCGGCGAGCTGGAACAGGCCTGCCGGCTCGGTGCGGAGGCGGCCCAGCAGGCGGCCGAGATGCGCTCGGTGCGCGCCACGGAGTACGTCCGCGCCTTCGAGCGCAGCCTGGAGCCCTTTAGGGACGCGGTCGCCGTACGCGGCTACCGCGACCGGGTCGCGGCCCTCGGCTGAGCCGCCGCAACCACGGTGGCCCGGCTTCCGGCGGCCCGGCCGCACGGGGTCCCGTCCCGCGGCGGTCCCGGCCCATGGCGGTCCCGGCCCCTCACGCGGCCCGGGGCAGGCTCCCCTCGGGTGTGCCCGGCAGGCCCAGGTCGGTGAGGATCGCCCCGGCCGCCCGGCGGCCCGAGTGCAGCGCGCCCTGGACGGTGCTCGTGTCGCGGTGGTCGCCGCACACGTACAGCCCGGCCAGCACCCGCACCGGGCGGCGCGGATCGTGCGGCGCCTCCATCGCCGGCACCGCCTCCGGGTCGTGGTGGGCCGCCAGCAGCTCCCAGCCGTCCGTGGCCACGCCGTACAGCGCCGCCAGGTGCGTCAGCACCGAGCGGTCCAGGTCCGGCGGCGGTGTCCCGAGCACCACCGAGGTGATCAGCGTCCGGCCCTCCGGCGCGCGCGAGGGATCGACCTCGCTCATCACCGAGGTGTACGCCACCGGGCCCGACCGGTCGCCGTCCAGCACCAGCGACCTGCCCGTGGGCGGTGGAGCGGGCGCGGTGTGGTGAAGGACCGTCACCGGGTGGAAGGACGGCACCCGCAGCCCGGGAAGCAGCTCGGCCGCCGCCCCCGCACCGGTCGCCAGCAGCAGGGAGCGGCACCTCAGTTCGCCGTGCTCCTTGGTGCGTACGGAGGTGATGCCGGCGGCCGTCACATGCACCCCGGTCCGGACCGTGCCCGCCGGCAGCGCGGCCGCCAGCAGCTCCGGCAACGCGGCCGATCCGCCCGCCGGAACACACAGCCCGCCGCGCGCGTAGTCCCGCAGCGCCAGATCGGCGGAGCGGCTCGACGTGGTGAGGCCGGGGTCGCTGAGCAGCGCGGCGAGCAGCGGGCGCAGGATGCCGTCCACCGTGCGGCCGGGCAGCCCCACCCCGGCCAGGGCCTCGGCGGCCGTTCGCTCCGGCCGGGCCAGCAGCCGGGCCTCCGGTGTGAGGGCCAGCCGGTGCAGCGCCGCGCCCAGCCGGGCCCGGTCGATCGCGCCGGTCACCACGCCGCCCCGGCCGCCGCCGCGTGCCGGGGTGCCCGGTTCGTGCCCGTGGACGCCCTGCACCGAACCGGCGGCGTCGGAGGCGGCGGACGTCACGGAAGCCCGGAGGGCGCGGGGCGTGCGCGGGGTGCGCTGAGCCCAGGGGGCGTTCGATCGGGAGCGCGCCGCTTTGAGTGCGCCCCTCGCGCTCCGTATGTCGCCGGTGAGATGACGGCGGCCCTCGCTGTGGACCAGGACCCCCGGTGCGAACTCCCGCAACTCCGGGGCGCCGAGGCCCGGGGTGCCGGTCAGCTCGGGCCAGGCGGCGCAGAGCAGCGGGCCGAGGCGGTCGAGCCGGAACCCGTCCACCGCGTCGGTGGCGAGCCGGCCGCCCACCCGGGGCGCGGCCTCCAGGACACGGACGCCGAGCCCCGCCCCGGTCAGCAGGTGGGCCGCTGAGAGGCCGGCTGTTCCGGCCCCGATGATGATCACGTCTGCGTGATGTGCCGTGCTGCGCACGTGCCCCTCCCCGAGTCGGTGCGACTGGTGGGGGGTTATTGCCCCCAACAGGTCCCCGGAAAGCCGGAGTTCGCATCGAGGCTAGGAGGATGGCTGATACTGGGTCAGACGCGCGCCGGGGAGCACCGGGGCACGGGGTCGCACACCGGGAGCCCGTGCCCCCTACGGCCCGGGTTCCCCGCGCTCGGTGACGCGGGTCAGCAGACGCGCGGTGGCCTCGGGAGCTTCGAGCATCATGTCGTGGCCGGCCGGGACGGAGCGGATGTCCCAGCCGTGGGCCCGCGCCCTGTCCAGCGACGGTCCGAGGCCGGGCAGCGGCGGCCGGGTGTGCTCCACGTAGGCCGTCGGAAGCCCGGCGAGCGGGCCGGGATCGAAGTCGACGGCGTCCGTCTGGCAGCGCAGCGGGAAGTCGGTGAGCCGGGGCGCAGCCCAGGCCCTCAGCGCCTCGTCCGTGATGCCCCACTGGGTGAGGAAGGAGGCGTCGGCCGGCAGATACCAGCCCTCGCCCTCCGCGGCGGCCAGGGCGCGGTACCGGTCCGCCGTCGCGGGCGGCTCGACGTCCAGCAGGCACTCGCCGGGCCGGACCACGAACGCCCCGAGGAAGGTGACCGAGGCGATGCGCCCGGCCGCCCGCTCGGCCACCGGACCCGCCAGGACGCCGGCGTAGCTGTGCAGGACCAGGTGCGCCGCGTCGAGATCCTCGTAGTGGAGGAGGCCGGCCACGTCCTGCACGTGCGTGGCGACGCCGACGTCCGGGGTGAGAAGGTGACGGTGCTCGCCCTGCCCGGTCAGGCTGGGCGTGAACACCCGGTGACCGGCCCGGGAGAGCAGGTCGCGCACGAAGCGCCAGCACCATCCGCCGTGCATGGCCCCATGGACCAGGACGTAGTCGCCCATGACATCCCACCTCGGTCCGGATAAATGCCGCCAATCGGCACTTTAGGTGCAGATCGCCCCACAGGTGCGATGCCGGCGGCCGGGCGGCCGGTTCAGCGCAGCGCGGCGCGGATCGCCCCGTCGATGTCGGGGAAGGCGAACGAGAAGCCGGAGTCCAGCAGCTTCGCCGGGATCACCCGCTGGCTGCCCAGCACGTCCTGGGCGAACTCCCCGAGCACGAGCTTGAGCGCGGGCGCCGGCGCGGGGAACAGGGTGGGACGGCGCAGGACCCGGCCCATCGCCGCGGTCACCTCGGCGTTGGTGACCGGCCGTGGCCCGGTCAGGTTCACCGGGCCGGTCAGCGACGGTGTGTCCAGGATGTGGCGCAGCGCCGCGACGTGGTCGTGCAGGGCGATGAAGCTCCAGTACTGGCGGCCGTTGCCCAGCTTCCCGCCGAGACCCGCCTTGAACAGCGGGAAGAGCCGCCCCCAGGCACCGCCCTCGCGCGCGACGACCAGCCCGGTCCGGGCGTGGACCGTGCGCACCCCCGCCTCCTCGGCGGCGGCGGTGGCCGCCTCCCACTCCTCGCAGACCGACGGCAGGAACCCGTCCCCGGGCGGTGCGCCCTCGTCCACCGGGGAGCTCCCGGTGTCGCCGTAGAAGCCGATGGCGGACCCGGAGAGCAGGACGCGGGGCGGGGTGTCGAGCGAGGCGACGGCCTCGGCGACGGCGGCGGTCCCCAGGACCCGGCTGTCGCGGATCTCCCGCTTGTAGGCCTCGGTCCAGCGGTGGTCGCCCACTCCGGCACCGGCCAGGTGCACGATCGCGTCGCAGCCGACGAGGCCGGCCACGTCCACGTAACCCCGCCGGGGGTCCCACTCGACCTCGTCGCCGGTTCTGGCGGGACGGCGCACCAGGCGGGCCACCTCGTGCCCGTCGGCGCGCAGCGAGCGCACCAGCGCCGCTCCGATGAGTCCGGACGATCCGCTGACAGCGATACGGGAGCTCGGCATGGGCCCATCCTGCCCCAGGAAACGCTTCGAACACCGGGAACACTCCATGACACAGTGACCTCATGGCCGCCCCCGCACTCCGCCCCGTCCGCCCCGCCGTCCTCGCCGACGACGCCACACTCGCCGAACTCGACCGGTCCACCTGGTCCACGCTGCACGCGGTCCTGCCGCGGCCGGTGCCGCCGTACGAGCCCTTCTTCGACGAGGGGCACGTGCCCGAGGACGTCCTCGTGGCGGAGGCGGAGACCGCGGACGGTCGGGTGGCCGTCGCCGGGTACATCCGTCTCGTCCCGCCCACCCCGCTCGCCGCCAACGCCCACGTCCGCCAGATACGGGGCCTCGCCGTGGCGGCCTGGGCGCGCGGGGCCGGAGTGGGGCGGACCCTGCTGCGGGCCGCGTTCGCCGAGGCCCGCCGCCAGGGCGCCAACCGGATCACGTTGCGGGTGCTCGGCCACAACACCCCGGCCCGCGCGCTCTACGCCTCCGAGGGCTTCGCCGTCGAAGGGGTGCTGCCCGGGGAGTTCTTCCTGAACGGGGAGTACGTCGACGACGTCTGCATGGGCCGCTCGCTCGGCCCCGCCTGACGGAGCTCCGGCTCAGCGCGGCCCGAAGCGGTCCCACAGCTCGGGGAAGCGGGCGGCGAGCGCTCGCTCGTCCTCGAAGTCGACGGGCGAGCCCAGCGGCTCGGCGGGCTGCGGCGGCAGCCCCAGGTCCGGCGCGACCAGCCCGGTGAGCTGCTCGTACGCCTCGTCGGCCGCGTAGCCCAGTTCCTCGCCGTCGCCGTCGATCTCCTCGTCGAAGTCGTCCAGCAGCTCCGCCAGGTCGTCCGGATCGTGCAACGCCCCCTCGAACACCTCCCGGCCCTGGCCGATCAGCCAGCAGCGGAACCAGTCGAAGGCGTCGTCGCTAGCCCCGCCCAGCAGCACGGCCGCGGCCCCCCACAGGTCCCAGGCGTAGGCGCGGTTGTAGCGGGCCTCGAAGTGCCGGGCGAAGTCCAGCACGGAATCGGGATCGAGCTGCGTCAGCCGTTCCACCAGCAGGTCGGCGTGGTCCTCGGGGTCGCCGTCGGCGGCCTCGCGGGTGCTGTCGATGATCTCCCAGAATTCCGTTTCGTCCATCACGGGTCCAGCATCCAGCCTGCGGGAGGCTCCCGCACGCGCAGACGCCGAAATGAAGCCTTTCAGCGATACAACTCGCGCAGGCGTTCGGCCGCTTCGGTGAACCGCGCCCGCAGCTCCTCGGGCGCCACCACCTCCAACTCGGGTCCCAGCGTCAGCAGCTGGCCGTACGCGACGTCCAGCGACTCCACCGGCAGTGTGAGCGTGCGCCACCCGTCCGGGCCGGGTTCTGAGGCCGCCGCGAGCGCCGCCGCGGCCGCCGCCCGGTCGCCGGCGTACACGAGCATCCGCCCACCGCGCTCGGACACCCGTACGGTCACCTCCGTCCGCAGCAGGGACCGGGCGAACCCGGCGGCCCGCTCCGCCCAGAACCCGGGCAGGTCGAAGCCCTCGTCCCGCTCGAAGCGTTCGCCGGCCGCCTCCACGGCGGTGAACCGGTCGATCCGGTAGACCCGGAAGTCCTCGCCCGCACGGGCGCAGAGATACCAGATCCCCGCCTTGAGGACGAGGCCGTACGGAGCGAGCTCCCGCGCCACCTCCGTACCGGCATGGCCGCTACCGCCGCCCCGGCGGTAGCGGACCCGCAGCAGCCGGTCGTCCCAGACCGCGTCGGCGATCGCGGGCAGCAGTCCGGGGGTCTGAGGCTCGTGGTACCAGGAGGGCGCGTCCAGGTGGAAGCGGCGGGCGGCGGAGGAAGAGGCGTCGCGCAGGGAGGGCATGAGCGCCGCCGACACCTTGAGGCGCGCGGCCGACGCCGCGTCCTCCAGGCCCATCTCGCGCAGCGCGGCGGGCAGCCCGGAGAGGAACAGCGCCTCCGCCTCGTCCCGGGCGAGACCGGTCAGCCGCGTGCGGTAGCCGCCGACGAGCCGGTAGCCGCCGGTCCGGCCGCGCTCCGCGTACACCGGGACGCCCGCGTCGGACAGGGCCTGCGCGTCCCGGGTGACCGTACGCTCCGACACCTCCAGCTCGGCCGCCAGCTCGGCGGCGGTCATCGCGGGGCGGGCCTGCAGAAGCAGCACCATCTTGATCAGCAGGGCAGCGCGCATGCGCCCATTGTGGCGGCAGGGCGGACACCCGCCGCGCCGGGAACGCAGCCGGAAGGCGTGAACGCCGAAGGCCCCGGCCGCCGGGCGGACGCGCTGTCGGACGCGTCCGCCCGGTGACCGGGGCCCTCGGCAGGGTGTACGGGAGCGGGATCAGAGCCCGTAGCGCTCCCGGGCCTCCTTGACCGCGGAGGCCGGGACCTCGCCGCGCTTGGCGAGCTGGGCCAGCGAGGCCACCACGATCGACGGGGCGTCGACGCCGAAGTGGCGGCGGGCCGCCTCGCGGGTGTCGGAGAGGCCGAAACCGTCCGTCCCGAGCGAGGACCAGTCCTGCTCCACCCACTGGCTGATCTGGTCCGGGACCTGGCGCATCCAGTCGCTGACCGCGAGCACCGGGCCCGGGGCGCCGGAGAGCGCCTGCGTCACGTACGGCACCTGCTGCTCACCGCGCAGCAGCGCCTCGTCGGCCGCCAGCGCGTCGCGGCGCAGCTCGCCCCACGAGGTGGCGGACCAGACGTCGGCCGTGACGCCCCAGTCGGCGGCCAGCAGCTCCTGGGCCTCCAGGGCCCAGTGGATGGCCGTACCGGAGGCCAGCAGCTGGAGACGCGGCGCGTCCGCCGGGGCCGGCGCGCCCTCCTTGAAGCGGTACAGGCCCTTGACGATGCCCTCCTCGACGCCCTCGGGCATCGCGGGCTGGGGCTTCGGCTCGTTGTAGACCGTCAGGTAGTAGAAGACGTCCTCGGCGTCGGGGCCGTACATCCGGCGCAGACCGTCCTTGACGATCACCGCCACCTCGTACGCGAACGCCGGGTCGTAGTTGAGCGAGGCCGGGTTGGTGGCCGCGATCAGGTGCGAGTGGCCGTCCGCGTGCTGGAGGCCCTCACCCGTCAGGGTCGTACGGCCCGCCGTGGCGCCGACGATGAAGCCCTTGCCGAGCTGGTCGGCGAGCTGCCACATCTGGTCGCCGGTCCGCTGCCAGCCGAACATCGAGTAGAAGATGTAGAACGGGATCATCGTCTCGCCGTGCGTCGCGTACGACGTGGCGGCGGCGATGAAGTCGGCCATGGCCCCGGCCTCGGTGATCCCCTCGTTGAGGATCTGGCCGTCCCGGGCCTCCTTGTAGTACATCAGCTGGTCGCGGTCGACCGGCTCGTACGTCTGGCCCAGCGGCGAGTAGATCCCGGCCGACGGGAACAGCGACTCCATACCGAAGGTACGGGCCTCGTCCGGGACGATCGGCACCCAGCGCTTGCCGGTCTCCTTGTCCCGCATCAGGTCCTTCACCAGGCGGACGAACGCCATGGTGGTGGCCATCTCCTGCTTGCCGGACCCCTTGTACAGCGCCTTGTACGCGCGCTCCTCGGGCTGCGGCAGCGGCGCGGAGGCGTGCAGCCTGCGGGCCGGGGCCGGACCGCCGAGCGCGGCGCGGCGCTCCTGGAGATAGCGGACCTCGGGGGAGTCGGCGCCGGGGTGGCCGTAGGGGACCAGACCGTCCTGGAAGGCGCTGTCGGGGATCGGGAGGCCGAGCAGCTCGCGCATGCCCTTGAACTCGTCGACCGACAGCTTCTTCATCTGGTGGTTGGCGTTCTTGGACTCGAAGCCCTTGCCGAGCGTGTAGCCCTTGACCGTCTGGGCCAGGATCACGGTCGGAGCACCCTTGTGCTCCACGGCCGCCTTGTACGCCGCGTAGACCTTGCGGGCCTCGTGGCCGCCGCGCGAGGTGTAGAAGCACTCGGCGATCTTCGCGTCGGTGAGCAGTTTCGCCAGCTCGACGAGGGCGGGTTCGGCGCCGAAGAAGTGCTCGCGGATGTAGGCGACGTCGCGGGTGGCGTACGTCTGGAACTGCGCGTCCGGGACCTCGCGCAGGCGGCGCAGCAGCGCTCCCTGGGTGTCCAGCTGGAACAGTTCGTCCCAGGCGTTGCCCCAGAGCGTCTTGACGACGTTCCAGCCGGCCCCGCGGAACTGCGCCTCCAGCTCCTGGACCACGCGGAAGTTGGCGCGGACCGGGCCGTCGAGGCGCTGCAGGTTGCAGTTGATGACGAAGGTCAGGTTGTCGAGCTGCTCACGGGACGCCAGGGCCAGGGCCGCGGTCGACTCGGGCTCGTCCATCTCGCCGTCGCCCAGGAAGGCCCAGACGTGCGATCCGGCGGTGTCCTTGATGTTGCGGTTGGCCAGATAGCGGTTGAAGCGCGCCTGGTAGATCGCCGAGAGCGGGCCGAGGCCCATCGACACGGTGGGGAACTCCCACAGCCAGGGCAGCCGCCGCGGGTGCGGGTAGGAGGGCAGGCCCTCGCCGCCGGACTCCTGGCGGAAGTTGTCGAGGTGCTGCTCGGTGAGCCGCCCGTCGAGGAAGGCGCGGGCGTAGATGCCGGGGGAGGCGTGGCCCTGGATGTAGAGCTGGTCGCCGGAGCCGTCCCCCTCCTTGCCGCGGAAGAAGTGGTTGAAGCCGGTCTCGTAGAGCCAGGCGGCCGAGGCGAAGGTGGCGATGTGGCCGCCGACCCCGTGCCTGGCTCCCCGGGTCACCATCGCGGCCGCGTTCCAGCGGTTCCACGCGGTGATCTTCGATTCCATCTCCAGGTCGCCGTCGAACGCGGGCTCGGCGGCGGTGGGGATGGTGTTGACGTAGTCGGTCTCCAGCAGCTTGGGCAGCGCGAGACCGGCACCCTCGGCGTGCTCCAGCGAGCGGCGCATCAGGTACGCGGCGCGATGCGGGCCGGCGGCCTTGGTGACGGCGTCGAGGGAGGCCGCCCATTCGGCGGTCTCCTCGGGGTCACGGTCCGGGAGCTGGTCGAGCTCGCTCGGAAGCTTTCCTACGGGGTCGGTCATGATCGCCGCCTTCCGGAGAGGAGGGGGGTGGAGAAGGCTCTATCTGGCAGGACAGAGCGATGGGGCCGGTGGGCCCGCGAGATGAACTGTAAGGCGCTGATCGATGATCGATCAAAGGGTGGAAGGCAAAACTTCTCGATATCAAGAAAAGTGGCATGGGGTGCCTCGAAACAGGGCACGGAGTGACGCGAAATAGCGCGCAAAAAGGGCGCTGACCTGCACGGAAGAGCAGGTCGCACGCCAGATGATCGGCCGGGCCGAACGCGCTCGGGGCCCTACGCGCGGGGTGCGCACCCCAGCACATGGGCCTTCACCAGGGCCCCGATCTGCGGGTCCTCGGCCAGGAACGCGTCGATGAGCGCCTGGTGCTCCTCCGCGTACGACTTCTGCACCGTGCCCAGCCAGCGGATCGACAGCGCCGTGAACACCTCGATGCCCAGACCCTCCCAGGTGTGCAGCAGCACCGCGTTCCCGGCGGCCCGCACCAGCTCCCGGTGGAAGCCGACCGTGTGCCGCACCTGGGCCTCGCCGTCGGCCAGCCGGTCCGCCTCGTACAGCGCGGCCACGTGGGGCTCCAGCGCCGAGCAGTCCCGGCCGAGGCGGGGGGCCGCCAGCTCGGCCGCGATCTGCTCCAGGCCGGCCCGGACCGGGTAGCTCTCCTCCAGGTCGGCGGCGGTCAGACTGCGGACGCGGACGCCCTTGTTGGGGGCCGACTCGATCAGCCGGAGCGTCTCCAGCTCGCGCAGCGCCTCGCGCACCGGTGTCTGGCTGACCTCCAGCTCGGTGGCGATGCGGCGCTCGACGATCCGCTCACCCGGCTTCCATCGCCCGCTGACGATCCCCTCCACGATGTGCTCGCGGATCTGTTCGCGCAGCGAGTGGACGACGGGCGGGGTCATGGAGGGCTCCTTCAGGGCAGACCGGTGCTGCGTCCTAGACAATACGGCGGCGCCCCCGCCCGGAGGGGTTCCGGGCGGGGCGCCGCTGGTGAGGCTGGTTACAGCCGGGGCGTTCAGAGGCCGAGCTCGACCTCGAACTCACCCGCCTCCAGGATCGCCTTGACCGAGGTCAGGTAGCGGGCGGCGTCCGCGCCGTCCACCAGACGGTGGTCGTAGGAGAGCGAGAGGTACGTCATGTCGCGCACCGCGATGGTCTCGCCGAGGTCCGGGTGGTCGATGACCACGGGACGGCGGACCGTCGCGCCGATGCCCAGGATGGCGGCCTGGTTCGGCGGCACGATGACGGTGTCGAACAGGGCGCCGCGCGAACCGGTGTTGCTGATGGTGAAGGAGGCGCCGGACATGTCGTCCGGCGTCAGGCCGCCACCGCGCGCCTTGCCCGCGAGCTCCGCGGTCTTCTTGGCGATACCCGCGATGTTCAGGTCGCCCGCACCCTTGATGACCGGGGTCATCAGACCCTTCTCCGCGTCCACGGCGATGCCGATGTTCTCCGCGTCGAAGTACGTGATGGTGCCCTCGTCCTCGTTGATCCGGGCGTTGATGACCGGGTGGGCCTTCAGCGCCTGGGCCGCCGCCTTCACGAAGAACGGCATCGGGGACAGCTTGACGCCCTCACGGGCGGCGAACGCGGCCTTCGCCTGGTTGCGCAGCTTCATCAGCTTGGTGATGTCGACCTCGAGGACCGAGGTCAGCTGGGCCTGCGAGTGCAGGGCCTTCATCATGTTGTCGCCGATGACCTTGCGCATCCGGGTCATCTTGACCGTCTGACCGCGCAGCGGGGAGGCCTCCAGCTTCGGCGCCTTGGCGGCCGGAGCGGCGGCGGGCGCCGGGGCAGCGGCGGCGGCCTTGGCGGCCTCCGCGGCGGCGACGACGTCCTGCTTGCGGATACGGCCGCCGACGCCGGTGCCCTTGACCGAGCTCAGGTCCACGTTGTTCTCGGACGCGAGCTTGCGGACCAGCGGCGTGACGTACGCGCCGTCGTCACCGGAGGGCGCGGCCGGCGCGGCCGGGGCGGGCTGTGCCGGGGCGGGTGCCGCCGGAGCCGGAGCCGGAGCCGCGGGAGCCGACGGGGCCTGCGGAGCCGGAGCGGGCGCGGCCGGAGCCGCGGGGCCTCCTGCTTCGGAGCCTCGGCCTTCGGGGCCTCCGCCTTGGGCGCCTCGGCCTTCGGAGCCTCCTGGGCCGGGGCGGCGGGCTGCGCCGGAGCGGCGGCCGGAGCCGCGCCCGGGGCGCCGATGACGGCGAGCTTGGCGCCGACCTCGGCGGTCTCGTCCTCGCCGACCACGATCTCCAGCAGCACACCGGCGACCGGGGCGGGGATCTCGGTGTCGACCTTGTCCGTGGAGACCTCCAGGAGGGGCTCGTCCTCCGCGACCTCCTCGCCGACCTCCTTCAGCCAGCGGGTGACGGTGCCCTCGGTGACGCTCTCGCCGAGCGCGGGGAGGGTGACGTCGGTGCCCTCGGCGGAACCGCCGGAGGCGGCGGGGGCCTCGGCCTGGGGGCCGGGGCGGCCGGCTCCTCGGCGGCGGGCGCCGGAGCCTCGGCGGCCGGGGCCTCCTCGGCGGCGGGGGCCGCGGCCTCGGCCGGAGCGCCCGAGCCGTCGTCGATGACGGCCAGCTCGGCGCCGACCTCGACGGTCTCGTCCTCGGCGACCTTGATGGACGACAGAACGCCGGACGCGGGGGCCGGGATCTCGGTGTCGACCTTGTCGGTCGAGACCTCGAGCAGCGGCTCGTCGGCCTCGACGCGCTCGCCCTCGGCCTTCAGCCAACGGGTGACAGTGCCCTCGGTGACGCTCTCGCCGAGCGCCGGAAGGGTTACGGAAACCGACATGGTTTCAGTTGCTCCTTACGAAAATGCGGAAGTGGTCGGTCGTCGCGCCCGGGACCGGGGGATCAGTCGTGGGCGTGGAGGGGCTTGCCGGCCAGCGCCAGGTGAGCCTCGCCCATCGCCTCGTTCTGCGTCGGGTGTGCGTGGATGAGCTGGGCGACCTCGGCGGGCAGGGCCTCCCAGTTGTAGATCAGCTGGGCTTCGCCGACCTGCTCGCCCATGCGGTCGCCCACCATGTGGACGCCGACCACGGCACCGTCCTTGACCTGGACGAGCTTGATCTCGCCCGCGGTCTTCAGGATCCGGCTCTTGCCGTTGCCCGCGAGGTTGTACTTGAGGGCGACGACCTTGTCCGCGCCGTAGATCTCCTTGGCCTTCGCCTCGGTGATGCCGACGGAGGCGACCTCGGGGTGGCAGTACGTCACCTTGGGCACGCCGTCGTAGTCGACCGGGACGGTCTTGAGACCGGCCAGGCGCTCCGCCACCAGGATGCCCTCGGCGAAGCCGACGTGGGCGAGCTGGAGCGTGGGGACGAGGTCGCCCACGGCCGAGATCGTCGGGACGTTGGTCTGCATGTACTCGTCGACCAGGACGTAGCCGCGGTCCATCGCGACGCCCTGCTCCTCGTAGCCGAGGCCCTGCGAGACCGGGCCGCGGCCGATCGCGACGAGGAGGATCTCCGCCTCGAAGGTCTTGCCGTCGGCGAGCGTCACGCGGACGCCGTCCTGCGTGTACTCGGCCTTGTCGAAGAAGGTGCCGAGGTTGAACTTGATGCCGCGCTTGCGGAACGCGCGCTCAAGAAGCTTGGAGCTGTTCTCGTCCTCGACCGGGACGAGGTGCTTGAGGCCCTCGACGATCGTGACCTCGGTGCCGAAGGACTTCCACGCCGAGGCGAACTCGACGCCGATGACCCCGCCGCCCAGCACGATCGCGGACTTCGGGACGCGGTCGAGCTTCAGCGCGTGGTCCGAGGAGATGATCCGGTTGCCGTCGATCTCCAGGCCGGGCAGCGACTTCGGCACGGAGCCGGTCGCCAGCAGCACGTGGCGGCCCTGGATGCGCTGGCCGTTCACGTCCACCGAGGTCGGCGAGGAGAGCTTGCCCTCACCCTCGATGTAGTGGACCTTGCGCGAGGCGACGAGACCCTGGAGACCCTTGTACAGGCCCGCGATCACGTCGTCCTTGTACTTGTTGACGGCCTCCATGTCGATGCCCTCGAAGGTGGCCTTCACGCCGAACTGGGCCGACTCGCGGGCCTGGTCCGCGATCTCGCCCGCGTGCAGCAGGGCCTTCGTGGGGATGCAGCCGTTGTGCAGGCAGGTGCCGCCGACCTTGCCCTTCTCGATCAGGGCGACGTCCAGGCCCAGCTGCGCTCCGCGCAGGGCCGCGGCGTAACCGCCACTGCCGCCGCCGAGGATCACTAGGTCGAAAACGGTGCTGGCGTCGTTCGCCACGTCACGTCCTCCATGCATGTGCGCCGTACGCCGGGCCCCGTCGCTGGGGTGTGACCGGCCGGTCGGCTGGTGTGCGGCCGCTTTTGTCTTCGGCCCTGTGGTGGGGGCCCTG
Source organism: Streptomyces sp. YPW6 (assembly GCF_018866325.1). Classification (NCBI taxonomy): domain Bacteria; kingdom Bacillati; phylum Actinomycetota; class Actinomycetes; order Kitasatosporales; family Streptomycetaceae; genus Streptomyces; species Streptomyces sp. YPW6. The sequence goes on from NZ_CP076457.1 coordinate 5,880,335, forward strand.
TCCTGCCGAGAACCCATCTTCGCACTTGTCGACGGTGGGCGGGACGCGGGGCCCTGGTCCGGGACGGATGATCGTCCGTTCCGGAGGGTTACTGCTGCGTAGATACCGGTGGATCCGGTCGGTGTTCGTCGAGAGCGAAACTCCGTCCGTGCCGGGAGCGCATCCCCGTCTCCGCCCGGAGTGGACCTCGCCGCCGTCGGGAGCGCGGCCCTGTCTCTTCTTGCCGCTCCCGTCCCGGACACTCACGCCCGGACAACACATACGGCCCCGGACCTATGCCCGGGGCCGTACGCGGCTGATCGCTCAGCCCAGGTCGCCGTCGGCGGTGCGCTCGGCGAGCCGCACCAGGGTGCGGACCGCGGAGCCGGTGCCGCCCTTCGGCGTGTAGCCGTACGGGGCGCCCTCGTGGAAGGCCGGGCCGGCGATGTCCAGGTGCGCCCAGGCGATGCCCTCGCCCACGAACTCCTTGAGGAACAGGCCGGCGACCAGGCCGCCGCCCATCCGCTCGCCCATGTTGGCGATGTCGGCGGTGGGGGAGTCCATGCCCTTGCGCAGGTCGGCGGGGAGCGGCATCGGCCAGGAGGCCTCGCCGACCTCGTCGGCGATCTCGTGGATCGACGTACGGAAGGCGTCGTCGTTGGCCATGATGCCGAAGGTGCGGTTGCCGAGCGCCAGCACCATCGCACCCGTCAGGGTCGCCACGTCGACGATCGCGTCGGGCTTCTCCTCCGAGGCGCGGGTCAGCGCGTCCGCCAGGACGAGCCGGCCCTCGGCGTCGGTGTTGAGGACCTCGACGGTCTTGCCGCTGTACATGCGCAGCACGTCGCCGGGGCGGGTGGCGTTGCCGGAGGGCATGTTCTCGGCCAGCGCCAGCCAGCCGGTGACGTTGACCTTCAGGCCCAGGCGGGCGGCCGCGACGACGGCGGCGAACACGGCGGCGGCGCCGCTCATGTCGCACTTCATGGTCTCGTTGTGGCCGGCCGGCTTGAGCGAGATGCCGCCCGAGTCGTAGGTGATGCCCTTGCCCACGAGGGCCAGGGTCTTCTCCGCCTTCGGGTGGGTGTAGGCGAGCTTCACCAGGCGCGGACCGTGCGTGGAGCCCTGGCCGACGCCGATGAGGCCGCCGTAGCCGCCCTTGACGAGGGCCTTCTCGTCGAGGACCTGGACCTTGATGCCGTGCTCCTTGCCCGCGGCGGTGGCCACGGCGGCGAAGGACTCGGGGTACAGGTCGTTCGGCGGGGTGTTGATCAGGTCGCGGGCCCGGTTGATCTCCTCGACCAGGGCCAGGGCGCGCTCGACGGCCGCCTTGTAGCCCTTGTCGCGCGGCTTGCCGCCCAGCAGGGTCACCTCGGTGAGCGGCTGCTTCGGGCCGCTGTCCTTGGCCTTCGCGCCCTTGGGTGCCAGCTTGTTCTCGCCGCCCTGGTAGGCGGTGAAGGCGTACGAGCCGAGGAGCGCGCCCTCGGCGACGGCGGCGGCGTCCTCGACGGAGCCGGCGGGCAGGGCGAAGCCCGCCTTCTTCGAGCCGGACAGCGCACGGGCCGCGGTGCCCGCCGCGCGGCGCAGCGCCTCGGCGTCGTAGGCGTCCTCCTTGTCCGGGACCGGACCGAGGCCGACCGCGACGACGACCGGGGCCTTGAGGCCGGACGCGGCGGGCAGCTTGGTCAGTTCGCCCTCGGCACCGGTGGCACCCAGGGTCGCGAGGACGGCGGCGAGCTTTCCGTCGAACGCCTTGTCCACGGCCTCGGAACCGGGCGCCAGGACCGGTCCCTTGGCGCCCTTGGCGACGCCGACGACGAGTGCGTCGGCGCGCAGCGTCGCCGCACCGGCAGTGCTGAGAGTGAGAGCAGTCACGGTGGTGAAATCTCGCTTCCGTTGAGTTCGAGTTCGGCCGAGGGGTGGGCCGGCCGTGCCCGGCGCATCGTAGACGCCCCGACGATGTGCCGGGAATGAGCCTACGCGCGCAGTTCCTGCTCCGGGACGGCGGCGGGCCTTCCCGGCGGTCTTTCCGACCGGTAAGGCGGTCGCGAAAGTGCCCCCCGCGGGCTCTGCGGCGCCGTCAGGCCCCGAGCGCCAGCACCACCAGCGCCGCCGTCGCCGCGGCCTCCTCGACGCCGCCGAAGACATCCCCGGTGACCCCGCCGAACCGCCGCACGCAGTGCCGCAGCAGCACCTCGGCGACGGCGAGTGCCCCGAGCACCGCGAGCCCGTGGCGCAGCGCCCCGGACGGCCCGAGCAGCGCGCCCGCCGCCGCGCACGCCGCCACCGTCACCGCCGCCGCGAGCAGTGCCCGCCCGGCCGGGACCGTGCCCGCCACCATCGCCCCGAGCCCCTCCGGCCGCGCCGCCGGGACGCCCTGACGGGACGCCAGGGTGAGCGCCAGACGGGCGGCGACGGCCGCGACGACGGTGCCGAGGGCGCCGTGCGCCCAGCCCTCCCCGTACAGCTCGAAGAGGACCGCGACCTGCGCCAGCAGCACCAGGAGCAGCGTGATCACACCGAACGGCCCAATGTCGGACTGCTTCATGATCCGCAGCGCGTCCTCGGCCGGTTTCCCGCTGCCGAGGCCGTCCGCCGTGTCCGCCAGGCCGTCCAGATGCAGCCCCCGGGTGAGGGCGGCCGGTACCGAGACGGAGGCCACCGCCGCGAGCAGCGGCCCCGCGCCGGCCAGCAGCGACAGCGAGCCGAGTGCGGCGGCGAGCAGCCCCACGACCAGCCCGGCGAGCGGGGCGCCGAGCATGCCGGAGCGGGCGGTCGCGCGGTCCCAGCGGGTCACCCGGACCGGCAGCACGGTCAGGGTGCCGAAGGCGAAACGTATGCCGTGGCTGTTCAGGGAGGTCACCGCGCGCAGGCTAGCCGCTGGGCCGCGGCGATAGATTGGGCGAAACGCGCGAAACACCGCGAAACCTGACGTATCGGGAGTGGGTGGCATGGGTCACTGGTGGTACGAGAACATCACCGAGCCGGGCAAGCTGCCGCTGCTCCTCGCGCTGGCCGCCTTCATCCTGACCTTCGCGATCACCCGCACCATCACCCGCATGATCCGCGCCGGGAAGGGCCCGTTCCGCAACATCACCCCCGGCGGCATGCACATCCACCACGTGGTGCCCGGGGTCGTCCTCTCGGTCGTCGGCGGCTTCGGCGCGGTGGCGAGCGGACGGCACGGGGTGGCCGCCGGAGTGTGCGCGGTGATCTTCGGGGTGGGGGCCGGCCTGGTGCTCGACGAGTTCGCCCTGATCCTGCACCTGGACGATGTGTACTGGACCGAGGAGGGCCGCCAGAGCGTCGAGGTGGTGGTGCTGACCGCCTCCCTGGTGCTGCTGGTCCTGGCGGGCTTCTCCCCGCTCGGCGTCGACAACGTCACCGACGAGGAGCAGCAGGGCAGGCTCGGCCTCATCACCACCTACGTGATCAACTTCTGCTTCGTCCTGATCTCCCTGTTCAAGGGCAAGCTGCGGATGGCGGTGCTCGGCACCCTCGTCCCGTTCGTCGCGCTGGTCGGCGCGATCCGGCTGGCCCGCCCCACCTCGCCCTGGGCCCGCCGCTTCTACCGCCACCGCCACCGGGCCCGCTCCCGGGCGATGCTGCGGGCCTACCACCACGACGTGCGCTGGGCCGGGCCGCGCCGGAAGTTCCAGGACCTCATCGGCGGCGCCCCGGACCGGGTCCCGCTGCCGCCCGCCCCCAGGTCCTGACCGCCGCGCCGCGCCCCGCGCCACTCCCGTACGCCGCACACCACCAGGACGGCGGCGATGGCGGCCAGATGCTCGCGGCCCGCCAGGTTGTCCTTGACCAGGACCTCCACCACCATCGCGAGGACCACCAGCACCCCGGTGAACCGGGCGCGCCGCCGGAAGCAGACGTACACCGCGAGCCCGACGACCGCCGCCGAGGGACCGGTGTCCACCACCCGCGCGTCGGACGCGGGCAGCCCGAGGAACGTCCCCGGCCCGAGGGCCACGCCGATCCGGGCGTACAGCGTCCCCGCCAGCGTCGCCCCGTACGCCACCGCGAGCGTGCGCCACCGCCCCAGGCACACCTCGGCCACCCCGAACACCAGCAGGATCTGCGCCAGCGCGCCCCACACCGGCAGATCCGGAGCGGGCACGAACAGCGAGAGCGGGGTACGCAGCAGAGCGAGCGGGAGCGGGTCCTCGGCCCGGACGGCTCCGAGGGCCCGCACCGGCCCGTACCCCCACGCCCGGTTCTGCGCCAGGTGGACGGCGGCCGTCAGGGTCACCGCGGCCGGCGTCAGCGCGAGGGCCCGCACCCCGTGCGCGGCGAACCGCTGCCGTACGGGAGCGAACAGCCGGCCCCACTCGCGCACCGCCGCCCGGCGCAGCACGCCGAGAGGGGTCATCCGCTCTTCACGAACAGCATGGAACGGGCCCCCGGTCGGTCGGTGCTTCGGTCGGATCCCTCCCGAAGACGGACCGGGGCGGCGCGAAGTTCAGCGGCGCCGGAGTGACGCCGATCTCGTCCGCGCGTCGGAACCTGCGGCTCTCAGGCCCCGTCGACGGCCGCCGCGCCCTCGGCCTCCGGCGACGCCCCCGCCGCGTCGGCCTCCTCCTCGCCCCCGGCCTTCTCCGGCTCGCGCTCCGGGAGTTCGGCGGCCAGCGCCGCCGCGGCCCGCACCAGCGGCAGGGCCAGCAGCGCACCGCTGCCCTCGCCCACCGTCACACCGTGGTCCAGCAGCGGCGTCAGCGCCATCCGGTCCAGCGCCTTCGTCTGCGCGGGCTCCCCGCTGACCTGACCGGCCAGCCACCAGTCCGGCGCCCGGAACGCCGCCCGCTGCGCCACCAGCGCGCAGGCCGCCGAGACGACCCCGTCCAGGATCACCGGCATCCTGCGCACCGCGCTCTGCAGCAGGAACCCCGTCATCGCCGCCAGGTCCGCCCCGCCCGACGCGGCCAGCAGCTCCACCTGGTCGCCCAGCACCGGCCGGGCCCGGCGCAACGCGTCCCGGATCGCCGCGCACTTCCTCATCCACGCCAGGTCGTCGATGCCCGCACCGCCGCGCCCGGTCACCACGGAGGCGTCCGTGCCGCAGAGCGCGGCGACCAGCGTGGCCGCGGCCGTCGTGCCGCCCACGCTGAGGTCGCCGAGCACCACCAGGTCGGTGCCGGAGTCCGCCTCCTCGTCGGCCACGGCCATGCCGAGGCGGATCGCCTGCTCGGCCTCCTCGACGGTCATCGCGTCCTCGACGTCGATCCGCCCCGAACCCCGCCGCACCCGGTGCCGCACCACGGACTCGGGGAGCAGCTCCGGATCGCAGTCCAGCGACACGTCCACGATCCGCGTCGGCACCGAGAACCGCCGGGCCAGCACCGCGGCCGGGCTCGCCCCGTCCAGGACGGCCCGCACCAGCTCGTACGCGCCGCCCGCCGGCCGGCCCGAGACTCCCAGCTCCGCCACCCCGTGGTCACCGGCGAAGAGCACCAGCCGCGGCTGCTCGACGGCCCTGACCGGCACGGACTGCTGCGCGGCGCTGAGCCACTCGCCCAGCTCGTCCAGGCGCCCGAGCGCTCCCGGGGGGACGGTCAGCCGCTCGCGCCGCTCCTCGGCATCGCGCCGCACACCCCCGTCGGGGCGTTGGATCAGGTCGGAGAAGTCGTCCAGGTTCACGGAGGTCTGCCTCGCGGGTCGTCAGGTCGGATCCGGGTCCGGGAACCCGGCGGCGGGCCCCCGGGAACAGTACCGCCCGGCCCGCGGCAGCCGGGGCCCGCACGTGCTGACAGCCCCTCACCCCCGCAGCACCAGCACCTGTCCCGCCACCACCAGCAGCACCTGCTCGCACTCGGCCGCCACCGCCGCGTTCAGCCGCCCCAGCTCGTCCCGGAACCGCCGCCCCGCCGCCGTCGCCGGGACCACCCCCGACCCCACCTCGTTGGTCACCAGCACCACCGGCCGCCGGGTCGCGCGCACCGCGGCGACCAGCTCCGCGACCCGCTCCCGCAACACCGCCTCCCCGCCGTCGTGCCACCGCTCGTCCTCCCAGGCACCCACCCGGTCCATCGCGTCGGTCAGCCACAGCGACAGGCAGTCGATCAGCAGCGGCGGGCCGTCCGCCCCCAGCAGCCCCGTCAGCTCGCAGGTCTCCTCGGTCCGCCAGGCGCCCGGCCTGCGCTCCCGGTGCAGTCCGATCCGGGCCGCCCACTCCGGGTCCCCGTCGCGACGGCCGCCGGTCGCCACGTACACCACCTCCGGGAACGTCTCCAGACGCTGCTCCGCCTCCAGCGACTTCCCCGACCGCGCGCCCCCCGTCACCAGCACACGGAGCGGCACGTCCGGCACCGCGTGGTACTCGCCCACCACCAGCGTCGTCCCGTCCGGCACCGCCCGTGCCCCCGCTGCCGCGAGCCGCCGCTCCAGCGCCGGGCCCGGCGGGGCGTCGTGGTCCAGATGCGCCGCGATCACCTCGGTGGCCGCCCCGACCGCGCCCACCGCCCGCAGCCGGGCCACCGCGTCGGGGCGCCCGATCACGTCCAGGACGACCATCTCGTACGGCCGCTCCGCCCGCTCCGGCAGTCCGGAGGGAGCCGCGCCCGGCGGCAGGTAGAGCAGCCGGTCGCCCTCCGGGGAGGTCACCTCGTACCCGGTCCCCGGGGCGTCCATCGCCACGGCCCGTACCCGGTGCCCGCTGATCAGCGTCAGGACCTGGCCGTCCGGGACCCGCCCGGCGGGCGGCAGCAGGGCGGGCAGCTCGACGGCGGGACCGTCGTGCGGATGGGTCAGCAGCACCTGGCGGACCGCGGCCAGCGAACGCCCCGCCCTGGCCGCCGCGAACATCGCGCCGGGGGTGAGGTCCAGCAGCAGCGCGTCGTCCACCAGCAGGGCCGTCGCCGCCCGCGCCCACGGGCCGCGGGCCGAGGCGCAGACCGCGCACGGGCAGGAGGGGCGCGGCAGCCCGTCGGGGGCTCCGGTGCCGAGCAGTGTCAGTTCCACACCTTGATCCTCCCGTGTCCCCGCTCCGCCCGCCCGCCCGGCTAGGCTTCGGGCAGCAACGTGACCCAGGAGGCGGACATGGCGTGGACGTGGCGGTTCGAGAAGTCCGACGGTACGGAGACGGAGCCGGCGCTGCAGCCGGAGGAGTTCACCACCCAGGGCGACGCGGAGTCCTGGATCGGTGAACACTGGAAGGAACTCCTGGAGGGCGGTGCCGCACAGGTGACGCTCTTCGAGGACACCACCAAGATCTACGGTCCGATGAGCCTGCAGGCCGACGGAGCCTGAGGCCGGGCGCCGACGACCGGCGCGAAGGGGCGGGCGGTACGGGGATCTCCCGTACCGCCCGCCCCTTCCGCGTGCCCGCCCCGGGATGCCGGGTGGCCGCCCCGGGATGCCGGGTGGCCCGGAACCGCTGTGCGCGTCGGCGTCCGGTCCGGCCGTGCCGCCGGCGGTGTCATCCGGCTCCGCCATCCCTGTCCTTCCATAAAAATCCGTTCGACCGGTTTCTATTGACATACCGTTCGACCGGTTTTTACGATGTGCCGGTCGCTCCGGAGGGTCGTCGGGCGGCGGGTTCCGGCGTATGTGGCGGGCTTGCGGAGGGGAGAAGCGATGAGTGATCTCGAAAGTGGACCCGGAGAGCGGCTCGTGGTGGTCGGGGTGATGGGGGAGGCCGCCTCGTCGACGGAGAGCCTGCTGGCCTCGATGAGGCTGAACTGCCGAGGCGTCCAGACCGTCAATCTCGGTATGGGGGTCACCCTGGAGCAGGCCGCCGCCGAGCTGGCGCGCCGCCGTGACGCGCAGGCGCTGCTCCTCGTCTGCGCGACCGGAGTCCGTTCCGTGGCAGCGCAGTTGGCGGGCCTCGCGGAGCTGAGGACGTCGGGCTCGCTGGCCCGTCCGGTCTTCGTGGGAGGCACGGGCGGCGACTCCTGGCGGGAACTGCGGCCGCTGGCCGCCCAGCTGCGGGGGCTCGGGGTCGCCCAGGTCCTCGCGGACCTCGCGGACGCCGCCTACCTCCTGCCGGTGCGACGCGCGGAGTCGCGGGGCGGTCCGTCGGGGCCCTCACGCGTGGCGAGGACCCCGGCCAGGGCCGGCTGATCTTCGGCGATTTCCGCGAAACCATGCGACCGGTACTGTTCCTACGCGAGGATATCCATGGCGAAGCAAGAACGTTCCGAACGGACCCTTGAGCGGTTGGTGATGTCAGCAGCCGAACAATTCGCCGAGCAGGGGTTCGTGAGGGCCACCCTGGCCGATGTCAGCAAGTCGGCCGGAGTGACCAAAGGGGCGCTGTTCTTCCATTTCGCCACCAAGGATGAGCTTGCCGACGTGGTGCAAGCTCGCGGCAGGGACGTCCTGGAGACCCTCGTGGAAGATCTGCACGATCCCGGTGTCTCCCGCCTGCAAGCGCTCGTCGACATCACGCACTCCCTCAACGACCTGCTGCGCGAGAACGCGTTCGTACGCGCGAGCGTGCGGATCACTCGTGAACGCACGCACCGGGAACCGACGCCTCTGGACTTCTACCCCTTGTGGCTCGGGCGCCTGTGGCAGCTCCTGGACGACGCCCGCAAGGGCGGTGAGCTGGGCAGGACGGTGGCCGACGTCTCGGCGCGGACGCTGGTCACCGCTGCCGTCGCCGGTGTCGAGGCCCTCGCCTGGATGGGTGCTTCCCGGCAGGACGCCGAGAAGTGGCTGAGCGATCTGTGGGGGCTCGTCCTGCCCCTGCTGACCGCGGGGGACTCGGAGCGGCTGGTCAGAACCGGGGCCCCGCCCGAGGGCGCCGTGCGTGTCGACGTGGAGCGCTAGGAGGTGTCTCGCCGGTCGGGGCCCCACGTGCCGCAGCGCCATCGGTGCGGTGCGTCGGTCCCGGAGCGGCGTGACATCTGGAGGCCGTCTGCCGCATTCCATCGCATCGACGCATGGGGTGAAGGGGAGTCGGACAGTGGGAATGCTCACGGGGAAGACGGCGCTGGTCACCGGCGGGAGTCGCGGCATCGGGCGCGGCGTCGCCCGGAAGCTGGCCCGGGAGGGCGCGCGGGTGGCGGTCCACTACGGGCACAGTGAGGACGCGGCCCGGGAGACGGTCGAGCTGATACGACGGGACGGCGGCCGGGCTTTCGGGATGCGCGCCGAATTGGGCGTGCCGGGCGATGTGGCCGAGTTCTACGCCGGATTCGACCTCGGTCTCGCGCGTCAGGGGTGGGGCCCCGAGTTCGACATCCTGGTCAACAACGCGGGGGTGAGCGGGTCGGCGCGGATCGACGACGTCACCCCGGAGCTGTACGAACGCATCTTCGCGGTGAACACGAGATCCCTGGTCTTCCTGGTCCAGCAGGGCCTGAAGCGGATGCGTGACGGCGGGCGCATCATCAACATCTCGTCGGCGGCGACCAGGATCGCCTTCCCGGAGTCCGTCGTGTACGCGATGACCAAAGGGGCGATGAACACCTTCACCCTCGCCCTGGCCAAGGAGCTCGGCGGCCGCGGTATCACCGTGAACGCGGTCGAGCCGGGCTTCGTGGAGACCGAGATGAACGCCGCCCGGCGGGCCGCCCCCGAGCGGGCCGCCGAGCTGGCCTCGTGGTCCGTCTTCGACCGCCTGGGGCAGCCGTCGGACATCGCCGACGTCGTGGCCTTCCTCGCCTCCGACGGAGCCCGGTGGATCACCGGCCAGTGCATCGACGCCTCCGGCGGGTCCAAGCTCTGAACCGCCGTCGCCGCGGCGCTCGGACACACCGCACGGTGTGAGCCGGCGCCGCGGCGGTGACAGCTCAGGCGAGCGACACGGCCTGCCGGTCGTCGGCCGGCGCGTCGATCCCGGTACGCAGCTCGGGCGAGCCCGCCGGGTCGAACCGGGCGAGCCTGCGAGCGGGCACGAGTCCGGGAAGCAACCAGGTCCACATGTCGGTCACCCGCTGGTGCAGGTCCTCGCGCCCGGTCCGGACCTGCGAGGTGATCTGCACGCCGGCGAAGGCCCCGACGATGTAGATGGCGGCGTCGGTGACGCTGACCTCGGGTTTCACGTCACCGCGGCCCTGTGCGGGGGCCAGGGAGTCGCGGACTGTGTCGATCCAGTTGTTGTAGAGCGTGGGGTCCGGGTCGGTGAACGAGCCGAGCTCGATCACGAGCCTGATCCCGGCCCGGACACGGACGCTGCCACGCAGTTCGGCGGCCATGTGGTGCGTGAGGTCGATGGCCGTCTGAACGCCCGGACGCTCGGTCCGGGCGAGCAGGGACGTGATGTCGAACTGATCCGTCATCAGGGTGTGTGCCAGGGCTTCCTTCGACGGAAAGTGGAAGTACAGGGCCCCCTTGGTCACCCCGGCCCGCTGCGCGATCTCGCTGAGGCTGGTGCTGCCGAAGCCCGCCGCGTCGAACGCCTCCGCCGCGCCCTCCAGGATCGCCTCGCGGGTCACCTCTGCCCGCTCTTGCCGTGCTCTCGCCACTTCCCGCTCCTGTCCGCCGCGATGCGGATGGTGGTCTTCCATCCTCCCGGCCATCACCGCAGCTACCACTGATGGCAATCTTCCTTCCTCTTGCCAAAAAAAACCAGCCACCTAGTACGCTATAGCTCGCTCCATGAGAGATTCCCGGGCCGCGTTGCCCGACGTTTGTCCTGCTCAAGCCATGTAATGCCGCGAATCGCGCACATGCCAGGAGGCCAAGGATGACCGTAGCCATACAAGCCGACCGCCCGGATTTCCTGGAGATCGAGGGTGACGAGTCAGGGCTCTTCGACCAGGCTGTTCCCCGGGCGCTGGTGCACCGGGCGGCGATATCGGAGGTGCTGCTGACGGGGGTCAGATCCGGTGGGGGCGACCGCCTCCGCATGGGAGCGCAGTGGTCGCGCGGCCACAGCTACTACGGTGCCGTCGCCGGTCGGTGGCACGATCCGATGCTCTTCGCGGAGGCCATGCGCCAGGCCGGACTGCTGCTTGCCCACGAGACCCTGGGCATACCGCTCGGCTTCTCCTTCCTCACGGAGACCATGTCCTTCGACATCGCCGAGGAAGGCGTCCAGCTCGGCCGGGGGCCCGCCCATGTGGTGCTCGATGTGACGCTCCGCGATGTCGTCCGCCGCGGAGGCACCGTCTCCGGGTACGCCTACGACGTGGTGGCCCACCGGAACGGACGCCGTGTCGGATCGGGGAGCGTGGGGGCGAAGTGCGTCAACCCCGCCGTCTACCGCCGACTGCGCGGCGACTACACGGAGGCGACGCCTCCGCGCTCCCTGCCCGCCGCCATCAGCCCCGAACTCGTCGGACGCACCTGTGAGTTCGATGTGGTCCTGGCCGCGGAAACACGTGACGGCGCCCGTGCGCTGCGTGCCGACCCCGACCACCCGGTGCTGTTCGACCACCCGGTCGACCACCTCCCGGGCATGGTGCTCATGGAGGCCGCGCGCCAGGCCGCGCTCGACGCGCTCCGGTGCCCGGACGGGCTGCTCGTCGGCTGCGACGCCGAGTTCCACCGGTACGTGGAGTTCGACTCGCCCTGTCTGATTTCGACCTCGGGCCGGCACCGGGCCGGCCCCGGCCGCGAGGCACTGTCCGTCGCCTTCCACCAGGGCGGGGCCGCCGTCGCCGACTGCAAGGTCACCGTCAACGCCGGTGCGGAGAGTTGAGGATGCCCGTCGCCCCAGGTGCGGCGGGGGACCCGCCGGGTTCGTCCTCGATCCCGGCGAGTCGGCGAGTCGGGGGGGCCGGGGACGCCGGGCCGAGGCGCCGGCCTGTCGGCCCCTCTACCCGTTCCTTGCCGGGTGTTTCTTCCTCCGGCCGTCAGTAGCGGTAGTGGTCGGGCTTGTACGGTCCTTCGACCTCGACGCCGATGTACGCCGCCTGCTCGGGGCGCAGGGCCGTGAGCTTGACGCCGAGGGCGTCGAGGTGGAGACGGGCGACCTTCTCGTCGAGGTGCTTGGGCAGCACGTACACGTCGGTCGGGTACGCCTCGGGCTTCGTGAACAGCTCGATCTGCGCGAGCGTCTGGTCGGCGAAGCTGTTCGACATCACGAACGAGGGGTGCCCGGTCGCGTTCCCCAGGTTCAGCAGACGGCCCTCGGACAGCACGATGAGAACCTTGCCGTCGGGGAACGTCCAGGTGTGGACCTGCGGCTTGACCTCGTCCTTGACGACACCCTCGATCCGGGCCAGACCGGCCATGTCGATCTCGTTGTCGAAGTGGCCGATGTTCCCCACGATCGCCTGGTGCTTCATCCGGGCCATGTCCTTGGCCATGATGATGTCCTTGTTGCCCGTCGTGGTGATGAAGATGTCCGCCGTCTCCACCACCTCGTCCAGCGTCGTCACCTGATAACCGTCCATCGCCGCCTGCAGCGCGCAGATCGGGTCGATCTCCGTGATGATCACCCGGGCACCCTGCCCCCGCAGCGACTCCGCACACCCCTTGCCCACATCCCCGTACCCGAACACCACAGCGGTCTTCCCGCCGATCAGAACATCGGTGGCCCGGTTGATCCCGTCGATCAGGGAGTGACGGCACCCGTACTTGTTGTCGAACTTCGACTTCGTCACCGCGTCGTTCACATTGATCGCCGGGAACAGGAGGGAGCCGTCACGGTGCATCTCGTACAGGCGGTGGACGCCCGTCGTCGTCTCCTCCGTGACACCACGGATCTCCGACGCCAGCTGCGTCCACTTCTGCGGGGCCTCACCCAGAGTCCGGTTCAGCAGAGTCAGGATGTGGGCGTACTCCTCACTGTCCGCCGTCGACGGGTCCGGGACCGCTCCCGCCTTCTCGAACTCCACACCCTTGTGAACAAGGAGAGTGGCGTCCCCACCGTCGTCCAGGATCATGTTCGGGCCCCCCGTGGGAGTACCCGGCCAGGTCAGCGCCTGCTCCGTGCACCACCAGTACTCCTCCAGCGTCTCCCCCTTCCAGGCGAACACCGGGACACCCGCAGGAGCCTCCGGAGTACCCTCCGGACCGACCGCGATCGCGGCAGCCGCGTGGTCCTGGGTGGAGAAGATGTTGCAGGACGCCCACCGGACCTCCGCACCCAGGGCGACGAGGGTCTCGATCAGCACAGCGGTCTGCACCGTCATGTGCAGCGAACCGGTGATCCGGGCACCAGCCAGCGGCCGGGCAGCGGCGAACTCCTCACGGATCGACATCAGACCGGGCATCTCATGCTCGGCAAGCGTGATCTCCTTACGCCCGAACGGGGCGAGAGAGAGATCCGCGACCTTGAAGTCGCTGAAGTCACGGGCGGACCGAGAGGTCATGCTGAGCACTCCTTGAGTTGGTCACGTTGCGGTGGATTTCGAGCGTCGCCGTGGAGCGGTTGAGCGTGATGTAGTGCAGTCCGGGCGCGCCCTCGGCCAGCAGCCGGCCGGCCATGGCGGTGGCGTGGTCGACCCCGATGCGGTGGGCGGTGGCCGGGTCGTCGCGGGCCGCTTCGAGCCGGTGGGCCAGTTCCTCGGGGAAGGCGGCGCCGCTGAGTTCGGCGAACCGCCGGATCTGCCGTACGTCCGTGGCCGGCATGATCTCCGGGATGATCGGGGTGTCGCAGCCCGCGGCCACGACCCGGTCCCGCAGCCGCAGGTAGTCCTCGACGCGGAAGAACATCTGGGTGATGGCGTAATCGGCACCGGCCCGGCACTTGGCGACGAAGTGCCGGATGTCGGTGTCCCAGTCGGCCGAGCGCGGATGCCTTTCGGGGAACGCCGCGACACCGACGCTGAAATCACCCGACTCCCGTACCAGGGACACGAGTTCGTGGGCGTGAGTGAAGCCGTCGCGGTGCGCCGTCCACACGGCGTTGGGATCTCCGGGGGGATCGCCGCGGAGCGCGAGCACATCGCGCACCCCGGCGTCCGCGTACTGCCCGATGATGTGGCGCAGTTCCGTCACCGAGTGCCCGACCGCGGTGAGATGGGCGACGGGGCGCAGCGTGGTGTCCGTCGCGATGCGCCGGGTCACCTCGACGGTGCGGTCCCGTGACGATCCCCCGGCTCCGTAGGTGACCGAGACGAACGTCGGGGACAGGGCCTCGATCCGGCGGATGGCGTTCCACAGGGTCCTTGCCCCCGCGTCGGTCCTGGGCGGAAAGAACTCGAAGGAGAACGAGGGCGCCCTGCTCGCGAGGACCTCGCGCAGCGTGTTCATGGCCGGCCTCCGGCGTTGAAGTAGCGCGCTTCCGGGTGGTGGATGACGAGGGCGTCGGTGGACTGTTCCGGGTGGAGCTGGAATTCCTCGGAGAGGTGGACGCCGATCCGCTCCGGCTGGAGGAGGTCGGCGATCTTGGCCCGGTCCTCCAGATCGGGGCAGGCGGGGTAGCCGAGGGAGTAGCGGCATCCCTGGTACTCGGTGCGGAGCACCGCCTCCAGCGAGTCGGGATCGCCGGTGGAGATCCCCAGTTCGCTGCGGACGCGGGCGTGCCAGTACTCGGCGAGGGCTTCGGCGAGCTGGACGGAGAGGCCGTGGAGTTCGAGGTAGTCGCGGTAGGAGTTGGCGGCGAAGAGGTCGGCGGTGGCTTCGCCGATGCGGGAGCCGACGGTGACGATCTGGAGGCCGATGACGTCCCTCTCGCCGGATTCCTCGGGGCGGAAGAAGTCCGCGAGGCAGAGGCGGCGGCCGCGGCGCTGGCGGGGGAAGGTGAAGCGGGTGCGCTCGGAGCCGTCCTCGTGGAGGAGGATCAGGTCCTCGCCCTTGGAGACGCAGGGGAAGTAGCCGTAGATCACGGCGGCTTCGAGGAGGTTGTTGGACTGGAGGTGGTCGAGCCAGCCGCGCAGACGGGGCCGTCCCTCGCTCTCCATCAGCTGTTCGTAGGTCGGCCCGTCACCGGTCCTGGCCTGCTTGAGGCCCCACTGGCCCTTGAACAGGGCGCCCTCGTCGAGCCAGGAGGCGTACTCCTTGAGCGGGATGCCCTTGACGACCCGGGTGCCCCAGAACGGCGGGGCCGGCACGGGGTTGGTGGTGGAGACGTCCGAGCGCACCGGGCCCTCGGGCTCCTCGACCTGGAGCACCGCGGTGCCGGTGTCTTTCTTGGGGACGCGGCGCTGTTTCAGTTCGGGCAGGGCGGCGCCCGGGATGCCGCGCTTGACGCCGATGAGGGCGTCCATGAGGCGCAGGCCCTCGAAGGCGTCGCGGGCGTAGCGGACCTCGCCCTCGTAGATCTCGTGCAGGTCCTGCTCGACGTAGGCCCGGGTCAGGGCGGCGCCGCCCAGGATGACGGGGAAGTCGGCGGCCATCTTGCGCTGGTTGAGCTCCTGGAGGTTCTCCTTCATGATCACGGTGGACTTGACCAGGAGTCCGGACATGCCGATGACGTCGGCGCGGTGTTCCTCGGCGGCTTCCAGGATCGCGGAGACGGGCTGCTTGATACCGAGGTTGACGACGTTGTAGCCGTTGTTGGAGAGGATGATGTCGACGAGGTTCTTGCCGATGTCGTGGACGTCACCGCGCACGGTGGCCAGCACGATGGTGCCCTTGCCCTCGTCGTCGGACTTCTCCATGTGCGGTTCCAGATGGGCCACCGCGCTCTTCATGACCTCGGCGGACTGCAGGACGAACGGCAGCTGCATCTGGCCGGAGCCGAACAGCTCACCGACCACCTTCATCCCTTCCAGGAGGGTGTTGTTGACGATGTCGAGGGCGGGGGTGTGCTGGAGGGCCTCGTCGAGGTCGGCCTCCAGGCCGTTCTTCTCGCCGTCGATGATGCGGCGCTGGAGCCGCTCGTCCAGCGGGAGGGCCATCAGCTCCTCGGCCTTGCCCGCCTTCATCGACTTCATGTTGACGCCCTCGAACAGCTCCATGAGCCTCTGCAGGGGGTCATACCCCTCGGCCCGGCGGTCGTGGATGAGGTCGAGGGCGACCTTGACCTGCTCCTCCTCCAGCCGGGCGATCGGCAGGATCTTCGAGGCGTGCACGATCGCGGAGTCCAGCCCCGCCTTCACACACTCGTCCAGGAACACCGAGTTCAGCACGACCCGGGCCGCCGGGTTCAGCCCGAAGGAGATGTTGGACAGACCCAGCGTCGTCTGCACCTGCGGGTGGCGCTTCTTCAGCTCCCGGATCGCCCCGATCGTCGCGATACCGTCGCCCCGCGACTCCTCCTGCCCCGTGCAGATGGTGAACGTCAGGGTGTCGATGAGGATGTCGGACTCGCGGATGCCCCAGTTGGCGGTCAGGTCCTCGATCAGCCGCTCCGCGATCGCGACCTTCGTCTCCACCGTCCGGGCCTGCCCCTCCTCATCGATCGTCAACGCGATCAGCGCAGCCCCGTGCTCCGCCGCCAGAGCACTGACCCGCGCGAACCGGGACTCCGGACCGTCACCGTCCTCGTAATTCACCGAGTTGACGACGGCGCGGCCCCCCAGCTTCTCCAACCCGGCCCGGATCACTTCGACTTCGGTGGAATCCAGCACGATCGGCAGCGTGGACGCGGTGGCGAGCCTTCCCGCGATCTCTGCCATGTCGGCCACGCCGTCGCGGCCCACGTAGTCGACACACAGGTCCAGCAGGTGCGCTCCCTCCCGAATCTGGTCGCGAGCCACCTCCACGCAGTCGTCCCAGCGGCCCTCCAGGAGGGCTTCACGAAACTTCTTCGACCCATTGGCGTTCGTACGCTCCCCGATGGCGAGGTATGAGCTGTCCTGCCGGAAGGGCACGCTCTGGTAGAGCGAGCCGGCACCGGGTTCGGGGACCGGCCGGCGCACCGCCGGCACCAGATCCCGCACCCGCTCGACGACCTGGCGCAGGTGCGCCGGGGTCGTGCCGCAGCAGCCGCCCACCAGGGACACGCCGTACTCCGCGACGAACGTCTCCTGGGCGTCGGCGAGTTCCGTGGGCGACAGTGGATAGTGCGCGCCGTTCCTGCCCAGGACCGGCAGACCCGCGTTCGGCATGACGGAGATCCGGGTCCGGGCGTGGCGGGCGAGGTAGCGCAGGTGCTCGGTCATCTCGGCGGGACCGGTGGCGCAGTTCAGGCCGATCAGGTCGATGCCCAGCGGCTCCAGGGCGGTCAGCGCGGCCCCGATCTCGGAGCCGAGGAGCATCGTGCCGGTCGCCTCCACCGTCACCTGTACGAGGAGGGGCAGTTCGAGCCCGGCATCCGCCAGCGCGCGTTTCGCGCCGAGCACCGCCGCCCTGGTCTGCAGCAGATCCTGGGTGGTCTCCACCAGGAGGGCGTCGGCACCCCCCGCGATCATGCCCTCGGCGTTGGTCCGGTAGGCGTCGCGCAGAACCGTGTACGAGGCGTGGCCCAAGGTGGGCAGCTTGGTGCCGGGGCCCATCGAGCCCAGGACCCAGCGCTGCCGGCCGGTCCGCGTGGTGGACACGTCGGCGGCCTCGCGGGCGATCCGCGCGCCGGCCTCGGACAGTTCGAAGGTGCGCCCGGTGATGTCGTACTCGCTCAACGCGGCGAAGTTCGCGCCGAAGGTGTTGGTCTCGACGCAGTCGACGCCGACCGCGAAGTACTCCTCGTGGACCGACCGCACGATGTCGGGCCGGGTGACGTTCAGGATCTCGTTGCAGCCCTCGAGCTGCTCGAAGTCCTCCAGCGTGGGGTCCTGCGCCTGGAGCATGGTGCCCATCGCCCCGTCGGCCACCACCACACGGGTGGCGAGCGCCTCGCGGAGCGCGTCGACGCGGCGGGTCCGGGTGTCGCTCATGAGACACCCACCAGCAGCGGTTCTGTCTCCCGGGCGGCTTCGCCGCCGTACGCCCGGTCGATACGGGCGAGCAGGTCGGCGCCGAGCAGCTTGTACTCCTGGGTGCCGACCGACTCGATGACCACCGTCGCCAGCGCGCAGCCGAGTTGGGCCGCGCGCCGCACGGGCAGTCCCCGGGCGACGCCGGCGAGGAACCCGGCACGGAAGGCGTCGCCCACACCGGTCGGATCAGCGACGGTGTCCGCGGGTACCGCGGGGACGTCGACGCGGTCCCCGTCGCGCGAGGTGATCGTCACGCCCGTGGCACCGCGGGTGACGACCCAGCTCCCGACCCGGTCGAGGACCTCCTGCTCGCTCCAGCCGGTCCGTTCCTTGAGGAGAGCCTCCTCGTACTCGTTGGTGAACAGCCAGCGGGCGCCGTCCACCAGGCGCCTGGTCTGTTCGCCGTCGAGGCGGGCGAGCTGCTGGGAGGGGTCGGCGGCCACGGCGATGCCCAGGTCGTGGGCGAGCGAGGTGTGCCGCAGCATCGCCCGCGGGTCGTCCGCACCGACCAGGGCCAGATCTATGCGTCCCGCCGCGCGTGCCACCGCGCCGAGGTCGATCAGGCGGGCCTCCGCCATGGCCCCCGCGTAGAAGGTGGCGATCTGGTTCTGGTCGTCGTCCGTGGTGCACACGAAGCGCGCGGTGTGGAGGCTCTCGCTGATCCGGACGGAAGAGGTGTCCACGCCCGCGGCCCGCAGGCGCTGCCCGTAGTCGGCGAAGTCGGCGCCCGCCGCCCCCACGAGGAGGGGCCGCAGCCCCAGCCGGCCGAGACCGAAGGCGATGTTGGCGCCCACACCCCCGCGCCGGACCTCCAGCCGGTCGGCCAGGAAGGACAGCGACACCCGTTCGAGCTGATCGGTGAGCAGCTGGTCGGCGAAGCGACCGGGGAACACCATGAGGTGGTCGGTCGCGATCGAGCCGGTCACGGCGATACGCACGGCGTTTCTCCTTGAACCTGATGGGGGAAGGGCGCGGGTCAGAGGGACGGCTGCCAGGTGGGGCGCGGGGCCGAGGACCAGGCTCCGGCCGTCCGGTGCGCCGCCGGGCGCAGGGCCCAGGCGGCGCCGGGTCGCGCGGGCGCGGGCCGCGGCGACGCTCCGCCCCGCTGTGCGAGGGCGAGCAGCACCGCGGTGACGGCGGCCAGCTCCGCGTGGTCGGGGTTGCCGCGCAGGACACGGATGCCGGAGCTCACTGCGGCTGGTTCCCGTGCTTGCGGCTGGGCAGCGCCGCGTGTTTGCCGCGGAGAACGGCCAGCGCCCCGATGAGGCGGGTGCGGGTCTCGGCGGGGTCGATCACATCGTCGACCAGGCCGCGTTCGGCCGCGTAATAGGGGTGCATGAGCTCGCGCCGGTACTCCGCGATCCGTTCGGCCCGGGTGCTCTCCGGGTCGTCGGACGCGGCGATCTCACGCCGGAGGACGACGTTGGCCGCGCCTTCGGCACCCATCACCGCGATTTCGTTGACCGGCCAGGCCAGGGCCAGATCGGTGCCGATGGACCGGGAGTCCATGACGATGTAGGCGCCGCCGTACGCCTTGCGCAGCACCACCGATACGCGGGGGACGGTGGCGTTGCAGTAGGCGTACAGGAGCTTCGCGCCGTGTCGGATCACGCCCCCGTGCTCCTGGTCGACACCCGGCAGGAAGCCGGGAACGTCCACCAGGGTGACCAGCGGGATGTTGAAGGCGTCGCACATCTGGACGAAACGCGCCGCCTTCTCCGAGGCGTCGATGTCGAGCACCCCGGCGAGCGTGGAGGGCTGGTTGGCGACGACTCCGGCCACCTCGCCGCCCAGACGGACGAGCGCGCACACGACGTTCGTCGCCCAGCGCTCGTGGATCTCGAAGAAGTCGCCGTCGTCGGCTATCTCCTCGATCACCCGGCGGATGTCGTAGGCGCGGTTGGGGTCGGCCGGCACCAGATCGAGCAGGGCCTCGCACCGCCGGTCCACCGGGTCGCGGGCCTCGGTCCGCGGCGGCAGCTCGCGGTTGTTGGACGGCAGCATCGAGAGCAGGTACCGCACCTCGGTGAGGCAGCTCTCCTCGTCGTCGTACACGAACGACGCCACGCCCGAGGTGGTGGTGTGGACATCGGCGCCGCCGAGGCCGTCGTGGCTGATCCGCTCGCCGGTCACCGCCTCGACCACATCGGGCCCGGTGATGAACATCTGGGATGTCCCCCGGACCATGAACACGAAGTCCGTGAGCGCGGGGGAGTAGGCCGCACCGCCCGCGCACGGGCCCATGACGACGCTGATCTGCGGTATCACTCCGGAGTTGCGTACGTTGCGCTGGAAGATGCCGCCGTAGCCGGCCAGCGCCGTGACGCCTTCCTGGATGCGGGCGCCCGCTCCGTCGCACAGGCCCACGACCGGTGCGCCGGCGGCCTCGGCCAGATCCATGATCTTGTGGATCTTCTCGGCGTGCGCCTCGCCCAGGGCCCCGCCGAAGACGCGGAAGTCGTGCGCGTAGGCGAAGACGCGCCGCCCCTCGACCTGTCCCCATCCGATGAGCACACCATCGGTGTGCGGACGCTTCGCCTCCAGGCCGAAGCCGGTGGCGCGATGCCTCCGGAACCCCTCGACCTCGGTGAACGTCCCCTCGTCGAAGAGGAGTTCCAGGCGCTCCCGGGCGGTGAGCTTGCCCCTGGCGTGCTGCGCCTCGGTCGCCCTCGGGCTCGGCCCGCTGTGCGCCCGCGACCGCAGGGCCGCCAGTTCGGCGACCCGCTCGCGCATGCCGGGCCGACGCGGGTCCTCGTCGGCGTGCGTGGCCGGTGCGTTCCGGGTGGGCCGCGGCGCACCGGTCGCGTCGTGCGGCGGATGCGCCGGGAGTCTCTCCTCGACGATGCTCATGGACGATCCTTTCGGGCGGTGGGCGCAGGACGGCGCGAGGGCGGCGGGCCGCGCGGGTCCTCGGTGCTGCCGTCGCCCTCGCTCCTGCCGGGTGACGACGTCAGGACGGCGGGGGCCTACAGCCCCGCGGCCGCGCGCAGCGGGCCCACCCGGTCGGTGCGCTCCCAGGTGAAGTCCGGCAGCTCCCGGCCGAAGTGGCCGTAGGCGGACGTCCGGGCGTAGATGGGACGGAGCAGGTCGAGGTCGCGGATGATGGCGGCCGGGCGGAGGTCGAAGACCTCGGAGATCGCCCTCTCGATCACGTTCTGGGCGACCGCGGCGGTGCCGAAGGTCTCGACGAAGAGCCCCACGGGTTCGGCCTTGCCGATGGCGTAGGCGACCTGGACCTCGCAGCGGCGGGCGAGGCCCGCGGCCACGACGTTCTTGGCGACCCAGCGCGTGGCGTACGCCGCGGAGCGGTCGACCTTGGACGGGTCCTTGCCGGAGAAGGCGCCGCCGCCGTGGCGGGCCATGCCGCCGTAGGTGTCGATGATGATCTTGCGGCCGGTGAGGCCGGCGTCGCCCATCGGGCCGCCGATCTCGAAGCGGCCGGTCGGGTTCACCAGCAGGCGGTAGCCGTCGGTCTCCAGGCCGAGACCAGCTTCGGACAGCTCCTTGAGGACGTGCTCGACGACGTGCTCCCGGATGTCGGGGCCGAGCAGTGTGTCGAGGTCGATGTCCGGGGCGTGCTGCGAGGACACGACGACCGTGTCCAGGCGGGCGGGTCTGCTGCCCTGGTACTCGATGGTGACCTGCGTCTTGCCGTCCGGGCGCAGATAGGGCACGGTGCCGTCCTTGCGGACCTCGGACAGCCGCCTCGCCAGGCGGTGCGCCAGGCTGATCGGCAGCGGCATCAGCTCGGGGGTCTCGTCGCTCGCGTAGCCGAACATCAGGCCCTGGTCGCCCGCGCCCTGCCTGTCCAGCTCGTCGTCGTCCCCTTCCACGCGGGTCTCGTACGCCGCGTCGACGCCCTGCGCGATGTCCGGGGACTGCGCGCCGATCGACACGGACACCCCGCACGACGCGCCGTCGAAGCCCTTCGCGGACGAGTCGTAGCCGATGTCGAGCACGGCGTCGCGGACGAGCGCGGGTATGTCGGCGTAGGCCGTCGTCGTGACCTCCCCGGCCACGTGCACCTGGCCCGTGGTGATCAGGGTCTCCACCGCGACGCGGGCCGCCGGGTCCTGTGCGAGCAGTGCGTCCAGGACGGCGTCGCTGACCCGGTCGGCGATCTTGTCGGGGTGGCCCTCGGTCACGGACTCCGAGGTGAAGAGCCGAGAAGACATGTGGTTCTCCCGTTCGGGGGGCGTGGTTGGTTCCCTCCGCACCGATGTTCGGGACCCTCCGGGAACGGGGCAACGGACGGCTGCCCCGGTGTCCCGAAAGGGGTACCACTCCCCGCTCACTTCGGCGTATATGCAGGTCAGAAGGGTCGCCGCAGGGTAGGACCCGCTTAGCGTCGGGGGATGCACAGGCGCCGCGGGCAGGTCCTGCGGGCGCGGTCTCAGCAGAATGGCTAGTACGTGCTGTTTGTTCAGTGTATTCTGAACAAGCGAAAGGAGGTGAAGGTTGGTGACCGATACGACGGCGGGTCCGCTGGAGCTGGAGTTCGTCGAAGCCGTGGCCATGCAGCTCGAACAGCAGGGACTGGTCCGCATGTCGGGCCGGGCCATCGGCTGGCTGCTCATCTGCGAACCGGCCGAGCAGACGCTCGGTCAGATCGCCGAGGCGCTGTCCGTCAGCGTGGGTGCCATGAGCGCGGCGCTGCGCCACCTGGTGCCCGGCCGGCTGGTGGAGCGGTTCAGGCGCCCGGGTGAACGCGGTGATCGCTATCGCATCGACCCTCACGCCTGGATCGAGCACGCCATGACGCAGGCGTCCAGGTACGGCGAGTTCAGGCACGTGACCGCCCGTGGCCTGGAGCTGCTGAGCGAGGAGCCGCCGGCACGGAGCCGGCGCCTGCAGGAGATGTACGACTTCTACGAGTGGCTGGAGCGTGAGATGCCCCTCGTGTGGAGTCGCTGGGAGCAAGCGAAAAAGGAGCGGATGCAGCATGACCCCTGTGGCGCTGGCCGAGGGACTCAGTAAGTCCTACGGGAAACACAAGGCCCTGGACGGACTCTCACTGAGCATCAACCAGGGGGAAGTGTTCGGCTATCTCGGACCGAACGGAGCGGGCAAGACCACGACCATCCGGCTGATGCTCGACCTGATCCGCCCCACCTCCGGCCGTGTCGAGCTGTTCGGCAAGGACCCCCGTGAGGGCGGCAGCGACGTACGCCGGCGCATCGGCTACCTGCCCGGCGAACTCCCCCTCGCCGGACGCGGCAGCGGCCTGGAGCTCCTGGAGTTCCTCGCCAAGGTGCGCGGCGGGGTGGAGAAGTCCACGATCGCGTCACTCGCCGAACGCCTCAACGTGGACCTGAAGCGTCCGGTGCACAACCTGTCCAAGGGGAACAAGCAGAAGGTCGGCATCATCCAGGCCTTCATGCACGCGCCCGACCTGCTCATCCTCGACGAGCCGACGACCGGTCTGGACCCGTTGGTGCAGCAGGAGTTCCTGGCCATGGTGCGCGAGGCGAAGCAGAACGGGCAGACCGTCCTGATGTCCTCGCACATCCTGTCCGAGGTCCAGCACGTCGGCGACCGGGTCGCCATCATCCGTCGGGGCGAGCTCATCTCGGTCTCCGACGTGGACACCCTGCTGGAGCAGGCGCAGCGCCGGGTGGAGATCCGGTTCGCGGACCCGGTGGATCCGCGTCACTTCTCCATCCTGCCGGGCGTGCGGGATGTGAACGTATCCGCGAACACGCTCAGTTGCACGCTCGACGGCACCGCCGACGCGCTCGTCAAGACGGCGGCCCAGCACACGGTGGTCAGTCTGGTGTGCGAGGAGCCCGACCTGGAAGAGATCTTCCTGCACGCCTACGCGCAGGACCCCAAGGAGGAGATGCACGGTGTCCGCTGAACCACTCGCCGTTTTCGGCAAAGCGCTGCGGGACCAGCGCCGCGGACTGGTCTTCTGGGGTATCGGGCTGGCCCTGGTCACCCTCATGTACACCTCCAGCTTCGACCCGGACAAGGTGACCGAGGGGGCGAGCGGCCTCCAGAAGGCGCTCGCCCTCGATGACCTGGCGACCGGTGCCGGCTTCCTGCGGGCCACGGTCCTCGGCATGATCGTGCCCCTGCTGCTCCTGGTCTTCGTCACCATCACCGGTTCCAAGGCCGTGGCGGGGGAGGAGGAGACCGGCCTGCTCGACCTCTACCTCGCCCAGCCCATCGACCGGGGCCAGTTGCTGACGCAGCGGTTCGCCGCCACCTGCCTGGCGGTCGCCGGGTTCTCCGCGGTGGTCCTGGTGGAGCTCGTGATCCTCAACTCCGCACTCGACATGAAGGTCGAGTTCGGCAACCTGCTCGTCACCGTGATCGGCCTGGGCCTGCTGGTGATCACCTTCGCGGCCGTGGCGTTCGCGACGGGAGCCATCACCGGGCGGCGCACGCTGACGCTCGGGGTCACCGCCGGGTACGGCGCGTTCTCCTTCATCGTCAACGCTCTGGCCAGCCAGTCCGAGGCGATCGAGCCGCTCAAGTACCTGTCGGCGTTCCACTACTACCTCGGCGGCAGCCCGCTGCGCGAGGGCTTCGACCCCGCGATGCTCGTCCTGCTCGTGGCTCCCGCCGTGCTCTTCGGCCTGGGCCTCACCCGGTTCAAGAGCCGGGACCTGAACGTCTGACCGCGTTCGGACCACGTTCCCTCGGCCGCCCTTCCCACCCCCGCGGAGGGCGGCCGAGGCTTCTCCACGGAGGAGGACGTCGTGCAGGAGCAGTCAACCCCCCTCGGCGGGCGCGGCCACGTTCCGGGAACGGACGGCCTGAGGGCCGTGGCCGCTCTCATGGTGCTGGTTCTCCATCTCGCCGGCTGGACCGGGATCGCCTTCGACCCCCGGGGCGCGGCCCCGGCCGCCGACGTGCTCAGCCGGCTGGCCGTCGCGGTCCACGTCTTCTTCGTCATCTCCGGCTTCCTCCTCTACCGCCCCTACGCCGCGGCGGCCCTCGCGGGGCGTGCCGCGCCCCCGGTGAGGGCGTACTACCGGAGCCGGTTCCTGCGCATCTGGCCCGCCTACACGCTGCTGGTCCTGGTGAGCCTGGTCTGCTTCCACCGGGAGGTCCTGACCGAAGCTCCCCGCCTCCTGCGCATCCTCACCCTCCAGCACATCTACGCCGACGGGGACTTCCCGCACACCCGTGCGGAGCCGTGGAGCGCGTTCTCGCAGACCTGGAGTCTGGGGACCGAGGTCAGCTTCTATCTCCTCCTGCCGCTGCTGGCCCTTCTCCTGCACCGGGCGACCGCCGTGCGCCGCGGACCCGGGCCCGTGCTCGCGGCGTTCGTGCTCGCCGGAGTGCTCAGCCTGCTGTGGCAGGTCGCGCTCAGCGCCTTTGCCGCCGCCCACGAGGCGCCCACGCTCATGTGGTGGCTCCCCGGATACCTCGTGTTCTTCCTGGCGGGCATGGGGCTCGGCGCCGTGGCGGTCCATGCCGAAGCCGCCGGGGGAAGCCCGGTGGTGCGCCTGGTCAGGCGGTTTCCCCTGAGCTGCTGGGGTGTGGCCCTCGCCGGTTACGCCGTTCTCGCCTCGCCGCTCGCCGGCGGGCACATGACCCCGCCGTCCCCCGCGCAGGCCGTCGTGGAAAGCCTCGCCTACCTCGTGGTCAGCGGGGGGCTGGTGCTGCCGGTCGTCCTGGCCCCGGACAGCGGACCGGCGCGGCTCCTGAGCCGGCCGGTCGTCACGTGGCTCGGCCGGATCTCCTACGGAATCTTCCTGTGGCACATGTTCGTCATGGCCGTGGCCCTGCGCGTCGCGGGTCTGGAATGGGGTGAGGCGGGGCTGACCGGCTTCCTGGTCCTGCTGCCGCTGACGGCGGCGGTCTCCGTCCTGCTGGCCTGGCTCAGCTTCCGGTATGTCGAAGAGCCGCTGCGGCGGTGGAACCGACGCCGCACGGCACCCCCGGCGACCTGCTCCGGGGACGCGGCATCGGGCGCCGGGGGCGCCGCCCCCTCCCGGGTCGCGCGCACCCGCTGACCCTGTCGTCGTCCGTGGGCCGGCTGACCCGTCGTCGTCCGCGCGCCCGCCGACGCCGTCGTCGTCCCCGCACCCGCTGAGCCCGGAGGTCGTACGCCCATCCGCTGGCCGCCGATGTCGTACGCGCACCGCCGACCCCCGGCGTCGTACAGGGGAGCGACCCCCGTTCCGCCCGTGACGAGGCAGGACGGGGGTCGTTCTCCTTCGTACCGGCGACGAGTCGAAGGGGCGGGAGTGCCGTGGGATCTGTGTCCGATCTTCTGCACTGGGCGTGGGAGCGTCACACCAATCCGCTGAGCTGGTACATCAGACCGCTCTTCTTCCTGCCCCTGGCCTACTTCTCCTGGCACCGGCGCCCCCGGGGCCTCGCCCTGACACTGGTCGCCCTGCTGACGAGCTTCTTCTGGTTCCCCGCCCCCGAGCGGCCGGACCCGCGGATCCAGGGCGTGCTCGACATGGAGCGGGCCTTCCTCAGCCATCCCGACGTCTTCCAGGTCGTGATGCTGTGCCTCGCTCCGCTGCTGCTCGCCGCGTTCTGCGCCGCGCTGTGGCGCCGCTCGCTCGGGTGGGGCATCGTCGTCTTCGACGCCGCCGCCCTCGGCAAGATCGTCTGGGCGGTCTCGGAGGCCGGTGACGACGGAGCGGCCACCTATGTGCCGGTGGGGGGCGGGGCGCTGGCCGTCACCGTTCTGCTGATGGCCGTGGCGCGGCACAAGCGGCTGAGCCTGGCACTGTGGCGGACGCCGGGGCGGTCGGCGGGATGAGGGCCGCACCAGGGACAGGATCATCCCTGGACGGGGAGCACGGCGGTGGCGCGCAGTCCGCCCGTCGGCGGGCCGCCCAGCTCCAGCCGGCCGCCGGAGGCCGCGAGGAGCGCCGAGGCGATGGTCAGCCCCAGCCCCGTGCCCGCCCGGCCGTGCCCGGAGGCCCCCCGCCAGAAGGGGCGGCAGGCGTGCCGGATCTCCTCGTCCGTCATCCCGGGCCCCTGGTCACGGACCTCCACGTGGATGTCCGCCGACGTGGCCCGCACGCTCACGAGGACCTCGCCTCCCGGCGGGGAGACGTGCAGGGCGTTCTCCAGGAGCACGTCCAGGGCCTGCTCCAGGGCTCCCCTGATCTGTGAGCCGGTCCTGGCGAGGCCCACCAGGCACAGCCGCACGCCGCGTGCGCAGGCCGACGCTGACCACGCGTCCACCCGGGCGGCGGTGACCCCCAGGACGTCGACCGGTTCGGTGGCGGCCGTGCCCCGGTCGGCGCTGCCCCAGGCCAGGACCTGCTCCAGCACGTCGGACAGGCGGTCCACTTCGCCGAGGACACCGCGGACTTCCCGTGCGGTGTCGGCGTCGCGGCCGTCGGCCAGCCGGTCCTGCAGCAGCTCAAGACGCAGTCGTACGGAGGACAGCGGGCCGCGGACCTGATGGGCCGCCGCGGCGGCGATGGTGGGGGAGCCGTCCAGGGGCAGGACCGGGGCAGGTGTGTGGAGTGGGGTGTGGGGTGTGGCGTGCGGTGCGATGGTCATGAGGCAGGCATCCCGTCTCAGGCGTGCGCGGCGGCCGGAACGGTCAGCCGATAGCCGACTCCGCGCACGGTTTCGATCCATTCGTTGCCGAGCTTGCTCCGCAGTGAGCCCACATGGACGTCCAGGGTCCGGGTGGAGCCGAACCAGTTCTCGTCCCATACGGTGGCCATGATCTCCTGGCGCTCCATCACCGTTTCCGGCTCGGATATCAGCAGGGCCAGCAGATCGAACTCCCGGCGGGTGATGCATATTTCCTCCGCGTGCAGGAACACCTTGCGGGTTCGCGGGTCGAGCCGGAGCGGACCCGCGAGGTGGGGAGACTGCGCGGTGCGGCGCCCCGCGGTCTCCCGGGCCGCCTCCGGGGCCGCCTCCCGGGCCGCGGGGACGTGCGGTGCCGGGGCGCCGCCGGCTCGGGCGCCGCCGGAACCGGGGCGGGCACCGGTCGCGGGTCGGCCCCCGCCCCCGTCGCGTGGTGGAGGCAGCCGCCGGCCCGGCGGAGTACGGCCTGGATGCGCGCCACCAGTTCGTAACGGCTGAACGGCTTCGCGATGAAGTCGTCGGCGCCCATGTGCAGGGCCATCACACGATTGAGCTCGTCGGCCCGGCCGCTGAGCGCGATGACGGGAACGCAGGACCGTTCCCGTATGCGCCGGCAGACCTCGTGCCCGTCCAGGTCGGGCAGACCCAGATCGAGCAGGACCAGGCTCACGTCGGCGAGAGAGGACAGGGCCTCGGCGCCCGTCCCCACGCGGCGCGGATGATAGCCCTGGACGCCCAGCGCCTGTTCCAGCGCCTCGGCCACCCCGTCGTCATCCTCGACTATCAGAACGTTCATGGATCCGCCGCCTCCCCGCAGGCCGGGCTTGCCCGTGCGTCACAAAGGGTCGAGCCATCTCTGATGCACTTCTTATCAAGCCGGTCGACCGGTTCTCAATGGTGGGCGTATCGTGTGGACCGACAGGGGGGTGTCCGTATGTGTCGTTCGGGGTAGCGGCTTGTGGGGCGGTGTGTTCGCGCCAGGGCGGGCGATCACTCTTGACGACTCCTTGACGCCTTCGGGTCCGGTCGTCGGGATACCCTCCCAAGCGCCAACGCATGAGCGGAGCGGGGTCAGTTCAGCTGGTCACGAGGGGGATTTCGGCGTGGTGGGAGCAAGGCGAGCGCACAGCACGGTGGCCGCTGTGCTGGAACGCCGGAAGGACGAGATTCTGGCCGCGTACGAGGCCGCGCTCCGCAGCACCGACAGTTCGCTGCTCCCCGAGGAGCACAACTCGCAGCGGTACGTGGACGAGGCGCGGCAGATCCTCGCCCACGTCGTCGCCGAGCTCCATCGCGGAACGTACCTGCCGCACGGTACGGAATACCTGGGAGCCGACGGCAGCCCCGTCGGCGGCCCTCGTACGCACCCCGTGGAATCGGGCCGCGCGTCCGCCGTGCTCTTCGACGCGGTCGTGGTCACCCTCCTCGACGAACCCGAGGACCTGCGGGCCTCCGGAACCGAGGCCGCCGTGCTCTTCTCGCTGCTGCACCGGCAGATCGTCGCCCGCCACACCGCCCGCGCGGTGGCCCACATCGGATACCTGCTGGAACGTATCCGCAGCGCCCACAACGACGAACGCCTGCGCGTCGCACGGGAGCTGCACGACGAAGTGGCCGGCCACCTGGGCTCCGCGCTCAACTGGTTCGAACTGCACGACATGTACCAGGAGGACCAGCCGGAGCTGGCGCGCCGGAAACTGGACACGGCCCGGGAGACGGTCCGCGACTCCCTGTCCAGCCTCCGGGAGGTCATGACGGGCCTGCGCCTGAGGGTGGACGCCGAGCCCCTGCACGCGGCTCTCGTCCGGGACCTGGAGGACATGGCGGTGGCACCCGGACAGGTGAGGGTGTCGGTCACCGGGGACGAGTCATGGGTGCCCGCCTGGATGGCCGAGGAACTGTTCCTGGTGGTCCGTGAGGCCCAGCGCAACGCCGTGCGGCACGCGCGGGCCAGACTGGTGGCGGTCGAGGTCCACGTGACCCCGGGAGAGGTGCGCGCCGCCGTGGAGGACGACGGTGTCGGATTCGACCCGCGGTCCGCGGAGCCCCGTGGGCACAGCGGCATACTGTCGATGCGTGAGCGGGTCGAACTCCTGGGCGGCAGCGTCGCCGTGGAATCCCAGCCGGGGTGCGGCACCCGCATCCTGGTGTTCGTGCCGCTGAAGGGGGAAACGGGTGGAGGCTGCACAGCGAGCGATCAGAGTGGTCATCGCCGATGACCACACGCTCTTCCGCGAGGGCATCACCGAGATCCTCACCTCGTCCGGCGACATCGAGGTCGTGGGAGAGGCGCACAGCGGTCAGGACGCCTGCAGCCGGGCGGCGGAGCTGCGCCCGGACGTCGTCGTCCTGGACGTGGAGATGCCGGGCCAGGGCGTGCGGGAGACGCTGCCCCAGCTGCGGCGCGTCTCCCCCCGGTCCCGGGTCATCGTGCTCACCATGCACGACGACGTCGTGCTGGCCCGGGAGCTGCTGTCGCTGGGTGCGAGCGGCTACCTGGTGAAGGGGTCCACGCGCCACGAACTGGTCTCGGCGATCCACAGCGCGGTCGTCGACCGCGGGCCCGGCCACGTCATCCTGTCCGTGTCGCAGCGCGGCCTGGACCGGGTGGACCGGTCGCCCGACGAGATCCTGTCGGCGCGCGAGCGCGAGGTCCTCGCCCTGACGGCCCAGGCCCTGAGCAACTCCCAGATCGCCCGACGGCTCTCCATCGCGGAAGGCACCGTCAAGCGCCACCTGCGCAACATCTACACGAAGCTCGGCGCGGTCTCCCGCATGGACGCGGTCAACAAGGCCATGGCGGCGTCGATCATCCCCCAGACCCATCCGGGCGACGAACCCTGACACGGCCGGCCGCCGGAGGCGCCGGCCACCCCCTCCCCGGGGCCCCGGGGAGGGACCGGAGCCCCGTCCCGCCGCCGGGCGAGGTCACGGAACCATCGCCCGGCAGAGGTCCTGCGTCACGTCCGCGACGAGTTCGGCACGCCGCGGATTGAGGAAGAAGTGACCGCCGGGGAACATGCGCAAGCGGTACGCGGAAGCGGTGTGCCGGCTCCACGCCTCCAGTTCCGTACCGCGGAACTCCGGGTCCTCCACGCCCCCGTAGGCGGTGACGGGGCAGCCGAGCGGAGCTTCCGCCGTGTACGCGTACGTCTCCAGAAGGGTGACGTCCGCGCGGAGCACCGGCAGATAGAGCGCCCGCAGCTGGGGCTCGTCGCGGATGGCCGGCGGGATGGCGTTGAACCGTACGTCGAGCGCGTCCAGGAAGAGGTCGTCCGGGAGCCGGTGCACGACGGCGTGGCGCAGCGGAAGGTGCGGGGCCGCGCGCGCGGACACGGATAGATGAGCCGGTTCCGCGCCGAACGAACGCCGCAGCTCGCGGGCGAGTTCGAAGGCGATGAGGGCTCCGAGGCTGTGGCCGAAAAGCGCGTACGGGCGGCCGTCGAGCGCGGGCCCGAGCACGGCGGCGGCCTCCTTGACGAGCAGCGGCACCTCGGTGCGCGGCTCCTCGCGGAAGCGGGAATCGCGGCCCGGCAGCCGCAGCAGCCAGGGCTCCACGGAGTCCGGCAGCAGCTCGCCCCAGCCTTGGAACGCGGCGGGACCTGAGCCGGCGAACGGCACGCAGATCAGCCGCAGCGCGGGGGCGTCCCGGGGGGCGGTGCGCAGGACCCAGCGGTCGAACTCGGACGGGGCCGTGGTCATGGGGCACTCCAGGGAAGGGGGCGGCGCCGGGAGGGGGAGGGGCCGCCCTCCCGGCGCCACGGACCGGTGGACGTCAGGTGCGGGCGTAGTACCAGGACAGCCCGGGATCGGCGGACGGCGCGGGCGCGGCGGACACGGGTGCGGCGGCCTCGGGCGGCGCGAAGCGCGCACGGAGTTCGTCGAGCTTCGGCAGCATACCGAGGACCGTGTCGAAGGGGACGCCGAAGTCGACGAGGCAGGCGATCTCACCCACGCCGATGTCGCTGAGCCGCTGGACCACCCCGGCGCACTTGTCCGGCGTGCCGAGCAGGGAACGCCGCTGGTAGAAGTCCTCCGCCGCGATGTCGACGAGCGCCCGCTGCTCCGCGTCGCTCATCGATGAGGACGTGCCGTCCACGGCCGCGTCGGCGCGTTTCTGGGTGACGAAGGAGGACAGGTAGCGGCGCACCGGGTCGTGCACGATGCCCTTCACCTCGGCCTCGTCGTCACCGACGAAGGTGTGCAGGCCGACCGTGACGGTCCCGCCGGCCGGGTCGAGACCGGCCGCGGCGCGCGCGGACCGGTAGGCGCCGATGTTCTCCTCCAGGCGTTCCCAGCTGTCCAGGAGCGTGAGGACGTTGAGTCCCGCCCGCCCGGCCTGTGTCCACGTCCGCGGATTCGAGGTGTGGACGAGCCACAGCGGCAGCTCCGGCTGCCGCGGGCGCGGATAGGTGCGCACACCGAGCGGCTCGCCGTCCGGGCCGGGGAACTCGACCTGCTCGCCGCGCCACAGGGAGCGCAGCGTCTCGATGTGCCCGAAGGTGTACTCGCGGCGGGCGTCGTAGAGGTCCGGGTGGAAGACGAAGTCGCCCTTGTGCCAGCCCGTGGCCAGGCAGATGCCCACCCGGCCGTCGGACAGCTGGTCGACCAGGGACCACTCCTCGGCCACCCGCACCGGGTGGTGGTGCGGCAGCACGACGCTGCCGGCCCGCAGATGCAGGTTGTCCGTGGCGACCGCCAGGGCGGCGCTGAGCACCGACGGGTTGGGGAAGCTGCCGCCGAACTCCTGGAAGTGCCGTTCGGGGGTCCAGATGGCACGGAAGCCCCGGTCGTCGATGTAGCGGGCCACGTCGAGGATGAACCGATAGCGGTCCCCGAAGCCGTTGTCGTCGTTGGAGGAGAAGAAGTAGACGCTGAAGTCGGTCATGAGCGCGGTCCGTTCGGCGTGAGGGCGGGCAGGGTACGGGTCACGACCTCGGCGATGGCACGGAGGTTGTCCTCCAGGACGATCGTGAAGTGGTCGGCGTCCAGGGCGTGGACGGTCACGTCGTCCCCGGCGAAGGTGCCCAGGCCGTTGGTGGTGTCGGAGTCGTCGCGGCCGATGGCGGGCATGCCGTAGGGGTTCTCGGCGGCCGAGAAGCCGTTCGTGGCGTGGAAGACCGTCGTGCGCACCGGGCGGGCGAACGGCCGGGCCTCGTAGTTCAGCAGCAGCTTGCCGTTGAGGTCGAGCAGAGCGAAGCGGGTACGGATCAGGCGGTGCACCTCGTCGGGCGACAGCTCGGCCGGGGACCCCTCGACGACGTGCCGGGTGATGTGGTCCATGGCCTCGTCCGGGGTCATTCCGGTCAGCTCGTCGATGCTCAGGCTCGGGTCCGCCTTCCAGAGCTGGGAGGCGGAGTTGCCGATGAGCATCAGCGTCACCGCGTCCTGGTTCTCCTCCGTGATCACGGAGTTGTCGACGCCGCTCCAGGCGCCGGTGCCGGGCAGCAGCGCGTCGACGAGGTAGAGGTGCGCGACCTCCTGGCCCGCCTCGGTCAGCTGGCGGGCCATCTCGAAGGCCAGGATCCCGCCGAAGGAGGCGCCTCCCAGGACGTACGGGCCGTCGGGGTGCTCCTGGCGGATCTCCGCGACGTAACGGGCGGCCATGGCCTCGATCGACGCGAACTCCGTGAACCGCAGGTCGGAGTCGAGCTGTTCGAGACCGTAGAAGGGGTGGTCCATCCCCAGGTAGCGGGACAGGTAGATGCAGTAGCTGACGTCTCCGAAGAGGTGGTGCACCCAGAACGAGGGCGCCTTGTCACCGCTCCGGTTGATCGGGACCAGGAAGCGGCGGTCCTCCACCGGGGCGGTGCGGATCTCCCGGTCGGTGATCGCCGGCGGAGCGGGCACGGAGCGGGACGCGCCGCCGGTGCGCGCGGCGAGTTCGGCGGCTCCGGTGCGGGAGGCGGGGCCGCCCGGGGCGGTGACCGGGGCCAGGATCGCCGGCGGGGGCACCAGGGCGCGGTCCCAGGAGGTGGCGTCGGCGGTGGCCAGGACGGCGGTGCCGCCCGCGAGCGCCAGCGGCCGCACGGCCGTGTCCCCGCGGCCCGGCGCAGCGCACCGCGCCAGTCGGCGGCCGAGGTCAGCAGCCCGGCGAGGTCGGCGCCCCGCACCGGCAGGCCCGGGAGGGCCGACAGCAGGTCCAGGGCCGACCGCAGCGCGGTCTCGCGGTCCCGCCAGGGTCCCGCCGGGGCGAGCGGCGTTCCGGTCCACACGGTGGCGAACAGCTCGGCCACGGCACGCACGTCGGCCACGGCGTCCTCGGTGTGGGTGGCGTCGGGTTCCGGCGCGTCGAGGAGGACCAGCTGGGTGACCTCGTGGCCCGCGTCGGTGAGGATCCGGGCGGTCTCCACGGCGAGACGTGCCGCGAACGAGTGCCCGGCCAGCCGGTAGGGGCCCTGCGGACGGTCCGTGAGGACGGCCGTGGCGCAGGCACGCGCCAGCTCCGTCAGACCGTGACCGTCGTTGGTGCCGTGCGGCGCGGCGGAGGTGAACTCCACTCCGCGCACCGGACCCTCGGCGCCGAACCAGGTACGCAGATGCAGCAGCCAGGTGAGCTCACCGGTGGCTCCGGGCAGCCCGTGCAGCGGGACCCCCGGACCGTCGTCCCCGAAGGGGACGGCGACGGCCTGAGGAGCCGGCGTCCCCGCGTCCGCCGCGGGGGCGGCGGGTTCCGGCTCGGCCGCGGACGCCGCCGGGGAGGTGCCGCCGGAGGGTGAGGCGGCGCCGCCGGGGGACGAGGGGTTCCCGTCGGGGGAGACGCCGTACTCGTCGATCAGGTGCCGGACCAGGCTGTTGAGCGTCGTGCACTCGAAGATCGCCGCCATCGGGATGTGGTCGCCGAACGCGGCCTGGAGCCGCTGCATGATCCGCAGCGCGGAGATCGAGTCGACGCCGTAGGCGGTGAGATCCCGCTCGGGGTCCACGGAACCGGGCGCCAGACCGATGCCCTCGGCCAGCAGGACCCGGACCTGGCCGGCCAGACCGTCGCCCGCGGAGGGCGCATCGGCGGCCCGGACACCGTGCGCCTCAGCCGCGTCGGGCGCGGTCGCCGCCGTGGGCTGCGCGGGCACGGAGACCGCCTGCGGCGTGACCCCGGAGCCGTTCAGCGGCGCGCGGGACTTCGGGGCGGCGACGGGCGGCGCCGAACGGGACACCGGGGCTTCGGCGCGGTCGGGGCCTTAGGAGCGGGGCGGGCGGCCGGGGCGGGGACCTCGGGGCCGGGGCGGGGGCGGTCACCGGGGCGGAGGGCGCCGGAGCCGCGGTTGCCGGAGCCGCCGGAGCCGCCGGAGCCGCCTGAGCGACGGCCGGCTCGGCCGGAGCCTGCGCCGGGGCTGCCTGAGCAGCGGCCGTCCGAGCCGGAGCCGGGACTGCCGGAGCCTGAGCCTGACCCACGGCCGCCCGAGCCGGAGCCGTCTGCGCCACGGCCGGCTTCAGGGTGGGCACGGGCGGCAGCCAGTAGCGCTCGCGGGCGAACGGATACGTGGGCAGCCCGGCCACCCGCCGCAGCGGTGCGCCGCGGTGGAGCGCGGTCCAGTCGAGGTCGGCTCCGCGCACCCACAGAGCCGCCGCCTTGCCGAGGTCCCCGTCCCGGGCGAGCTCCAGCACCCGCACGCGGTCGTCCTCGTCGAGCAGCCCCGCGGCCGTGCGGTCGGCCTCGGCCGGCGTGGTGTGCAGCATGGTGTGCAGGGTGGTCGCGCCCTCCTCCCCAGCGGCGAACGCGTGCAGCGCACCGGCCAGCCGGTCCGTCGAGTCGGTCACCACGGCCAGCCTGCGCGGCAGGGCGGCACGGCCGCTCTGCAGCGTGCGGGCCACCTCCGCCGCGTCCAGCCGGCCGTCGGGGCCCCGGAGCGAGGCCCGGTCCAGATGCTCGGCCAGCTGCCCGGCGTACGTCCGGAGCTGGTCGTCGGAGTGGGCGCTCAGCACGAACAGCTGCGCCCTGCCGGTGGCCGGAGCGGTCGGCCGCGGGTCGGTGAACTCCTCCACCACCACGTGGGCGTTGACGCCCCCGAAGCCGAAGGAGCTGATCCCGGCGAGGCGCGGCGCCTCGGCCCCCGACGCCGTGCGCGGGCGGTCCCACGGGCGGGCGCCGTCCACCAGGTGGAAGGGGCTGCCCGCCAGGTCGAGGAGCGGGTTGGGGCGCTCCACGTGGAGGGTCGGCGGGAGCATCCGGTTGCGGATCGACAGCACGGTCTTGATCAGCCCGGCCACCCCCGCCGCGGTCTCCAGGTGCCCGACGTTGGTCTTGACGCTGCCGAGGCCGATGAACTGCCCCTTGTCCTGGGCCACCCCGAGCTCGCGGAAGGCCCGGGTCAGACCGTTGAGCTCGACCGGGTCGCCCAGCGCGGTGCCGGTCCCGTGGGCCTCGACATAGCCGACGAGGGAGGCGTCGGTGCCGCCCCGGCGGTGGGCCGCCGTGATGACGGCCGCCTGGGACTCGGAGTTGGGCGCGGTCAGCGACGCGGCACGCCCGCCGTGGTTGACCGCTGTGCCGCGCACCAGGGCGTACACCGTGTCACCGTCGCGCAGTGCCGCGGAGAGCGGCTTGAGCAGGACGGCGCCGACCCCCTCACCGCGCACGTAGCCGTCGGCGCGGTGGTCGAAGGTCTTGCAGCGGCCGTCCGCGGCGAGCATCCCGGACTTGCCGAAGGCCAGGTAGCCGGTCGGTGTGAGGGTGAGGTTGACGCCGCCCGCGAGGGCCGCCGTGCACTCACCGTCGTGGA
The DNA here is from genome assembly GCF_018866325.1 of Streptomyces sp. YPW6. Classification (NCBI taxonomy): domain Bacteria; kingdom Bacillati; phylum Actinomycetota; class Actinomycetes; order Kitasatosporales; family Streptomycetaceae; genus Streptomyces; species Streptomyces sp. YPW6. The sequence goes on from NZ_CP076457.1 coordinate 5,916,204, forward strand.
TGGCGCGCACCGCGCGGTGCACGGCGACCAGGCTGGAGGAGCAGGCGGTGTCCACGGGCTCGCTCGGGCCGCGGAGGTCGAGGAGGTAGGAGACGCGGTTGGCGAGGATGCTGTGGGCGTTGCCGCTGGCGAGCTGTCCGTCGATCTCCGCACCCGACTCCAGCAGCAGCGAGGCGTACTCGGTGGAGCCGCACCCCACGAACACCCCCGTGTCGCTGCCCGCGAGGGAGGCCGGGTCGTGGCCCGCGTCCTCGACGGTCCGCCACGCCGTCTGGAGGAACAGCCGGTGCTGGGGGTCCATGAGCCGCGCCTCACGCGGCGAGAGGCGGAAGAAGGACGGATCGAACAGGTCGGCGTCCGCCAGGAAGCCGCCCCAGCGCGAGGGCACCTTCTCCGGGTCGGTCTTCGGGTCTCCGTAGATCTCCCTCCAGTCGAACCGTTCGGCGGGGATCTCCCCGACGAGGTCGCGTCCGGACAGGAGGTTCGTCCAGTACGTCTCCACATCCGGGGAGCCGGGGAACGCGCCGGCCATGCCCACGATGGCGATCGGCTCGCGTGCTCCGGCGGCCGGTGCGGCGGCCGCCACGGGCACGGGTGCGGCCGGCGCCGGAGGGGCCGTGGGCGGGGCGGCCACCTCACCCGCCGGGGACGGGGCGGCCACCTCACCCGCCGCGGGCGTCCGCTCCTCGGCGAGTGCGGCGATCAGCGCCGCCACATTGCGGAAGCCGTACAGATCGGCCGGGTTGAGACGGGTGTCCAGTTCTGCGTTCACCCGGTCGGTGAGGTCCATGACGGTGACCGAGTCGAACCCGAAGTCGCTCAGGTGCTCGTCGAGGCCGATGTCGTCGGGCAGCACCCCGAGGACCGCGGCGACGGCGTCCACCACCGTCGCGCGTATGTGCTCGACGGCCTCGGGGGAGGGGCGTCCGGTGGGCTGTGACACGTCGTTCTCCTCGGTGTGGGAGGTCTGCTGGGGAGAGGTCCCGGGGCCTTCGGGCGCCGACGGGGCCTCGGCCGGTCCGGCGCCCGCGGCCCCGGGCGCGGTGCTCGTGGGAAGCCGGTGCGGGGTGCGGGCGAAGGGGTAGCCGGGCAACGAGACGATCCGCCCGTCACCCCGTCCCAGCGCGGTGCCGGCACCGGACAGCTCGGCGCCACCGGCCCAGGCCGCGGCCGCGTCGGTCAGCGATGCCTGGTCCGCGGTCGCCGGTAGGGAGTGGACCGCCGCCTCGTCCGTCCCGACCCGCCCCGCGTGGACCGCGGACACGTCCTCGCCCGCCAGGTGCCGGCTCAGGGCGCGGACCAGCTCCGGTACGTCGTGCGCGACCACGGCCAGTCGCCGGGCAAGCGGTTCGCGGCCCTCGGCCAGGGTCCGTGCGACGTCCGCCAGATGCGGGGCGCCGTCGCCGAGGCCCGCCAGGTGATCCCTCAACCGGGTCGCGTGTGAGCGCAGTTGCTTCTCTCGGCGGGCCGACAGGAGGACGAGCCGGGGCTCGTCCCGCGGTCGGGTGCCCCGGTCCGGCGCGGGCGGGCCCGCCACCACGACGTGGACGTTGGCGCCGCCCGCGCCGAACGAGCTGACGGCCGCGATCCGGTCCGGCGCCGGCACCTCGGCCGGCCACGGCTCGCGTTCGTCCACCAGGCGCAGCGTGCGGCCGTCGAACTCGCCGAGCGGCCGGTGGCAGTCCAGGGTGGCGGCCAGCTCGCCGTGGCGGAGCTGGAGGAGCACCTTGGCCAGCTGCGCCATCCCGGAGGCCGCCTCCAGGTGCCCCAGGGACGGTTTGACCGAGCCGACCGCCGTACCGCGTCCCCCGAAGACCCGGGCGAGCGCCTCGGCCTCCACGGGATCGGCCAGCGGGGAGCCGGTCGCCTGCGCCTCCACGTACTGCACCGCTTCGGCGGCGACGCCCGCCCGTGCCAGCGCCCGGCGGATCAGCTCCTCCTGGGCGTCGGCACTCGGCGTGACCATGCTGCTCGTCGCGCCGTTGGAGTTGACCGCCGAACCGAGCACCAGACCGTGCACCCGGTCGCCGTCGCGCCGTGCCGCGGACAGCGGCTTGAGCACCACCGCGCCCACGCCCTCCCCGGGCACCATGCCGTCGGCGTCCTGCGCGAAGGAGCGGCTGACGCCGTCCGGGGAGAGCATGTTCATCGCCGACAGGGCGGTGTGGTGCGAGGGTTCCAGGATCAGGTTGACGCCGCCGACCACGGCCGCGCCGCAGTCGCCGCGCCGGATGGCCTCGCACGCCAGGTGCAGCGCGGTCAGCGAGGACGAGCAGGCCGTGTCCACCGCCAGGCTCGGCCCGGTGAAGCCGAAGGTGTACGAGGTGCGGTTCGCCGCCGACCAGTGCGAGGAGTGGGCCCGGGCCTCGGAACCCGCGCCCCTCCGCTCGGCCGCGATCACCTGGTAGGGGCTGTGCATCAGGCCCGCGAACACCCCGACGCCGGATCCGTTGGTCCGCCGGGCGGCGTGCTCCAGCGCACGGCGGGTCGTGCCGGCGTCCTCCAGCGCCGTCCACACGGCCTCCAGGAAGAGGCGCTCCTGCGGATCGGTGCGCTCGGCGTCACGCGGGGACATCCGGAACACCAGCGGGTCGAACGCCTCCACGTCCTCCAGGAAGGCGCCCCAGCGTGCGGTGCGCACCGCGCCCGCCGGGTCCCAGCGCTCGTCGGGGATCTCGGAGACGGCCCGCCGTCCCGCGCGCAGGTGCTCCCACAGGGCGTCGTATCCGTCCGCACCGGGGAAGCGCCCGGAGACCCCGACGACGGCGATGGGTTCGCCGGGCGCCGCAGCCGCAGAGGCGTCCGGTACCGGGACCGCGTCCGGCACCGGCGCCTGCGCTTCCGCCGTCACTGCTGCTGACGTCGTCGCCGCCGTCCGTCGTGCCGTCGCGGTCATGGCCGGCGGGGGCACCGCGGCCGTGGTGGCCGCGCGGCGGCGCACCGGCACCGTCGGCGTACTCCGGTCGACCAGCCGCGCCAACGGCTGGGCCGGGTCGTTCAGCAGGGACGCGGTGACGCCGCTCAGGGAGGTGGACTCGTAGGGAACGGTACGGGGGATGGGACCGAGGTCGGCCTCGATCCGGTCCACGACCTCCATGCTGACCAGCGAGTCGCAGCCGTAGGCGGCCAGCGGGGTGTGCGGGTCCAGCTCGCTCGCGTCGAGCTTGAGCACGTCGCCGAAGACCCGTGCCAGGTAGGAGGTCGCGACCTCGGCCGGCACCGGACCCGTGGACGTGGCGGGATCCCCCGGGGGGAGCACCGGACCCGTGGGCGTGGACGCATCCTCCGGGGGCAGCAATGGACCCGTGGGCGCGGCGGCGTCCCCCGGCGTCCGGTCGGCCGCGGGCCGTACTCCGGCGAAGCGGGCGAACGCCTCCGCGTGGGACTCCAGGAGAGCCTCGGCCACTCCGTTCAGCGAGGTCGACTCGAAGGGCACGTCGCGGAGCGCGGCCCCCAGGTCGCCCTCGATGCGGTCGGCGGCCTCCATGCTGACCAGCGAGTCGCAGCCGTAGGCGGCCAGCGGGGTGTGCGGGTCCAGCTCGCTCGCGTCGAGCTTGAGCACGTCGCCGAGGACCCGGGTCAGGTAGGAGACCGCCTCCGCGCGGAGGGCGGGAGCCGAAGCGTCCCGCACGCTCGCGGGCGGCGCGGCTTCCGGCTCCGGTGTCCGCACCGCTTCCGTGGACTCCGCCCGCACCCGGCGGGTGGGCACCGGCCAGCCGTCCCGCTCGGCCAGCAGCACATGCTGTCCGGCGGCCGCGTCGTCCGGTCCCGCCGCACCCACCACGCGCACGCCGCACAGTCCGGAATCCAGCAGGACCGACCGCCACGCGCCCGGGGTGAGCAGCGGGGAGTGCGGCTGCCGCAGTTCACCGTCGTCGTAGGCCCACCAGCCCTCGGTGAGACCGAAGACCATGGTCACGGCGTCCAGGACGCGCGTGCCCTCGTTGACCAGGAGCAGCCCGCCGGGCCGCAGCAGCCGTGCCGCCGCCCGTACGTTGTGGCGCACGTCCGGCGTCGCGTGCAGCACGTTCGCGGCGAGCACCACGTCGTAGCCCTCCTCGGCGAAGCCCTGCTCCGCCGGGTCCCGCGCGATGTCCAGAACCGAGAAGCGCGCCTGCGGGTACGCCTCGGAGAACCGCTCGCGGGCCCTGCGGACCAGGCCGGGGGAGAGATCGGTGAAGGCGTAGTCGAACCGGTCGCCCAGCGGCTCCAGCGCGTCGAGCACCGGACGGCTCGTGCCCCCGGTACCGGCGCCGATCTCCAGGATCCGCAGCCGCTCACCGTCCACCGCCACCCGCTGCCGCGCGTACGCGGCGACCGCCTGCGCGCTCACCGCGTTGAAGTGCTCCGAGCGCGGGTCGTCGTGGTACAGCGGCGCCAGCTTGTGGTCGCTGCCGCCCGGGAAGAGCACCGTCAGGCCCTTGCGGCGACCGCACAGCACGTCCGGCAGCACCTCGGTGCACTCGCGCAGCAGATCGGCGAGAGCGGCGGCGTGGGGGTACGCGCCGACGAGCCGCTCGCGCGTCGCGGCGGACGCCTCCGGGTCCGGTACGTCGGCCTCGCCCGCGGGCACGGTCAGCGTCCCGTCCCCGTGCGTGACGACGTGCCCGCCGCGTGTCAGGGCGAACAGCGCCGCGTCGAAGAGGCGTTCCTGCTCCGGCAGCACGCCCAGCCGCCCGGCGAGTTCGTCGCGGGAGACGGTCGCCCCGGGGGCCGGCCAGGCCCCGTGGCCGAGGAACGCGTCGCGCAGCAGCGTGCGCGCGTACGGTTCCAGCGTGTCGAAGAAGGCCGCTCCGGTGAGCCGGGCATCGTCGGCGGTCCGCCGCAGCGCCGCCGACGCGGCAGCCCGCACGGCCGCGGAGCGCGCCTCGCAGGCGGCCCGCGGACGGTCGGCGGCCTCGTCGTCGGCACCGGTGAGCCGGACCGGGGCGACCTGCACGACGGGACCGGCCAGGACGCGACGGAACGCGTCCAGCCCGGCGGTGTCGCTGATCGGCTCGACGCCGAGCCGCGCGGTCACCCGGTCGCGGTAGTCGTCGGTGGCGACCGACCCGCTCTCGCCCCACAGGCCCCAGTTGAAGACCTTGACGGGGCGCCGCAGACGGGCCGCGAGGAACCGGCCGTAGGCGTCCTGGAAGGTGGAGGCCGCCGCGTAGTTGGCCTGGCCCGCGTTGCCGTTGTGGGAGATCGCGGAGGAGAAGAGGGCGAAGAAGTCCAGCGGTTCGTCCGCGAGGACCCGCTCCAGCACCACGGTGCCGTACGCCTTCGGGCCGAAGGCGGAGCGCAGTGTCCGCTCGTCCATCCGTGACAGCGTGCGGTCGTTGAGGACGAACGCGGAGTGGACGACACCGTCGACGCCGCCCCAGTCGTGCCGCATCTCCGCGACGACGGAACGCAGCGCGGCCTCGTCGGTCACGTCGGCGGAGGCGTAGCGCACCCGCTCCGGCAGCTCGGTCAGCAACGACCGTACGACGTCCGGCAGTTCGCTCTCCTTCCGGCGGCCGACCAGCTGGACCCGGGCGCCGTGCTCCCGCGCCAGGTACGCGCCGACGGTCATCCCCAGACCGCCCGCACCCCCGGTGATCAGGTAGCGCCCGCCCTCCCGAAGCGGCAGTTCGCCGTCCGGGCCGGGCAGTTCGACCCGCTCCAGGCTGCGGGCGTAGCGCACTCCGCCCGAGAGCGCCACCGAGTGCGCCGGGCGCGCGGCCGGCTCGGCCGTCAGCCGGCCGATCAGCCCGGAGAAGTCGGCCGCGCGGGACGCGTCGAGCAGATCCTCGCGGGCGACGTCGGCACAGCTGACGGCGAGGAACTTGAGCTCGCGCGACGCCGAGGCGGCGAGCCCCGGAATCCCGCCCGCGAAGGGGTTGCGGGCCGCGAGGGCCTCGTCGGTCTGCTGGACCCCCGAGGTGACCACGTGGAGCCGCACATCGCCCCCGGGGCGGCGTGCGTCCAGGGCCTTGAGGAGGTGGAACAGCGCCACCGGCCCTTCGTCGAGTGCCAGATCGAGCTGGCCCAGGTCGTCCGCCGAGTACAGCCGCTCCTCGACGCCGCCCAGGAACCAGATGTCGGCGGGCTGCTCGTCGGCCCGCAGGAGCGTGTCGAACCCCTCGGACCCGGGGGCCAGGTCCTCCAGCAGGGCGTGGCGGACCGGCCGGCCGGCCGCGTGGTGGTGTGCCGCCAGAGCGGCCCCCAGACCGTGGTCGCGGCCGGTGCCCAGGATGAGGACCGGCCCCTCCGCGGCGGGGGCCGGGCGCTCCAGGGGCGCGGGCCGCCACACCGAGCGGTAGAGCGGCACGTCCGCCTCCGTCCGCTCCGGCAGGTGCGCGTCGGGGAGGGAGGGGCGGGCGATGCGCAGCCCCTCGAAGCGGACGAGGACCGTGCCGTCGGCGGCGGCCAGTTCCACGTCGGCACGGGCCGTGCCGCGTACGGAGTCGATCGAGACCAGCCTGGCGTACGCGTGCCTCGCCTCCTGGGCGGGGCCGTCGACCGTGACCCGGGCCACCGAGGCGGGCAGCGCGGTCCGCGGCTCGCCCTCGGGCAGCACGCCCTGGACGGCGTGCAGGGCGCTGTCCGTCATCGCCGCCTCGACGGCCCACTCGGGGGCGTCCGCGGCGGGCCGGGCCAGTTCGGCCAAAGCCTCGCCGTCCCCGCGATGGAGCGCGGTGAGGCCCCGGAAGAGCGGGCCGTAGCGCAGCCCGGCGGCAGCGGCGTTGCCGTACACCTCGTCGGCTCCGGAACGGCGGGTGCAGCGGGCGCGCACCGCGTCGGCGTCGAGACGGCCGAGCGGCCGCCCGGTACCGGCGGTGAGCGTGCCGGTGGAGTGCACGGTGCCGCTCGCGGCGTCCCGGACCTCGTACGAGGAACCCTCCTCGTCGAAGTCGACGGACACGTCGAGCGTGGCGTCCCCGACCTCCAGGGGCACCCGCCAGCGGACGTCCTCGAACACCACGGGGACGCCGGGGCCGAGCGACGGGGCGGCCTCCCGGGCCAGCGCGAGATGGACCACGCCCGCGACGACGGCGCGGCCCCGCACCAGGTGATCGCCGATCACGGTGTCGGTGCGGCGGAGTACGGACGAGGGGCGGGCGACGGGCCCGGACGCAGCCCGCGGGGCGTTTTCGTCGGCGAGTTCGACCCAGTAGCGCTGGGTGCCGAAGGGGTAGGAGGGCAGGGGCACCGGCAGCGGCCGGGGGCCGTCGCGGAAGACCTCGTCCCACGGGACGCGGGCCCCCGACACCCAGGCGTCGGCGAGCTCCTCGGCGTTCCCTCCGGCCGGCGTGCCGGCCGGTCCCGCCTGGCCGGCGCGCCCGGACCGGACCGCCGGGGCCGGGGCGCCCTCCAGATGGGCGCGGAGCGCGTCCGCCAGCTGTGCCGTCGTGGAGGCGACCACCGCGAGCCGGTGGTCCCACTCCTCACGGCCGGTCAGCAGGGTGAAGGCGATGTCGCGCAGCGGGCGTGAGCCGTCGCGGCCGAGATCGTCGGCCAGCCGCCGGACGGCCTGCTCCAACTGCTCGGGCGTCCGCGCCGACAGGCCGACCGCATAGGGGCGGCCGTCGTCGGGGGCGGCCTCGGGACGGGGCCACTCCTCCAGGACCACATGTCCGTTGGCGCCGCCGGCGCCGAAGGAACTGACCGCCGCACGCCGGGGGGAGCCGTCCGCGGACGCCCACGGTTCGGCCGTGCGCTGCGGGCGGAAGGGCGTCGCCGCCAGGTTCAGCTTGGGGTTGACCGGGTCGCTGTGCAGCGTCGGCACCAGCGTGCGGTGCGCGAACTGCAGGACCACCTTGGTGATGCCGCAGACCCCCGCCGCCGCCTCCAGATGGCCGAGGTTGGACTTCACCGAGCCGAGCGCGCAGAAGCCCGTGGCGTCGGTGTGCTCGGCGAACGCCCGCCTGAGCCCCTCCACCTCGACCGGATCGCCCAGCGAGGTGCCGGTACCGTGCGCCTCGACGTAGGTCACCGAACGCGCGTCGACCCGGGCCGCCCGCAGCGCGTCGGCGACGACGGCGCCCTGGGCGCGCGGGGTCGGCACCGTGTACCCGTTGCTGCGCCCGCCGTGGTTGACGGCGGTGCCCCGCACCACGGCGTGGATGCGGTCGCCGTCGAGGACCGCGTCCGAGAGCCGTTTGAGGATCAGGGCGCCCGCCCCCTCGCCGGGCACGAAACCGTCCCCGCCCTCGCCGAACGCGCGGCAGCGGCCGTCCGAGGACAGCAGGCGCATGTCGGTGAGAGTCGCGTACTTGATGGGGTGGATGTTGACGTTGACACCTCCGGCGACGGCGACCTTCGACTCGCCGGACAGCAGGCTGCGGCACGCGAGGTGCAGCGCGCTCAGCGAACCGGAGCAGGCGGTGTCCAGGACCATGCTCGGGCCGTGCACGTCCAGGACGTAGGAGAGCCGGTTGGCGATGGAGTAGTCCATGGAGTGCGCGAACACCTTGTTGCCGCGTCCCCACTGCTCGGCGCCCACCAGCCCGTACTGCGATCCCGTGACGCCGACGAAGACGCCGACGGCGTGGGTGTCGCCGGTGCGGGAGGACGCGTGCAGCTTGCGCCGCGAGTAGCCGGCGTGTTCCAGGGCCGACCAGGCGACCTCCAGGAAGATCCGCTCATGGGGGTCGAGCTTGGCCGCTTCGCCGGGGGAGATGGCGAAGAACAGCGGGTCGAACCGGGCGACGTCGTCGAGGAATCCGCCCCAGCGGCCGGTGATCGCACCGGGCTCACCGCGCTCGGCGGCCAGGTGACGCGTGTTGTCCCACCGGTCCGCGGGGATCTCGGTGATCAGGTCGGCCCCGTCCCGCAGGGATTCCCAGAACCGGGTGAGATCGTCCCCGCCGGGGTAGCGGCCGCCGACGCCGATGATCGCGACGGCCTCCTCGTAGGGCAGGCCCCCTTCGAGCGTCCCGGCGGAGGCGGAGACCGCCGCCCGGGGGGTGCGGGCCGCCCCGGGCGCCTCCTCGGGAGCCGGGGCGGCGGGGGCCTCGTCGAGTCCCAGCAGCGGACGGAGGGCCCCGGCGTACTGGCCGGCCAGGTGCCGGGCGAGCTCACCGACCGTCCGGTACTCGAAGAAGAGCGTGACGGGCAGCTCCCCGAGACGGTCCTGAAGCCGGGCGGTCAGCTTCTTGATCAGGATCGAGTCGACGCCGATGGTGGAGAACTCCTGGTCGCTGCGGAGCGTCCCCTCCGGAAGCCTCGCGGTGGCCGTGACCAGGCCGAGGAGGTACGTCTCCGTCGCGGCCACCAGGTCCTCGCCGGTCCCGGCCGCGCTCGTCCCGGCCGGTTGCCGGACCGGGGCGGGCGTCCCGGCGGACAGCCCCGACACCCAGGACCCGATGCGTTCGGCATCCCCGTGGACGACCACGGTCTCCGGTTCGCCGCACGCGATCGCGTGCGACAGGGACCGCAGCCCCGCTTCGGTCGGCATGGGGTCCATGCCCTGCGTCTCCTTGAGCACCGAGCGGTTCTCGGCGGATATCTCCATGCCGCCCTCGGCCCACAGGGGCCAGGCGACGGCGAGGGACGCGCCGCTGCGCGAACCGTCCGCCACCCGGCGGGCGCGGGTCTCCGCGAGCGCGCCGAGGGCCCGGTTGGCAGCGGCGTAGTCGGACTGTCCCGCGGCACCGGAGTAGGCCGACGTGGAGGAGAACAGCACGAAGAAGTCGAGCGGCAGGCCGGACGTCGCCCGGTCCAGGTGCGCGGCGCCGTCGAGCTTCACCGACAGCACCCGGCGCGCGGACTCCGTCTCCTTGTTCACCAGGTAGGCGTCCTCGTTGAGCCCCGCCGAGTGCAGCACCCCGTCCAGACCGCCGAACTCGCGCTCGGCGACGGCGACCGCCTCCCCCACGTCCTCACGGCGGGTGACGTCGCCGCGCACGTACACGACCCGGGCGCCGCTTTGCTCCATGGCCCGGAACTCCGCGAGCTGCCCGGCGTCCGCCTCGGAGCGGCCGGTGAGCAGCAGCCGGGCACGGTGGTCGCGGGCCAGCGACGCCGCGATCCGCAGCCCGATGCCCTTGCCGCCGCCGGTGATGAGATAGCGGCCGCCCTCGCGGAAGACCGGGGCGGACGGAGCCTCGGACGTACGGCCCCGGGGACGCAGGACCCGCACCTCGCGGCCGGCCGCGCCGTGGCGGACCTCGGCGAGACCCGGGCGCGCGGCGGACAGTTCGGCCAGGGCGACCCGGAGGGGCCCGTCGGCCCAGGCGGGAACCTCGTCGACCTGGACGGACACCGCTGTCAGACGCCGGTCCTCGGCCGCCAGGACCTGAGCGAACGCGCCGAGTGCCGGGCCCAGTTCGGGACGCGCCCGGCCGGTCACGAGGAACGCGACCGGCAGGGGGCCCGCCGCGCGGTCGGCGATGAGCGCGCGCACGGCCGGAAGGGCCAGCTCCACGGCGTCCTTCGGCCCCGTCGTGTCCGCGGGGAGGTCGAAGACCAGTCCTCGCGGGCGGATGCCGCGAGCACGCAGGTCCGCCAGGTACGCGGTCCAGGACGCGGCGTCGCCCGTCAGGTCGCGGCCCACCCGTGCCACCCGGGCTCCGGGGGGCGTGGCGGGCCGGTCCGCCGCGTCGCCGGCCGTGACCACCAGCACGTCGTGGGCGGCCGCCTCGGCCCGGTCGGCGGGCTCGGCGGCGGGCTCCCAGACCGGGGCGAAGGTGACGAGCTCGCCCGGCCGCCGGGCGGCGGGGGACTGCGCGGTGCGGGCGAGCAGCCGGCCGGCGACCTCCGGGTCGAGCTGCCCGTTGCGGACACGCTCCAGGACCAGGCGGCGGACCGTCTCGGTGTTCGGATTCATCGTTCCATCCCGTCGTTTCGGACCAGGCGCAGGTCCACGTCGTCCACGGTCAGCTCGCCCCTGCTCAGTGCTTCGAGCTGGGCGACCAACTGCTGGGCTGCCTCGTCGTCCCCGGTGGCCGGGGCGGCGGGCCCGTCGGTGGTGCCGGTGTCCGTGCCGGTGTCGGCCTCGGCCCAGTAGCGGTCGGGCGCGAAGGGGTAGCCGGGCAGGCTCACCCGGCGGGCACCGGTCGGGGGGGCCAGGGCGTCGAGCTCCGCTGATCCGGCCCGGCCGGTCGTCCAGTGGCGGGCGAGCGCGCGCGGATCGCGGGTGGGCGCGGCGGCGGTCCCGGTGTGCGACGCGCGCCCGGTGAAGAGACCGTCCACGGTGTCTCCGCGGACGTGTCCGCGCAGGGCCGCGACGAGCCCGCGCAGGTTCCGCGCGACGACGGCCAGCCGCCATTCCATCGCGTCACGTCCGTCGTGCAGGGTGCGGGCCACGGCGCCCGCGGTGAGCGCCGGGTCGCCCTCGACCCGGTCCGCCAGGGCGCGGGCGGCGTCCTTCAGCCGCTCGGGGCCGCGGGCGGACAGCACGTACACCCGCTCCTGTTCCCGGTCCGTCGCGCTTTCGGCCGGGGCGTCCGGGGCGTGCGGCGGGTACTCCTCCAGGACCACGTGGGCGTTGGAGCCGCCGAATCCCATGGCGCTGACCGCCGCCCGGCGCGGCAGCCGCTCGCCCCCCTCACCGACGGGCGCCGCCCAGGCGCGGAGCCGGTCGGCGATCTCGAAGGGGCTGCCGTCGAGATCGAGGAGCGGGTTGGCCTCGCGGAAGTTGACGCTCGGCGGGATCGCGCCGTGACGCAGCGCCAGCACCGCCTTGGCGACCCCCGCGAGGCCGGCGGCCGCTTCCAGATGGCCCATGTTGGACTTGATGGAGCCGACGGCGCACCAGGCGTCGACGGGCTGCTCCTCCGGGACCCCGCTGACCTCCGCGAACGCCTTGCGCAGACCGCGCAGTTCGATGGGGTCGCCCACTTCGGTGCCGGTGCCGTGGGCCTCGACGTACCCGATGGTCCGCGGGTCGGTGCCGGAGCCGCGCAGCACCTGGGAGATGAGCGAGGCCTGAGCCGCCGGGTTGGGAACCGGCAGGGACTGGGCGCGACCGCCGTGGTTGACGCCGCTGCCGCGCACCAGCGCGTGCACCGTGTCGCCGTCGGCCAGCGCCCGCGACAGGGGCTTGACGTAGACGGCGACGACGCCCTCGCCGCGGCTGAAGCCGTTCGCCTCACGGTCGAAGGTGTGGCACCTGCCGTCCGGGGAGAGCGCCCCCATCTGGCCGAGGGCCACGTACATGTCGGGATGGAGCAGGAGATGCACACCGCCCACGATCGCGGTGGCGCATTCGCCGTCCCGGATGGCCCGGACCGCCCGGTGCAGTGCCGTCAGCGAGCTGGCGCACGCGGTGTCGACCGCCTCGCTGGGGCCGTGCAGCCCGAGTTCGAAGGAGATGCGGTTCGCGAGCACCGTCTTGGCGTTGCCGTTGACGGCGTACGGCTCACGGTAGCGGCCGACGTCCGCCAGATGCGCGGTGTAGTCGTGCGAGGTGGCACCGATGAAGACACCGGTGTCGGAGCCGTGCAGGGACGACGGGGCGTGCCCGGAGTCCTCGACGGCGTGCCACGCGGTCTGCAGCATCAGGCGCTGCTGGGGGTCCATCACCTCGGCCTCGCGCCCGGAGATGCCGAAGAACCCGGCGTCGAACTCCGTGACCCCGTCGACGAAGGCGCCCCACTTGCTGTTGGTCTTCCCCTCCTCGCGGTGCGGGTCGCCGAACAGCGGCCGCCAGTCCCAGCGTTCCGCCGGGACCTGCGTCATGTGGTCGGTGCCGGCCCGGAGGTTGTGCCACAGCTCCTCGCTCGTCCGGGCGCCCGGCAGGCGGACGGCCATGCCGACGATCGCGACCGGGTCGTCCTCCCCGGCGGGCGGGGCGGCGACCGCGGGTTGCGGCCCGCTCTCCGTCACCGGCGCGCCCACGAGGCCGGCGCACGCCAGGGGAGCCCGGGTCACGAGGTCCTGGGCGAGGGCGGCGACCGTGCCGGCCTCGTACAGCAGGACCTTCGGGAGCTTGCCGAAGTCGTCCTCCAGTTCCCGCACCAGCTGGATGGTGCCGAGGGAGTCGACGCCGAGATCGGAGAAGGAGACGTCGTCGCCCACGCCGGCGGCGGGCACGGAGAGGAACGAGGCGACGACCTCGCGCAGGTGCGCGCGTACGGCCGCTTCGGTGGACGCGGGGGTGTCCGGGACGGCCGCCGGTGGGGCGGGGGCGCGTTCCCCGGACGCGGGGGCCGTGGCGGCGGGGGCCGTGGCGGTGGCGGTGCCCGGCAGTCCGGCCGCGCGGTCGGCGCCCGCCACGATCACGCACTGGTCGTTCTCGCCGGCCACGCCGTTGTCGTGGGTCTGGACCCAGCTCGACGTGAACCCCGCCCGTCCCAGTACCTCCTGCCACCGGGAGGGGGCGAGCAGCGGGGCGCCCGGCAGCCGCTCGTCGTCCTTGCACGTCCACCAGCTGGGGATCATCGCGAACAGCAGGAACTGGTAGTCGATGTTCGAGGTGATCTCGTTCAGCAGGAGCACCCCGCCGTCGGACAGGAGCCGGCGCAGATGGGCCGCCGAGGAGGTGATGTCCTCCGTCGCGTGCACCACGTTCGACGCGATGAGCAGGTCGTACGACCCCGCCTCGATGCCCTGGTCGGCCGGATCGCGCTCCAGGTCGAAGCGGGTGAAGACCAGGGGCACACCGGACGCGGCGAACGTGCGCCTGGCCTGGCGGAAGTAGGAGGCGGAGACGTCGGTGAACGTGTACTCCACCTGCTCCCCGTAGGGTGCGAGCCGCCGGAGCACCGGACCGGTCGTGCCGCCGGTTCCCGCGCCGACCTCCAGGATCCGCACGGGCTCTCCGGGGCGCTCGGCCAGACGGTCGCGGACGTAGCCGTCCGCGAGGCGCGCGACCACGGCGTTGTAGTGGTCGGCGATGGCGTTGCCGGTGTAGATGCGGCTGAGCAGCTCGTCGATCTCGCCGCCGAAGTACAGGTCCAGGGCCGAGGAGCGGCCCGTGACGACGTCCGGGATGCTCGGCACCACCGCCCGGGCCAGCGCCACATGGTCGGCGACCTCCGGGTGGTCGGCGGCGATCCGGGCGAACTCCACCTCGATGAGGCGGCGTTCGGCTGCCGCGTCCGGCAGGGGGCGCGGAGCGCCGGTCACCACATCGGCGAGGCGGGTGACGAAGCGCCCGTAGGGCTCCACCGCCGGCAGCCCGCTGAGGACGTCGGCGCCGGACAGCTCCCGGGTGACCCCGAGGTGCTCACGCACCGCGAGCGCCGCGAGCCGGGCCCCGACCGTGCCGAGCCGCTCCAGGCCGCGCCGTACGCCGATCGCGTCGTACGCCGACGCGTCCATGAAGGAGCGGGCGGCCGCCAGCGCGCCGGTCACCGGCCCCCCGGCGTCCCCGGCCGGTGCGGAAGCCCGGACGGGGGCCGGTTGTGGTTCAGGGGCGGCGGTGACCGGGGCCGGGGCGGTCTCGCGAAGCCAGAAGGTCTCACCGCCGAAGGGGAGCCCCGGCAGGTTCAGCCGGGGGACGTCCCGCAGGGGCGTCCGGTCGAGGTCGCCGTCCGCGGCCCAGCGGCGGGCGGCCGCCAGGGCCCGGGCGTCCGACCCCGCCGCCGCGCGGACGGTGCCGGCCTCCACCCTTCCCCCGAGGAGCGCGTCGAGTTCGGAGCGCAGCTCATCGGCCGTGCGGGCGACGACGGCGACGCGCGCGGAGTGGTCCTCACGGCCGTGCTGGAGCGTCGCGGCCACCGCAGTGAGCGACAACTCCCCGGTGATTACCGCACGGTGGCGGCGCAGGACCTCGGGCAGCCGGTCGGCGGACGGGGCGGAGAACGGCACGACCAGGCTGCTGTCGCCGGCCCGCTCACGGCGGGCCGGCCGCGGGGCCTCTTCGAGCACGATGTGCGCGCCGGCCCCGCCGAATCCGAAGGAGCTCACCCCGGCCCGGCGTACGGAGCCGGCCCTGGGGCGCCACGCCGAGGTGGCGGACGGAACGGCCAGGAACCCGCTGTCCAGGCCGAGATAGGGGTTCTCGCGGGTGAAGCCCGGCATCGCGGGGACCACGCCGGTCTCCAGCGAGAGGACCGCCTTGACGACACCGACCACCCCCGCGGCGCCCTCGGCGTGGCCCAGATGCGCCTTCGCGGTGCCCAGAGCGACCGGCGGCAGCCCGGTCGGGCCGCCGGCCAGGGCACCGCGCAGGCCGTCCACCTCGATGGGGTCACCCAGCCTGGTGCCCGTACCGTGCGCCTCCAGGAGCCCCATGGTGTGCACCGGGACGCCCGCGTCCCGCCAGGCCCGCTCGATCAGTTCCGACTGACGGTCGGGACGGGGGGCGGTCACGGCGCCCGCGTGCCCGCCGTGGCCGACCGCGGCGCCCTTGATGACGGCACGGACCGGGTCGCCGTCGGCGAGGGCCGCCCGCAGCGGCTTCAGCAGCACCGCGGCGACGGCCTCGGCCGGCACGTACCCGTCGGCGCTCTCGTCGAAGGCGTGGCAGCGGCCGCTCGGCGACAGCGCGCCGGTGCCGGAGAGGGAGAGGTAGTGGCGGGGGGTGAGCATCAGGTTGGCGCCCGCCGCGAACGCCATGGAGCACTCGCCCCGGCGCAGCGACTCCACCGCCAGCTGGAGGGCGTACAGGGAGGAGGAGCACGCCGTGTCGACGGTCAGGCTCGGTCCGGACAGGTCGAAGTAGTGCGAGGGCCGGTTGGCCGCCATCGTGGTGGCGATACCCGTGGCGTCGTACGGCCCCGGCTTGCGGTCCCGGGCGATCATCTCCCCCTCGTAGTCGCGGAAGCACTCGCCGACGAAGACGCCGGTGTCCGAGCCGCGCAGCCGGGGCAGGACGGCCGCGTCCTCGGCGGTCTCGTACAGCACCTCCATCAGCAGCCGTAGTTGCGGGTCCATCGCCTCGGCCTCGGCGCGCGGGATCCCGAAGAAGGCCGCGTCGAACCGGCTCACGTCGTCGAGGAAGCCGCCCGCCGGGCACTCGGTGGTCCCGGCCGGGCCGTCCGCGTCCAGGAAGCGGGAGTGGTCCCAGCGGTCCCCGGGGACGTCGCTGACCAGGTCGCGCCCGCTGACGAGCGCCTCCCACAGCTCACGGGCGTCGGCGGCGCCGGGAAAGCGTCCCGCGAGGCCGATGACGGCGATGTCGCGGTCCGCCGAGGCCACGGCGTCGACGGGCTCCCGGCCCGGCGTCGCTCCCGCGTCCTGAGCCGCCGCTTCCCCGGAGGCGGCCCGCGGGCCCGGTGCCGTCTCCGTGCCGGGTGCCGTCTCCGTGTCCGCCCGGGCCGTCGGCGCGTCCGCCCGCGCCGTCTCCGTGTCCGTCGGTGCCGTCGGCGTCCCCCTGAACGAGGCGAACCAGGCGCTCACCGCCGCACTGTTCTCCCGGGCCAGGTGCGCCGCGAGCTCCGGGACGCGGGTACAGCGGAAGAAGACCGTGGGCGGCACCTCGATGCCGAGCTGACCGCCCAGCAGCTCGCCGAGCGCGACCACGTCGACCGACGTGAGCCCGAGTTCCATGAACGTCCAGGTGAACAGTTCCTCGGAGAGGGCCGCCGTCCGCGGGAGCAGGCCCGTCACGGATTCGCCGATCATCGCCTCCAGCTCGGCCGTCGCATCCGCGCCGGCGGTGCCGGGGGAGTCGGTGGAGCCGTCCGGCACCGGACCGGCGGCGGGGACCGGTGCGCGTCGGCGCTCGGGCCGGATCACCGCGAGGAGCCGCTCGATCTTCGCCCGGTCGCCCTCGAACACCGCGACCTGCGGGCCGTCGTGGGCCAGACCCGCCTCCAGGGCGGCCAGGCCGTGCGCGGTCCCGAGCGGTACCAGGCCGGTGCTGTGGAGGACCTGCGCCTCCACGGCCGGGTTGATGCGCATGCCGCCGTCGTCCCACAGCGGCCAGTTCACCGAGACGCAGCGGCCCCGGCGTTCGCCGCGCTCGGCCAGGCCTTCGCGCCAGGCGGCGAAGGAGTCCAGGTAGGCGTTGGCGGCGGTGTAGTCGGTCGTGCCGATGGAGCCGAGCACGGCCGACGTGGACGAGAACAGCACCAGATAGTCGAGCGGCCGGTCGGCGGTCGCCAGATCGAGATTGCGGGCGCCGTCGAACTTCGGGGCGAGGACACGGCGGATCGAGTCGGGCTTCTTGTTGATCAGCAGGCCGTCCTCGACCACGCCCGCCGTGTGGATCACGCCGGTGACGGTGCCGAAGAGCTCCTCGGCGATCGCGACCAGACGCCGTACGTCCGCGAGCCGGGTCACATCGGCCTGGACGTAGCGGGCCCGCGAGCCCAGCTCCGCCAGCTCCGCGAGGAACTCGCGCTGTTCCGGGCCCTCGGGAGAGCGGCCGAACAGCACGAGGTCCGGCCGGGCGGCGAGCGCCATGCGGCGGGCCACGTGACGGGCGATGCCTCCCGTCCCCCCGCTGATGAGATACGTCCCGCCCGCGCGGGCCAGCGGGGTGCCCGAGGGCAGCGGGGTGGTCGGGGCGAAGCCGCGCACCTCGCGCAGGCCCGTCGCCGTGTAGCGGACCTCCAGGTCACCGGGGCGGCCGGCCTCCGCGAGCAGCACGTCCGCGGCCCGCGCGGGATCGCTCTGGACGGCGGCGAACCGGACGGAGCTGAGCGGCAGCTTGGGCTGCTCCAGGCGCAGGCCCCGGGCGAGACCGCCCACGGACGCGTCCGGCGGACACTCCTGCGGGGCGTGGTAGGCGTGCACCACGGGCAGCGCGGTGCGGCGGCCCATGGCCCACGCCTGGCAGAGTGCGTACACGGACAGCAGCCCGGTGGGCTGCTCCGGACGGCCCGCCGGATCGGAGCCGTCGAGATGCCACAGATGCAGCACCGCGCTGGGCACCCGCCCCTCCGCCTGGAGGGCCTTGCGCACCTGCTCGTGATCCGTGGGGGAATCGGGGGCGACGGTGAAGTGCTCGGCGGAGATCCGTGCGAAGCCCGTGCCGGGGGTCACGAGCACCGCGCCGGTCCGTGCGCGGATCGCCCGGAACCGCTCCTCACCGGTGTCCAGCACCAGGACCGGGCCGCCGTCGAGACCCACCGTCTCCGCGGGTGCGTCGCGGGGCGCCCAGGCCGGTTCGTACAGCATCACCTGTTCCAGGTCGGCGAGCGGCACGGTCCCCCGGCCGGGGACGGCGTCGACGGCCTCGGGCCGTGCGGCGGGCGGCGTCCCGGCCGTGCCACCGGGATCCGCGCGGACCGCCTGCGGCGCGACGGGAGCCGCCTCGGGCGGGGTCACCCAGTGCCGGTCCCCGGCGAACGGGTAGGCGGGCAGGGCGATACGCCGCCCTCCGGGCACCGGGGCCAGGACGTTCACCGTGCCGTCCGCCCACGCCCGCGCGATCGCGTCCGCCGGACCCGACGGCGGTGCGGCGGGCGACGAGCCGGCTCCCGTACGCCGCGCCGTGGCACGGAAGTGCGCCACGGCGGGGGTGCGGCCCGCCACGAAGTCCTCCAGCGCGTCGCTGAGTTCGGCGGTCGAGGCGACGACGATGCCGAGCCGCTCGCCCAGATGCCTGCGCCCCACCGCGAGGGTGTGCGCCACATCGGCGAGGCGGGTACGGGGCTCGGCGCGCAGGGCCGCCGCCAGGTCGCTCGCCCGCCGCGTCAGCTGTCCGCCGGTGCGGGCGGACAGCGCGACGACCCGGTGGGCCGCCGGATCGGGGGCCGGACCGACCGGCGCGGGCACGTACTCCTCCAGGACGACATGGGCGCCCGAGCCCCCGAACCCGAAGCCGCTGACCGCCGCCCGCAGGGGCAGGGAGCGGCCGGTCTCCGGATCGGTGAGCGGGGTCCACGGCTCCTCGGCGGCCGGCAGCCGGAACGGCGAGGCGGCGAAGTCGATGTCGGAGTTGGGGTGTTCGGCGTGCGGGGCCGGGACGAGCGTGCGGTGGCGCAGGCACAGCAGGATCTTGGTGATCGAGGCGAGACCGGCGGCGGCCTCGGTGTGGCCGATGTTCGCCTTCACCGAGCCGATCGCGCAGAAGCCGCGCGCGTCGGTCTCCTTGCGGAAGGTCCGCGTCAGGGCGTCGACCTCCAGCCGGTCGCCCAGCGCGGTCGCCGCGCCGTGCGCCTCCAGGAGCGTCACCGTCGAGGCCGGAACCCCGGCCCGGGCCAGGGCGTCCTCCACGACGCGGCTCTGCGCGTCGGGGCTGGTGACGGTGTAGCCCGGCGTACGGCCGGTGTGGTTCACCGCCGAGCCCCGTACGACAGCCAGGATCCGGTCCCCGTCCGCCTCGGCGTCGGCCAGCGGCCGTACGATCAGGGCGCCCACGCCGTCCGCCGGCACGTACCCGGAAGCGCCGTCGCCGAACGGCCGGCTCGTCCCGTCCTTCGACAGCAGCCCGTTGGCCGCCGAGCGCACGTACTTGTACGGGTGCAGCGACAGGCTCGCCCCGCCCACCAGGGCCGCTCGGCACTCACCGCGCCGGATCGACTCGCACGCCTGGTGCAGGGCGGTCAGCGAGGACGAGCAGGCGGTGTCGACCAGCACGCTGGGGCCGCGGAAGTCGAAGGCGTGGCTGACCCGGTTGGGTATGCCGCCGAGCCAGCTCAGCGCCACGTCCGTCCCGCCGCCCCGGACGCTCTCCAGACCGTGCAGGTGGTAGTCGGCCCACATGGACCCGGCGAACACCCCCACCGGTCCCCGGGCCGCGGCGGAGATGGACTCCGGCGTGTACCCGGCGTCCTCCAGGGCCGACCAGGCGACCTCCAGGAACTGCCGCTCGTGGGGGTCCATCAGCTTCGCCTGCTGCGGAGGGATGTTGAAGAACAGCGAGTCGAACCGGTCCACGCCGTCGATGAAGCCGCCGCGCCGGAGATACGTGCGCCCGGGGACGCCCGCCTCCGGCGCGTACCAGTCGTCGGCGTTCCAGCGGTCGGCCGGGATCTCGCCCAGGCAGTCGCGTCCGGAGCGCAGGACGTCCCAGAACTCCTCCAGGTCCCGGGCGCCGGGGTACCGGCCCGCCACGCCGATGATCGCCATCGGGGCGTCTTTCTGGGCCGGGGCCGGGGCCTGGGCCTGGGCCGCGGCCGGTGTGGGCGTGGGTACGGGTGCGGGTGCCGTGGCGGCGGGTGTGGGTGTGGGTGTGGGTGCTGCGGGGGGTGTGGTGGGGGTGGTGGTTGTGGGGGTCTGGATTCCTTCTTCGTGGAGGTGGGTGACGAGTTGGCTGATGGTGGGGTGTTCGAAGAGGAGGGTGGGGTAGAGCTGGGTGTTCAGTGCGGTTTCGAGTCGGCCGGCGATGTTGAGGAGGTCGACGGAGGTGAGTCCGAGTTCGTCGTAGAAGCCCTGGTCGGGGTGGACGGTGGGGGTGGGGTTGCCGGTTCGTTCGGTGATGTGTGCGGCGATGAGGTCGGTGACGAGCGCGGTGAGGTCGCCCGCCGGAGCAGGCGCCGTGGCGGCGGGTGTGGGTGTGGGTGCTGCGGGTGCCGTGGTGGGGGTGGTGGTCGTGGGGGTCTGGATTCCTTCTTCGTGGAGGTGGGTGACGAGTTGGCTGATGGTGGGGTGTTCGAAGAGGAGGGTGGGGTAGAGCTGGGTGTTCAGTGCGGTTTCGAGTCGGCCGGCGATGTTGAGGAGGTCGACGGAGGTGAGTCCGAGTTCGTCGTAGAAGCCCTGGTCGGGGTGGACGGTGGGGGTGGGGTTGCCGGTTCGTTCGGTGATGTGTGCGGCGATGAGGTCGGTGACGAGCGCGGTCAGATCGCCCGCCGGTGCGGGAGCCGGAGCCGACGCCTCGGCGGGGGCAGGAGCGGAGGCGGGGACCGCAGCCGGTGCAGGGGCCGGCGCGGCGACCGGCGTGGTGGGACCCGGCCGCGCCGCCTTCGCGGCATTGAGCCGCTGTCCCTCCTCCGCGTGCTTGCGGATGTCCTCGGTGGTCCGCACCCGTTTGGCCCGGTAGCCGCCCAGCCGGACCGCGACCTCGCCGTCCGGTGTGCACAGGTCGATGTCGGCGACGACCGCCTGCGTGCTGTCGTCCACATGGAGATTGGCCAGCCGGGGCGCGTGCACCAGCGTGCGGGCCTCCAATGACCGGCGGGCCCGGAAGGAGTCGACGTAGATCGGGATGAACGGCTGGACGATGCCGCGCCGCACCGGCTCCGGGAACTGCAGGAACGGCACCAGGACGGAGAAGTCCATGAACACGGGGTGCACGAAGAAGTGGCCGATCTGCTCGACCGCGCTCGGGTCGAGGTGCACGTCGGCGACCGAGAAGCCGGCGCCCGCTCCGACCCGGCCCTGCACCTTCATGAAGGGGCCGTGCTCGATGTCGAGCTGACGGGCGAGACCGTACAGGTCGTCCGCGTCCAGCGAGAGGGGACCCGACGCCACGTCCAGCCGTCCGGCGGGCACCGGGGCCGGCTCCCAGGGGCCCACCGCATGGATCTCCGCCTGGAAGTTGGTCTGCCACTCCTCGTCGGCGACCTCCCCGCCGACCAGCGGGCGGCTGCGCACCGCGACCGGGACCGCGCCGCGCCCGTCGGGCTCGCCGACCGTCACCTGCAACTGGCGGTCCAGATCGCCCACGGCGATCAGCGGCCGGATGAAGACGCAGCGCCTCAGCTCCACCACCGACGGGTCCACCCCGAGATGGCGCACCAGGCGCAGCACCAGGTCCAGGTGGAAGACGCCGGGCAGGACGGGCGTGCGGTGGACGAGGTGGTCGCGTACCGAAGCGTCCTGAGCGGTCACCCGTGTGGCGAACCGGTGGCCGCCGAGGGATCGCAGCACGGCCTCCGCGTCAAAGGACCGATGAGTGTCGGACATCGTCAGTTCAGCTCCTCGAGCGGCAGGATCGGGCGGCCGGCGGCGGTGTGCGCCGCGGGCGCGGGGGAGAGGGGAGGCGCGGAGGCGGAGGACGGCGGGTGCGGGGCGGGTGCGGGTTGCGGTACGTCCCGGTCGACCCAGTGGCGGGTCCGGCGGAAGACCGCCGGCGGCAGGCTCGGGCGCTCGCCCGGACGCCCGGCGAGCTCGGCCGCGCTGGGCTCGCGCAGGATCGCGTGGCAGTTGACGCCCCCGAACCCGAAGGCGCTGACGCCTGCCCTCCGGACCCCGTCGACGGGCGTGAAGTCCCGCAGTTCGGTGTTGGGAAAGAACGGCGAACGGCCGAAGTCGAAACGGGGGTTGGGCGTCTCGCAGTGCAGCGTCGGCGGGATGAGGCGGTGCCGCAGCGCCAGGACGGCCTTCTGCAGCCCCGCCATGCCCGCCGCCATCAGCGTGTGACCGATGTTGGACTTGACGCTGCCGACCGCGCAGTACCCGTGCCGGCCGCCGTCCGAGCCGAACGCCCTGGTGAGGGCGCGCAGTTCCATCGGGTCGCCGATCATCGTCCCGGTGCCGTGGGCCTCGACGTATCCGATGCCGGAGGGGGCGACGCCGGCCAGCTCCTGGGCACGGCGGACCACTTCCTCCTGCGCGTCCGGATTCGGCGTGGTCAGGCCCATGGTGCGGCCGTCGTTGTTGACCGCCGCGGACTCCACGACCGCGTGCACCCGGTCGCCGTCGGCGAGCGCCCTGTCCAGGGGCTTGAGCAGGAGGGCGCCCGCGCCCTCGCCGAGCACGAGGCCGTCCGCGCCCGAGTCGAAGACCCGGCACCGCTCGCCGGGGGAGAGGGCGCCGGAAGCGCTCAGCTTCAGGAACGGCATCTCGTCGAGCAGCAGGTCCGCCGCCGCGACCAGCGCCGTGTCGCACTCGCCGAGGCGCAGCGACTGCTCGGCCATGGCCAGGGCGGCCAGCGAGGACGAGCAGGCCGTGTCGACGACGAAGTGCGGGCCGCGCAGGTCGTAGACCTGGGCGAGATGGGCGGCGGCGAAGTTCTGGTTCAGGCCCGTGACGGTGTTGCGGTGCGGGACGCGGATACGGGAGGCGTACGCGCCCGTCTGCGCGGCGGCGAACACCCCCGTGCGCGAGCCGGCCAGCGCGGACCGCTCGTACCCGGCGTCACGGAAGGTCTGCTCGGCCATCTCCAGGACCAGCCTGATCAGCGGGTCGACATGGGCGGCGTCCTCCGGGGCGATCCCGAAGGGCTCGGGGTCGAAGTCCTCGATCCCGTCCAGGAACCCGCCCCACCGGGACAGCGAACGGCCCGGCCGCTGGTCCGCCGCGTACAGCTCCGCCGTGCTCCAGCGGGACGCGGGCACCTCGCCGATCGCGCTGCGGCCCTCCGCCAGGAGTTTCCAGTAGGCGTCGGTGTCCGGCGCGCCCGGGAACCGGCTCGCCATCCCGATGACGGCGAGCGGACGCGGTCCGGGCGGCGCGGCAGCCTCCGCCGCGGGGCGCGGCCGGGGCGCGACCGGCGTCCCGGCGGCCGGTTCGGGCGTCCGGCCGGCGCCCCGGTCCGCGGCCCACCGCCCGACGCCCTCGGGGAACGTCTCCGTCAGGAAGACGGAGAGCCGCGCGGCCGTCGGGTTCTCCAGGACGACCGACGGGTCGAGCGGTGCGTCCGTCAGCTCTTCGAGCCGGCCCACCATCCCGGCGATCAGGATGGAGTCGACGCCCAGATCCGCGAAGGAGGCGTCGGCGGTCACCGCATGCTTCGGGAGCATCAGCTCCTGTGCCATCAGGTCGAGGAGGAAGTCCTCGACCGCCGCCCTGACGGCCGCGCCGTGGGCGCCGTCGGAGGTCGTCACCTGGTGCTCCTTCTGCTCGTCGGTCCGGCCCCCGGAGGAGTCCGGAAGGTCGTCGGTGCCGTGGTCGCCGGTGTTGTGTCCGTCGCGTGACGGGCCGGCCGGGCCTTGGGCCGGCCGGGCGGCGGCGCCCGGTGCGGGCGGGAAGGCGCCGGGGCGTACGGCGGCCGCGACGGCCCCCTCGATCCGCCCTTCGACCACCTGCTCCAGCAGGCCGAGCCCGCCTTCGCGGGTCAGGGCGCCGAAGCCGGCCGTCCGGTAGGCGTCCGCCGTGACCTCGCCCATGCCCAGGCCGGTCCAGCTGCCCCAGGCGACGGCGAGATAGCGGGTGCCGTCCGGCCCCTCGGCGGCGTTGCGCTCGTCCGCGTACGCCTCCAGGTGGGCGTTGGCCCCGGCGTAGTCGCCGAGCCCGACCCCCAGGTGCGGCAGCACCGCGGAGACCGACGCGTACAGGACGAAGAAGTCCGGCCGGTCGGCGCTGACGAGCTCGTCGAGGACGCGCAGCCCGGAGACCTTCGGCTCCCAGGTGGCGGCCACGGCCTCGGGGGAACGGCGGACGAACGCCGGGTGCCGGCGGTCGACCGACCCCGCGCAGTGCAGCACGCCCGCCACCGGCCCGAGTTCCGAGCGCACGCGGCCCAGGAACGCCTCCAGCGCGGCCCCGTCCGTGAGCGGACCGGTGTGGATGTCCACGCGTACGCCCAGGTCCTCCAGGGCCGTGACGGTGCGCACCAGCTCGGCGGTGCGCGGGTCCGCGAGGTCCCGGGACGCGTCGGGTCCGGCGGCGATGCCGGCCCACCGGTCGCGCGGAGGAAGCGGCCGCAGGCCGAGCAACGCCAGCCTGCGGGCGCCCAGTTCGACCAGGCGCTGCGCGGCGGCGAGGCCGAGGCCCGCGGTGCCGCCGGTCACCAGATAGGTGCGCTCGGGGTCGAGCGAAGGACGTCCGGGCCGTGTCGGGGCGGTGCGCAGCGGACCGGGGACGTAGCGTTCCGGGCCGCGCAGGCACACGTCCGCCGGGGTCCCCGACGCCGCGCCCAGCTCCGCGCGCAGAGCCGCGAGCACCTCGTCCGGTGAGGTCATGAGCGGATCCAGGTCGACCGACGCGGCGCGCACCGCCTTGTACTCGGCGCCGACCGCGCGGACCAGGCCCGCCATGGCCGCGCCCCGCGCCCGCGGACGGGAGTTCCCCAGCCGCTGCCGCCCCCGTGTCACCTGCAGGACGCCGAGTTCGTGCCCCGCGGCCGTGGAGCGGCGGATCAGTTCCTGGAGCAGGCCGATACGGGCGGCCTCACGGGCCGGCGGCACCTCGGCCCCGTCATCGGGGCCGTCCGAGATGTCCGTCAGATCGACGACGGCGTCCAGCTGTCCGTACCGCTCGCACAGCTGCTCCGCGACCAGGCGTCCCGCCGCGTGGTCCGAGAGGTCCAGGTCGTACTCGTCGGGCCCCAGGCGCGGCAGCAGGCTCCGCTCCCGCACCACGACCCAGCCGCTCTTGTCCGCGCCCGCGGCGTGTGCGGCGGCCTCGGCGAACCCCAGGGTGTCGCGGGTGCCGACGACCAGCACCCCGAGCAGTTTGCGGGCGGGGCCGGACCGGGCCGGCAGGGCCGCCCGCTCCCAGGCGCGGGTCAGCAGGGCGGGGACCGCGCCGTCCGCTTCGGCCGGCGCCCCGGTGGCGGGGGCGACGGCCGACCCGGGTTCCTCGGCGGTGCCCTCCGAGCCCATGCCCCCGGAGCCGGTGTCCGCCCCGGCCGGTACGCCGGAGGGGCCGAACTCCGTGCGGTGGTCGAACGGGTAGCCGGGGAACGGGATCCGCCGCCGCGGACCGTGGTGCAGCACCGTCCAGTCCACCGCTTCACCCGCGGCCCAGCGGACCGCGGCGTCGGCCGGATCGGCCGGGCGCACCGGCGGTGCCCCGGCGGCGTTCGGGTGCGGTCCGCCCAGGTGCGCGGCGGGGCTGCCGGCCTCACCGGTGTCGCCCAGATACGCCTCCAGGCGCTCGCACAGTTCGGGCAGGGAGGACGCCACCACGGCGAGCCGCTCGGCCAGCGGGGTCCGGCCGGTCTGCGACGTCCAGGCCAGATCGTCGAGGCGTACGTCCGCGTGGGCGGCGAAGTCGCACAGCCGCCGTGCCTGCGTCCTGAGCTGGTCACGTGTCCGTGCCGACAGGACCAGGACCTGGGGAGCCTGCTCCGGCGCGGGCCGGTCCGGCGGGGCGGGCGGCTCCTCCAGGACGGCGTGGGCGTTGACCCCGCCGAAGCCGAACGAGCTCACCCCGGCCCGCAGCGGCCCCCCGTCGGGCGCCGTCCACGGCTGCGCCTCGCGCAGCACCCGGAAAGGTGAACCGGCGAGCTCCAGGTAGGGGTTGAGTTCGCCGAGGCCCGCCACCGGCGGCAGCGTGCGGTCCCGCAGGGCGTGGACCGCCGCGATCAGCCCCGCGACGCCGGCCGCGCTCTCCAGATGCCCGACGGACGCCTTCAGCGCGCCGAGGACCGTCGTGCCCTCGGGCACTTCGGCCCCGGCCGCCCGCTCGAACGTCTGCTTGAGCCCCTGGACCTCGATGGGGTCGCCCAGCCTGGTGCCGGTGCCGTGCGCCTCGATGTAGCCGATGGACGCGGGGTCGGCCCCCGCGTCGCGGAGCGCGGCGACGATCGTGTCGGCCTGGCCGCGCGGCGTGGGCGCGGTCAGCGAGTGGGCCCGTCCGCCGTGGCCGACGGCGGAGCCGCGCACCACCGCGTGGACGGTGTCGCCGTCCGCGATCGCCCGGGAGAGCGGCTTGAGCAGGACGGCGCCGACGCCTTCGGCGCGTACGTAGCCGTCGGCGCGGCTGTCGAAGGTGTGGCAGCGGCCGCCCGCCGACAGCATCCCGCCGCGGCTGAGCGACACGTACCAGGTCGGGGTCATCACGACGTTGACCCCGCCGACGAGTGCAGCGTCGCACTCGCCGGCGCGCAGGGCCGCCAGGGCGTGGTGCAGGGCGACGAGGGAGCTGGAGCAGGCGGTGTCCACGGTCTCGCTGGGGCCGCGCAGATCCAGCAGGTAGGACACCCGGTTGGCGACGATGGCGTGCACGTTGCCCGTCACGGTGTGGCCCGCGACGTCCGTGCCGTGCTCGCGGAGCACGTCCAGGTAGTCGTGCAGCGTGGCGCCGGCGAAGACGCCGGTGCGGGTGCCCGCGAACGACCGGGGGTCGTACCCGGCGTTCTCCAGAGCGTGCCAGCAGGTCTCCAGGAAGAGCCGCTGCTGCGGGTCCATCAGCGACACCTCCCGGGGGGAGAGCGAGAAGTGGGCGGCGTCGAAAGCGGTGACGGAGTCGAGGAATCCGCCGGTCCGGCAGTCGGTGGTGCCGGGCTCGCGGCGCGGATCGCCTTCGTAGCTGCGCCAGTTCCACCGCTCTGCGGGGACCTCGGTGACCAGGTCCCGGCCCGCCAGGAGGTTCTGCCAGAACGTCTCGGCGTCGGGCGCCCCGGGGAAGCGGCCCGCGAGACCCACGACGGCGATCGCCTCGCGCTCCGTGTCCGGGGCGTCGGTGAGGGCGCGGCCGGCGTCGGCGTGCACGGCGCCTCGGCTGCTGCGGTCGGCGCCGGCGGGTACGGAGGCCGCGGCCAGCACCGCTGCCGGGGGCGCATCCGGGGCCGTGGCAATGGCCGGGGCCCCGTCCGTGGCCGGAGCCGCATGCGCGGCCGGGACCGCAGCCGTGGGCACGACCATGTCGCGCCGGGCGAGCAGATGCTCCGTCAGGGCGTCCGCCGACGGGAACTCGTAGAACGTCACCGGTGTCAGTGCCGTGGTGAACGTGTCGTTGAGCCGGTTGGCGAGGGTGGTGAGCAGCACCGAGTTGAAGCCGTACGCGCCGAGTTCGGTGGCGGGGTCGAGGCGTTCGGGCGCGACCCGGGCCACCTCGGCGATGCGGGCGAGGACGAGCGCCCGGACCGCCGAAGGGGTGGCCTCCGCCGTGTGGTCCCCGGGCGTGGCCGGCGCGGGCCCCCCGGCTCCGGGGGGCGTGGCGAGGCCGGCGCGTCCCAGCGCGGTCACGGTCCGGTCGGCCCCGGCGCACGAGACGTACAGGCGGGGCTCGCCGGACCGCACGGCGTCCTCCAGGAGCCGCAGGGCCTCCGCCGTACCGACCGGTACCAGGCCGATCGCCGTGACCGCCATCGCCGCGGCCTCCGCGTCCAGTCGCATACCGCCCTCGGCCCACAGGGGCCAGGCGAGCGAGACGGTGCGTCCCCTGCGCTTCCCCCCGGCCACCTGCCGTGCGCGGCGTACGGCGAAGGCGTCCAGGTAGGCGTTGGCCGCGGCGTAGTCGCTCTGCCCGGTGTTGCCGACCGTGCCCACGACCGACGAGAAGAGGACGAAGACCCCCAGGTCGTCCTGCGCGGTGAGCTCGTCGAGCAGCGCCGTTCCGGTGGTCTTCGGCGCGAGCACCCGGAGGATCGACTCGTCCGCCTTGTCCGGGAGGAGCGCGTCCTCGATGAGTCCGGCCGTGTGCAGGACGCCGTCCAGCGGGCCGAAGCGCGACCGTGCCGTGCCCAGTGCGGCGTCCAGTGCGGCCCGGTCGGTGACGTCGGCCCGGACGTACAGTCCGTCGCCGCCCAGCGACCGCAGCTGCGAGCAGAGCCGCTCGTCCCGGGGCCCGGGAGCCGAACGGCTGATGAGCGTCACCTTCGCCCCGTACCGCTGCGCGAGGTGCACCGCGACCAGCCGGGCGATGGCCCCGGAGCCACCGGTGACCACATAGTGACCCCCCTGCGTGAAGCCGGGCCCCTCACCGCCGGAGCGTCCGGTCTCCGTGAAGCGCCGGACGCAGCGCCCCTCGCTCCCCAGGCGGATCTCCGCGTCGGCGCCGCCCGCCTCGGCGACCAGTGCCGCCAGGGACGGGTCGACCCCGTCGGCGAGTTCGACCCGCACGTGGCGGTAGCGGCCGGTCTCCCGGGCGACGGCGCGCCCGAAGGCGGCCACGGCGGCCTCGACCGGATCCTCGTGCTCGGCGGACGTGACGTGCAGGTGGGTGAGCGGGGGCAGCGCACCGACCGAGACGGCGCGGCCCAGCTCCGCGGGCAGCCGCTGAGCCACGGTCGCCGCCGCGTCCTCGGCACGCTCCGCGCCGCCGGTGAGACCCCGCCGGTCGACCAGGACCACGGGCCCGTCGGCGCCCGCCCGCTCCAGCAGGGCCCGCAGGTCGTCGGAGTTCCCGCGGCGGACCACGGGAGCCTCGGGGGCCTCCGGGACCTCACCGGGGGCGTACTCCACCGCGCGCAGGCTCAGCCACGGCTGCTCCTCGCCGGTGCCGGGCAGGGGCGGGGCGCCGGGGGGGTCCAGGACCAGGACCGTGGCCGGGGCGCCGGCGCCGGCCGGCGCACGCCGGGGGCGGCTTCCCAGCGGGTGTCCACGCCGCGGCCGGCGCCTCGCTCGGCGCGGCCGGGTGTCGTCCGCCGCGGCCCCGGGGCCGGTGTCCGAGGCGGGAGGGCGGCCGACGGCAGCCAGTACGGCACCCGCTCGAAGGGGTACGCGGGCAGCGGGGTGCGGCGTGCGGCGGGCAGCAGCGCGGCCCGGTCCAGCGGGGCGCCGTGCACCCACAGCCGTGCCAGCGCCGCCCACTCGCCCCGGGCGGCGAGCGACGCCAGGAACTCCCGGCCGCCCGTCAGGTCCTCGAAGAGCCCGGAGAGCGGTCCGCCGCGTGCCGGGCGTCCGCTGTGGACGCGGGACGACGCCTCCGCGCCGCCGTCCGCGATCTGCTCCAGCACACCGATGGCCGCCGCGTGGTCCGACGCCGTGAACGCGGCCCGCACGTCGAGGGCTTCCCGTCCGACCCGCAGCGTGTGCGCCACGTCGGCGAGCCGGGCGTGCTGCCCCGGGCCGCGCAGATGGTCCGCCAGCCGGCGAGCGGACTCCCGCAGGCGCTCGTCGGTGTGGGCCGACAGGGTGAAGAGCTCGGTACGCACCACGTCCTCCTCCGGTTCCGGGTGCGGCGTCGTGTAGGCCTCGACGACCAGGTGGGCGTTCACCCCGCCCGCGCCGAAGGAGCTGACGCCGGCCCGCAGCGGCGGGACGCCGCCGTCGGCCTCCCGCCCGACCGGCTCCCACGGTGCGGCGGCGGCCTGGAGGCGGAACGGGCCGCCGTCCAGCTCGACGAAGGGGTTGGGGGTGCCGGCGTGCGGGGTGGGCGGCAGTGTCCGGTGCTTCAGCTGCAGCAGCACCTTCGTCAGACCGGCGATGCCGGCGGCGGGCTCCAGATGCCCGATGTTCGCCTTCACGCTGCCCAGCGCGCAGCTGCCCGCCTGCTCACGCGGCCCGAACGCCCGGGTCAGGGCCCGCACTTCGATCGGGTCGCCGAGCGACGTACCGCTGCCGTGCGCCTCCACGTAGCCGAGCGTCGCGGGAGCCACGCCCGCGCCGCGCAGCGCCGACGAGACGAGGGACGCCTGCGCCTCCGGGCTCGGCACGGTGAACCCGCTGGTGCGGCCGCCGGAGTTGACCGCGGTGCCGCGGATCAGGCCGTACACGTGGTCGCCGTCCGCCACCGCCCTGGAGAGAGGCTTCAGCAGAACCGCGCCCACGCCCTCGCCCATCACGAAGCCGTCGGCGCCGTCCGCGAACGGCCGGCAGGCCCCGGCCCTCGACAACATGCCCATCTGCGCGTACTGGATGTGGCGCACCGGATGCAGCACCAGGTTGACGCCACCGGCGATCGCGGCCCCCACGTCGCCACGCCGGATGGCCTCGCACGCCAGGTGCAGGGCCACCCCCGAAGCGGAGCAGGCCGTGTCGACGACCATGCTGGGGCCGGTCAGGTCCAGGAAGTACGAGACCCGGTTGGCGATCGCGTAGGTGTCGGCGTACGGGTAGGGGGCGTGGCCTGCGGGTGCGCCGTTCGAGCTGAACGTGCGGTAGTCGTCGGCCATCGCGCCGACGTACACGCCCACGTCGCGGCCGAGGGTGTGGCGGTCGTACCCGGCGTCCTGGACGGCCTCCACCGCCGTCTGCAGGAACAGCCGCTGCTGGGGGTCCATCTGCTCGGCGTCGAGCGGGGCGATGCCGAAGTACAGCGCGTCGAAGTCGGCGACACCGTCCAGGAACGCGCCGATCCCGCTGTAGGTGCGGCCCTGCCCGCCCTCGGGGGCGTACACCGCGCCGTGGTCCCAGCGGTCGGCCGGGACCGGGCGGGCCACGCTGCGGCCGTCCAGGATGTTCTGCCACAGCTCGTCGAGACTGTCGGCTCCGGGGTAGTGCCCGGCCAGGCCGACCACCGCGACCGGGTCGTCCTCGGGCACGGCCGGGGAACCCTCCGCGGAGGAGGGGCCGCTGCCGGCCGCCACGGGAAGCGGCGGCGGGGGTGACGGTTCCGCCTCGGCGCCGTCGGGCGCGGACCGTGGCTCCCGCGGCCCCGTGGGGCCGTCGCCGTCCGCGTCCTCGCCCGCCAGGGCCGCGGCGATGTCGCCGAGCGTCCGGTGTTCGAAGAACAAGGTCTTGGGCAGTCGTCCGTACCGCTTCTCCAGACGGATGATGGCGTCCACCACGGCCAGGGAGGTCATCCGGATCGCTTCGAGCGGCGTGTGCGGCCCGATGTCCGTCAGCGGCAGCCCCAGGACGTCGCCGACGACGGTGCGGACGGTCTCGTGGGCCTCGGCCAGGGTGCCGCCGGCGGGTGCCGCGGGCGCGGGCGCCGTCGGGAGCGCGGCCCCGGTCAGCCGTGCGGAGGGCTGGGTCGCCCGCAGAACGGTCGACAGCGGGTCGCTGTCCTGGGCCAGCTCGGCCAGCGCCTGCCGCCGTACGGTCTCGCGCACGCCCGTCTCCGGCCGCGTGCCCGCCGGTCGCGCGGCGGGCCGGGCGGCCCCGTCGTCGTCGGCCTGCGGCTCCTCCGGTTCGAACGTCACCGACGCGACCGCGGACATCGGCGCCCGGTAGACGACGCCCTGGTCCTCGTGGTCCCCGTCCGCCCCGGCGAACGCGCCGAGCGCCGAGTCGAAGAAGCGCCGCACCGGGCTGTTGCGCTCGCTGGCGACGTACGGCGCGACGAGCTCGCCGACTCCGGCGTCCGCCAGCTCGGCCGCGACGGCGGACAGGAAGGCGTGCTCCACGCCGCGGCCCAGCACACGGCAGCTCATCAGGAACGTGTCGAGCGTCGCCGAGGCCCCCTCGGGGTCCTCCCGGGTGATCGCGAGGCCGACGAGGCCGTAGTCACCGAAGCGGTCCTTCGCGTGGGCGGTGCGGACGCGCACCTTCGGGTCGGACAGCAGCGCCTGGATCGCCGGCTCGCCGCGCCGGACCGTCGACAGGTTGAACTGATTGGTTCGGTAGGTCAGTTGGGAGACACGCGGGCGCTGCTCGGGTGTGGGCGGCGCGACGTCGACGGACAGTTCGAGGCCGTTGATGAAGTCCGTGAGGGAGGCCGAGCTGCGGCGCATCGCGTCGCGGTCGCTCCGCGCACGGTAGAAGTCGGTACGCCGGCGGTCCTCGTCGGTGACGGTGAGCCGGTCGAGGGACCAGATCCGGTCCAGGAAGCCGGGAACGTCCTCGCTGTCCACCGGCAGTTGCAGCGCCAGCACCTCGGGGTGCGCCGCGCGGACCGCGGCGACTTCCACCGGGTTGTCGTCGAGGAAGACGAAACTGTCCAGCCCCAGGTCGAGTTCGGCGGCGAGCGCCGCGATGTTCAGCGGCTTCGGCTCCCAGTTCACCCGCCGCGCGGTGAGGTGCTCGGGCCGCAGCGGCATGTCGTCGCGCACGGCGAAGACCTCGGCGACGTCCGCCTCCTCGTTCTTGCTGGCGAGGCAGAGCAGCACGCCTTCCCGCTGGCGGGCGACCGCCCACTCCTGGACGGCCAGATGAGCGGCGTCGAGCCGGATCCCCCGGGGCCCGTCCTCTCCGACGACGCCGCCCCACAGGGTGTTGTCGCAGTCGAGGACGATCACCTTCGAGGGAGACGTCAGCGCGGTGTGCGCGGCACGCGCCACGCCCGCCGCCAGGGCGACACAGCCCTCCTGCGTGAAGGGGATGTGGGCCGCCTCGTCGCGGGCCGCGTCGTAGTGGTCCCGGCCGGCCGGGACGATGCCGCCCGCCCAGCGCTCCCGGCCCAGGACGTGGACACCGGAGACGCCGGCCAGGGCCCGGACGATCAGCTCCTCGGCGGAGGTCAGCTCGCTGTCCCTGCCCCGGCCGTCCCGGTTCGCCGGGGACGGCGGACACAGCGACACGAGCACGGGCACCGGGCTGCGGCCCGCGTGCGCCCGCACCGCGTCGGCGAACTCCTCGGCGGTACGGGCGCTCTCCCCGGCCGGCCAGTCCTCACTGCGTACGAGCACGGTCTTGAGACCGGTGTCGACGGACGCGAACACCCCTTCCGGGGCGAGCAGTTCCTGGAAGACCTGCCCGTAGTCGGCGGCCGCCACCCGCAGGCCGAGGCCCAGCCGGTCGCACCAGTGCTGCAAGGGGAGGAGCAGGGGGTCGAGCGTGAAGGTCGCGGCCACGGCGAGGGTGGCCGGGCGCCGGCCGTCGGGCTCGTCGACGGCTTCGGCCGCCGCCCCGGGTGAGGGCACGACCGGGGCCGCTCCGCCCCGCGGTCCGGGAAGCGCGCTCCCCGCCTCCGGGACCTCCTCGCCCTCCTCCGTGAAGGAGAGGACGCCCACCCGGCCCGGCGCGGCGGGCGACGCGGCGGCCCGGACCACCGCGGCGGCCACCGGCTCCACCGCGGCGCCGCGGTCGCCGCCCAGCGGCGTGGCGGTCATGGCGGTACGCAGCCGGGGCGGACGGGCGATGGTCCACGACGCCCCGGTGTGCTCGACGGCAGCCGCGCGCACGAGCCCCTCGACGGCGGACTTCGCGGTCACGTACGCCGACCAGCCCGGCTGCGGGGCGGCCGTCCAGGCGCTGGACACGGCGACCACGCGGCCGCCGCGTCCGGCCACCTCGGCGGCGACGGCGGCGAGGGGCTCGCGGGCGAGAGCCACCGCGCGGGCCACATGGTCGGCGGCCCGCCGGGAGGCCGTCGGCTCCAGTGGCAACTCCGCCGGAGTGGGGCACGCGTTGAGTACGAGAAGGTCGAGACCGCCGCGCTCCTCCCGGATGCGCCGCAGGACGTCCGCGGCCCACGACGGGTCACCCGCGTCGCCGGGCGCCGGATGGATCCGTCCCCCCGCCGTACCGAGTCGGCCGGCCAGCGCGGCCGCGTCCTCGGCGCTGCGGTGGAACCCCGCGTACACCTCTGCGCCCTGCAGGGCGAGCGCCTGGGTGATCGCGGCGCCCAGCCCCCGGCTGGCGCCGACGACCAGGGCCGTGCGCCCGGCGAGCGGCTCGCCGTCCGGCAGCAGCCCGGTCAGCGCCGTGACGTCGCAGGCGGCGACCTCGGCGCGGTGGAAGGCGCGCACCTGCGCGCGGGCGCGCACGCCCAGCGCGGTGGCGGTGCCCTCCAGACGCAGCATCCGGAACCGCTCCTGCACGTCGGCGACTTCGGCGTGCGCGGTGAAGGGGCCGGTGCCGGCCGTGTCCTCGAAGTCCACCGTGCAGTCGGACAGCAGCGCGGCCCGGCCGGGGGCCTCCATGCCGACCAGGTAGCTGATCCAGGCCAGCACGCCCACCGGGACGGGGCCGAAACCCCGCTCACGCAGCCCGAGCCGCTCCACCAGATCCTCGACCGCCTCCCAGCGGGGGGCGTAGCCCTCACCGATGACCAGTCCCGGGGTGAACGCGTCGAGGTCGGCGTCGCGCGGCTGTCCGGCCGGCGCGGACGCGGCGTTCTCCGGAACCGCTCCCGCGTCGGCGCCGGGGCCCTCGCGGAACTCCGCGGTCACCTCCAGGAGCGTGCGGGCGCCGTCCCGCAGCCGGACCACCGCGCGGGCGGCGGAGTCCTCGGCCACCTCGCAGGTGTAGTCCTGGTCGGCGTGGACGGGAGACTGGAACCGCGCCGTGATCCGGACCGGGCTCCGGCCCGGACGCGGTGCGAGACCGGACAGGGCGACCAGGGCGCCGAGCACCCCGTAGACGACGGGCTCACCGAACGCGGTGCGCCGTGCGTAACCCGCGTCGACGTGCAACGGATTGTCATCGGCACTCGCATGCCGGAACTTCTCGACCACGGCGGCTGTGGCCCGCACCCGGGTCGGCGTCGTGTGGACTTCCATGATCGCCTCTCGACTCAATGCTCGTGGGGTCACGCGGTGGGGGACAGCGCTCGGCGGGCTGCTCTGATCTGGGCGACGAGACCGGTCAGCACCTGGCCGGGCCCGAGCTCCCGGATCTCCGCGTCCGGGTGGCCGAGCAGGTACTCCACGCTCTCGGACCAGCGCACGGGCGAGGCGATCTGACGGGAGAGCAGACCGGCCGGCTCATCGGGTCCGTAGGGCCGTGCGGTCACGTTCGAGACCACCTCGATACGCGGCGGTCCGAGCCGGTACTGGGCGAGGAAGGCGCCGAACTCCTCGGCCGCGTCCGCCATGTACCGGGAGTGGAAGGCGCCGCCGACCTTGAGCGGGACGACCGCCCCGGCCTCGTCGCCGAACGCGGCGGCGAGCCCCTTGAGCTGGTCGGCCGGGCCGGCGACGACGGTCTGGCCGGGAGCGTTGAGGTTGGCGATGTCGACCCCGGGCGCGTGCCGGGCGAGGACTTCGCGGATCCGCTCGGGTTCCGCGCCCATCACGGCCGCCATGCCGCCCGCTGGCGCCTGCGCCATCAGCTCGCCGCGCCGGACGACGATTTCGAGCCCGGTGAGGAAGTCGAAAGCGCCGGCCGCGAAGAGCGCCACGTACTCGCCCAGGCTGTGGCCGGCGACGGCGTCGGGCACCTGCCCGGTCGTCCGTACGGCGTCCAGGTAGGACAGCGCGCCCACGACGTACATCGCGGTCTGGGTGTTGCGGGTGTCGGTCAGCTCCTCGGCGGAGCCGTTGAGGCACAGGTCCGTGATCGACCGCCCGAGCACCGAGTCGGCCTGCCGCACCAGGTGCGGGAACCGGGGGAACAGGTCCTTGCCGATGCCGGGGCGGTGAGAGCCCTGGCCGGGGAACACGTGGATGAGCGTCATGTCCTGGGTCTCCGATGGGACGGGGGCGGGCCGGGCGGGTGTCCGGCGGTCAGGGCCGGACGCCCACCCGGCCCGCGGCGACGGTCGTGGACGGCGTGGGGAGGTGCGCGGCGCGGGACAGGAGCTCCGCCGCGCCGGTCATGATCAGTCGGGCGATGTCGTCGGGGTGACGGTGACGCCAGTCCTCCTGCGGGGTGCCGCGCAGCCGCTCGTTGAGCGCGCCGAGCGCGGGGCCGCACGGGATCTGGAAGTCGACGCGGCTGCCGGCGTCCCCCTCCATCGCGACGCGGGTGGCCTTCGCGAAGTACCAGGTGAAGGTGAGGGCCATCCGGCGCTTGGGGTCCTGCTCCGCCCGCTCGATGACGGCGGGCCTGCTGTCGACGTAGCGGGACTTGATCTCCTGCCACACCTCGTCGAAGGAACGGCCGAGGATGCGTCGCTGCACGTGGTCGGCGGTGTCCTGGTCCAGCTCGTCGAGCGAGTCGTGCCGCAGCCACAGTTCGTACAGCTTGTTGGCGCGGGCCGGGAAGAACAGGCCCCGGCGCAGGACCTGCGCCTTGGTGCCCATCTCGAACATGTCGCCCGCCGGGACCAGGATGGTGTCCTGCACCTGGGCGCGCTGCAGCAGGTCCTTCGCGGCGTCCGACGTGCCCGCCTCGACGGTGCACTGGTTGACACTGCCGGTGAGGACGAAGTCGGCGCCCATGACGAAGGCGGCGGCCGCCGCCTCGGGCGTCCCGATGCCGCCCGCCGCGCCGATGCGCACCCGGCCCGCCGGACCGGTGAACGCCATCCGCTCGCGCAGGCTGAGCATCGCGGGCAGCAGGGCGGTCATCGGGCGCTGGTCGGTGTGGCCGCCGGAGTCCGCCTCGGCGCAGAGGTCGTCGCACATGGCGACCGCGCCGGCGAGTTCCGCCTCCTGCGGGGTGATCCGGCCGGCGGCGGCCAGATCGCGGACGATCGCGGGGGGCGGCGGGGAGAGGAACGCCTCGGCCGCCTCCTGCCGCGAGACCTTGGCCATGATCAGGTTCGGCGTGCGCACCGCACCGCCGCCGTCCCGGTGGGCGCCGGTCAGCCGGAAGCGGACGAGGGCCGGCGAGATGCGGACGAAGGACGCGGCCTCGATGCGGCGTACGCCGTGGGCGAGGCAGACGTCGACGCCGCGCTCCTCCCGTTCCGGGCGGGAGGAGAGGAGATTGACGCCGAAGGGGCCGTGGCCGCCGAGCTCCGCGCGGATGCGCCGGATCGACGCCGCCAGTTCGTCGTCGCTCAGCCCCCCCGCTCCGAAGTAGCCCAGCAGCCCGGCCCGCCCCATCCGGACGACGAGGTCCACCGAAGCGATGGCCTTGTACATCGAGCCCGTCGCGTAGGCGTACGCGACCGAGTGGTCGGCTCGGAAACCGGCGCTGCCGAGGTCCTCCGGCCGCAGTTCCGGGCCGGGGAACGGGGCGGCCCGTGGACCTGGCGTACCGTGGGGCGAATGCACGGGAGTCCTCCCAGGGCGTGAGTGGCTGGCGGCGTGACGAACCCGGCGGGGCCGCGCGCTGCGATGACGGTGCGGTGCGGGGGAGTGCTACAGCCGGTCCGGCTCGCGTACGACGAGCCGCAGCTCCTCGTCGCGACGGCGTCCGATGCAGATGGCCGCGTGGAAGTCGGCCGGCACCCTGACGAAGTCGTAGAGCCAGTGGTCGGGCCGGTCGGCCAGCGAGGGCTTGAGCCTCAGCTCCGGGGTGCGGCCGTCGGGGAAGAGGAAGGAGATGTCCTTCAACGGCAGGGACATGCCCTGACCGCGCGCTTTGGCGTACGCCTCCTTGAAGACCCACACGTCCAGGAACCGGCTCTTCCAGGCGCGGGCGGGCAGGCTGCGCAGTTCCTCGATCTCGGGTTCTGACATGACCTGGTGGATCAGGTCCGGGAGGGAGATCGGGGCGTCGCGCTTCTCCACGTCCACCCCGATGGGGCGCCCCCTGGTGACGCCGAGCATGCACATCCCCCGCGAGTGCGAGAGGTTGAAGTCGAGGTCGACACCGAGCCGGTGGTGCACGGCGGGCTTCCCGAACGCGTTGAACTCGAATTCCCACGCGGACGGCTCGATGTCGGCGTACTGGGACAGGCAGCGGCGCAGCAGCGACCGCGCCAGCACGAACTGGGCCCGGTCGTGCTGGAAGTGGAACTGGTCGGCCCGGTCGCGCTCCTGGGCGGAGAGGACCGGCTCGTGCTCGCGCAGGCCGCTGGGCTCGCCGTCCGGTCCGTCGCAGGACGCGATCCACAGGTGGACGTCGGTCACGCCCAGCGTGGCGTGGGGTTCCCTGGTCATGGTCCCTCGGTGCTCTCCGGACTGCGGTGTGCACGCGGCTCCCGCCCCGAAGGGGGTGGCCGGGCGGTGGACGGGGGCGTCTCCGGGACGCTGCGCCCCGGAGACGCCTCGACGGGTTACCGCGGGCGCGTGCTCAGGAGGCGGACGCCTTGCTCCGGTGCTCCTCGAAGACGTCGAAGACGCCCTCGATCTTGCGGGAGATGACGCCGTACAGCTCCTCCATGCGCGCCAGCCGCTCCAGCCGCTCGGAGGGCTGGTCCTTGAGGACCTCGAGCCCGTGGACCACGGCGGCGTGGAACTCGGGAATCCGGCGGAAGGAGTGCTCCACGGCGTTGGGCCACGCACTGTCGTTGAGCGTGATGTAGTAGTCGTCCGTACCCGGAATCTCCTCGCGGGTGTACACGCCCGGCGGGGTCAGCAGGTCGGCGATCCAGTCCACCGGCTCGCGCGGGATGTCCAGGGTCGTGGCGATGTCGTCGGCGCTCTGCTTCGCGGGGTAGTTGATGATCATCCACCCGATGACGTAGCCGCGCTCCCACTCCATCCCGTCGGTGATGTGGTAGTGCTCGGCGATCTTGTGGACGAAGCTCTTCTCGGCCTCGGTGAGGGTCGAGCGCTCGGAAATGGCGCCCTCTGCTTTTTCTGTCATGCCCTCAAGTATTGGCTTCCGGAATTCTCGGTCAAGTATTTGATCGAACGCTTGTGTCGATTCCGGATGAGTGTCGTTTGTTGTTTCTCTTACCTCAAGTACCTTGCTGAACAGGGAATATGCGGAACGTGCGGCGGCCCTTACATTCCCCTGTCATTCCGTTTTACCTTCTCCTGGTCGTGGCCTGTCGCAATCGTGGTGTCCCGCTCCCGCATTCTTGTCCTCCGGAAAACGCGGAGCTCCGGCGTCGGGACGCGGGAGTGCGGGAGGCCGGTCGTCGGCGCCCGCCACCGGGTCAGGCGGAGACGCGCGCGGCCTGCGCGCCGGCCTCGGCCAGGCCGTGGTTCCGCAGCCGCAGGGCTCTCCGGTTGAGCGCCATGAACGGCTGTATCAGCCCGTCGACGAAGATCAGGAAGCACAGCGTGCCGACGCCGACGGGTCCTCCGAGGACGTATCCGAACCCCAGGAGCACCGCCTCCGTGCCGCCCTTGGCGGCCCAGAACGGCCACCTCCAGCGCTGGGTCATGGAGATCGCGACCAGGTCCATGGCGCGGATGCCGATGCCGCTCATGATGATCAGGGCCGAGCCGTACGCGCACAGCGGGACCGCGGCCGCCAGTGAGGGGGTGCCGCCGATCCATGAAAGGTCGGTCAGGAGCAGCAGGTCGATCAGGCTGCCGCACAGGAGGAACGTGACGAACGGGGCGATGACCGGGCGGCGCCGGTTCCAGGCGGACCAGATCGCGATGCAGACCGCGGCGATCCCGGCCTGGGCGATGCCGATGGTGATCGGGATGTGGCGCTGGAGGCCGAGGGCGAGGACGTCGAGGGGGTCCGTGCCGAGGTCGGAGTGGATGAACAGGGTCGCCCCGGAGGAGAAGACGGCGCAGCCGGCCAGGTACATGCCGAGGCGCGCGGCCAGGTCGCCGGGCGGCAGTGCGGTGACGAGTGCGGGCAGTCGAGGCATGGCGATCCTTTGGTCGGGAGCTGGTGATCCGCTGCGCTCGCCCTCACCCTACGAATGCCCATGTAAGCCGTTTATCAGGGCAATTGAAGAGGGATCTGCAGAAAAGGTAAGGGGCGCGTCACGTGCCGCGAGGGTCGCGGAGGGGTGCCCGGCCGCTTGAGGGATCGGTCTGTTCTCAATGTTCGGTGTATCCTGAACAAATGGAACAGAATGCACAGGGTAGGACCGCGGTTACGGAGGAAGAGCTGGCCTTCGTCGAGGACGCCGCCATCAGCCTTGAACGGCAAGGGCTGTTCCGCATGGCCGGCCGGGTCCTCGCCTGGCTGTTGATCTGCGATCCGCCGGAGCAGACCGCGGGTGATCTCGTCGAGGTGCTCCAGGCCAGCAAGGGCTCGGTGAGCGCCGCCACGCGCTTCCTCGTGCCGAGCGGCATGGTCGAGAGGATCTCCCGTCCCGGGGAGCGCAGGGACTACTACCGCATCAAGGAAGGCGTGTGGCCGACGCTCGCCAAGAGCCAGTCGGACCACTACCAGTCGTTCGTCGACATCACCGAACAGGGCCTGCGGATCCTGGAGGACGCCCCGGCGCGGCGCAAGGAGCGGCTGCAGACGATGCACGACTTCTACACGTGGCTGGCCAAGGAGATGCCGATGCTCTGGAAGCGCTGGGAAGCGGAGCAGGGTACCCAGGAGGGGACCCGCGGCGCCTGAGCGCCGCGGCGCACGAGGTCAGCCCGAGGCGGGCCGGGACCTCGCTGTGACCCGGTGCAGCGGGACGAAGGGCCTGGCCGCCTCCGACGCCTCGGCCGCACAGAGGAACCCGCGGTCGCGCGCCGCGGCGTCCAGCGCCCCCGGCCCGTCCGCCTGCCAGATCTCCCCGAGATGGTCCTGGACCGCCTCCGCGGACAGCCGCCGCGGTGTGCGGTCGTCCTGTGCGCACATCACCCGCTCGTGGAGACCGGCCGCCGCGGCCACCGCGTCGGCGCTCGCCCGCCACGCCTCGTCGCCGCCGCGCAGCTCCTCCGGTACGTCGTCGAAGGGCGCCGTGCCCGGAGCGCTGCGGAAGGAGCGCACCAGCAGGGTGAGCAGACGCTGTTCGGCACTGCCCTCACGTCGTTCCCGGGGCGTCAGCCAGTACGACCATGCCTCCGCCGGCAGCGCCTCGCGGGTGATCCCCCGTTCGCGGGCCACCGCCAGCACCGCGTGCGCGAGGCCGCGGCCCCGGGCCCCGAGGCGGGGCCCGGCGATGCGGGTCAGCGCGAACCTGCGGTAGCGGACCGGG
The DNA here is from genome assembly GCF_018866325.1 of Streptomyces sp. YPW6. Taxonomy (NCBI): domain Bacteria; kingdom Bacillati; phylum Actinomycetota; class Actinomycetes; order Kitasatosporales; family Streptomycetaceae; genus Streptomyces; species Streptomyces sp. YPW6. The sequence goes on from NZ_CP076457.1 coordinate 5,956,938, forward strand.
AAGTCCGGCGCGTACAACTGCTGGAACCGCAGGACGTCCTCCTCCGGCACCGTGCCGTGGCGACCCGGGACCGCGGGGCGAAAGGCCCGGCGCCAGCGCTCCAGTCGCACCGTGCGCGGCACCAGCCAGGCGGGCAGGGCCTCCAGGGAGGAAGCGGGACGGCCGGCCGCCGCGTGCGCCAGGGCGGCGAGCGCGTCCCGCCGCACCGGATCGGACAGCTCCGGCCGGCGCCGGGCGAACTCCCGCAGCGCGCGGGCCGCCGGGGTCACGGTGGTGTGCGGCCCCCGCGCGGTACGGCCGAGGGAGGCCCAGGTGCGCTCGGTGCGGGGCAGCGCCCGCGCCGATTCCAGCAGCGCCTCCCCTTCCGCCGCCCGCAGGACGTTCGCGGCGACCGCGTTGGTGATCGTCCAGCTCAGGCCGGCCAGCGCGAGGCCCGGCTGCCGGTCGTCCCCCGGCGCGGGGGCGCCCGAAGCCACCTCGTCGTCGGATTCCAGGGCCCCTCGGGCGCACATGCGGAAGACGACTCCCACGCCCTCCATCCCGTACGGCCCCAGCTCCGCCGCCCGCAGGGCCCCCGCCCCGGAGGCGCCGATGACGCGTGTGCCGCGGGCCAGTACGTCGAGGATCTCTTCATGGCGCACCGGAGCGCCCGGGTGGAGCACCCCGTCGATGATCACCACGGTGTCGCCCGGTCCGGTGCGCAGGGTGAGCAGATCACCGTGCCGCACCGGCCGGTGGACGACGGCGTGGGGTGTCACCCGCCGCACGCCGTCCGGCGTCAGCGCGGGTCCGACGTACACGTGGAGCGTCACGATGCCGCCCCGGGGGCAGGGGCCCGCACCGCGGCGTGCCGCGTCACGTCCCCGTCCGCGAGCCCCGTGGCGACGACCTTGACGATGCTGAACGCGCTCTCGGTGCTGAGGTCGACGACCATCGGTGGCCGGCCGGTCAGCTCCCGCACGCGGCCGGCCAGCCAGCGCATCTCCTCCGTGTCCTCGGCGAACTCCCGCGACGGGCCGGCCACTTCCCGCCAGGGCACGTGCTCCGCCCCTTGGACCGGCACGTGGTCCGCTCCCGGACTCCCCGGCGTGGACGGCGGGACGGCGGGATCGTCCCGGACCCCCGTGATCGCGGTGAGGCGGCTCTGCACGGCTCCGCTGACGGCCCGGCTCAGTGCGACGGCGGGAGAACTGTGGACACCCGATCCGACGGCCGGGCCGGGAAAGTCCTCGGACCGGATGTCCGCCACGAAACACGGCAGACCCCAGCGGTTGGGCACCTCCGTGATCCCGGTCCACGCGCCCGCCCCGGTGATCCTGCCGAGGGTTGCGCGGCAGACCGGGTCGTCGACGGTGGACGGATCGACGCGCCGTCCGGGGGGCGCGGCCGCCGGGGCGGCCGACGCCGTGCAGTGCCGTCCGGCGGTCGTGGCCACCGGGCCGGCCGGCGCCGTGCAGTCCCGCTCGATCAGCTCGTACAGGGCGTGTGTCACCGCCTCGCCGTAACTGTTCCCGCCGGCCAGGCCGTGGGGCGAGCTGTGCAGGAGCGGCGGCTGCCAGCCGTCCGAGACCTGATGGTCGATGGTCACGTACGGCCGCGGCACCCAGGTCGCCGCCCCGCTCACGGCGTCCGCGGCGGCCACCCAGTCCAGGGGCGTCCGCTCGCTGAGCAGACTTCCCGCGCGCTGCCGCAGATCACGGACGTCGTAGGGGAGGCCGAGCTCGCCCGCGGGTGTCCCCGTGATGCCGGGGACCGGGCACGCGTACTCGGCATGCCACAGCTCCACGGACTCCATGACGGCCGAGATCCGGGCGAGGAGAGGCGATGAGCCCGCGCCGGGGGAGACGGGGAGGGTTCGGGCGGCCGGGCGCACGGCCATGGCCACCGGCACGCCCAAGGAGTCCAGCCCGGTCGCGTCCGCGACCCGGGTGACGCCGAACGCGGCGCGCAGTCCGTCGATGATCGCCCAGGTCTCCTCCGGGCGCCGGACACGATGTGTGCCGTCGAGATGGATCTTCTTCACGCGCCCCTCCTTCTGTTCCGTGACGTGCTGACAAGCATCGACGGCACGGCCGAAGCATGCGGACAGACGGCGGTGAGCCCCGGTGCATCACACCGGCAAACTTCTGTCACGGCGCCGTCGCGGGGGCGTCAGGAGAACCTCAGGGAACCGGCAGCGAGGGCCTCTTGACGTGCCGTCGGCGCAAGTGGGGCGGTCGGCGGCGGGGGTGTGCCGGAGGGTCTGGCCGGGAGGGGCTGCCGCCCGTCCCCCGGGGCACGGGCGGCCGGTGCCGTCCTTCGGTCCGGTGGTGAGGGCGCCGCTGCGGCGCACCGCGCGGGCCAGCAGCGCACTGATGACGACGCCCGCCGGGACGGACACCGCGAAGCCGATCCAACGGGCTTCGGACCAGAGGCTGTTGAGGCAGGCGATCCCGACGAGGCAGCCCGCCCACACCAGGCCGCCCAGTGCCGACCAGCGCAGGTAGGCCCCTCGGCGTTCCGGTGCGTCCGCGAGTACGAGCCCGAGCATCGTCCGCCCTCCGGGCACGAAGCGCGCCGCCAGCGTCGTCCGGCCCAGCCTTCCGGTCAGGGCGTCCCGCAGCTGCTCCGCGGCGGCGGCCGTTCTCATGTGGCGTGCCGGTCGCGTACCGCTCCGGCCGGACCGGAACCGCACGGCGGACAGCAGTGCCAGGTCGCCGAGGAAGGAGGCGGAGGCGACGGCGAGGGCCAGGGCCAGGGCGGCCGGTCCGTGACCGAGGGAGAACGAGGCGGCCGCGAGCACCAGGCTGCCGCTGGGCAGGACCGGCACCAGCGCGTCGCCCGCCACCGCCACCAGCGCGACGACGACGATGAGCTCCGGCTGGAGGAGTAAGCCGGCCACTTCGATCTGCATGACCTGACCGTATCGAACGTTCAGGCATTTGTGAATATAGCGAAGTGGCAGTCGGCGTCCCCCTCACCTCCCGATCCACCCGGCCATCCCGGGCGCCCGCCGCGCCGCCCTCTCCGGCCCCGGGGACGCCCGCAGCGCCCGGCGTGCTCAGATCTCGCCGAGCGTGACCTCCGCCGTCCTGCTGTCGCCGTCCCGGGTGTAGGTCACGGTCACCTTCTCGCCCGGCTTCTCGCCCGCCAGCGCCTCGGAGAGCGAGGTGATCGTGGTGACCTCGGACTCCCCGACCTTCGTGATGGTGTCCCCGGGGCGCAGCCCCGCATCGGCCGCCGCGCCGCCCCGCTCCACGCTGACCAGAGCCACCCCGGCCGGACGGTAGTTGTCGTCCACGACCGTGCGGCCGGTGATGTTCAGCGCGGCCCGGCCGGAATCGGTGACCCTGCCGTCCTTGATGATCTGGTCGGCGACCGTCCTCACCATCGAGACCGGGATCGCGAAGCCGATGCCGGGCGCCGCGCTGTCGCCCATCTGCGGGTCGGTCGCGGCCAGGGTCGGGATGCCGATCACCTGGCTGTCGAGGTTCACCAGCGCACCGCCGCTGTTGCCCGGGTTGATCGCCGCGGACGTCTGCACCATGTTGGCGATCGTCGCGCCCGTGCCGCCGCCCGACCGGCTCTCGCTCACCGTCCGGCCGAGCGCGGAGACGATGCCCTGGGTGACGCTGCTGGACAGGCCGAGCGGCGAGCCCATCGCCAGGACGATCTGCCCGACCTCGACCTTCTCCGCGTCGCCGAACTCCGCGGCCCGCAGCCCGTCCGGAACCTCGTCGAGCTTGATCACCGCCAGATCCTGCTCCGGGTAGGAGGAGACCAGCGACGCGTTCAGCACCGCCTCCCCGGTGGCGACGCTGACCTTGAACTTCTTCTCGTCGCCGACCACGTGGGCGTTGGTGACGATGTGCCCCTTGTCGTCGTAGACGATCCCGGAACCGAGCCCTTCCGAGGCGTCGATCTGCACCACCGACGGCAGCACGTCGTTGATGACGTCCTGGTAGGCGTTCTCCAGATCCTCGGGGGCGCGCTTCACCGCACCCTGCGCCGTACCCGACGCACTGGCCTCTGGGGCCGGTGCGGCCGGGGTCGTGCCGGAGCAGCCGCCCGCCAGGGCGATGGCGCAGACGGCGGCGGACAGGGGAAGCTGCAGCCTGCGCGCCCGGCTGCGGGAGGGGGATGCGTCCATATCCCGGAGTCTGGGGTCAGCCCCGTCCGGGTGCCCGTACTGATGGGCCGAACGAGCCCGCCGGCCTCCGGCCCGCCGCGCACCCCGCACAGCTGCGGGCCCGCGGTCAGCCGCGGACCCCGCACAGATGCAGCAGCGCCGCCACACCCCGGTACGGGTCGGTCCGCCCGGCCCGGTCCTCCAGAGTCAGGACCCGCTCCAGCTCCTCGGCCGGCAGCTCCACGTCGTCGCCGACGCTGTCCGTGAAGACCCGCACCCCGTACCAGGCGTGCAGCGGCGCGGCGATCCCGGCGAGCGTGGCGCGCAGGGCGTCGAGCCGGTCGGCCCGCACGGTGAGGCCGAGGTGGTCGGTGTACGCGGGGGTGTCGAAGGCGGCCAGGGCCGCGCCGAAGTCACCGGCGAGCCCCGGGCGCATCGCGAGTGCGTCGGCGTTCCGTACGAGCAGGGAGAGCAGGCCGCCCGGCGCCAGCATCCGGGCCAGCCCGGCCAGCATCGGGTCCGGCTCCTCGACGTACATCAGGACGCCGTGGCACAGCACCACGTCGAAGCTGCCGGGCAGGAAGTGCACGCCGGTGTCCCGGCCGTCGCCCTCGATCAGCCTGACCCGCTCCCGGATGCCCTCCGGCTCGCTCGCCAGGGACGCCCGCGCCGAGACCAGCATCTCCGCGTCCGACTCCAGACCGGTCACCGAGTGACCGGCCCGCGCCAGGCGCAGCGCCTGGGCGCCCCGGCCCGTGCCGACGTCCAGGACGCGCAGGCGCCGGCCCACCGGGAACCGCCCGGCTATCTGCTCGTCCAGCTGCCGGGCGACCAGCTCCTGGCGGACCGTGTCGCGGACGCCGCCGGAACCCGCCGGCCACGCCGAGGAGACCCCGGTGAAGCCGGAGGAATCCGTGCTCAGGGCCGCTCTCCGCGCTTGACCTGCGGCTTCGGCAGCCGCAGTCGGCGCATCTGGAGCGTGCGCATCAGGCCGTACGCCACGGCTCCGCGCTTCGGCGTGTCCGGGAAGCGCTCGCGCAGCTGCTTCTTCAGGCGGATCGACAGACCGATCGAGTCGATCACGATCAGGATGATCACGGCGAGCCACAGCAGCAGCGAGATGCTCTGGATGTTCTGCACCTGGATCACGCTGAGGATCAGGATGATCACGGCGAGCGGCAGGAACCACTCGGCGATGCAGAAGCGCGAGTCCACGTAGTCGCGGACGAAGCGCCGTACCGGACCCTTGTCGCGGACCGGGAGGTAGCGCTCGTCGCCCGACGCGAGCGCCTCACGCTGGCGGGCCAGGTCGGCGCGGCGCGCTTCGCGCTGGCGCTTCATGGCCGCCTTGCGGTCGGCGGGCGCCGCGGACGCGGCACGACGCCGCTGCGTCTGGGCCTCGCTGCGCTTGGGGGTGGGGCGACCCTTGGGAGCCTGCGGGTCGCGGGGCTGCTGGGAGAGGTCCGCCGTCACCTTGTCGGTGGGGGCCTTCTCTGTCTTGGCACGGCTACGGAACACAAAACCCAAGGGTACGGGGTCGGCGCGCGGACCCGGTGATCCGGGCGGGCACGATCCGGCAACGGCCGGGGCGCCCACCGGGGCCCCGACCGGCCGGTACGGGCGTTTACCGCCGGTTCCGGCATCCGTCACGGGACGGTCCCCGGGCCCCACCTACACCCTGGGCGGGAGCGTTCACCGGGCGCAGTCGTCCTTGGGGAGGAGCACATCCGCGTCCGAACAGTGCGGTAATGGATGCAGGGCCCGTACTGTGGGTTCTATCGGGAGTGCTGGAGCTCAGGTCGTCAGAAGGGGGCGCGCGAAGCCCATGAGCGGTGTCATGAAGCGTATGGGGATGATCTTCCGCGCGAAGGCAAACAAGGCCCTTGACCGGGCCGAGGATCCGCGCGAGACCCTCGATTACTCGTACCAGAAGCAGCTGGAGCTGCTTCAGAAGGTGCGCCGCGGCGTCGCCGACGTGGCGACGTCCCGCAAGCGCCTGGAACTGCAGCTGAACCAGCTCCAGGGCCAGTCGTCCAAGCTGGAGGACCAGGGCCGCAAGGCGCTGGCGCTGGGCCGCGAGGACCTGGCGCGCGAGGCCCTGTCACGGCGCGCCGCCCTCCAGCAGCAGGTCACCGACCTGGAGACGCAGCACACCACGCTCCAGGGCGAGGAGGAGAAGCTCACCCTCGCGGCGCAGCGCCTGCAGGCGAAGGTCGACGCCTTCCGCACGAAGAAGGAGACCATCAAGGCCACCTACACGGCGGCCCAGGCCCAGACCCGGATCGGCGAGGCCTTCTCCGGCATCTCCGAGGAGATGGGTGACGTCGGCCTCGCGATCCAGCGGGCCGAGGACAAGACGCAGCAGCTCCAGGCGCGGGCCGGCGCCATCGACGAGCTGCTCGCCTCCGGCGCCCTGGACGACCCGACCGGCACGGCGAAGGACGACATCGCCGCCGAGCTGGACCGGATCTCCGGCGGCAGCGACGTGGAGCTGGAGCTGCAGCGCATGAAGGCCGAGCTGGCCGGGGGCTCCTCGTCCTCGCAGCAGGCCATCGAGGGCGGCGCCCAGGACGGTTCCCAGCAGTCGCAGCAGTCGTCCCCGCACAAGTTCGACAAGCAGTGAGGGCAGCGTCATGATCGTACGGATCATGGGGGAGGGCCAGGTCGAGCTGGCCGACAGTCACGTCGTCGAGCTGAACGAACTCGACGATCTCCTGCTCAAGGAGATGGAGAGCGGCGACGGCCCCGGCTTCCGCACGACTCTCCACGCACTCCTGGACAAGGTGCGCGAGCTCGGTACGCCGCTGCCGGACGACTCCCTGGAGCCGTCCGAGCTGATCCTGCCGGCGCCCGACGCCACGCTCGAAGACGTCACCGCCATGCTCAGCGACGACGGGCTCATCCCGAACTGATCCACGGGACGCCCACCAGCACCCGGCACCTCCCTGCCCCGCGACCGGTCCGCCGGCCGCGGGGCAGCGGTGCTCCGGGACCCCCGGAGGCCCGGCCCGTGTCCCCGCGGCCGGCGGACCGGTCCGCCCCGCCGGTCGCTGCCTGTCGCCGCCTGTCCTGCCCGTCGTCGCCTGTCTCGCACGTCCTCGCCAGTCCCGCCTGTCCCCACATGTGCCGCCGGTCGCCGCCTGTCCCGCCCGTCCTCGCCTGTTCCCGTCCCGGCCTGCCCGCGCCGGGGTCCCCGCCGGTTCCTGTCGGGGAAGGCTCATGGCGCCGCGGGCCGGCCGCGTACCGTTGCTGGACGTGACCACCCTCTCGTCCGGCTTCGCGCGCGCCCGCCGCTGGCTCCGGGACCATCCGCTCGCGTTCGACGCGACGCTGGCGTTCTGCACCCTCGTCGCGATGATCTGCGGCTCGTTCACCGCCCCGGGCGACGGTCACGGCCCTCCCGCCTTCGGGGCCCGTACCCCCGAGCCGTTCAGCGTGTTCCTGATGACGCTCGCCGCCGCGGCCCTCGTCCTGCGCCGCCGCCGCCCGATGCAGGTCCTCGCCGTCACCGCCGCGCTCGCGGCCGTCGAGTACGTCCTGATGGACCCGCCCGCCCCGGTGGTCATGAGCACCGTCATCGCCCTCTACACCGTCGCCTCGCGCACGGACCGCCCCACCACCTGGCGGGTCGGGCTGCTGACCATGGGAGGGCTCACCGCGGCCGCCATGGTCTTCGGCGCGACCCCCTGGTACAGCCAGGAGAACTTCGGCGTCTTCGCCTGGACCGGCCTGGCCTCCGCCGCCGGGGACGCCGTCCGCAGCAGGCGCGCGTTCGTCGACGCCATCCGGGAGCGGGCCGAGCGGGCCGAGCGCACCCGGGAGGAGGAGGCCCGCCGCCGGGTCGCCGAGGAGCGCCTGCGCATCGCCCGGGACCTCCACGACGTCGTCGCCCACCACATCGCCCTGGTCAACGTCCAGGCCGGGGTCGCCGCCCACGTCATGGACAAGCGCCCGGACCAGGCCAAGGAGGCGCTCGCCCATGTCCGCGACGCCAGCCGCTCCGCCCTCAACGAACTCCGGGTCACCGTCGGCCTCCTGCGCCAGCAGGGCGACCCCGAGGCACCGACCGAACCGGCCCCCGGCCTCGCCGTCCTGGGCGAACTGGTCGCCACCTTCCGCAACGCCGGACTCCCCGTCGAGGTGGCCTGCGCCGACCGCGACCGGCTGCCCGCCGCCGTCGACCTCGCCGCCTACCGGGTCATCCAGGAGGCCCTGACCAACGTCCGCAAGCACGCGGGCACCGGGGCCAGGGCCGAGGTGAGCGTCGTACGGGTGGGCGCCACCGCCGAGGTCACCGTGCTCGACAACGGCCGGGGGAGCACCGGCCCCGGTACCGGGCCGCACGCCGGAGCCGGACCGGCCGGCGCCGGACAGGGCGACGACGGTCCCGCCGGCGGCGGCCACGGCCTGGTCGGCATGCGGGAACGCGTCTCCGCCCTCGGCGGGACCCTCAGCGCGGGGCCCAGGTACGGCGGCGGGTTCCGCGTCCATGCGATCCTTCCGGTCGAGGCCCGCACGGGTGAACCGGAGCGGCCGGGCACAGCGGGCGGGACGGGGCTCCGACGATGACCCAGCCGACGCCGACGCCGACGCCGACGCCGACGCCGACGCCCGACGCGCGGGAAGCGCCGATCAGGGTGCTGCTCGCCGACGACCAGGCGTTGCTGCGCAGCGCGTTCCGGGTGCTGGTGGACTCCGAGCCGGACATGGAGGTGGTCGGCGAGGCCGCCGACGGGGCCCAGGCCGTCGAGCTGGCCCGCGCTACGCGCGCCGACGTGGTGCTCATGGACATCCGGATGCCGGGCACCGACGGGCTCGCCGCCACCCGCATGATCAGCGCCGAACCGGAGCTGTCCGCGGTGCGGGTGGTCATGCTCACCACCTTCGAGGTCGACGAGTACGTGGTCCAGTCGCTGCGCGCCGGAGCCTCCGGATTCCTCGGCAAGGGCGCGGAGCCGGACGAACTCCTCAACGCCATCCGGATCGCCGCGGCCGGCGAGGCGCTGCTCTCCCCGGCGGCCACCAAGGGGCTCATCGCCACGTTCCTGGCCCAGGGCGGCAGTTCGCGGGAGGGGCCGGACGGCGCGGAGTACGCGGAGCGGCTGGCGGCGCTCACCGGCCGCGAACGCGAGGTGCTGGTCCAGGTCGCGGGCGGCCATCCCAACGACCGGATCGCCGAGCGGCTGGAGGTCAGCCCGCTCACCGTCAAGACCCATGTGAACCGGGCGATGGCGAAACTGGGCGCCCGCGACCGGGCGCAACTGGTCGTCATCGCCTACGAATCGGGCCTGGTGCGTCCCCGCGCGGACTGATCCGGGGGCGGCACGGTGTACGGCGGTGTACTCCACCTGCGGTATGCGCGGCAGGAGAAAGCAGCCCGGCGGGCGACGCTTCGGCGGGGCCGGGCGGACATCGTAGGACTGGGCTGGAGGGGTGGTCCCCGATGTGCTCCCCTCCCCGCCCTCTGCCGCGTACGCCACAGAAGAGAGACCCACCCATGTCCTGGCTGTCCAGATTCAGCCTCGCGCAAAGGGCCCTGATCGGGCTGATCTCGATCGTCGCGCTGGTCTTCGGCGCGATAGCGATCCCGCAGCTCAAGCAGCAGCTGCTGCCGACCATCGAACTGCCGATGGTCTCGGTACTGGCGCCCTACCAGGGGGCGTCTCCCGATGTGGTCGAGAAGCAGGTCGTCGAACCGCTGGAGAACTCCCTCAAGGCCGTCGACGGCGTCGAGTCCGTCACCTCCACCGCCAGCGAGGGCAACGCCCTCGTCATGGCGACCTTCGACTTCGGCGACGCGGGCACCAAGCAGCTCGTGGCGGACATCCAGCAGGCGGTGAACCGGGCCCGCGCCCAGCTGCCCTCCGATGTCGACCCGCAGGTCATCGCCGGTTCCACGGACGACATCCCGACCGTCGTCCTCGCCGTCACCTCCGACAAGGACCAGCAGACGCTGGCCGGCCAGCTCGACCGCACGGTCGTCCCGGCGCTCCAGGACATCGACGGCGTCGGCCAGGTCACCGTGGACGGCGTCCAGGACCTCCAGGTCTCCGTCGTCCCCGACGACAGGAAGCTCGCCGCGGCCGGTCTGAACACGGGCACGCTCGCCCAGGCCCTCCGGTCGGGCGGTGCCACCGTGCCGGCCGGTTCCTTCTCCGAGTCCGGCAAGAGCCGCACCATCCAGGTCGGCGGCGCCTACACCTCCCTGCGGCAGATCGAGGACCTCCGGATCGTCGCCCAGGACCCGGCGGGCGGCGCGGACGAGCCGGGCAAGCCGGTGCGCCTCGGTGACGTGGCCGAGGTGAAGCAGGAGCCGTCCACGGCGGTCTCCATCACCCGCACCAACGGCAAGCCGAGCCTCGCGGTGATGGTGACGATGGACAACGACGGCAGCGCCGTCGCCATCTCGGACGCCGTCAAGGACAAGCTCCCCGACCTCCGCAGGGACCTCGGCGCGGGCGCCGAACTGACGGTCGTCTCCGACCAGGGCCCCGCGGTCTCCAAGTCGATCTCGGGTCTGACCACGGAGGGCGCGCTCGGCCTGGTCTTCGCGGTCGTCGTGATCCTGGTGTTCCTCGCCTCGATCCGCTCGACGCTGGTCACCGCGGTCTCCATCCCGCTCTCGATCGTCCTCGCGCTGATCGTGCTCTGGACCCGCGACCTGTCGCTCAACATGCTCACCCTCGGCGCGCTCACCATCGCCATCGGCCGGGTCGTCGACGACTCGATCGTGGTCCTGGAGAACATCAAGCGTCACCTCGGCTACGGCGAGGAGCGCCACGCGGCGATCATCAACGCGGTCAAGGAGGTCGCCGGGGCGGTCACCTCCGCGACCCTCACCACCGTCGCGGTCTTCCTGCCCATCGGCCTGGTCGGCGGCATGGTCGGCCAGCTCTTCGGCTCGTTCTCGCTGACCGTCACCGCCGCGCTGCTGGCCTCCCTGCTGGTCTCGCTCACCGTGGTGCCGGTCCTGTCGTACTGGTTCCTGCGCGCGCCCAAGGGCACCCCCGAGGACGCGGCGGAGGCCCGGCGGCTGGCCGAGGAGAAGGAGGCGGCCAGCAGGCTCCAGCGGATCTACGTCCCGGTCCTGCGCTTCGCGACCCGCCGCCGGATCACCAGCCTCGTCATCGCCGTCGCCGTGCTCCTGGGCACCTTCGGCATGGTCCCGCTGCTGAAGACGAACTTCTTCGACCCCGGCGAGCAGGAGGTCCTGACCGTCAAGCAGGAACTCGCCCCCGGCACCAGCCTGGAAGCCGCCGACGAGGCAGCCCGCAAGGTCGAGAAGGTCCTGGCCGAGGACCAGGGCGTCAAGGACTACCAGGTCACCGTCGGCTCCTCCGGCTTCATGGCCGCCTTCGGCGGCGGCACCGGCTCCAACCAGGCCTCCTACCAGGTCACCCTGAAGGACGCCGCGGACTCCGAGGACGCCCGGGACCGCATCGACGAGGCCCTCGGCAAGCTCGACGGCATCGGCGACACCAGCATCGCCGCGGGCGACGGCTTCGGCTCCCAGGACCTGAGCGTGGTGGTCAAGGCCGCCGACGCCGACGTCCTGAAGAAGGCCTCCGATGCCGTGCGCGACGAGGTCGCCACCATCGAGGACGTCACCGACGTCCAGAACGACCTGGCACAGAGCGTCCCGCGCATCTCCGTCACGGCCAACGACAAGGCGGCCGCCGCCGGATTCGACTCCGCGGCCCTGGGCGGGATCGTCGCCGGAGCCGTACGCGGCACGCCCGCCGGCTCCGCGACGCTGGACGACACCGAGCGCGACATCGTCATCCGGTCCGCCGAGCCCGCCGCCACCCTGGCCGAGCTGAAGGCCCTGCCGCTCGGCCCGGTCGAGCTCGGCGACATCGCCGACGTGAAGGTCGTCCCCGGCCCGGTCTCGATGACCCGGATCGACGGACAGCGCTCCGCGACGATCACCGCCCGGCCCGTCGGCGACAACACCGGCGCGGTCAGCACCGATCTCGCCGCGAAGATCGACGCCCTGGACCTGCCGGAGGGCGCCACCGCCACCATCGGCGGTGTCACCGAGGACCAGGACGAGGCCTTCGCCCAGCTCGGCCTCGCCATGCTGGCGGCCATCGCGATCGTCTTCATGCTGCTGGTGGCCACCTTCCGGTCGCTCGTCCAGCCGCTGATCCTGCTGGTCTCCGTCCCGTTCGCGGCGACCGGGGCACTGGCCCTCCTGCTCGTCACGGGCACCCCGCTGGGCGTCCCCGCGATGATCGGCATGCTGATGCTCATCGGCATCGTCGTCACCAACGCGATCGTGCTGATCGACCTGATCAACCAGTACCGGGCCCAGGGCCTCGGGATCATGGAAGCGGTCATCGAGGGCGGCCGCCACCGCTTCCGCCCGATCGTCATGACGGCGCTGGCGACCATCTTCGCCCTGCTCCCGATGGCGCTCGGCGTGACCGGCGAGGGCGGCTTCATCTCGCAGCCGCTGGGCGTCGTGGTGATCGGCGGTCTGATCAGCTCCACGCTGCTGACCCTGCTGCTCGTGCCGACGCTGTACGCGATGGTCGAGCTGCGCAAGGAGCGCCGCGCCGAGAAGAAGGCCGCCAGGCGCGCGGCCAGGGCGGGCGTCGGGGAGCAGACCGAGCCGGAGGAGGCGGAGGAGACCGAGCCCGCGCGGACCTGACCCGCGGGGGAAACCGAAGGAGGGGGCTGTGCCACGCGCATGTGGCACAGCCCCCTCCGCGTACGGCGGGTCCCGGGAGCTCTCAGGCGTCCCCGCCCAGCGCCCGGACGATCCGGTGCCCCATCTCCTTGCGCTGCCCGGGGAGCCGGGCGCTCAGGGCGGCCGTCTCGCGCACCAGCCGGTGCCGGGTTTCCTCCGGGGCCCTGTGCAGGAGCGCGGCGAGATCGTCCGGTTCGAAGCCCTCGGTGGCCCCCGCGAGGACCAGGGCCACCTGGGCGTGGGTCAGCGAGGAGAGCCGGTCGCCGAAGACCTGCCCCTCGATGCCCCCGCCGTGCATCAGCGCGACGCCGTCCCCGGCCTCCAGCGCCCGTTCCACGTACCTCTGGAGGGCCGCGCGGTCCTCGACGAGACGGTAGGCGGCGTCGAGCCCCTCGGTGCGGCCGATGTCGAGCAGCGCGACATGGGCCAGCGGGGTGTCCTCGGGCGGCCGGACGGTCAGGAGGCGCGGGTGCTCCTCCAGATGGGCCCGCGACTCCTTCCAGTCCGCGCACTCCAGCCACTGCGCCAGCTGCTCCTGGAGGATCAGCGGATCGTAGGCGGCGGTCACCCCGTGGACGAGGACGGCCTCGCGGAGCAGGGCGTGCCGCCGCGCACCACGCGGGTGCACGATGGCCAGCTCCTCCAGCGCCACCGCCGCCTGCGCGCTCCCGAGGACCTCGGCGTTCCGCGACCAGAAGTCGCGGGACCGGGGCCAGTTCGGCGCGAACACCCACGCGCCGACGGTGTCCAGAGCCTCCCGGGACAGCGCGAGCCAGTCCGGCACGGGCGTGAACGTCTCCTCCTCCCACGCCGTGTGCACCGCCGCCGTATCGCCGTGGCCGCGCAGCGCCTGCCGCGCCCGTACGGTCACGGCGTCCGGCCCGCCGGCCCGCTCCGCTTCCTCGTCGAGCCGGTTCACCAGCTCGGCCATCCCGGTCGCGGGCCAGGGGGCGGGGCAGCGCAGCAGGAACGCGCTCCGTTCCACGGCGAGGCGCCGGGCGACCGCCGGACCGGCCTCGGCGAGATCCCTGACGCTCTCGTCGAACTCCCCGATCGCCGACGCGTGTTCGCCGGTACGGGCGAGGACCCGGGCCAGGTCGTCCAGGGCGGCGACGAGAGCGGAGACCCGAGGGGCGTCCGGGGCGCTGCCGGGGGTCTCCAGCGCCAGGGACCGTTGAAGGACCACCGCCTCCCGGAATGCCTCCACCGCCCCCTCGTCGTCGCCGCTCCGCTCCAGGTGCGTGCCGAGCGCCCGGAGGGCGCGGGCCAGCTCGGGCAGCAGGTCCTCCCCCTGTTCGCGCAGCAGCCCGACGGCCTCCCGCGCCGGGGTCAGGGCCTCCTCCGGCCCACCGGTGACGGCCGGACTCGCGGCGAGGGTGCCCAGCGCGGCGGCGAGGGCGGCCCCGAAGGCTTCGGGGCGCTCCGCCGCCAGCTCCCGGTACAGGGCGACGGCGTCCTGGGCGACCCGGCGGCCCGCCGGGTCGCCGGCCCGGGTGAGATGAGCGGCGAGACCGTCGAGCGCGGTGGCCAGCTCGGGCCGGAAGGCGCCCGGCTGCCGCGCGGCGAGCGTGCGGAAGGCGCCACGCGCCTCCTCGCCCGCGTCGACTGCCCCGGAGACGTCGCTCACGGCCGCGCGGTGGTGGCCGAGGGCGTGGACGGCCGAGGCGAGCCGGGGCAGGAAGGCGTCGGGATCCTCCTCGGCCGGCCCGCGCAGGAGCCCGACCGCCTCCTGCGCACAGGGCACGGCGTCCACGGCCTGCCCGGCGTCCGCCAGCCGCTCGGCGCAGGTCAGGAGGTACGCCGCGAGCGCCGGGACGGACGTGCCCGGCCGCTTCTCCTCGACCAGTTCGCGCTGGAGCCGCACGGCCTGCTGTGCGAACGCCACGGCGGCCGCCGGGTCCCCGGTGTCGGCGACGCGGTCACCCAGGGCGCCCATGGCCATGGCCAGTTCCGCCTGGTGGTCGCCGGGGCGCTTCGTGCCCAGCTCGGCGTAGATCCGGGCGGCCTCCTTCGCCGGGGCCAGGGCGCCGCTGCGGTCCCCGGCGGCGGCGCGCAGACCGGAGAGCCGGTGCAGGGCCCCGGCGAGCGCGGGCAGCCCGGCGGCGGGGTCCCGCTCGGCCTCGCTCCGCCGGTCCCGTACGTCTGCCTCCGCCCGCGTCAACGCGTCGGTGGGGTATTCCTCCGCACGCGGCGGCCTCGCGTCGGCGGTGTCCGCCCTCGTCTCCTCGCCCGCACCCGTCCCACGGTCCTCGTGGTTCATGCCCGCGCCACCGTCCTCGCCGTATCCACCCGCGCGAACATTCGCTGCGGTGCGTAGCAGCGTAGTTACGCACTGGTGTCGTCGGCTGCCGTATGGAAGAACCGGCCGGACCGGGGGCGTATCCCGGCCACGGCCCCGGGGCACGCGAAAGCCCCGGTACGCCGCGGCCTGCGGCATACCGGGGCTCCCGGCGGGGAACGGCGTCCGTTACGGCAGCGCCAGCATCCGCTCCAGGGCGAGCTTGGCGTACTTCTCCGTCTCCGGGTCGACCTCGATCCGGTTGACCAGCTTGCCGTCGGCCAGCGACTCCAGGGTCCAGACCAGGTGGGGCAGGTCGATCCGGTTCATCGTCGAGCAGAAGCAGACCGTCTTGTCGAGGAAGACGATCTCCTTGTCCTCGTCGGCGAAACGGTTCGCCAGGCGGCGTACCAGATTCAGCTCCGTACCGATGGCCCACTTCGAGCCGCGCGGGGCCGCCTCCAGGGCCTTGATGATGTACTCCGTCGAGCCCACGTAGTCCGCGGCGGCGACGACCTCGTGCTTGCACTCCGGGTGGACCAGCACGTTGACCCCGGGTATCCGGGCGCGGACGTCCTCGACCGACTCGACCGAGAAGCGGCCGTGCACCGAGCAGTGGCCGCGCCACAGGATCATCTTCGCGTCCCGCAGCTGCTCGGCGGTGAGGCCGCCGTTCGGCTTGTGCGGGTTGTAGACGACGCAGTCCTCCAGGCTCATCCCCATGTCCCGCACGGCCGTGTTGCGGCCCAGGTGCTGATCGGGGAGGAAGAGGACCTTCTCGCCCTGCTCGAAGGCCCACTCCAGGGCGCGCTTCGCGTTCGACGAGGTGCAGATCGTGCCGCCGTGCCGGCCCGTGAAGGCCTTGATGTCGGCGGAGGAGTTCATGTACGAGACGGGTACCACCCGGTCGGCGACCCCGGCCTCCGTCAGCACGTCCCAGCACTCGGCGACCTGCTCGGCGGTGGCCATGTCGGCCATCGAGCAGCCGGCCGCCAGGTCGGGCAGCACGACCGCCTGGGCGTCGGTGGTGAGGATGTCGGCGGACTCGGCCATGAAGTGCACACCGCAGAAGACGATGTACTCCGCCTCCGGGCGCGCGGCCGCGTCGCGGGCCAGCTTGAACGAGTCACCGGTGACGTCGGCGAACTGGATGACCTCGTCGCGCTGGTAGTGGTGGCCGAGGACGAACACCCTGTCCCCGAGCCTCTCCTTCGCGGCGCGGGCGCGCTCCACCAGGTCCGGGTCGGACGGGGAGGGCAGGTCGCCGGGGCACTCGACGCCGCGCTCGCTCCTCGGGTCGGCCTCGCGGCCGAGCAGCAGCAGCGCGAGGGGTGTGGGAGTTACGTCCAGGGGCTGGGCCGTGGTCACGTCACGCACCCTTTCTTCTCTGCGTTCTGCTCTGCGGCTTCGGTGAACGCGCCTTTTCGTCTATTTGACGCTATCTATGATAGCCGCTTCGTGTCACTTTGACGATGCCGATAGCGTCGATGTGACGCATCCCCCGGGCGAGCGGGTGTGCGAGCATGAAAAGGAACAGACACGCGCTTGGCCCGGAATGATTCCGGGGCTGAGACGGTTGAACCGTCGGCAAGCAGTCCGTACAACCCGGGAGAGAAGCAGATGTCCGTATCGGACGAGACCACCACCGTGAGCGACGGCATCCTCCTGTCCGACGCCGCCGCGGCCAAGGTCAAGGCCCTGCTGGAGCAGGAAGGCCGCGAGGACCTGGCACTGCGCGTCGCCGTGCAGCCCGGCGGTTGCTCGGGCCTGCGCTACCAGCTCTTCTTCGACGAGCGCTCGCTCGACGGCGATGTGGTGAAGGACTTCGACGGTGTCAAGGTCGTCACCGACCGGATGAGCGCCCCGTACCTGGGCGGCGCCTCCATCGACTTCGTCGACACCATCGAGAAGCAGGGCTTCACGATCGACAACCCGAACGCCACCGGCTCCTGCGCCTGCGGCGACTCGTTCAGCTGAGCGCTGCGCGCACGGCACCCGAAGGCGGCCCCGGGAGCGGTTCCCGGGGCCGCCTTCATGCGTGGGTGCCGCGCTTACGTCCGCGTCAGCCGCGCGGCACCGCGCCGCCCGAGGCCGCGTCGATCACCGTGCGGTCGCCCAGCGGCTTCTCCAGCGTCACCGTCCGGGTCAGCTCCTTGGCGATCATGATGCAGGCCTTCTTGCCCTCCTGCGGCTTCTCCGTCACCGTGATCCGCACCTGGCCCGCGCTCTCCTTCGCACTCGCCGTGTACGTACTGCACACACCGCCCCAGAAGGTCACCTCAAGGGTCCGCCCGTCCGCGCCGTACGAGGTCACCTTCCGGTCCCCGGAGGGCGTCGTCGGCGCGTCCGGCGTCTCGATGAACTCCGGGTCCACCGCCACCTGCGTGACCGTGTTCTCCGGTCCGCCCGGCGCCTGGCGGACCGTGAAGAGCCAGGACGGCACCAGCGTCTGCCGGCCGTCCACGTAGTGCAGCGCGAGACCGAACACCGCGTCCTCGACCGTCTGGACCACCGGCGCCCGCTTGCCGTTCGACGGCACGCACTGCGGATCGGTGGGAGGCTTCGGCTCGCCCTCCAGCGGTACGGGAGTGGCACAGCCGCCGATGTCCCGGCCGCCGTCGCCCCGGGCCCGGCTCGCCTCGTTCAGCTGCTTCAGCGCCTCGTCCGCACCGACCGCCGGGTAGGTGGCGCCCTTCTCCAGCGCCTTCAGGTGCCCGCTGCCGCCGGTCACCTCGCCGTCCGGGCCCACCTGGATCCCGGTGGACCAGCCGTACGTCGGGAGCCCGTCGACCTCCGGGTCGGCGTTCACCACGCGGACGTCGCCCAGAAGCTGGCCCGCGTTCAGGGCCGCGTCGTCCTGGCCGGCCGCCTTGAGGACCGGGGCCGCGGCCGCCTTCGCCGCCTTCTCGCTCACCGGGCCGCCGCCGGGCTCGGCGGTGTCGTTCGCGCACATCTTCCCCGGCTCGCAGGGCTCGGACGGGGTGGTGCGGCTGAACGTCCAGGTGCCCGGGGCCTGCTTGGCCACCTTGAGGAGGGCGCCGGGGCCGTCGTCGTCGCCGACCACCCAGGAGGTGCCCTCGGTGCGGGGCGTGCCCGGGATGCCCAGCGCCTTCGCCAGCCGGGCGACATCGGCCGACGCCACCGTGCCCTTCGCCTGGTGGACCGCCGCCTCGTCCGGCCCGTCGGGGAGTTCGCCCGCGGCCCGGTAGATCACGGGCGGGCCGCTCGGGTCCGGTTCCCCGGGGGCGATGCCCGCGGGCGGGGAGTCCGAGGCGGAGGACGTGCCACCGGGGCTGTCCGCCGGGGCGTCCAGGGCCAGCAGGGGGGCCGGCTTCTTCGCCGCCGCGGCGCCCTCGGCCCCGCCGCCGCCGCCGGAGGCGGTCGAGGCCCAGTACGCCCCGCCGGCCCCGGCCAGCAGCACGGCCGCGGCCACCGAGGCCACCGCGAGCGGCGTACGCCGCCGCCGGGGGCCGGTCACGTCGTTGTCGGGTCGCTCGGTGCTCACCGGATCGCTCCTTCGACTGCGTTGCCGTCGCGGCGCCTGCCGCGTGTCCCCGGGCGGGGACACCGGTGGGACGGAGCCGAGGAGCCTACGGTTCCACCGGCGGGCGGAACCGGGGCGCGAGAACCGCATGATCCGCGCCGGGACCGGCGCGGAAAGGCCGAAAGGCGACGCCTTCCGGCACGCCCCCGCCGGTCTTGGCCGGTCCTCAGTCCCCGTACTCGGACATCGCGTCGATCAGCCGTGCCGACGAGGGCGGGACGCTCACCCCGCTGATCAGGGACGGCTTGACCGGGACCGGGGCGCTCTTCACCGGCGCCCTCCAGTGCGGAGCCATCCGCGCGCAGTCACCGCGCAGTGCGGCCAGGCTCGATTCCGACTCGGGCAGTGCGGTGTGCTTCGACATATCCGCACCGTAACCACGGTCGCACTCAGGTAGAAAGCCCTACTATCGGGTAGTTTTCCCTTTTCCTGGAGGTCGGGTCACCCGGTAGCGTGAACTGTCACGTCGTCCCGGAGGGCGCACTCACGGCCCTTCGCCTTCCGCAGGAGCAGTCTCCCCGTGCGTATTGCAGTCACCGGCTCGATCGCCACCGATCACCTCATGACCTTCCCCGGCCGCTTCGCCGACCAGCTGGTCGCGGATCAGCTGCACACGGTCTCCCTCTCCTTCCTGGTCGACAACCTCGATGTGCGCCGCGGCGGTGTCGCCGCCAACATCTGCTTCGGGATGGGCCTGCTCGGCACCCGCCCGATCCTGGTCGGCGCCGCCGGGGCCGACTTCGACGAGTACCGCGCCTGGCTCGACCGGCACGGCGTCGAGACCGGCTCGGTCCGGATCTCCGAGGTCCTGCACACCGCCCGCTTCGTCTGCACCACCGACGCCGACCACAACCAGATCGGCTCCTTCTACACCGGCGCGATGAGCGAGGCCCGCCTCATCGAGCTCCAGAGCGTCGCCGACCGCGTCGGCGGCCTCGACCTCGTCTCCATCGGCGCCGACGACCCCGAGGCGATGCTCCGCCACACCGAGGAGTGCCGCTCCCGGAACATCCCGTTCGCGGCCGACTTCTCGCAGCAGATCGCGCGGATGGACGGCGAGGAGATCCGCATCCTCCTCGACGGCGCCACCTACCTCTTCTCCAACGAGTACGAGAAGGGGCTCATCGAGTCCAAGACCGGCTGGAGCGACGAGGAGATCCTCTCCAAGGTCGGCCACCGCGTCACCACCCTCGGCGCCCGCGGTGTCCGGATCGAGCGGGCCGGCGAGCCCGTCATCGAGGTCGGCTGCCCCGAGGAGGACACCAAGGCGGA
Organism: Streptomyces sp. YPW6; assembly: GCF_018866325.1. Classification (NCBI taxonomy): domain Bacteria; kingdom Bacillati; phylum Actinomycetota; class Actinomycetes; order Kitasatosporales; family Streptomycetaceae; genus Streptomyces; species Streptomyces sp. YPW6. The sequence goes on from NZ_CP076457.1 coordinate 5,976,832, forward strand.
CCCCACCGGCGTCGGCGACGCCTTCCGTGCGGGCTTCCTCTCCGGCCTCGCCTGGGGCGTCGGCCTGGAGCGCGCCGCCCAGGTCGGCTGCATGCTCGCCACCCTGGTCATCGAGACGGTCGGCACCCAGGAGTACACCCTGCGCCGCACCCACTTCATGGACCGCTTCACCAAGGCGTACGGCCACGAGGCCGCCGCCGAGGTCCAGCAGCACCTGGCCTGATCAGCAGCACCTGGCCTGATCAGGAGAGCCGGCGGACCACGTAGGCCGAACCCCGGTCCGCCGGCTCCTCGCCCACGTACTCCTGGCCCCGCATCTCGCACCAGGCCGGAATGTCCAGGCGTGCCGCCTCGTCGTCGGCGAGCACCGTCACCATGGCGCCCACCGCTACCTCTCCGATCACCTTTGCGAGTTCGATCACCGGGACCGGGCAGCGGCGGCCCAGCGCGTCGACCACCAGCGAGGCGGCCGGAGCGGGGGAGGAGGGCGCGGACACCGGCGCCCCCAGCCGCTCCCGCACCTCCGCGACCACCCCGGGCAGCACCTCCAGGAAGCGGTCCACGTCCGCCCCGGCCGTGCCCGGCGGCAGCGACACCCGGACGTTCCCCTCCGAGAGCACCCCCATCGCCTTCAGCACATGGCTCGGTGTCAGCGTGCTGCTCGTGCAGGACGAACCGGACGATACGGAGAATTCTCTCCGGTCCAGCTCGTGCAGCAGGGTCTCCCCGTCGACATAGAGACAGGAGAAGGTGACCAGATGCGGCAGCCGCCGCACCGGATCGCCCACCACCTCCACATCGGGCACCCGCTCGGCCACCACACCGCGGATCCGGTCCACCAGGGCCCGCAGCCGTGCCGCCTCCGCCGCCGCGCCGTCGCGCACCGCGCGCAGCGAGGCCGCCGCCGCCACGATCGCCGGCAGGTTCTCGAACCCCGGAGCCCGCCCCGACTCCCGCTCCCCGGCCGGGCCCTGCGGCGAGAAGCGCGTCCCCTTGCGGACCGCGAGCAGCCCGACCCCGGCCGGCCCGCCCCATTTGTGCGCACTCGCCGTCAGCAGCGACCAGCCCGCCGGGACCGGCCCCCAGCCGAGCGACTGCGCCGCGTCCACCAGCAGCGGCACCCCGGCATCGGCGCAGAGCGAGGCGACCTCCGCCACCGGCTGCTCGGTGCCCACCTCGTGGTTGGCCGACTGGAGGCAGGCCAGCGCGGTGTCCGCTCGCAGTGCCGCGGCGTACGCCGCCGGGTCCACCGCCCCGAAGCGGTCCACCGGGACCTCGGTGGACGAACCGCCCGCCGACGCGTGGGCCGCCGCCGAATGGAGCACCGACGAGTGTTCGACCGCCGAGAGGGCCAGATGACGGCCGACACGCCGACGCCCCGAAAGAGCCCCGGCAATTCCGGCGTGCACCGCCGTCGTCCCGGACGAGGTGAAGACCAGCTCGTCGGGTCGGCATCCGACGGCCTCCGCGGCCGCCTCCCGGGCCGCGTCCAGGAGCAGCCTGGCCCGCCGCCCCTCCCGGTACAGGCGGGCGGGATCGGCCCAGCCCTCGTCGAGCGCGGCAAGCAGCGCCTGGCGTGCGACGGGGTGCAGGGGGGCGGCGGAGGCGGCATCGAAGTAGGGCACCCCGCCACGCTAGCCCGCACCCGGCCCCACCTCGCCGGGGGCCGCTCCTCCCGGGCGGACGAGTGGGCGTCAGATGAGGTCCGGAGGCCCGCATTCCACCCCAAGGGGGTGTCGGGCGGCGCGTTGGGCACCCTCCCCGCGCGACCCCAAATAGCGTCCAGTAGGGTTTGGTCCGCATAAACATCCAAACCCCTGCCCGCGTCAGGGCCGGCGACCGACCAGAGACATACGGGCGCGCCGACCGTGCGGGCGAGACTCTCGGGAAGGCGCTACGTGAGTCCCAACGGCTCCGACCGCTCGTCGCGGCGCCCGATGCGGCGGAAGCTGCCGCAGGTGCTGACTGCGGGCCTGGTCCTGGCGACGGCCTCCGGTTGTTCATACAACTGGGAGGATTTCCCCCGCCTCGGTATGCCCACCCCGGTAACAGAAGAGGCCCCTCGGATCCTCTCCCTCTGGCAAGGCTCGTGGGCGGCAGCGCTCGTCACGGGTGTCCTTGTCTGGGGGCTGATCCTCTGGAGCGTCTTCTTCCACCGGCGTAGCCGGACCAAGGTGGAGGTACCTCCGCAGACCAGGTACAACATGCCCATCGAGGCGTTGTACACAGTGGTTCCCCTCATCATCGTCTCGGTGCTGTTCTACTTCACCGCGCGTGATGAGTCGAAGCTCCTCGAGCTCTCCGACAAGCCGGCCCACACCATCAACGTGGTCGGTTTCCAGTGGAGCTGGGGCTTCAACTACATCGAGAAGGTGGATGGCCAGCCCGCAGCGGGCCCCGAGGTCCCCAAGGAGCTCAACGCCATCCCCGACAAGTTCCAGAAGGACTTCCCCGAGGGCGCCAGCGGCGTCTACGACGTGGGCATCCCCGGAACCCGCAACCCGCAGAACGGCAACCCGGGCCCGACCCTGTGGCTGCCGAAGGGGGAGAAGGTCCGCTTCGTCCTCACCTCGCGTGACGTCATCCACTCCTTCTGGGTGGTGCCGTTCCTCATGAAGCAGGACGTCATCCCGGGCCACACCAACGTGTTCGAGGTGACCCCCAACCGCGAGGGCACCTTCATGGGCAAGTGCGCCGAGCTCTGCGGCGTCGACCACTCCCGGATGCTCTTCAACGTCAAGGTCGTCTCCCCGGAGCGTTACCAGCAGCACCTCAAGGAGCTGGCTGAGAAGGGCCAGACGGGCTACGTGCCGGCGGGGATCGCGCAGACGGACCCGGCCAGGAATGCGGAGAAGAACCAACTGTGAGCATCCTCAACGAACCTCAGGGTGCCGCTCCGGCAGACGACTCGTACGAGGACGAACTGCCCGTGCGGCGCAAGCAGCCGGGAAACATCGTCGTGAAGTGGCTGACCACCACGGACCACAAGACGATCGGTACGCTCTACCTGGTCACCTCGTTCGTGTTCTTCTGCATCGGCGGACTCATGGCGCTCTTCATGCGCGCCGAGCTGGCCCGTCCGGGCACGCAGATCATGTCGAACGAGCAGTTCAACCAGGCGTTCACGATGCACGGCACGATCATGCTGCTGATGTTCGCGACGCCGCTGTTCGCCGGGTTCGCCAACTGGATCATGCCGCTGCAGATCGGCGCGCCCGACGTGGCGTTCCCGCGGCTGAACATGTTCGCGTACTGGCTGTACCTCTTCGGCTCGCTCATCGCGGTGGCCGGGTTCCTCACCCCGCAGGGTGCGGCCGACTTCGGCTGGTTCGCCTACTCCCCGCTCTCGGACGCGGTCCGTTCGCCGGGCGTCGGCGCCGACATGTGGATCATGGGTCTGGCCTTCTCCGGCTTCGGCACGATCCTCGGCTCGGTCAACTTCATCACCACGATCATCTGCATGCGCGCCCCCGGCATGACGATGTTCCGCATGCCGATCTTCACCTGGAACGTCCTGCTGACCGGTGTCCTGGTCCTGCTGGCCTTCCCGGTTCTCGCCGCCGCGCTCTTCGCGCTGGAGGCGGACCGTAAATTCGGTGCGCATGTCTTCGACGCGGCCAACGGCGGCGCGTTGCTCTGGCAACACCTCTTCTGGTTCTTCGGACACCCAGAGGTGTACATCATCGCCTTGCCGTTCTTCGGGATCATTTCCGAGGTCATCCCGGTCTTCAGCCGCAAGCCGATGTTCGGCTACATCGGTCTGATCGCCGCGACCATCGCGATCGCCGGCCTTTCCGTGACGGTGTGGGCGCACCACATGTACGTCACCGGCGGTGTGCTCCTGCCGTTCTTCTCCTTCATGACGTTCCTCATCGCCGTACCGACAGGCGTGAAGTTCTTCAACTGGATCGGCACGATGTGGAAGGGGTCGTTGTCCTTCGAGACACCGATGCTCTGGGCCGTCGGCTTCCTGATCACCTTCACCTTCGGTGGTCTGACCGGCGTCATCCTCGCCTCGCCCCCGATGGACTTCCACGTCTCCGACTCGTACTTCGTCGTCGCGCACTTCCACTACGTCATCTTCGGCACCGTGGTCTTCGCGATGTTCTCCGGATTCCACTTCTGGTGGCCGAAGTTCACCGGCAAGATGCTGGACGAGCGGCTCGGCAAGATCACGTTCTGGACGCTGTTCGTGGGCTTCCACGGCACGTTCCTGGTGCAGCACTGGCTCGGTGCCGAGGGCATGCCGCGTCGTTACGCGGACTACCTCGACGCCGACGGCTTCACCGCGCTGAACACGATCTCGACGATCTCCTCGTTCCTGCTCGGCCTGTCGATGCTCCCGTTCTTCTACAACGTCTGGAAGACCGCGAAGTACGGCAAGAAGATCGAGGTCGACGACCCGTGGGGCTACGGCCGCTCGCTGGAGTGGGCGACCTCCTGCCCGCCGCCGCGGCACAACTTCCTCACGCTGCCGCGGATCCGTTCCGAATCCCCGGCGTTCGACCTGCACCACCCGGAGATCACCGCGCTGGAGCAGCTCGGCCATGACTCCGAGTCGGACAAGGCCCTGGCCGGCGGCAAGGAGGCAGGCAAGTGAAGATCCAGGGACAGATGTTCATCTGGCTGAGCGTCTTCATCCTCGGCATGGCCGTCGTGTACGGCGTGTGGTCGAAGGAGCCGGTCGGCACCACGGCCCTCTTCCTGGCCTTCGGCCTGGCCATCATGATCGGCTTCTACCTGGCCTTCACGGCCAACCGGGTCGACGCGATGGCCCAGGACAACAAGGAAGCCGATGTCGCCGACGAGGCGGGCGAGCTGGGGTTCTTCTCCCCGCACAGCTGGCAGCCGCTCTCCCTGGCGGTCGGCGGAGCCTTCGCCTTCATGGGCGTCGTCTTCGGCTGGTGGCTGCTCTACTTCTCCGCACCCCTGCTCCTGATCGGCCTCTTCGGCTGGGTCTTCGAGTACTACCGGGGCGAGAACCGCACCCAGTGACACCGCACCCAGTGACACCGCACCCCGTGCCACCGCACCGCCGGTGACACGCGCTACACCACGAAAGGCCCGCGCCGCCGCAAGCGACGCGGGCCTTTCGCCCGTTTGCAGTCACTGAACGCGCTGGAACGGGCGAGCCTTCCTAGCGTGGAGCGCATGAACCACACGCCGCGCATCCGCACCGTAGTGAGCTGCACCCTCCTGGTCGTGACCCTCGCCGCGGGTGCGACCGCCTGTGGCTCACCCGACGGCCACCCGCTCTCGACGAAGCCGTACGACGCGGGCGACCAGATCTCCTTCAACGGCCCCTCGGACAACGAGAAGGCCGACCCCGACAAGCCCCTGGAAGTCACCGTCAAGGGTGACGACGGGCGCATCACCGACGTCAGCGCCGTGGACACCGGCGGCCGCCACCTCGCGGGCGAGCTCTCCGCCGACGGCAGGCGGTGGCGCTCCACCGCCCCGCTCGCGGCCGGCACCGGATACACCGTCAGGGTCTCCACCGAGAACGGCGACGGCGCCCCAGGCGTCCGTACGCTCTCCTTCGACACCTCCTCGCCCAAGAAGCTGCTGAAGGTCGCCTTCGGCCCGGAGGCGGGCACCTACGGCGTCGGACAGCCCATCACGGCGGAACTCAGCGCTCCGATCACCGACAAGGCGTCCAGGGCCACCGTCGAGCGCGCCCTGAAGGTCCGCTCCACCCCGGCCACCACCGGCTCCTGGTACTGGGTCGACGACAAGAAGCTGCACTACCGTCCGAAGGAGTACTGGCCGGCGAACGCCACCATCGAGGTGCGCTCCAACCTGGCCGGTATCAAGGTGACCAACGCGCTCTACGGGGCCGAGGCCAAGCCCCTCAAGCTCAGCACCGGCGACCGGATCGAGGCCGTCACCGACGCCTCGGACCACTCCATGACCGTGCTCCGCAACGGAGAAGTGATCAACACCATGCCGGTCACCACCGGCAAGCCCGGCTTCTCCACCCGCAACGGCGTCAAGGTGGTGCTCGCCAAGGAGCAGTACGTACGGATGCGCGGCGAGAGCATCGGCATCGCCGCTGGCTCGTCGGAGTCCTACGACCTGCCGGTCTACTGGGCCACCCGGGTGACCTGGAGCGGCGAGTACGTGCACGCCGCCCCCTGGTCCGCCGGCTCCCACGGCAGCGCCAACGTCAGCCACGGTTGCACCGGCATGAGCACGAGCAACGCCGAATGGTTCTTCGACACCGTGCGCAAGGGCGACATCGTCAAGGTCGTCGGCAGCGCGGGCGAGGAGATGGACCCGTTCGGCAACGGGTTCGGCGACTGGAACCTCTCCTGGGAGAAGTGGCAGCAGGGCAGCGCCCTGCACCAGGGAGCGCCGGACAGCCCGCAGACGCTCCAGGCCGCCCGGCTGCGGCCCCACGTCTGACCGTCCGGGCCCTGCCGGGTCCGCGGAGAAGCCCCCACGCCCTCCAGCGGGACGTGGGGGCTTCCCGGCACCCTCGGGCCGCTCTCAGGCCTCCACGGCGAGCCGCTGCCGCAGGAGCGCCGCCAGCGCGTCGGCGAACTCCACCGGGTCGACCGGCAGCGTCACGGCGGACTCCGCGCGGCTCCAGGTGGCCAGCCACGCGTCCTGCGGGCGGCCGATCAGGAGGAGGACCGGCGGGCAGTGGTAGATCTCGTCCTTGATCTGGCGGCAGACGCCCATACCGCCGACGGGAGCCGTCTCCCCGTCCAGCACGCAGACGTCGACGCCGCCGCCCTCCAGCGCCTTCAGGACGGCCGGGAGCGTCGCACACTCCAGGAACTCCACCGGTGGGACGTCCGCGGCAGGCCTGCGACCGGCTGCCAGCCTCACCTGCTCGCGGATGTTGGCGTCGTCGCTGTAGACCAGGACCGTGGCGGTCGCCTGCATTGTTCCTCCGTGACATCGACGTCGTCGGGGCTCTCGGGGCATGAACCGATGCGCGGATCGTACTCCGCCCGACCGGCCGTCAGCACCGGTAATGACGACGACGGGATGGGCCGTTCGGCGCAGGGCAGGACCCCTGCCGACGGTACGGACACACCGAACGGCACCCCCCGGGGTGAGGGCGGGATAAGCGACCGACATAATGTCGGTCGTGGCGACAGCAACGACAGTAGAAACCGGGCACGCGCACCCGTCGGTCAATCGGCCGAACCTCACCAGCGTCGGAACCATCATCTGGTTGAGTTCCGAGCTGATGTTCTTCGCGGCCCTCTTCGCGATGTACTTCACCCTGCGATCGGTGATGGGACCCGATTACTGGAAGGAGATGTCCGATCATCTGAACTTCCCGTTCTCGGCGACGAACACCACGATCCTGGTGCTCTCCTCACTCACCTGCCAGCTCGGCGTCTTCGCCGCCGAGCGGGGCGATGTGAAGAAGCTCCGCACCTGGTTCATCATCACGTTCGTGATGGGTGCGATCTTCATCGGCGGCCAGGTCCTGGAGTACACCGAGCTGGTCAAGGACGCGGGGCTCTCCCTCTCGTCCGACCCCTACGGCTCGGTGTTCTACCTGACCACCGGCTTCCACGGTCTGCACGTGACAGGCGGTCTCATCGCCTTCCTGCTGGTCCTCGGCAGAACGTACGCGGCCAAGAGGTTCACCCACGATCAGGCCACCGCCGCCATCGTCGTGTCCTACTACTGGCACTTCGTCGATGTCGTATGGATCGGCCTGTTCGCAACGATCTACATGATCAAGTAACCCGGGCTCGCACCCGCCCACCATCGACGCAGAAGATCCTGACACCGGGGTAATCCGTGAAAAAGCTCTCCGCACGACGACGCCATCCGCTGGCGGCGGTCGTCGTACTACTCCTCGCGCTGGCGGCTACCGGGGGGCTGTACGCCGCGTTTGCGCCTGCGGGCAAGGCGCAGGCCGATGAAACCGCCCAGTCCCTCGCCATCGAAGAGGGCAAGAAGCTCTACGCCGTAGGCTGCGCCAGCTGCCACGGAACCGGCGGTCAGGGCACCACCGACGGGCCGTCCCTCGTGGGTGTGGGCTCCGCCGCCGTGGACTTCCAGGTCGGTACGGGCCGTATGCCCGCGCAGCAGCCGGGCGCCCAGGTACCGAAGAAGAAGGTCATCTACAGCCAGGCCGAGATCGACCAGCTCGCGGCCTACGTCGCCTCGCTCGGCGCCGGCCCGGTCACCCCGACCGACAAGCAGGTCGACCCGGCGGGTGCGGACGTCGCCAACGGTGGCGAGCTCTTCCGCACCAACTGCGCCCAGTGCCACAACTTCACCGGTAAGGGCGGAGCCCTCACGGAGGGCAAGTACGCACCGGACCTCGAAGGCGTGAGCCCGAAGCACATCTACGAGGCCATGCAGACCGGCCCGCAGAGCATGCCCTCCTTCCCCGACACGACGATGCCGGCGCAGGAGAAGAAGGACATCATCGCGTACATCGAGTCCGTGAACGGTGACGAGACGGAGAGCCCCGGCGGTCTGGCCCTCGGGGGCCTCGGTCCGGTCAGCGAAGGTCTGTTCGCCTGGATCTTCGGACTCGGCGCGCTCGTCGCAGTCGCCGTTTGGGTCGCGGCCCACACCGCTAAGGCCAAGAAGTCATGAGTAGCCAACAGATTCCAGAAGACAGCCTGCCCGCAGTGCAGGAGAACGCGCACGGCGCGGTCGAGGGGACGGACGACCCGTTCGCCGACCCGGGGCTGCCGGCCCACAAGCCGCGCATCCAGGACCTCGACGAACGCGCCGCGAAACGCTCCGAGCGGGCCGTCGCGCTCATGTTCACCCTCTCGATGCTGGCGACGGTGGGCTTCATCGCCTCCTACGTCATCTTCCCGGTGGACAAGATCGTCTACATCTGGCCGTTCGGCCATGTGAGCCCGCTCAACTTCTCCCTGGGGCTGACCCTGGGCGCCGCGCTCTTCTTCATCGGCGCGGGGGCCGTCCACTGGGCGCGCACCCTGATGTCGGACGTCGAGGTCGCCGCCGAGCGTCACCCGATCGAGGCGACGCCCGAGGTCAAGGCCCAGGTCATGGCCGACTTCGCGGCCGGTGCCGAGGAGTCCGCGATCGGCCGTCGCAAGCTGATCCGCAACACCATGTTCGGTGCGCTGGCCCTGGTGCCGCTCTCCGGTGTGGTGCTGCTGCGCGACCTCGGTCCGCTGCCGGAGAAGAAGCTCCGCAACACCCTCTGGGCGGAGGGCAAGCAGCTCATCAACATGAACACGATGAAGCCGCTGCGCCCCGAGCACATCACCGTCGGGTCGCTGGCCTTCGCCATGCCCGAGGGGCTCGACCCGGAGTCGCACGACTTCCAGACGCAGATGGGCAAGGCCGCCCTGATGATCGTCCGCATCGAGCCGGACGACATCAAGGACAAGCGCCAGCGTGACTGGGCCCACGAGGGCATCGTCGCGTTCTCCAAGATCTGCACCCACGTCGGCTGCCCGATCAGCCTGTACGAGCAGCAGACACACCACGTGCTCTGCCCGTGCCACCAGTCCACCTTCGACCTCTCCGACGGCGCTCGCGTCATCTTCGGTCCCGCCGGCCACCCGCTTCCGCAGCTGCGGATCGGTGTCAACAGCGAGGGCAACCTCGAGGCGCTCGGCGACTTCGACGAGCCCGTCGGTGCTGCCTTCTGGGAGCGCGGATGAGTACTGCGACCACGAACCCCTCCGCCGCCGAACCGGCGAGCGGACGCAAGGCTCCGGCCGGCGAGCGGGTTGCCGACTGGGCTGACGGCCGGCTGGGCATCTACGGCCTGGCCAAGGCCAACATGCGCAAGATCTTCCCGGACCACTGGTCCTTCATGCTCGGTGAGGTCTGCCTCTACAGCTTCATCATCATCATCCTCACGGGTGTGTACCTGACGCTGTTCTTCCAGCCGAGCATGGGCGAGATCGTCTACCACGGTCCGTACGAGCCCATGCAGGGCATCCGGATGTCCGAGGCCTACGCCTCGACCCTGAAGATCAGCTTCGAGGTCCGCGGTGGTCTGCTGGTCCGGCAGATCCACCACTGGGCCGCCCTGATCTTCCTGGCCGGCATGTTCGTGCACATGATGCGCGTCTTCTTCACGGGCGCCTTCCGCAAGCCGCGCGAGATCAACTGGCTCTTCGGCTTCCTGCTGTTCGTGCTCGGCATGTTCACCGGGTTCACCGGCTACTCCCTCCCGGACGACCTGCTCTCCGGTACGGGTGTCCGCTTCACCCAGGGCGCGATCCTGTCCGTGCCGATCGTCGGTACGTACATCTCGATGTTCCTGTTCGGCGGCGAGTTCCCCGGCCACGACTTCGTGGCCCGGTTCTACTCGATCCACATCCTGCTGCTGCCGGGCATCATGCTCGGTCTGCTGGTGGCCCACCTGATCCTGGTCTTCTACCACAAGCACACGCAGTTCGCGGGTCCCGGCCGGACCAACAAGAACGTCGTCGGCATGCCGCTGCTGCCCGTGTACATGGCGAAGGCCGGAGGGTTCTTCTTCCTCGTCTTCGGCATCATCGCGATCATCTCGGCCATCGCCACGATCAACCCGATCTGGGCGCTCGGCCCGTACCGGGTCGACCAGGTGTCCACCGGCGCCCAGCCCGACTGGTACATGGGCTTCGCCGAGGGTCTGGTCCGTGTGATGCCGGGCTGGGAGATCAACCTGTGGGGCCACACGCTCGTCCTGGGCGTGTTCATCCCGCTGATCGCCTTCGGCCTGGTGCTCGGTGTCATCGCGCTCTACCCGTTCATCGAGTCCTGGATCACCGGCGACAAGCGCGAGCACCACATCCTGGACCGCCCGCGCAACGCCCCGACCCGGACCGCGTTCGGCGTCGCCTGGATCACGGCGTACTTCATCGGCCTCGTCGGCGGTGGAAACGACCTGTGGGCCACGCACTTCCACCTGTCGATCAACGCGATCACCTGGTTCGTCCGGATCTTCTTCTTCGCCGGTCCGGTCATCGCCTTCATCGTCACCAAGCGGATCTGCCTCGGCCTCCAGCGCCGCGACCGGGAGAAGGTGCTGCACGGCCGCGAGAGCGGCATCATCAAGCGCCTGCCGCACGGTGAGTTCGTGGAGGTCCACGAGCCGCTCAGCCGCGAGCAGCTGCACACGCTCACGGCGCACGAGCAGTACAAGCCGCTCGAACTCGGCCCCGAGGTCGACGAGAACGGTGTCAAGCGGAAGATCTCCCCGGTGCAGAAGCTGCGCGCCAAGCTCAGCAAGGGGTACTTCGCCGAGGGGAACCAGATCCCGAAGGCGACCGCCGAGGAGTACAAGGAGATCAGCGAGGGCCACGGCCACCACTGATCATCTGACCTGATCGCCACCGCGAGAGCCCCGTCCATTCGATGGACGGGGCTCTTCGCGGTCCCCGGGGCTGGATAGGGTGGAGCCGACTCTTCTGACCGGCTGTGGACCCTGGAGCGGACCATGAACGTGGTGACCCCGAGCGGCGGCGACGGCGTGGCGGACCGTTCCTGGCCCGGCCTGCTGAACCCCCTGCTGCGCGGCGAGGACCTCAGCTCCGAGGAGACCGCCTGGGCCATGGACCGCATCATGAGCGGCGAGGCCACCGACGCGCAGATCGCCGGGTTCGCCGTGGCGCTGCGGGCCAAGGGCGAGACCGTGGACGAGGTCACCGGATTGGTCCGCGCGATGTACGCCCACGCCAACACCATCGAGGTGCCCGGCCGCACCGTCGACATCGTCGGCACCGGCGGCGACCTCGCCAAGACCGTCAACATCTCCACCATGTCCGCGATCGTCATCGCCGGCACCGGCGCCAAGGTCGTCAAGCACGGCAACCGGGCCGCGTCCTCGGCGAGCGGCTCCTCCGACGTACTGGAGAAGCTCGGCGTCAACCTGGAGCTGACCCCGCGCCGGGTGGTCGAGGTGGCCGAGCAGGCGGGCATCACCTTCTGCTTCGCCGTGAAGTTCCACCCCGCCCTGCGGTACGCCGCCAAGGCCCGCAAGGAGCTCGGCGCGCAGACCACGTTCAACATCCTGGGCCCCCTCACCAACCCGGCCCAGGTGCGCGCCCAGGCCGTCGGGGTCGCCGACGCCCGGATGGCGCCCATCGTCGCGGGCGTGCTGGCCGGCCGGGGCAATTCCGCCCTCGTCTTCCGCGGCGACGACGGACTCGACGAGCTGACCACCACGGCCACCTCCCGGGTCTGGGTGGTGCGCGACGGCGCGGTCCGCGAGGAGGCGTTCGACCCGCGCGACGTCGGGCTGCCGATCGTCCCGGTCGAGGCGCTGCGCGGCGCCGACGCCTCGTACAACGCCGATGTGGCCCGCCGCCTGCTGGACGGCGAGAAGGGCGCGGTGCGGGAAGCGGTGCTGCTCAACTCGGCGGCGGCCCTCGTCGCCCTGGACCCGGGCCCCGGCACGCTGACCGAGCAGCTCGCGGCGAAGATCGCGGTGGCGGCCGATTCCATCGACTCCGGGGCGGCCAAGCACGCCCTGGAGCGCTGGGTGGCGGCGAGCAACGCCTGAGGGGAGCCCTCGGACCCACGGTGTGCGCGGGGGCGCGGTCCGGATACCGGACCGCGCCCTTGCGTGTGCGCACACGTATGGCAAGATGCTGCGCAGGTCATGAGTGACAGCGACTACGGCCCCGGCCCGCTGTCCGGCAACCCTCCGTCCGTGGCGGGGTGCCCCGGGTGAAGACCAGGCCGTGGGCAGCGAGGTCCGCGGCAAGCGCGGGCCCCTCGGCATCCAGCGGATGTCAGCCCCCGGGGTCCTGGTCCCTAGGGAGCCTCTTGTGAGCAAGCGAATGCGTTAGGGCTTTCTCGGCCTCGTGCCGAGCGCCCTCTTCCGCGCACCTTTCCTCTTTCTCCCGGCGCTGCCGCGTACCCGCCGGCGCCCGGATTTCGCCTGCCTGTTACGGGAGTTCGCCATGTCTGTCTCCACTGTTGCCGTCGCCCCGCCGGTTTGTACCCCGCTGCCCGTTCTGGGGCGGGACGTCACCGTTCCGCTCGTGACCGGCGGCGAGGTCACCTACGCCGCGCTCGACTACGCCGCCAGCGCCCCGGCGCTCCAGCGGGTCTGGGACGACGTCGCCGCCTACGCCCCGTACTACGGCAGCGTCCACCGCGGCGCCGGCCACCTCTCGCAGCTCTCCACCGACCTCTTCGAGAACAGCCGCCGCACGGTCGCCGAGTTCCTCGGCTGCCGCGCCGATGACCAGGTGGTCTTCACCCGCTCCACGACCGACTCCCTCAACCTGCTGGCCACAGCCCTTCCCGCGGACTGCCAGGTCTTCGTGTACGAGACCGAGCACCACGCCTCCCTGCTGCCCTGGCGCGACGCCCGGGTCACCTACCTCGACGCGCCCCGCACCCCGGGGCAGGCCGTCGCGTCGCTGGAGCGCGCGCTCGCCGACCGCGACCCCTGCGGCCCGGCCCTCGTCTGCGTCACCGGCGCCTCCAACGTGACCGGCGAGCTGTGGCCGGTGAGGGAACTGGCCGCCGCCGCCCACGCGCACGGCGCCCGCATCGTCCTGGACGCCGCCCAGCTCGCCCCGCACCACCCCGTCGACATCACCGAACTGGACGTCGACTGGGTCGCGTTCTCCGGCCACAAGCTGTACGCGCCCTTCGGCTCCGGGGTGCTGGCCGGCCGTGCAGACTGGCTCCGGGCCGCCGAGCCCTACCTCGCCGGCGGTGGCGCGTCCCGCACGGTCGCCCGGCGCGCCGACGGCGGCGTGGACGTCGACTGGCACACCACGGCCGCCCGCCACGAGGCGGGTTCGCCCAATGTCATCGGCGTCCACTCCATCGCCTCCGCCTGCCGGGCCCTCACCGAGGCGGGCTTCGACACCCTCGTCGCCCGGGAGCAGGAGCTGGTGTCCCGGGTCCGCGAAGGGCTCGCCGGGGTGCCCGAGGTGCAGGTGCTCTCGCTGTTCGGCGACGACGCGCCCCGGGTCGGCGTCATCTCCTTCGTGGTGCGCGGCTGGAACAGCTCGCACTTCGCCGCCGCCCTCTCCGCGGAGTACGGCATCGGCGTGCGCGACGGCCTCTTCTGCGCCCATCCGCTGGTGCGCACCCTGCTCGGCAGCGGCCCGCAGGAGCCGGGGGAGTGCGGGGCCGCCGAGGCCGGGGCGGGCGAGCTCCCTCTGCCTTCGGCCGGGGGGACCTCCTCCTCGCTCAACGCCATCCGCGTCAGCTTCGGGGCCGGCACGCCCGACGAGCACGTCGACCGCTTCCTGCGCGCGGTGACCGAGCTGGTCCGCGAGGGGGCCCGGTGGACGTACCGCACGGAGGACGGCCGCTGCGTCCCGGACCGCGGCGAGGCCGCGCAGGTCTGAGGCCGGGAACCGATGCGGCCGGGGACGGGCGCGCTGCCCGTCCCCGGCCGGCGTGCCTTCGCGGTTACGCGTCGAGGCCGATGGCGAACGCCGCTTCCAGGTCGTGCTGGGAGTACGTACGGAACGCCACATGGGTGTCCGTGCCCTCGACGCCCGGGATCTTGCTGATCCGGCCGGGGATGATGTCGGCGAGATCGTCGTGCCGGGCGACCCGGACCATGGCGATCAGGTCGTAGGTGCCGGTCACGGAGAAGACCTCGCTGACACTGTCCAGCGCGGCGATGGCCTCGGCGATCTCCGGAATCCGGTCCACACTGGTCTTGATGAGCACGATCGCGGTGATCACGGCTGGCTGTCTCCCTCGGTGGCCGTGGCTGGAACCTTCACCTTAGCCCCCCTCCGATACCGCCCCCAGGCGTACAGGAACCCCGCCGCGAACCCGGCCACATGCGCCAGATACGCCACCCCCGGCCCCGCGTCGGCGCCCTGCGCCGCCGCCCACTGGAGGGCGAACCAGAAGATCAGCACGATCCAGGCCGGGAAGCGCAGCGGCAGGAAGAAGAGGAACGGGAACAGGCTGGTCACCCGGGCCCGGGGGAAGAGGTACAGGAACGCGCCGAGCACCGCGGAGATCGCCCCCGACGCCCCGACCAGCGTCTGCTCGGAATCCGCGTGCGCCGCCGCGTAGCAGACCAGCGCCACATAGCCGCAGCCCACGTAGAACAGCGCGAACCGCACCCGCCCCATGCGCTCCTCGGCCATCGCCCCGAACACGTACAGGAACAGCAGGTTGCCCAGCAGGTGCAGCCAGCTGCCGTGCACGAACAGCGCCGTGAGCGGCGTGATCAGGGCGTGCGCGGAGCCCTCCCACAGCTCGGCGGGGATCACGCCCCACCGCTCGAAGTACGCGGCCTGCGCGGCGAGCAGCGCTTCCTCGCTCCCGTGGCCGGCGCCACCGAATCCGGAGAGCGGGCTGATCAGGAAGACCACCGCGCAGGCGCCGATCAGCCCGTACGTGACCGGGGCGCCGCTGGAGACCGCCGCGTCCCGGATCCTGCCGACCGTGGTCCGCCACGCGGTCTGCCGCCATTCGATCATGTACAGAGCATGACGTACCGGTCGAGAACGGGATGGAGCGCCTCGCCGTGCCGATGCCTATACGCGAGGCCGTAGGGTTACGCCAGGACTTCCGCAGTTCGACGGCGCACCGCGAGATCCTTGACGTAGACAGGTGGAGTCGCGTCGGCGCGCCCGGCGCGGACTCCTGGAGACGACGAAAGAGGACGCAGACGATGACGACGGTTCCCCTGCCGACCGACTCGACCCGCTGGCGCTGCACCCTGTGCGGCAACCTCACGCGCTTCGACGTGACCCGCTCCTCCAAGGTCGTGGAGTACGTGCACCTCGACCTGGCCGGAGAGTCGAGTGTCGAGGAGCGGGAGGTCGTCAGTGAGACCATCGAGTCGGTGCGCTGTCGTTGGTGCAACGCGGTGGATCAGATCGAACTGGTGGACAGGCCGGGTGCCGCTTCCTGAGGGAGCGCACCCTTCGACATATCTATGGGGTGACGGACGGTGGATCAGCCGACCAGCGGCGCCGGACCGGCCGATGAGGCCGACGGCGGTGCAGAGGCGCTCGGCCGTCCGCTGCCCGAGGGCGTGCGACGGCGGGTGATCGCGCTGGTCTCGGACGCCTTCGGCGCCCTGACCGTCGCCGAACTGCCCGCCCAGCTGAGGCAGTACGCCCGGTTCACCCCGACCCGGCGGGCGAAGTTCGCGGGGAACGCGATGGCCGCCGCGCTGGAGAGCGACGCGGTCTTCCGGCGGCGGATCGGCGAGCGCCTCGGCCAGTCCCAGCCGGAGCTGACCGGTGCGCTGGAGGCGGGCGCGCCGCCCGCCGCCGCCGACCCCCTCGACGTCGCCGCGGCCGCCTATGTGCTGCGCCCGGCCGGCTGGGCCAAGCTGGTCGAATCGGCCGGCGAGGAGGTCCAGCGCGCCGACGCGGAACGGGCGGACGAGGAGGTCCGGCGGGAGAGGGACCAGCTGCGCGAGGACCTGGAGCGGGCCCGCGCCCACACCCGTAGCGAGACCGAGCGGCTGCGCACCGAACTGGAGGCGGCCCGCAAGGAGTCCGAGTCGCTGCACCGCAAACTGCGCAGTGCGCTCAGCGAGGTGAAGCGCGGCGAGGCCGCCCTGCGCCGCAGTGCCGCCGAGACCGACACCGTGCGGGCCGAGTCGGCCGCCCAGCTCTCCGCGGTGGAGAGCGAGTCGCGCCGGCTCAAGGCGCGGCTGGGGGAGGCCGAGGCGGCGCTGGAGGCGAGCCGCCGGGCCGCCCGGGAGGGCCGCTCGGTGGAGGACATGCGGCTGCGGCTGCTCCTGGACACCGTGCTGGACGCGGCCTCCGGGCTACGGCGGGAGCTGGCCCTCCCTCCGGCGACCACGCACCCCGCCGACACCGTGGACGCCCTGGAGCCGGGCCGGATGTCCCCCAAGGACATTGCCGCGCGCGCCCTTTCGGAGACCGATCCGGCGCTGCTGGACCAGCTCCTCGCCCTGCCGCAGGCGCACCTCATCGTGGACGGCTACAACGTCACCAAGACCGGCTATCCCCAGATGCCGCTGGAGAAGCAGCGGTTGCGGCTGCTCGGCGGGCTCTCGGTGCTCGCGGCGCAGACCGGCGCCGAGATGACCTGTGTCTTCGACGGAGCCGAACTGGCCGCCCCGGTGCTGCTCGCCCCGCCGCGCGGCGTCCGGGTGCTGTTCAGCAAGCCCGGCGTCACCGCGGACGAAGTCATCCGTCAACTGGCCCGCGCGGAACCGCCGGGGCGGCCCGTGGTGGTCGTCTCCACCGACCGTGAGGTGGCGGACGGTGTGGCGAAGGCCGGGGCGCGGCCGGTCGCGTCCGTCTTGCTCCTCAAGCGCCTTTCACGCGTCTAAGTGGGTTTTGGGCGGCATGTGTGACATGCCGGATTTTTGGGAACGTACCGTCAAGTCGCCGCTACACGCGGTGGGGTGAGAGTAAAGAAGTTTCTGGTGTGACGAGAAAAATCCTGTGAGGATTTGAACTGATCACAAGATGGTCACTAGGGTCAGGCCTCGAACCTTCGCACGGTTGATCACCCATTGGGGGTGACGGCGAAGGAACCGCCGAGTCCGTCATGTGCACGGAGCCGGGGATTCTTTCCCCCATCGCCCGGTAGGCGGCTCTGAGGAAGAAGGAGCTCGCCTTCGTGGCGTCCCACCGTCGTCCCAAGCAGCCGAGCCGCACCCGCGTGACCGTGCTCACCGCGACCGCCGCCGCGGCCGTGGCCCTGACCTCCCAGGCCGCCCACGCCGACCCCAAGCCGAGCAAGAGCGAGGTCAAGGCGAAGGTCGACAAGCTCTACCACGAGGCCGAGGCCGCCACCGAGAAGTACAACGGGGCCAAGGAGCAGCAGGACAACCTGAAGAAGGAAGTCGACGCGCTCCAGGACAAGGTCGCCCGCGGCCAGGCCGAGCTCAACACGCTCCGCTCCGAGCTGGGTTCGATCGCCACCGCGCAGTACCGCTCCGGCGGCATCGACCCCTCGGTCGCCCTCTTCCTCGCCTCGGACCCGGACAGCTTCCTGGACCAGGCCTCCGCTCTCGACCAGCTGACGGTCAAGCAGACGGAAGCGCTCCAGAAGATCCAGTCCAAGCAGCGCACCCTCGCCCAGCAGCGCAAGGAGGCCCAGGACAAGCTCGGCGACCTCGCCGACGTCCGCAAGGCGCTCGGCGAGAACAAGAAGAAGTACCAGGGCAAGCTGGCCGACGCCCAGCAGCTCCTCAACACCCTGACGCAGGCCGAGCGGGCCAAGATGCAGCAGGAGGAGCAGCGCGCCAGCCGGGCCGCCAGCGACCGGGTCGAGCTCGGCAACGAGGCCCCCGCGTCCGGCCGCGGTGCCGCCGCCCTCAGTGCCGCCGCGACCCAGATCGGCAAGCCGTACGTCTCCGGCGGCTCCGGCCCCAACTCCTACGACTGCTCCGGGCTGACCCAGTGGGCCTTCGCCCAGGCCGGCGTCTCCATCACCCGGACCACGTACACCCAGCAGAACGACGGCACGAAGATCGGCCGCAGCCAGCTCAAGCCGGGCGACCTGGTCTTCTTCAACGGCCTGTCGCACGTGGGCTTCTACGCGGGCAACAACCAGATCCTGCACGCGCCGAAGCCGGGCACCGTCGTCCGCTACGAGTCGATGGACTACATGGGCACCTTCCAGTTCGGCGTCCGCATCTGACGCCACCGCGCCCGACAGCGCGCCACGGCACGCCCGAACGAGGGAATCGCCGCGCCCCACACTGACACCCCCGCCCCGCCGGAGACCGAGGTCACCGGCGGGGCGGCGGCTTTCGGGCCCGTCTCCCGCCACCGGCGCGGTCTTTGGCCCCTGCGTAGTCGTCCGATTACTGTCTGGCTGCTGCGCAGCTCCCGGACTCCGTCCGCCCGCCCCGGGCGGCAGGGGCTGCGCGCCACCGCGTCAGCGGAAGGGAGTGCGGCTACCAGTGGTGTCCCATCGCCGTTGCACACAGTCCGGCTTCACCAGAGGCGTCCGGGTCACGGTCGTCTCGGCGGCCGCCGCCACCGCGGCCGCCACCCTGACCGGGGCCCCGGCGAGCGCCGACCCGCAGGACACCCGGGAGAGCGCCAGAGCCGCCGTCGACCGCCTCTACGAGCAGGCCGAGCGGGCCACCGAGCGGTTCAACGCGGCGGGGGAGCAGGTGAAGCGGCTGCGCGCCGAGGCGGACCGCGCCCAGGACGCCACCGCCCGCGGCCAGGAACGCGTCAACGAGATGCGCGACGCCCTCGGTGCGATGGCGGGCGCCCAGTACCGGACCGGCTCCGTCGACCCGTCGGTGGCCCTGCTGCTCTCCGCCGACCCGGACTCCTACCTGGAGCAGGCCGCCGCCCTCGACCGGGCCGGCGCCCGGCAGACGATGACCCTGGACAAACTGCGCCACGCGCAGCGCAAGCTCGCCCAGAGCCGCGCCGAGACCACCCGCGCCCTGACCGACCTGGAGCGCAACCGGGCCGCCGTCACCCGCCACAAGCGCGCCGTCGAGTCCAAGCTCCGCGAGGCCCGCCGGGTGCTGGACTCACTGCCGCCCGAGGAACGCGCCTCCTTCGACCGGGCCTCCCGCTCCGGCCGCGAAGGATTGCCCGACCTCACCGGCGCCGCCCCCGGATCGGCCCGCGCGATGTCCGCCGTCGCCGCCGCCCAGCGGGCGCTCGGGAGACCCTACGTCTGGGGCGCCAACGGGCCCTCCGGATTCGACTGCTCCGGCCTGATGCAGTGGGCCTGGGCCCAGGCCGGGGTCAGCCTGCCCCGCACCTCCCAGGCCCAGCGCTACGCGGGCCGCATGGTGCCCCTCTCCCAGGCGCAACCCGGTGACCTGGTCGCCTACCGGGCGGACGCCAGCCACATCGGCATGTACGTCGGCAACGGCCAGGTCGTCCACGCCCCCTACCCGGGCGCCCCGGTCCGCTACGATCCGGTCGGCATGATGCCCGTCTCCTCGGTCACCCGGATCTGACCGTACGATCGGCAGGGTGGCCGTACGAGGACGTGACGCGCGCGGGGGAGGCCCCCGGGGACGGCGGCGTGCGGCGGGCCTGCTGCTCGCCGCGCTCCTGACCGCGTCCGCCTGCACGGCCTCCGCCGACCCGGACACCGTCCTCACCACCGGGGCCCTCGACGCCACCCTGGAGCGCCGCGCGGCGGCCGTCCTCGCCCACGACCCGGCGGGCTACCTCGACGGCCTCGCCCCCGACGCCGCCAAGCTCCGGGCCGCCCAGCGCACCGAGCTGGACCGGCTCGCCGACGTGCCGCTGAAGTCGTGGACGTACGACGTGAAGGGCATCACCGAGCAGGACGGGCAGTGGGCCACCGCCGAGGTGGAGCTGCGCTACCGGATCGCCGGCTACGACACCGCTCCGGTCGCCACCCGCCGCGTCCTGACGCTGATGCGTGAGCGCGACCGCTGGTACATCACCGAGGACCGGCCCGCCGAGGGCGCCTCCGGGCAGCTGTGGCAGCAGGGGGACGTGGACGTCGTCGAGGGCGCCCGGAGCATCGTCCTGGGCGTCGGCCGGGGCGAGGAGGAGCTGCGGCAGATCGCCGACACGGTGGACCTCGCCGTCCCGGCCGTCTCGGACGCCTGGCCGCGCCCCTGGAACCGCCGGGTGGTCGTCCTCGTCCCGGACTCCGTGGAGTCCATGGCGGGGCTGCTCGGCTCGCCGGACACCGCCTACCGGGGCATCGCCGCCGTCACCACCGGGGAGGTCGGCGGCACCGGCGAACGCCCCGCCATCGCCGACCGGGTCATCGTCAACCCGCAGGCGTACGCCACCCTGAGCAGCTTCGGACAGCGGATCGTCCTGACCCATGAGACGACCCATGTCGCCACCCGGACCAGCACCTCCGCCGCCACTCCCGTCTGGCTCTCCGAGGGCTTCGCCGACTGGACCGCCTACCGGGGCGAGGACCGCGCCGCCGACACCGTCGCCCCCGAACTGGCCGAGGCCGTCCGCGGCGGCCGGACCCCCGCCGAACTCCCCGCCGACCCGGATTTCGGGTTCGACGGCGACCCGGCGAAGCTGGCAGGGGCGTACGAGGGCGGCTGGCTTGCCTGCGAGCTGATCGCGGAGCGCTGGGGCAAGGAGAAGCTGATCGCCTTCTACGAGACCGTCGGCGCGCACGACGGGCGCGAGGGCGCGGTGGAGAAGGCCCTGGAGGCGGTGCTCGACACCACCTCCGAGCAGTTCACCGCCGACTGGCGCGACTACCTCGCCACCCGGCTCGGCTGACCCCCGACCGCGCTCGGGGCCGCCTCCGCGCCCGCTCCGCCCGGCACCGTCGACCGCCACAGCCGCCGCGCCGCGACCAGTGAGGCCGCCACCAGCAGCCCGTTCCGTACGACCAGGAGCGTCACCCCCCACGCGTCGCTCGCCACCACCCGGCCGAAACCGATCGGGAACTCCAGCAGCGTCACCCCCGCGGCCACCAGCACCAGCACCGCGGGCAGGGTCATCACCGTCCCCCGGAACACCAGGCACACCGCGGCCAGCCCGACCAGCCACACGACGTACTGCGGGCTGATCACCCGGCTGGTCACCGTGAACAGCAGCACCGCCGTGAACGCCGCGTCGGCCGGGGTGCGCGCTGTGAAGAGCCGTGCCCGCAGCCGCCACAGCAGCAGCCAGCCCAGCGCCAGGACCGCGAGCCCCAGCGCCAGCGTCGACACCAGCCCGACCTGCGGCCCGACGAACTCCACCGAGCCGTAGCGCAGCTCCACCCGCCCCTCCCAGCCGAACTGCCGCGCCGCATGGAAGACCAGCGCGCCCAGCGACTCGATCTCGGTGCCCCGGTCCCGCTGGAAGGCCAGGAACGCGAACGCCCCGGGCAGCCACAGCGCGAACGCCGCCGCGAGACCCGCCGCACTCAGCGCCGCCGACGTCCAGGCCGCCCGTGTCCGGGGGCCCTTCCGCGCCCCCACCAGCAGCAGCGCCGGCCACCCCTTCAGCAGCGCCCCGAACGCCGCCAGCGCACCCAGTGCCCGGGGCCTGCGCACGCCCGCCAGCAGCGCCGCCACCGCGACCGCCGTCACCATGAGGTCGTAGCGGGCGTAGACCGTCGGGCCCAGCAGCGGCACCCCCACGACCCACACCCAGGCGCCCGCCGCCCGCATCCCGGGCCGCCGCCCCGCGTACCGCAGCAGCCCCAGCACCAGCGCGTCGCAGACGAGCACCAGCACGAAGAACGCGGTCGCGTACTCCCAGAACGGCAGCAGGGCGGGGGAGAGGACCGCCAGGGCCGCCCCGGGCGGGTACTGCCAGGTGACGTCGTCCAGCGGATACGTGCCGGCCAGCAGCACCTCGTACCAGCCCCGGTAGATCACCGAGACGTCCACCGTGACGTCCGGACCGGGCACCGTGACCACGTGGAACACGCAGGCCAGCAGCCAGGCACGGGTCAGCGCCCACACCGCGTACGGCCACGGTCCGGTGCCGGTGGGTGCTCGTCCCGTCGTCATCGCCGCCGCCCTCGTCGTCGCTCGTGTCCGGCCGGGCCCCCAGCGGCTCATGATGCCGTCGGGAGAGCGCCTCAGCGGTGAAGCGCGGCCGTTCGGTACTGTCGGCGGCGATGGACAAGACCTTGATCGTGACCAACGACTTCCCGCCCCGCCCCGGTGGCATCCAGGCGTTCCTGCACAACATGGCGCTGCGCCTGGATCCCGAGAGGGTCGTCGTCTACGCCTCCACCTGGAAGCGCGGCGAGGAGGGCACGGCGGCCACCGCCGCCTTCGACGCCGAGCAGCCGTACCCCGTGGTCCGCGACCGGACGACGATGCTGCTGCCGACCCCGCGTATCACCCGCCGCGCCACCGAGCTGCTGCGCGAACACGGCTGCACCTCCGTCTGGTTCGGCGCCGCCGCCCCGCTCGGCCTGATGGCCCCGGCGCTGCGCCGCGCGGGCGCCCGCCGCCTGGTGGCCACCACCCACGGCCACGAGGCGGGCTGGGCGCAACTGCCCGCCTCCCGGCAACTGCTGCGCAGGATCGGCGAGGGCACGGACACGATCACCTATCTCGGTGAGTACACCCGCTCCCGGATCGCCGCCGCGCTCACCCCCGACGCGGCCGGCCGCATGGTCCAACTGCCTCCCGGTGTCGACGAGAAGACCTTCCACCCGGGCTCCGGCGGCGACCGGGTCCGGGCCCGCCTCGGGCTGACCGACCGCCCGGTGGTCGTCTGCGTCTCGCGCCTCGTGCCGCGCAAGGGCCAGGACACGCTGATCCTGGCCATGCCCGGGATCCTCGCGCGGATCCCGGACGCGGTGCTGCTGATCGTCGGCGGCGGCCCGTACGCCGAGGACCTGAAGCGGCTGGCCGAGGAGACCGGGGTGGCGGACTCGGTGTGGTTCACCGGGCCGGTGCCGTGGGCGGAGCTGCCCGCGCACTACGGGGCCGGAGACGTCTTCGCGATGCCCTGCCGGACCCGGCGCGGCGGGCTCGACGTGGAGGGCCTGGGCATCGTCTACCTGGAGGCGTCCGCGACCGGGCTGCCCGTGGTGGCCGGTGACTCCGGGGGCGCCCCGGACGCGGTGCTGGACGGCGAGACCGGCTGGGTGGTGCGCGGCGGCAGCGCCGAGGAGTCGGCCGACCGGATCGTCACGCTGCTCGGCGACCCGGAGCTGCGGCAGCGGATGGGGGAGCGCGGCCGGGCCTGGGTCGAGGAGAAGTGGCGCTGGGACCTGCTGGCGGAGAAGCTCAAGACGCTGTTGTGACCGTACGCACGCGGAAGGGGCCGTACGCACGCGGAACAGGCTCGTACGGATGCCAACGGGGGCCGTGCGCATGACGAAGGGGCCCGTACGGATGCCGGCGGGGGCCGTGCGCGCGCGGGGAACAGGCTCGTGCGGACGCCGAAGGGCCCGTACGCATGACGAAGGGGCTCGCGCTTCTCGACAAGCGCGAGCCCCTTCGCCGTGATCCCCAGGGGGTTCCTCAGGCGCGGTAGATCGACTCCACCTCGTCCGCGAAGTCCTTCGCCACCACGTTCCGCTTCAGCTTCAGCGACGGCGTGATGTGCCCCGCCTCCTCGGTGAACTGGGCCGGGAGGATACGGAACTTGCGGACCGACTCCGCCTTGGAGACCGCCGCGTTCCCGTCGTCCACCGCCCGCTGCACCTCGGCCAGCAGCTCCGCGTCCTCGCGCAGCGACAGGGCCGTCGAGCCGGCCGGCTTGCCGTTCTCCTCGGCCCAGCGGCCCAGGAACTCCTCGTCCAGGGTGACCAGCGCGCCGACGAACGGGCGGCCGTCCCCGACCACCATGCACTCGGCGATCAGGGCGTGCGCGCGGATCCGGTCCTCGATGACGGCCGGGGCGACGTTCTTGCCGCCCGCCGTCACGATGATCTCCTTCTTGCGGCCGGTGATCGAGAGGTAGCCGTCCTCGTCGAGCGTGCCGATGTCCCCGGTGTGGAACCAGCCGTCGGCGAGCGCCTCCGCCGAGGCCGCCTCGTTGTTCCAGTAACCGGTGAACAGGTGCTCGCCGTGCAGCAGCACCTCGCCGTCGTCCGCGATCCGCACGACCGAACCGGGCAGCGGCTGGCCGACCGTGCCGATCTTCGGCCGGTCCCACGGGTTGAACGCGGTGGCCGCGCACGACTCGGTCAGGCCGTAGCCCTCCAGGACCGTGAAGCCGATGCCCCGGTAGAAGTGGCCGAGCCGCTCGCCCAGCGGGGCGCCGCCGGAGATCGCGTACTCGCCCCGGCCGCCCAGGACCGCGCGGAGCTTGCCGAAGACCAGCTTGTCGAAGAGCTTGTGCTTGAGCTTCAGGCCCAGCGATGGGCCCTGCGGGGTGCTCAGCGCCCGGCTGTAGGCGATCGCCGTGTCGGCGGCCCGGTCGAAGATCTTGCCCTTGCCGTCCGCCTGCGCCTTGGCGCGGGCCGCGTTGTAGACCTTCTCGAAGACCCGGGGCACGCCCAGGATCAGCGTCGGCCGGAAGGCGGCCAGCTCGTCGGTGAGGTTCTTGATGTCGGGGACGCAGCCGAGCTTGATCGGGGCCATCACCGAGGCCACCTCGACCAGCCGGCCGAAGACGTGCGCGGCGGGCAGGAACAGCAGCACCGAACACTCGCCCGTACGGAACAGCGGCTTCAGCCGCTCCACCACGTTGCCGCACTCCGCGAAGAAGCTGCGGTGGGTGAGCACACAGCCCTTGGGGCGGCCGGTGGTGCCCGAGGTGTAGACGATCGTCGCCGGGTCGTCCGCCTTGGCGCTGACCATCCGCAGGTCCATGGTCTCGTCGGAGACCTCCGCGCCGGCCTTGCCGAGCGCCTCCACGCCGCCCGCGTCGATCTGCCAGACGTGCGCCAGCTCCGGCAGGGAGTCCCGTACCGAGGCCACCGCTGCGGCGTGCGCGTCGCTCTCCACGAGCACCGCCACCGCCCCGGAGTCACCGAGGATCCACTGCACCTGCTCGGCGGAGCTGGTCTCGTACACCGGCACGGTCACCGCGCCCGCGCTCCAGATCGCGAAGTCCAGCAGCACCCACTCGAAACGGGTGCGCGACATCAGGGCGACCCGGTCGCCGGGCTGCACACCCGAGGCGATCAGCCCCTTGGCGGCGGCCCTCACCTCGGCCAGGAACCGGGTGGCGCTGACGTCCGTCCAGACGCCGGCCACCTTGCGGCTCATCACCGCGACTTCGGGATGCTGAGCGGCATTGCGGCGGATGAGATCCGTCAGGTTGCCGTCCGTCGGGACCTCGTACAGGGCCGGAAGGCTGAACTCGCGCAAGACTGCTGCTCCTCATCGGGCTCCGGTGCCACGGCTCTGTGTGACGCACCGGCTGCGGTCCAAGAATGGCGGGTGCTCAGTGGGGAGAGCACGACTGGACTGCCCGGACGTTACCCACCGGTACGCGGTTCCGGATAGGGGGTTCCGGCCAGATGTCTTATGCATCACACATATAAATGGCCCTTTCGCGCACAGTAGTCCACCGCCATCCCGACGTGGAAGTAACCGCAGGTCCGGACGGTCTACCCCAGGCCGGAGGGGCACTCTAGGGTGATCGCATGCGAGGCAGCGAACCGGACAGCCGGGACCCGGCCACCAGGCGGACCCGGATCCACGTGGTCAGCGACGTGCACGGCAACACCGAGGCCCTGGCCCGTGCGGGGGACGGTGCCGACGCGCTGATCTGCCTCGGTGACCTGGTGCTCTTCCTCGACTACGCCGACCACGCGCGCGGCATCTTCCCCGACCTGTTCGGCAAGGAGAACGCGAGCCGCATCGTCGCCCTGCGCACCGCCCGCCGCTACGACGAGGCCCGCGCCTTCGGCCGCGAGCTGTGGGCCGGCCGCGACCGCGACACCGAGATCCTCGGCGCCGTACGCAAGCAGTACGCCGAACTCTTCGCGGCCTTCCCCACCCCGACGTACGCCACCTACGGCAACGTCGACGTCCCGGGCCTCTGGTCCGAGTACGCCCGCCCCGGCACCACCGTGCTCGACGGCGAACGCGTCGAGATCGGCGGCCGGGTCTTCGGCTTCGTCGGCGGCGGCCTCAGGACCCCGATGAACACCCCGTACGAGATCAGCGACGAGGAGTACGCCGCCAAGGTCGAGGCGCTCGGCCCGGTCGACGTCCTCTGCTCGCACATCCCGCCCGAGGTCCCCGAGCTGACCTACGACACCGTCGCCCGCCGCTTCGAACGCGGCAGCACCGCCCTGCTGGAGGCGATCCGCGCCACCCGCCCCCGGTACGCGCTTTTCGGCCATGTTCACCAGCCGTTGGTCCGCCGGATGCGCATCGGCACCACCGAGTGCGTCAACGTCGGGCACTTCGCCTCGACCGGGACGCCCTGGGCGCTGACCTGGTGAGCGCGGGCGGCCGGGCCGTGGACCGGGGCGCCCCGGGCACGCGATAGCCTGCACAGCGGCAGGCTCCTGCCGACAGCGACCGGTATCACCGCACTGGAGGGCCACGGCGATGGCTGAACACACCAGCTCGAGCATCACGATCGAGGCGGCGCCGGCCGACGTCATGGGCGTGATCGCCGACTTCGCCCGCTATCCGGAGTGGACCGGCGAGGTCAAGGAGGCCGAGGTCCTCGCCACCGACGACCAGGGCCGCGCCGAGCAGGTCCGCCTGGTCCTGGACGCCGGGGCGATCAAGGACGACCACGTCCTCGCCTACACCTGGAACGGCGACAGCGAGGTCAGCTGGAGCCTCGTCAAGTCCCAGATGCTGCGCTCCCTGGACGGCACCTACGCCCTCACCCCCCTCGCCGGCGGCGAGCGCACCGAGGTCACCTACCGGCTCGCCGTCGACGTCAAGATCCCGCTGCTCGGCATGATCAAGCGCAAGGCGGAGAAGGTCATCATCGACCGCGCCCTCGCCGGTCTGAAGAAGCGCGTCGAGTCCGCCCCCGGGGCCTGAGCGACGTGCGTACGGTCCTGGTCACCGGCCCCGGCGGCGCGGGCCGTACCACCGTCGCGGCGGCCACCGCACTGGCCGCCGCCGGCTGCGGCAGCCGCACCCTGCTGCTCTCCGCCGAGGCCATACCCGGCTTCCCGGCCGCCACCGGACCCACCCCGGTCACCGACCGCCTCGACCACGTCCGCATCGACTCGGGCGAGCACTTCCGCGCCGAACTCACCGAGCTGCAGAACCGTGCCTCCGGCGTCCTCGACCTGCTCGGCGCGGGCCGGCTCGACGGCGACGAGATCACCGAACTCCCCGGCTCCCCGCAGCTCGCCCTGCTGCACACGCTGCGCCGCGCCGCCGAGGGCGACCTGTCCGGCTACGACACCCTCGTCGTCGACCTCCCGCCGCTGACCGAGGCCCTGGCCCTGCTCGCCCTCCCGGAACAGCTGCGCCGCTATCTGCGCCGGCTGCTCCCCGCCGAACGCCAGGCCGCCCGCGCCCTGCGCCCCGTCCTCGCCCAGCTCGCCGGGGTCCCGATGCCCGCGCAGTGGCTGTACGAGGCCGCCGCCCGCAAGGACGAGGAGCTGGCCGCCGTCCAGGCCCTCATCGAGGACGAGGCCACCACGCTCCGGCTGGTCGCCGAGCCGGGACCGGCCGCCGAGGACGCCCTGCGCACCGCCCGGACCGGCCTGGCCCTGCACGGACTGCGCGCCGACCTGCTGGTCGCCTCCCGGGTGCTGCCCCGGCACTCCCCGGACCCGTGGTTCGCCGGGCTCGCCGCCCAGCAGGAGAAGTGCCTGGACCACTGGCACCAGGACGTCGCCCCGGACCTGCCCGTGCACGAGGCCGCCCACCTGGGCCGGGACCCCGAGGGCCCGGACGACCTGGCCGCGCTGGAGATCCCCGCCCCCGACGACCGGACACCGGGCCGGGCCGGCGACCCCTGGTGGACCGAGGAGGAGCAGGACGCCGGAGACGGCACCCCGGCCATCGCCTGGTGCCTGCCGCTGCCCGGGGCCGCCAAGCAGGACCTGCGCCTGGTCCGCCGGGGCGACGAACTGCTCCTGACCGTCGGCCCCTTCCACCGGATCGTGCGGATCGCCTCCGCGCTGCGCCGCTGCACGGTGTCCGGCGCGGCACTGGCCGACGGGGTGCTGCGCGTGCGGTTCACCCCGGACCCGGCCCTGTGGCCGCGTACCTCCTGAACGCCGTGCGGCCATTCGGGTAACGTCGGTAGTACGTGAACCGCAGGCCGAACGCCGGCCGCCCGCGCCGCAGGAGTCCGCCATGAGTGAAGCCACCGATCGTCCCGTCGACGGCGACGCGTGGGCCGACGCCTGCGCCGAGGACCTCGCGGCCGAGCAGGCCCGCCGCCGCGCGCAGTACGGCCCGCCGCCCGGATCCGCCGCCGAGGAGCTGCGCAAGCTGGTCGACGCCGTCGCCGACAAGGTCTCCTCGCTCCAGACACCCCTGTTCGGCGTCGCCGCCCCCGCGGTCCAGCAGGCCATCCGGCAGGCGAAGTCCGCCGTGGAACCGGTCATCGAACGCAACCCCCAGGTCTTCGACCACCTCGCCGCCGCCGGCAGTGAACTGCTGGCCGCCTACCGCTCCGCGGTCGAGGGCCAGGAGAGCCGCTGGACCCGCACCACCGAGGGCGCGTCGGGCACCGCGGGCCCCTCGAAGAAGGCCGCCGACGACCCGTCCGACCCCCGCGACGAGGGCCCTTCCGGCACCGAACGCATCGATCTGGACTGACCGGCTCCGGCCGGTACCGGGCGCGGCCTCGGGTACGGTTGCCCTAGCGGGGCTCGACCGGAACTGAGGGATTCATGGGACTCACCATCGGCGTCGATATCGGCGGCACGAAGATCGCGGCTGGAGTGGTCGACGAAGAGGGCCGGATCCTCTCGACGTTCAAGGTGGCGACCCCGCCGACGGCCGACGGCATCGTCGACGCGATCTGCGCGGCGGTCGCCGGGGCGAGCGAGGGGCACGACGTGGAGGCCGTCGGCATCGGCGCCGCCGGGTACGTCGACGACAAGCGCGCCACCGTCCTCTTCGCACCGAACATCAACTGGCGTCACGAACCGCTCAAGGACAAGGTCGAGCAGCGCGTCGGCCTCCCCGTCGTCGTCGAGAACGACGCCAACGCCGCGGCCTGGGGCGAATACCGCTTCGGGGCCGGACAGGGCCACGACGACGTCATCTGCATCACGCTCGGCACCGGCCTCGGCGGCGGCATCATCATCGGCAACAAGCTGCGCCGCGGACGCTTCGGCGTGGCCGCCGAGTTCGGCCACATCCGGGTCGTCCCGGACGGTCTGCTCTGCGGCTGCGGCAGCCAGGGCTGCTGGGAGCAGTACGCCTCCGGCCGCGCGCTCGTCCGGTACGCCAAGCAGCGCGCCAACGCCACCCCCGAGAACGCCGCCGTCCTGCTCGGCCTCGGCGACGGCTCGGTGGAGGGCATCGAGGGCAAGCACATCAGCGAGGCCGCCCGCCAGGGCGACCCGGTGGCCGTGGACTCGTTCCGTGAGCTGGCCCGCTGGGCCGGCGCCGGACTGGCCGACCTCGCCTCGCTGTTCGACCCGTCCGCGTTCATCGTCGGCGGCGGCGTCTCGGACGAGGGCGAGCTCGTCCTCGGACCGATCCGCAAGTCGTTCCGGCGCTGGCTGATCGGCGGCGAGTGGCGCCCGCACGCCCAGGTGCTCGCCGCCCAACTCGGCGGCAAGGCAGGGCTCGTGGGCGCGGCCGACCTGGCCCGCCAGGGCTGAGGCCAGGTCCGCCACGACGCATCGGACGCCCGTCGCCGCCCTCCGGGGCAGCGGCGGGCGTCCGCCGTATCGTGGCCCGCATGGTCCTGACGCCCCTGCCCGACTCCCGTACCGAGCCGGACGGTTCAGCCGTCATCAGAGTGCTGAGCTACAACGTCCGTTCCCTGCGCGACGACACCGCGGCCCTGGCCCGCGTCATCCGCGCCTGCGCACCCGATCTGGTCCTCGTCCAGGAGGCCCCGCGCTTCTTCCGCTGGCGCAAGGCCGCGGCCCGGCTCGCGAAGAGCAGCGGCCTCGTGGTGCTGAGCGGCGGGGCCACCGCCGCCGGACCCCTGCTGCTGTGCTCGCTGCGGGTGGCGGCCGAGCGCACCGAGGACGTCCTGCTGCCCCGTACGCCCGGTCTGCACCGCCGGGGCTTCGCCACCGCCGTCGTGCGGATCGCCGGAGCCCGGCTCGGGGTGCTGAGCTGCCATCTGAGCCTCCAGCACGACGAACGCCTCGCCCAGGCGGACCTGCTGCTGGAGCGGCTGGCCTCGATGGGCGTGGAACACGCCGTGGCGGGCGGCGACCTCAACGACGTACCGACGGGGAAGGCGTTCGGGCGCCTGGCCGGGCCGCTCCAGGACTGCCGGGCCGTCGCCCCGTGGGGCGGCGGGCCGACGTTCCCGCCCGGCCGGCCCCGCAAGCGCATCGACGCCGTCTTCGCGACCCCGGGCATCGAGGTGCTCGGCTGCGGGGTGCCGAGCGGGCTGCCCGGGGTGGGCGAGGACGACCTGAGGGCGGCCACGGACCATCTGCCGGTCCTGGCCGCCCTCAGGGTGCCCGCCGCGGGGTGACCGCGGTCATCCGCGGGGCCACCCGCTACACGACCGCGCCGCGCCCCGGGTCGCCGTAGGTGTCGTCATCGTCGTCGTGCGGCATCCGGGCCACCAGGGTGGCGAAGCCCCCCAGGAAGCCTCCGATGCAGAGCGTGGTGAGCCACCACGTCATCTCCCACTGGAACAGCACCGCGATCAGCATCAGCACCGGCCCGCCGATCACCGCGAGCCAGGCGAACTTCGCCGTGACGTCGGCCTCCGGCAGCGGCGGCGGCTCCGGGGGCACGAAGTGGCCCTCGTCCCCGTCGTCCGCCTCGCCGATGCCGTCGTCCTTGGACTCGGGCAGCTCGTAGTCACGGGGCCCCGCGACGCCGGGCGCGAACACCACCGAACCGCCCAGCGCCTTCTTCTCCGGCGGCTTCGGGGGCGTCTTGTCGGACCCCTTGTCCGCCGGGCCCCCGGCCGGGCCGTCGCAGGACCCCGTCACATTGCGCTGGTCGTCCTCCAGCAGGGCCAGGTCCTCGACGGACTTGAACGGCTTGGCGCCCGGCGGGTCCGGCGGCTCCTCCCCGTACCCCGCGACGATCGCGGCCCACGCCGCGTCCTCGTCGACCGGCCGCTCCCGCTCCTGCTCCGCTCCCCCGGCCCCCGCCCGCTCCGTCCCCTCCGGGACGGGCGCGGGCCCCGTGGGGCGCGGTTCGCGCTCCTCGTCGCTGCCTGTGCGTTCCGCGTCGTGCTCAGCCACCGGACGTGCTCCCCTTCATCCCGACGTTCGGTGCGAGACGGCCGATGAACCGGTAGCTCTCATCGAAGATCCGCTCCGCATCATGGTCCAACGTCGCCACGTGGTAGCTCTGTTCCAGCAAGATCTCGGAGACGTCCGTGGAGGAGATCCGGCTGAGGATCCGGGCGCTGTCGGCGGGCGGCACGACATGGTCCTGCGGGCTGTGCAGAAGCACCACCGGCTGGGTCACCTGGGGCAGCTCCCCGTCGACCAGGCGGAAGAACTTCCGTACCGAGTGGGCGCAGTGCAGCGGGACACGGTCGTACCCCACCTCGTGGGAGCCCGGCAGCGCGATGTCGTCGGCCAGCCCCTTCGTCGTGCGCACGAGGTGGCGGGCGAGGGGCAGCGCGTACGCCGAGAGGCCGTGCACCTTGTTGGCGGGGTTGACCAGCACCAGACCGCTGATCGCCTCCCCGTGCCGGGCCGCGAGCCGCAGGGACAGCGCGCCGCCCATGGAGAGCCCGAAGACGAAGACCTGCTCGCACCTCTCGGTGAGGAGCCGCAGCTCCCGGTCCACCTCCGCGTACCAGTCCTGCCAGCCGGTGGCCGCCATGTCCTCCCAGCGGGTGCCGTGGCCCGGCAGCAGCGGCAGTGAGACCGTCAGTCCGCGCTCGGCGAGATAATCGGCCCAGGGGCGCAGTGACTGCGGGGATCCGGTGAAGCCATGGCAGAGGAGGACGCCGACCTCTCCGCCCTCGTGGCGGAACGGCTCGGCTCCAGGGAGGACCGGCACCAGGGTCTCCTGTTCGTGGGACGGGGCGGGGGAGGGCGCACCTGGGGGAGTGCTTGACGGATGACTTCACCGTACGCGACCGGACCGACACCGACCAGGGCCGTCACGCCCCCGTGAAGCACCCCCGCGGGCCCCGCCCCGGAGGCGAGCCCCTGCCGGGCCGAGGCCGCCGCGACGCCACAGGCTAGTCTCTAGCGACAGCACACAGGAGGAACCAGAGTTGATCTACGGCGCCATGAAGTTCTCCATCGGCGGGTCCCTGAAGCTCGCTTTCCGGCCGTGGGTGGAGGGCCTGGAGAACATCCCCGAGCGCGGTCCGGCGATCCTCGCCAGCAACCACCTCTCGTTCTCCGACTCGTTCTTCCTCCCGGCCGTGCTGGACCGCAAGGTCACGTTCATCGCCAAGGCCGAGTACTTCACCTCGCCCGGCGTGAAGGGCAAGCTCACCGCCGCGTTCTTCAAGGGCGTCGGGCAGCTCCCCGTCGACCGCTCCGGCGCCCGCGGCGCCGGCGAGGCGGCGATCAAGGCGGGCATCCAGGTCATCGAGAGCGGCGGCCTCTTCGGCATCTACCCCGAAGGCACCCGCTCGCCCGACGGACGGCTCTACCGCGGCAAGCCCGGCGGCCTCGCCCGGGTGGCCCTGGCCACCGGAGCGCCCGTCATCCCGGTCGCCATGATCGACACCGAGAAGATCCAGCCGCCCGGCCAGGTGGTGCCCAAGCTCATGCGCCCCGGCATCAGGATCGGCAAGCCGCTGGACTTCAGCCGCTACCAGGGCATGGACGGCGACCGCTTCATCCTGCGCTCGGTCACCGACGAGGTCATGTACGAGATCATGAAGCTCTCCGGCCAGGAGTACGTCGACATCTACGCCACCGCCGCCAAGCGCCAGATCGCCGACGAGGCGAAGGCCAGGGCCGAGGAGGCCAAGCGGGAGCGGAAGCAGGCCGCCGGGCGCAACGAGGACGGAGCGGAACGGCCCGGCGCGTAGCCGCGTCGTCGAACCGTCGGGTGGGGGGTGCCCATGGCCAAGCGTGAGCGGGTCGTCCGGATGTCGGTCGAGCTGCCGCTGTGGCGTGCGCTGACGGGCTACCGCGTGCTGACGATGGTCTACGCGGTACTGCTCGCGGTCTTCGGCAAGGACAACGCCGGCCGGGAGAGGTTCGAGCGGCCCTGGGTCGCCGTCGCCTATCTGGCGTTCCTCTGCGTCTGGACGCTCGCCACCCTTCCCAAGGTCCGCTCGGCGGCCAACTGCACCAAACGCTTCCTCGGGGCCGACCTGGTCGTCGCGCTGACCGGCATCCTCCTCACCCCGCTCGCCGACGTCGACTCCCAGTCCTTCGACGGGCCGACGCTCCCGTCGATCTGGACGGCCGGCGCGGTCCTCGCCTTCGCCATCAAGGGCGGCTGGCGGTGGGCGGCCTTCGCCTCCACGTTCGTCGCCGCCGCCAACATCATCCAGCGCGGCGAACCCAGCCGGGACACCTACCACAACGTCCTGCTGGTCTGGGTCGCCTCCATCGCCATCGGGTACGTCGTCGAGGTCGCCCGCGCCAGTGAGCGCACCCTCGCCCGCGCCCTGGAGATCGAGGCCGCCACCCGCGAACGCGAACGGCTCGCCCGCGACATCCACGACAGCGTGCTCCAGGTCCTCGCCATGGTCCAGCGCCGCGGCACCGCCATCGGCGGCGAGGCGGCCGACCTGGGCCGGATGGCCGGGGAGCAGGAGGTCGCCCTGCGCACCCTGGTCTCCAGCGGCCTCGTGCCCCCCACCCGGATCTCCGAGGACACCGCGGCGGGCGCCGTGGTCCGCACGGTCGAGGTCGACGAGGAGGAGGGGCCCGCCGGCCAGGCCCTCTGCGACCTGCGCGCCCTGCTCGCCCCGCACGCCGGGTCCCGGACGAGCTTCGCCGAGCCGGGCGCCCCGGTGCTGCTCCCCGCCGCCTCGGCCCGGGAGCTGGCCGCCGCCGTCAGCGCCGCCCTGGACAACGTCCGGGTGCACGCGGGCCCGGACGCCCAGGCGTGGATCCTGGTCGAGGACGAGCCGGACGAGGTGATCGTCACGGTCCGCGACGACGGCCCCGGCATCCCCGAGGGGCGGCTCGCCCAGGCGGAGGGGGAGGGGCGGCTCGGAGTGGCGCTCTCCATCCGCGGCCGGCTGCGCGACCTGGGCGGCACGGCAGAGCTGATCTCGGTGCCCGGACAGGGCTGCGAGGTCGAGTTGAAGGTTCCCAGAGCACCGAGGGTTTCCCGGGGGAAGGCAGGATCGGCCCGATGAGCACGCAGAACACACCGCAGGACGCGCAGGGGGCGCCCGACCGGCCCATCAGGGTCATGGTCGTCGACGACCACCCCATGTGGCGCGACGCGGTCGCCCGCGACCTGACCGAGTCCGGCTTCGACGTCGTCGCGACCGCCGGGGACGGCGCCCAGGCGGTACGCCGGGCCAGGGCGGTCGGCCCGGACGTCCTGGTCCTCGACCTGAACCTCCCCGCCATGCCCGGCGTCCAGGTCTGCAAGGAGCTCGTCGGCTCCCACCCCGGCCTGCGGGTCCTGGTCCTCTCCGCGAGCGGCGAGCACGCCGACGTCCTGGAGGCGGTGAAGTCCGGAGCCACCGGCTATCTGCTGAAGTCCGCCTCCACCCAGGAGCTGACCGACGCCGTCCGCTCCACCGCGGCCGGCGACCCGGTCTTCACCCCGGGACTGGCCGGCCTGGTCCTCGGCGAGTACCGCCGGCTCGCCTCCGACCCCGCGCCCGTGGCTTCGAACGAACCCAAGGCCCCGCAGCTCACCGACCGGGAGACCGAGGTGCTGCGGCTCGTCGCCAAGGGACTGTCGTACAAGCAGATCGCCGAACGGCTGGTCATCTCCCACCGCACCGTCCAGAACCACGTGCAGAACACCCTCGGCAAGCTCCAGCTGCACAACCGGGTGGAACTCGTGCGGTACGCCATCGAGCGGGGCCTCGACGACGCCTGACCCGGCGGGGCCGGGGCCGGGGCCGTATATTCGCGCTGACCGGCCCTGCCCTGTTCCGTCCCCAGACACAGCTCGGGAGACCCTGTGGAAATCCTGGCCTTCGGTGTGCAGTCCGACGAGAAGCCCCTGATCGAGAAGGCCTTCGAGGGGTTGCACGAGGTCCGCTGCCTGGACGTCTTCCTCACCCGGGACACCGCCCCGATCGCGGCCGGCCACGAGATCATCTCCACCAGCGTCAACGCCGACCTGAGCGCCCCGGTACTCCAGACGCTCGCCGCGGGCGGCACGCAGATGATCGCCCAGCGCTCCACCGGCTTCAACAACATCGACCTGGAGGTCGCCGAGCGGCTCGCCCTGCGCGTCGCCCGGGTCTCGTACTACTCGCCGTACTCGGTCGCCGAATTCGCCTGGACGCTCGCCATGGCCGTCAACCGGCGCATCATCCGGGCCGCGAGCCGCACCCGGGACTTCGACTTCCGCCTCGACGGGCTGCTCGGCCGGGACATGCGCGGCCGGACCGTCGGCGTGCTCGGCACCGGCAAGATCGGCGAGGCGTTCACCCGGATCGCCCACGGCTTCGGCATGAAGCTGCTCGGCTGGGACGTCGTGGAGAACCCGGCCTGCGTCGAGCTGGGCATGGAGTACGTGGAGAAGGAGCGGCTGTTCGCCGAGGCGGACCTGATCAGCCTGCACGTACCGCTGCTGCCCGCCACCGAGCACCTCGTCGACGAGGCCGCCCTCCGGGCGATGAAGGACGACGCGATCCTCGTCAACTCCAGCCGCGGCGGCCTCATCGACTCGGCCGCCCTGGTCACCGAACTGCGCGCGGGCCGTTTCCTCGGCGTCGGGCTCGACGTGTACGAGGCGGAGGCCGGGCTGTTCTTCCTCGACAAGTCCCTGGAGGGCATCGACGACGACACCCTCGCCCGGCTGGTGACCTTCCCCAACGTCATCGTCACCTCCCACCAGGCGTACTACACCGAGGACGCGGTGGGCCAGATCATCGACGCGACCGTCCGGAACGTCGCCGACCACCTGGCCCGCCGCCGCAGCGAGAACGTCCTCGTGCCGAGGAACGCCTAGGGCCAGACGCCGCGCGGCAGGCGGCAGTTCGACGACAGGCCCTGGGCTCAGCGCGGCACGGGCAGCCCCGCCAGCAGCTCCGTCACGATCGCCGCGCCCCGCACGGTCAGCACCGACTCCGGGTGGAACTGCACCGAGGCGAAGCCCGGCCCGCGCAGCGCGTGCAGTTCCCCGCTCGCCTCGTCCCGGCTCACCTCGATCCCGTGCGCCGCCAGCTCGGCGGCGGCCGGGTCGTCGCACCGGGCGGTGAAGCTGTTGTAGAAGCCCACCGTCTCCGGCCGCCCGAACAGCTCGATCCTGGTCTGCGCCCCCTGGTACGGCACCGCCTTGCGGACGATCTCCAGACCCAGCTCCGCCGCGATCAGCTCATGCCCCAGGCAGACCCCGAGCAGCCCGTGCCGATGGTCCCGCACCAGCCCGGCGGCGATCTCCCGCAGCAGCCGCATCTTGGGGTCGCCCAGGTCGCCCGGATCTCCCGGTCCGGGGCCCAGCACCACGGGCCCCTCGTGGGCCCGGACCACCGCGCGCAGCCCCGGCTCGTCGTACCGGCGCACCGAGACCTCGAGACCGGACGCCCGCAGCAGATGGGCCAGCATCGCGGTGAACGTGTCCTCGCCGTCCACCACCAGCGCGTGGCCGGACAGCTCCCGGACACGTTCCTGCATCCGCAGCCAGAACGGGGCGAGCCCCCCGCGCCGGTCGTCCAGCGCCGCCTGCACCCGGGGGTCGGAGGCGAGCCGCGGTCGGTCCGCCTCCGCCGCCGGGCGGCCCGGCCGCACACCCAGCGCGGCCAGGACCCCGGCCGCCTTGGCGTGCGTCTCGGCGACCTCGCCCTCCGGGTCCGAGTGGCGCACGAGCGTGGCCCCGACCGGCACCCTCAGCGAACCGTCGGGGGCGATGTCGGCGGTACGGATCAGGATCGGCGAGTCCAGCGTCTGCGCCCCGTTCGCGTCCCGGCCCAGCAGGGCCAGCGCCCCCGCGTAGTAGCCGCGGCCCCCGGCCTCGTACCGCTCGATCACCCGGCACGCGTTCTGCACCGGGGAGCCCGTCACGGTCGCCGCGAACATCGTCTCGCGCAGCACGTCCCGCACATCCAGGGAGGACCTCCCGCGCAGTTCGTACTCGGTGTGCGCGAGGTGGGCCATCTCCTTGAGCCGGGGCCCGACGACCACCCCGCCCATGTCGCCCACCGTGCACATCATCTTCAGCTCCTCGTCGACCACCATGGACAGCTCCTCGCTCTCCTTGCGGTCCGCGAGGAACGCCAGCAGGCTCTCCGGGGTGGGCCCCTCGGCCGGGTAGCGGTACGTCCCGCTGATCGGGTTCATCACGACCGTCCCGCCGGACATCCGGACATGCACCTCGGGGCTCGCGCCCACCAGCACCCGCCCGCCCGTCGCCCGCCGCCGCCCCGAGACGGAGGGCCCTTCGGGCCCGCTGCCGCCTGTGTGCACCACGAACGTCCAGTACGCGCCCCGCTCGCCCGCCAGCAGTCGCCGGAACAGCGCCAGCGCGTCCGCCCGCCCGAACCCGGGGATCTCGCCCCGGAACGTCCGCCGGATGACGAAGTTCGCGCCCTCGCCCTGCCCGATCTCGTCCCGGATCACCCTGCGCACGACGTCCGCGTACTCCTCGTCGGGCACGTCGAAGCCGTGGTCCGTCACGGTCACGTCATGCGCGGGCAGCGCCGCCAGCACCTCCGCGAGCCCCAGCTCGTACGACTCGTCGGCGACCAGCACGCTCAGCGGGGTGCCGTCGTCGCGGACGTCGAAGCCGCGCTCGGCGATCTGCCGGAACGGCACCAGGGCCAGCGCGGGCGACGCGCCCACCGGCAGATCGGCCAGTCGGTCCACCTCCCGCACCCCACCGATCAGCAGTTCGACGTGATCGTGGTCACGCCCGGGAGTGCGGCGGCGCAGCAGGGCGAACGGCGGGGCGTCCTCGGCGAGCAGTCGGCCGATGAGGGCGGAGGCGGATCGGGGCGAGGTCTGGGACATGGGAGCACATTCCTTCCGGACGGTCCGTACGGGGGCCACGCGGGACCCGACGGGGTTCACAGGGAGAGGAACGGCTCCTGGACACGGAAAAGGCCGCCCCTCGGGCGGCCTTCGCGACGTGTCGACGCGATGAGTCAGCGGGCCGCCGGATGAGCGGTCCACCACCAGTTCTGGATCGAGATCCGGATCGGTTGCGTCGACATGCCCCGACCCTAGCGGACGATCCGGGCGCCGAAGGGGGTGTCTCACCTGTTGAGCGTTCGGATGGACGCCCCCGGGGACCCCGTAATGTTGTACACGTGACCGTGAACGCCAATACCTCCGTCGCCGGTGGCAACACCTGGCGAGACCTTCCCGCGGCGCAGCAGCCCGAGTACCCCGACTCCGAGGCGCTGCGCGATGTACTCGCGGACCTCGCGTCGTATCCGCCGCTCGTCTTCGCGGGCGAGTGCGACCAGCTGCGCGCCCGTCTGGGAGCCGTCGCCAAGGGCGAGGCGTTCCTGCTGCAGGGCGGCGACTGCGCCGAGGCCTTCGACGCCGTGTCCGCCGAGCACATCCGGGCCAAGCTGAAGACGCTGCTCCAGATGAGCGCCGTCCTGACCTACGCCGCCTCCGTGCCGGTCGTCAAGGTCGGCCGGATCGCGGGCCAGTACTCCAAGCCGCGCTCCAAGTCGACCGAGACCCGCGACGGCGTGACCCTGCCGACCTACCGCGGCGACTCGGTGAACGGCTTCGCCTTCACCGAGGAGGCCCGGGTCCCGGACCCGCAGCGGCTGAAGCAGATGTACCACGCGTCCTCCTCCACGCTGAACCTGGTGCGCGCCTTCACCACCGGCGGTTACGCCGACCTGCGCCAGGTCCACGCCTGGAACCAGGACTTCGTGAAGTCGTCCCCCGCCGGCCAGCGCTACGAGGCCCTGGCCCGCGAGATCGACAACGCGCTCAACTTCATGAAGGCGTGCGGCACCGACCCGGCCGAGTTCAAGGCGGTCGAGTTCTACGCCTCGCACGAGGCGCTGCTGCTGGACTACGAGACGGCGCTGACCCGCACCGACTCGCGCACGGGCCGGCTGTACGACACCTCCGGCCACATGGTCTGGATCGGTGAGCGCACCCGCCAGATGGACGGGGCGCACATCGAGTTCGCCTCGAAGGTCAGCAACCCCATCGGCATCAAGCTCGGCCCGACGACCACCGTCGACGAGGCGCTCGGCTACATCGACCGCCTCGACCCCGAGCGCGAGCCCGGCCGGCTGACCTTCATCGTCCGTATGGGCGCCGACAAGGTCCGCGACAAGCTCCCCGAGCTGGTCGAGAAGGTCACCGCCTCCGGTGCGACCGTCGCCTGGGTGACCGACCCCATGCACGGCAACACCTTCGAGGCCGCGTCCGGCCACAAGACGCGCCGGTTCGACGACGTCCTGGACGAGGTCAAGGGCTTCTTCGAGGTCCACAAGGGCCTCGGCACCCACCCGGGCGGCATCCACGTGGAGCTGACCGGCGACGATGTCACCGAGTGCGTGGGCGGCGGCCACGAGATCTTCGTGGACGACCTCCACCAGCGCTACGAGACGGCCTGCGACCCCCGGCTCAACCGCAGCCAGTCGCTCGACCTGGCCTTCCTCGTCGCCGAGATGTACCGCGACCAGTAGGAGTCCTCGCCGGACACACCTGTGGGGCACGGATCCATGTGATCCGTGCCCCACAGTCGTCCCCCGGGCTTTTGCGCCACCCGGGGGACGGGTAAGGTTAGGTTAGCCTCACCGACGAAGAGCGGGACGGCGCCAGCGACCGACCCGCAGGGAGGTGAACCGCATGTACGTCTGCTCCTGCTTCGGGATCACCGAGGCCCAGGTCAAGAAGCATGCGGACGCCGGTGCCTGCACCCCCCGGCAGATCGCGTCGGCCTGCAAGGCCGGCACGGACTGCGGAGGTTGTGTGCGCCGCATCCAGGCTCTGCTGGGACGCGGCGACTGCCCGCGCCGCGAGCTGCTCGACCAGCGGCAGGAACCGGTGATCGCCTCCACCACCCGCCCGGTCCTCTCCGACGCCGCCTGAGTCGTCCGACGCCGCCTTAGTCGTCCGGCGCCGCCCGAGCGGCCGGTCGCGGTCAGCTCTCCGGCTGCTCGATCAGCTGGGCGATGTAGAGCGGCTCGCCGAGCTTCTCCACCAGCTCCAGCTGGGTGTCGAGATAGTCGATGTGGTGCTCCTCGTCCTCCAGGATCGACTCGAAGATGTTCGCGGAGGTGATGTCGCCCTTGGCGCGCATCACTTCGATGCCGCGCTTGAGGCGGTCGATCGCCTCCACCTCGACCTGGCGGTCCGCCTGGAACATCTCGGTCACCGTCTGGCCCACCCGGACATGGAACAGCCGCTGGTAGTTCGGCAGTCCGTCCAGGAACAGGATCCGGTCGGTGAGGATCTCGGCGTGCTTCATCTCGTCGAAGGACTCGGCCCGGGTGTACTTGGCGAGCTTGGTCCAGCCGAAGTTCTCCTGCATCTTGGCGTGCAGGAAGTACTGGTTGAT
This sequence comes from Streptomyces sp. YPW6, assembly GCF_018866325.1. NCBI lineage: Bacteria > Bacillati > Actinomycetota > Actinomycetes > Kitasatosporales > Streptomycetaceae > Streptomyces > Streptomyces sp. YPW6. Next base: position 6,017,747 of record NZ_CP076457.1, read on the forward strand.
CGCAGTCAGTTCGGCGGTCAGCTGCTCATTGAGAAACTCAAGGACCTCGGGGTCGCCCTGCATGGCAAAGGCTCCTTCCAACCGGTGATCGATCTGGCAAGTTGGCCAGATCCTCGCACCGCGCTCAGCGGCCGTCCAGTAAGTGCAGGCTTAGTACGAGTTGCCCCGGTGAAGACCCTCCCCGGTCATGACCACCCCTGCCTGTCTGTCACCATGGAGGCATGGGTCAGCCGGAGAACCGGGAGAATCGCGGAGCAGCGCAGTCGGAGCTTCCACCAGGACAGCGACTGCAGCGCGGATGGCCGGTCACCCATTACGGGCCCGTTCCCAAGTTCAAGCCCGAACGCTGGGAGTTCCGGGTCTTCGGGGCCACCGCCGACGGCGACAAGCACTGCTGGAGCCACCAGGACTTCTCGGCGCTGCCGTTCTCCTCCGTGGTGGCCGATCTGCACTGCGTGACGAAGTTCAGCATGCTCGGCGCCGAATGGGGCGGCGTCCCCGCCCGCGCGATCCTCGATCTGGCACCGCCGGCCCCCGACGCCACGCATGTGATGGTCTGGGCCGAGTACGGCTTCTCCTCGAACCTGCGGCTGGCCGACTTCGCCTCCGAGCACACCCTCTTCGCCACCCACAAGGACGGCGAACTCCTCACCGCCGAGCACGGCTTCCCGCTCCGCCTCGTCGTCCCGCACCTGTACGCCTGGAAGGGCCCGAAATGGGTCCGGGGCATCGAGTACATGACGGCGGACCGGCGCGGATTCTGGGAGGAGCGGGGCTACCACAACATCGGCGACCCCTGGTCCGAGCAGCGCTACTCCTACCAGGAGGAGCCGGGCGACGGCCCGGAGCTGTAGAGGGCTCTACGCGCGGAGCGTCTTCCGGCCGCCGGGGCGGCTCCCGCGCAGCTCCTTGAGCCGCGCCACGTCCGCCGCGTGCCCCTCCTTGCCGCCGGGCGTCTCGATGATCAGCGGTACGCCCTCGGTCGCCGGATGGGCGAACAGCTCGGCGAACGGCTCAGCCCCGATGTGACCGGCGCCGATGTTCTCGTGCCGGTCCTTGTGGGCGCCCACGACGTCCTTGGAGTCGTTGGCGTGGATCAGCTTCAGCCGTCCCTCGCCGACCGTCTCCACCAGCAGGTCCAGCGTCTGCCGCATCCCCGTCGGACCGGTCAGGTCGTGCCCGGCGGCGTAGATGTGGCAGGTGTCCAGACAGATGCCCAGCTTCGGGTGGGAGTCCAGCGCTTCGAAGTACGGTCCGAAGTCCCAGGTCCGGGAGCAGAGCGAGAATCCCTGGCCGGCCGTCGACTCCAGCAGCAGATCCGGATCGTCGTCCCGGGTCAGCTCGTCCAGCAACGGCCGCATGTGCTCCCGCACCTGGGCCAGCGCCGCGTCGCGCGGCCGGCCGCCGGTCGCCGAACCGGTGTGCACCACCACGCCCAGCGCGCCGATCTCCCGGGCCCGCCGCAGCGAGTGCCGCAGCGACTGGACCGACTTCTCCACCGTCGCCCCGGTGTGCGAGCCGAAGTTGATCAGATACGGGGCGTGCACGTACGCGGGGATCGAGGCCGCCGCGCACTCCGCGCGGAACAGCTCGTCCTGCGCCGGGTTCCCGGCGGGCGTCGCCCAGCCGCGCGGGTTCGCCACGAAGACCTGCACGGTCTCCGCCGCCAGCTCGCGCGCGTACTCCAGGCCGACCTTGGCGAGGCCGCCGGCCACCGGGACGTGCCCGCCCACCGGGTTCCGCAGAACGTCCATCAGGTGTCAGAACCCCTTGGTCTTGATGGTGATGGTGGAGCCCTCGGGGGCCTGTTCGCCGCCGTCCACGGACTGACTCGCGATCGTGTCGCTGAAGGAGAGGAACGGCCGGTCGACCTCGACCTCGAAGCCCGCCTCCTCCAGGGTGCTCCGCGCCTCGTCGACGTCCCGGCCGGTGACGTCGGGGACGTCCACCATCCGGGGGCCCTTGGAGAGGGTCAGCTGGATCGTGTCGCCCTCGGCGGCCTCGGTCCCCTCGCCGGGGGACTGCTCGGTCACCTCGCCCGCGGCCTCGGGGGAGTGGACCCGGCCGGGCAGCACCTCGGCCTTCAGCCCCTCGGCCTCCAGCTCGGCGGTGGCCTCCTCGGCGGAGAGCCCGGTGACGTCCGGGACGTCGACCGGGGCGCCCTTGCTGACGACGAGTGCCACGGCCGTGTCCGGACGGCGGTCGGTGCCGGCGCGGGGATCCGTGCCGATCACCTCGCCGCGGGCCACGTCCTCGCTGAACTCCCTGGTCACCATCCCCGGGACCAGGCCCACCTTCTTCAGGGCGCGCCGGGCGTCCGCGAGGGAGGCGCCGGCCACATCGGGCACCCGGACGATCTCCGGGCCCCGCGACACGACGAGCCGCACCGAGCCGTTGCCACGGATCCGGTCGCCGGAGGCGGGGGCGCTGCTGACGACCTCACCCCGCTCGACCGTGTCGCTGAAGACCCGGTCCACGCCCTTCAGCCCGAGCCCGGCGTCCGCGAGCCGCTGCTCGGCGGCCTGCTGGGTCTGCCCGAGCAGCGAGGGGACCTGGGTGAACTGTCCGGAGTTGATGTACCAGACGCCCGTGCCGATCCCCAGGGCCAGCAGAACGGCGGTGAGCGCGATGATCAGCTTGCGGTGCGGGCCGCCGAACGGACCCCGCCGGCCGGCCCGGCGCCGGTGCGGAGCGGCGGGCTCCGGCGGGGGCGTCGCCAGGCGGCTGGTGCGGTGCACCCCGTCCCCGTCGCCGTCCTCCACGAGGGCCCGGGGGATCACGCTCGTACGGTCGTCGGCGCCGTCGCGGGAGTCCGACAGCGCCTGCGGCGGTACGGCGTCCAGCTCGGCGTCGGTCAGCCCGGCGCGCGCCTCACGGGTCTCGGCCAGCAGCAGCACCGCGTCGTGCGGGCGCACCTCGGGGTTGCGGGCGGTCGCGCTCGCCACCAGGGAGTCCAGCGCGACCGGGAGCCCCGGGACGGCGGCGGACGGGGCCGGGACGTCGGAGTTGAGGTGCTGGTAGATGACCTGGGCGGCGTTCTCGCCGGTGTGCGGCTTGGCGCCGGTCAGTATCTCGTACAGCACGACCCCGCAGGCGTACACGTCGCTGCGGGTGTCGGCGGTGCCGTGCTCGATCTGCTCGGGCGCCAGGTACGACACCGTGCCCAGCAGCGAGCCGGTGGTGTCGGTGGCCGTGCCGACCGCCCTGACCAGGCCGAAGTCGGCGACCTTCACCCGGCCGTCGTCCCCTATCAGCACGTTCTCCGGCTTCATGTCGCGGTGCACGAACCCGGCCCGGTGCGCGGCGCCGAGTGCGGCGAGGACCGGCTCCAGGATGTCCAGCGCGGCCCGGGGCTGGAGGGCCCCGCGCTCGCGCAGCACGTCGCGCAGGGTGCAGCCCGCCACGTACTCCATCGCCAGATAGACGTACGCGCCCTGAGCACCCTGGTCGAAGACCGCCACGACATTGGGGTGCGCCAGGCGGGCCACCGACTTGGCCTCCCGGATGAAGCGCTCGACGAACGAGACGTCGGTGGCGAGCGCCGGGTGCATCACCTTGAGGGCGAGCACCCGGTCCAGTCGGGTGTCCACGGCCCGGTAGACCGTGGCCATCCCGCCGACGGCGATGCGCGCCTCAATGCGATACCGGCCGTCGAGCAGCTGCCCGACGAGAGGGTCCTGGAGGGTCGTGTCCACCCCGAGAGTCTACGAGCCGCCACCAGCACCCCCGGCGGGCCGGGGCGCTCCCGGGGCCGTTCTGCAGCCGATCCGTGACAGGGACACGCTCCCCGGTCGCGCGCCCGGGGGCCCGGCGTGACGTGTGCCCGGGGTGGGGCGGGAGCCCGGGTGGCGTGTGCCGCGTGGGAGCTGGAGAGGCCAGGGCCCGGGGCCCGGGGCGGCGCCCCGGGCCCCTGCCGGCTCTCAGAACGCCGGGCGCTCCGGATCCAGCGCCGCCCGCCCGGCCACCGGGGACGAGGCCTCGGCGAAGTGGCGGCGCGGAATCCGGCCCGCCCGGTACGCGAGCCGCCCGCCCTCCACCGCGTGACGCATCGCACCCGCCATCAGCTCGGGCTCCTGGGCCCGGGTCACCGCCGATGCGAGCATCACGGCCGCGCACCCCAGCTCCATCGCCTGCGCCGCGTCCGAGGCGGTCCCGGCCCCGGCGTCGAGGATCACCGGCACCCCGGCCCGCTCCACGATCAGCTCGAAGTTGTGCGGGTTGCGGATGCCGAGCCCCGAGCCGATGGGGGAGCCGAGCGGCATGATCGCCGCGCATCCCACGTCCTCCAGCTTCCGGGCGAGCACCGGGTCGTCGTTGGTGTAGGGCAGCACCGTGAACCCGTCGTCGACCAGGATCTCCGCCGCGTCCAGCAGCTCGACCGGGTCGGGCAGCAGCGTCCGCTCGTCGGCCACCACCTCCAGCTTGACCCAGTTCGTGCCGAGCGCCTCCCGGGCCAGCCGGGCGGTCAGCACCGCCTCACCCGTGGTGAAGCAGCCCGCGGTGTTCGGCAGCACCTGGATGGAGAGCCGCTCCAGCACGGAGAGCACCGACCCCTGCACGGTCGGGTCCAGCCGGCGCATCGCGACCGTGGTCAGCTCGGTGCCCGACGCGATCAGCGAACGCTCCAGCACCTCCAGACTCGGGGCCCCGCCGGTGCCCATGATCAGCCGGGATCCGTACGTGGCCGGTCCCAGCGTGAAGACGTCGTCCGACATGGTCAGCCTCCCTGTACGGCTGTCAGGACCTCGACACGGTCGCCCTCGCCGAGTGTCGTGGCGGCCCACCGGCCGCGCGGGACGACGCTCTCGTTGACGGCCGCGGCGACGCCGGAGCGGGCCGGGGTCAGGGCGCCGACCAGGGCGCCCAGATCCGTCCCGGCGGGAACGGCACGCGCTTCCCCGTTCACCGAGACGGAGACGGTGGCCGTCGCGGTGGTCTGCGGTGCTGCCGCTCGCGGCGGGGCGGTGGCTTCCGGAGGAGTGGGCTGCTGGGTCATACGGGCTGCTCCTGGAGTGCGGGGGCGGCGGGTGCGAAGCGGCCGGGGGCGAAGGGGCGGGCCGGCTCCGGCAGCTCGCCGGTGGTGAGGGCGTCGGCCAGCGCGTCCCCGGTGACGGGAGTCAGCAGGACGCCGTTGCGGTGGTGACCCGTGGCGAGCAGGAGGCCGGGCAGGGCGGTCGGGCCGAGCAGCGGGGCGTTGTCGGGCGACGCGGGCCGCAGACCGGCCCGGGTCTCGGTGAGCGGCAGCTCGGTGATGCCCGGCACCAGCTCGTGGGCGTCGCGCAGCAGCTCGTACACCCCGCCGGCGGTGACCGTGGTGTCCCAGCCCATCTCCTCGCTGGTGGCGCCGACGACCAGCTCGCCGTTCTCGCGCGGGACGAGGTAGAGGTGGCCGCCCCGGACCACGGCGCGCACGGTGCGGCTGAGGAAGGGGGCGTACGCCGGGGGCACGGTGAGCCGCAGGACCTGGCCCTTGACCGGCCGGACCGGTGGGACGAGCTCCGGCGGTAGTCCCGCGAGCCGGCCGCTGAGGCTGCCCGCGGCCAGCACGACCTGACCGGCCGCGCACTCCGTGCCGTCCCCGAGCGACGCCCCGGTGGCGCGGCCCCGCTCGACGGTGAGCCGCTCGGCGGTCGTCCGGCGGAACCCGACCCCGGCCCGCTCGCACGCGGTCAAGAGTGCCGAGGCGAGCCGGCGCGGATCCACCTGGTGGTCGCCGTCGACCCGCAGGCCGCCGCGGACGCCCGGGGCCAGCATCGGTTCCAGGCGGCGGCACTCACGGCCGCTCAGCCACACCGACTCCAGCCCCGAACGCTCCTGGAGGGCGTGCAGTTCGCGCAGGTGCGCCCGGTCGTCGGAGTCCAGCGCCACGGCGAGCGTGCCGCAGCTCCGGAAACCGGTGTCCCGGCCGCTCGCCTCCTCCAGCTCCTCGACGAACGCCGGATAGCGGGCGGCAGAGGCCAGGTTGAGTCCGAGCAGCATCTGCTCGCCGTAGTGCAGTTCGGTGACGGCGGCGAGCATGCCCGCCGCGACCCGCGCGGCACCGCCGCCCGGTGCGGGATCGGCCACGGTGACCGTCAGTCCGCGCTGTGCGGCCCGCCACGCGGTGACCAGGCCGATGATGCCGCCCCCGATGACGAGGACGTCGGATCCTGGGGTTCCCGTTTCCCCCGAGGCTCCGTGGGTCTTCCCCGAGACGCGCATGAGTGTCCAGCCCCTCCCTTCGCCGGCATGACCCGGATCAGGTTCGTACGGTCGGAGGCCGTCCAGCCTCCCTCTCAGCCCGGTGCGTCCGGGCTCCCGCGAGTGTTCTACCGTGGCCACCCTAAACCCGACCGCCCACCGGCTCGCAGGGGAGCGCACATCATGGCCCGTTCGCTCGACGGACTCGTCCTCGCGCCCGTCGCCGACCAGGCCCCGGGCCAGGTCGGCACCCGCACCCGGTTCACGTACCACGAGCGGGATGGCCGGATCTGGGCCGAGTACACCGGCGGTGACGTCGTCCGCGGCCACCTGGTCGGCACCCGGGACGGGGACGCCCTGGACTTCCGCTACGTCCAGCTCAAGCAGGACGGAACGACCTCCGGCGGGCACTGCCTCTCCACCGTCGTCGATCTCGCGGACGGCCGGGTGAGGCTGGAGGAGCGCTGGGAATGGGAGTCCCAGGAGGGCGGCGGGACGAGCGTGGTGGAGGAAGTGGCCTCCTGAGGGCCCTCGTTCCGGCGGCCCTGTTCCTGACGCTTCGTCAGATGGTTAGGGTGGACGGGTGAGCGAGCAGCAGACGGAGAAGAGTCCGGTCCGGAACGTCGTGATCGTCGGGGCCGGCATGGCGGGGGTGCAGAGCGCCGTCGCCCTGCGCGAGGCGGGCTTCGCCGGTCCCGTCACCCTCATCGGGGCCGAGCCCCACCAGCCCTACGACCGGCCGCCGCTGTCCAAGGCCGTGCTGCTGGGCAAGGCCGAGGACTCCGCCTTCGACGTCGACTTCGAGGCGCTGGACATCACCCTGCGTCTCGGCCTGGACGTCACCGCCCTGCGCGCCGCCGACCATGTGCTGGACACCGCGGACGGGCCCGTCGGCTACGACGCCCTCATCCTCGCCACCGGCGCCGAACCCCTGACCCTGCCCGGCACCGAGGGTGTGCCCGGGGTCCATCTGCTGCGCACCCTCGACGACGCGGCCCGGCTGCGACCCGTCCTGGACCGGCGGCACGACGTGGTCGTCGTCGGGGCGGGCTGGATCGGCGCGGAGTTCGCCACCGCGGCCCGCTCCGCGGGCTGCGCCGTCACCGTCGTCGAGGCCGCGGCCCGCCCGCTCGCGGGCACCCTGCCCGCCGAGGTGGCCGCCCCGATGGCCGCCTGGTACGCCGAGAGCGGCGCCGAACTCCTCACCGGGGCCCGGGTCGAGCGCGTCACGGAGGGAGCCGTGCTCCTCGCCGACGGCCGCATCCTGCCCGCCGGGGCCGTGGTCGTCGGCATCGGCGCGCGCCCCGCCACCGCCTGGCTGACGGGTTCCGGGATCGCGCTCGGCCCGGACGGCTCGGTCACCGCCGACAGCGCCCTGCGCACCTCGCTGCCCGATGTGTACGCGGTCGGCGACTGCGCCTCCTTCCCCTCCGCCCGCTACGGCACCCGCCTGCTGGTCCACCACTGGGACAACGCCCTCCAGGGGCCGCGCACCGCCGCCGCCGCGATCATGGCGGCGGAGAGCGGCTTGCCGCTCCCGATCCACGACCCCGTCCCGTACTTCTGGTCCGAGCAGTTCGGCCGTTTCGTGCAGTACGCCGGCCACCACGCCGGCGCCGACACCCTGCTGTGGCGCGGTGACGGGGCGGACGCCACCTGGTCGGTGTGCTGGCTGCGCGAGGGCGCGCTGGCCGCCGTGCTCGCCGTGGGCCGCCCGCGCGATCTGGCCCAGGGCCGCAGGCTCATCGAGTCGGGGGCCGCCCTCGACCCGGAGAAGGTCGCCGACCCCGCCGTACCGCTGAAGTCCACCGCCCTCTGACCATCCCGGAGCCGCCGCCGACGCCCCCCGTACGGTCGGGCCCGGCTACCGGCTGTCAGTCCCAGGTGGCACGCTTGTCCCTGTGACCGAGATTGACGCAAAGACCGATGCTCTCGTCCCTGCCTGGCTCCACCTTCCCGACATCGCCGAGATGCTCGACATCGAGGTGACGCGCGTACGCCAGCTGGTCAAGGAGGGCCAGCTCATCGCCGTACGCCGTGGTGAGAACCGGACGCTCCAGGTGCCCGCCGCCTTCATCGACGGCAGCAAGGTGGTCAAGGGCCTCGCCGGCACCCTGACCCTCCTGAAGGACGACGGCTTCTCCGAGGAAGAGATGCTGGAGTGGCTCTTCACTCCCGACCCCACCCTGCCCGGCACCCCCGCGCAGGCGCTGAGCGAGAATCGCGGGACGGAGGTGAAGCGCCGCGCCCAGGCGCTCGCCGTCTGATCCGATACGACAGGAAGCGGTGCACGGGCCGTCCGACGCGGCCCGTGCACCGTCACGACCACGGGGGAAGTCCGTCCGCCGTGACGACCACGGGGGAGTTTCGCTATGTCCACGCCTCGCGAGCAGCTGTCCGACGCCCGGCTCTACCTGTGCACGGACGCCCGCAAGCGGCAGGGTGACCTCCCCGCCTTCCTCGATGCCGTGCTCACCTCCGGCGTCGACATCGTCCAGCTCCGGGACAAGGGCATGGAGGCCGCGGAGGAGCTGGAGCACCTCGCGGTGTTCGCCGACGCCTGCCGCCGGCACGGCAAGCTCCTCGCCGTGAACGACCGCGCCGATGTCGCCCACGCCATCGGCGCCGACGTCCTGCACCTCGGCCAGGGCGATCTGCCCGTCCCCGCCGCCCGCGCGATCATCGGCGCCGACCGGCTGATCGGTCGCTCCACGCACGCCGAGGCCGAGGTGGACGCCGCCGCCACCCAGGACGGCGTGGACTACTTCTGCACCGGCCCCTGCTGGCCCACCCCCACCAAGCCCGGCCGGCACGCCCCCGGCCTCGGCCTCGTGCGCCACGCCGCCTCCCTCGGCACACCGCGCCCGTGGTTCGCGATCGGCGGGATCGACGCGGGCAATCTGGACCAGGTGCTGGGCGCCGGAGCCCGCCGCGTCGTCGTCGTCCGGGCCATCACCGAGGCCGACGACCCGGCCGCCGCCAGTGCCGAGCTGGCCCGTCGCGTCCGGGCCCACGCGGTCTGAGTCCCGGGCCGCGAACGGCGGGCCACCGGGACTCCCACCCGGCGCCTTTTCGGGGGTCTGGGGCCGAGGAATGTCCGAGGAGTGGACAACAGTCCGACAAAACCAGACAAAGTTTCCCGCTCTGGTTGGGGGAGTGTCCACCCCTTGGTTAACCTCCCCTTATGGCCCTCGGAACAGCCTCCACCAGGACGGATCACGCGCGCACCGTGCGTGACATGCTGGCGACCGGCAAGACGTCCTACTCCTTCGAGTTCTGGGCTCCCAAGACGGAGAAAGGCGAGCGCAACCTCTGGAACGCGCTGCGCCGGGTCGAGGCGGTCCGCCCGAGCTTTGTCTCCGTGACGTACGGCGCCGGAGGCTCCACCCGCGCCGGGACGGTCAAGGCCACCCAGGAGATCGCGGCGGACTCCACCCTCACTCCCGTCGCCCACCTCACCGCGGTCAACCACTCGATCGCCGAACTGCGCAACATGATCGGCCAGTACGCCGACGCGGGCATCAGGAACATCCTCGCCGTGCGCGGCGACCCGCCGGGCGACCCGATGGGCGAGTGGGTGGAGCACCCGCAGGGGGTCAAGTACGCTGCCGACCTCGTCCGCCTCATCAAGGAATCGGGGGACTTCTGCGTTGGCGTCGCGGCATTTCCCGAAATGCACCCCCGGTCCACCGACTGGGAGACGGACATCGGTCATTTCGTGGACAAGTGCCGGGCGGGCGCGGATTACGCCATCACCCAGATGTTCTTCCGCCCGGAGGACTACCTCCGAATGCGTGACCGCGTGGTCGCTGCGGGTTGCGAAACGCCGGTGATTCCCGAGGTCATGCCCCTCACCAGCGTGAAGCAATGGGAAAAGTTCTCCCAGCTCAGCAACGCGACCGTGCCCGCGTCGTTGAAAGAGCGCATCCTCGCCGTCAAGGACGATCCGGCCGCTGTACGCTCCATTGGCATCGAGTTCGCAACGGAGTTCTGCGCGAAGCTGCTGTCCGAGGGTGTGCCCGGGCTGCACTTCATCACGCTCAACAACTCGACGGCGACGCTCGAGATCTACGAGAAACTCGGACTGCACAAGCAGTCGTGACCGGTCGTACCCGCCCCCGAAGCGGCGACGGCCGAAGGAGGGGGCGGGCGTGGGCTGGACGGTCCTCTACATCGCATTCGGCCTGGTGGCGCTGTGGCTGCTCGGTGAGGTGCTGCTGCAGTACAAGGCGCGACTGCGCTGGCGGCTGCTCGCCTTCGGCGGCTTCCTCGGCGTGGTGGTCGGTGTGCTGCTGGCCTCCGTCCCGGTCATCGTCGTCGGGACGCTCGCCTTCGCCACCGGCCAGACCTTCGTCACGCTGTCCTTCCGGCGCGGCTTCTCCACCGGCTGGGCCATCGGCGGCAGCCCGGGGGAGAGTCGTCGCCGCAGGCGCGGCGGGGGCGCGGCCGTGAAGGAACCCACGCTGGAGGTCTCCGGCCTGGAGGTCGCGGAGCCGGACGCCCCGGCCGGGTACGACCGGCCCTCCGCAGTCCCGACCGTCCACGAACCGCAGCCGCTCCCCGAGGACACCGGCCAGTACGGCGTGTACGGGGACACCGGTTACGACCGGGACGGCCACGCACACCAGGACCAGGGCCACGACGCCGACCCCTCGGACCTCCCGCAGCACACCGCGTACGACCCGTACACCGGCTACGACCAGCAGCCCGCCCAGGACCCCTACGCCGGGACGTACGACTACGGCACCGGCGAGCAGAACTACGCCGCCTACTCCGATCCGTACATCGGCACCACCAACGGATCCCCCTCCTACGGCTACGACGCCTACGGCGGCGGTGACGGCTACGACAGCCAGGGCGGGCAGCAGAGCTACGCCGACCCCTACGCCCAGAGCTACGGCGAGGACCCCTACGGCGCCGGGGCGTACTCCACCGACACCCCGCCCGGCGGTGTCTGGGTTCCGCAGCAGCGCGACACCGAGCCGTACTCCCCGACGCCACCGGAGCAGCCCACCGGGCCCGCCCCGTACGGCAACGGCTACGACACCGGTCAGAACGAGCAGTACCGCTACTGAACGCGCCGCCGGCCGGGGGCGGACCGGCGGCCGTGCCGCTCAGCGGGAGCCGCGGAAGCCCTCGCCCTCCACCACGAGCCCGGCCACCAGCGTCCCCGACATCCCGGCGTGCGGGAGACCGCCGCCCGGATGCGCCCAGCCGCCCGCGAGATACAGCCCCGGCAGCCGGGTGGCGTTGCCCGGGTGCAGATACGCGCCGTCCGCCCCGGCCAGCGCGGGCGGCGGCACCGCACCGCCCTCGGCCCCCGTCTCCGCCTCGGTCTCCGCCGGCGTACGGATCTCCGTGTGCAGGATCCGCTCCCGCAGCCCGGGAACGGCCGCCCCCGCCCGCTCCACCAGGGCATCGGCGAACCGCTGCCGCACCTGTGCGTCGCGCCAGTCGACCGGCCCCTGCGGAGCCACCGTCGCGGTGAGCGTCACCGCCTCGTGCTCCGGGTCCGGGCGGGTCGCGGGATCGTCGGGGCGCAGCACCGTCACCGTGGGGTGGCCGGCGACCCGCCCCCCGAACACCGCCTCCTGCTCCGCCGTCCCCTCCGCGCTGTGCACGACGGTCCGGTGCACCGCATCCGCCTCCCTGGCCCCGCGCAGCGACAGGAGTACCGTGAACCGGCCCGCCGAGCCCGCGCCCGAGCCCGCCCGGACCGGCACGTCGTCCGCGCCCCACGCCCGCTGATCCGGCACCAGCCCCGGACGCGGCCGGACCCCGAGCACCACCCGGTCGGCCCCGGCCACCTCGCCGTCCGCCAGCTCCACGCCCGCCGCCCGGCCGTCCTTCTCGACGACCCGCACCACCTCGGCTCCGAAGACGAACTCCACCCGGCGGGCCACGCACCGCTCGTACACCGCACGGGCCAGCTCCCGCATCCCGCCCATCACGTACCAGCTGCCGAAGGTCTGCTCCATGTAGGGCACCAGGGCGGCGCTCGCGGGGGCGGTGCGCGGGTCGAGGCCGTGGGCGAACGCGTACCCGTCGAGCAGGGCCGCCAGGCGCCCGTCCGCCAGCTCCCACGCGCCGATCTCCGCGACCGTGGACGCCTGCCGGGCCGGGCGCAGCAGCCGCCGCTGCCGCACCGCCGGATACGGATCGCGCCCCAGCACCTGGTGGTCCGCGCGCAGCGGCTCTTCCAGCAGCGGCCGCCGGGAGCGGTCCCAGGCGTCCCGGGCCCGGTCCATGAAGTCGCTCCAGCGCTCCCCGGAACCGGCGCCCAACGCCGCGTCCAGGGCGGTGGCCACCCCGGCCCGGGAGGCGTTCGGCAGGGACACCGCCGTGCCGTCCGGGAAGAGATGGCGGCTCGCCGGGTCGACCTGGGTCAGCGTCACGGACTGCTCCAGCGACTCCTTGCCGGTCTTCACGAAGAGGTCCCGCTGGACGGCGGGCAGATGCAGCAGCCCGGGGCCGGTGTCGAAGACGAAGCCCTCGTGCTCGTACCGGCCGACCGAGCCGCCGTAGCCCGCGGACCGCTCGTAGACCGTCACCTTCTCGCCCGCCACGGCCAGCCGGGCGGCCGCCGCCATCGCGCCCGTCCCGGCGCCGATCACCGCAATTCGTGCCATGCCGGTGACTTTATCGACCGGCGCCGACACCTCAGCCGTCAGGCCGGAGCCCGCCCGCCGGGGCCGGGCGCTTCTCCGCGCGGCGCTGCGCCCGGCGGCGCAGGAAGCGGCGGATCCGCGAGGCGAGGAAGAGCACGGTGACGATCCCGAGCGCCAGCAGCACGGCCGCGATCACGGCGGCCGCCACCGGGTTGAACACCGCGAAGGTGACGATGCCCGCGACCCCGAGGTCCTCGGCGATGCTCAGGCCGATGTTGCTGAAGGGCTCGGGGGAGGTGTTGACGGCCATCCGCGTACCGGCCTTCACCAGATGGCTCATCAGCGCCGTCGACCCGCCGATCGCCCCGGCCGCCAGCTCCGGCAGCGAACCGCTCTCCCCGGCCAGCAGCGCCGCCACCACCGCCCCGGCCACCGGCCGGATGACCGTGTGCGCGGTGTCCCAGACCGAGTCGACGTAGGGGATCTTGTCCGCGACCGCCTCGCAGAGGAAGAGCACACCGGCCACGATCAGGACGTCCGTGCGCTGGAGCGCGGCGGGCACCTCGTCGGAGACGCCGGTCGCGCCGAACAGGCCGAGCAGCAGGACCACCGCGTACGCGTTGATCCCGCTCGCCCAGCCGCTGGTGAACACGAGAGGGATGACAGACACGCAGGCGATCGTAACGACCTCCCGCCGGAGCCGGGTGAGGTCGCGGGCGCAGCTCTGAGTACGCGTACCTAGGCGTGCAGATGAGTACCCGCACGGATAGGCCCCGACCTGCGGGGACGGCAGAGTGATGACCACGGAAGGGGCGCTGCGCCAGGACCGCCGGCACGGGGCGGCGGAACGGTGCGGTTCCCCCGACGCAACGGGGGTGCGCGACGGATCCCGGGGACCACGGGGGACATACGGGGTCACGGGGAACGGGTTCCGGAAGCACGGAAGACGCCGGTCCGAAGAGGTTCGCGGGGGATGCGAATCTCGTCGGCCGGCGTCTTCGGCGTTGCCCGGCGCCTTCCCGGGCGTGCGGCCTCAGTGGCCGCTGACCCGCCCGTGCAGCAGCAGCGACAGGGCCGAGTGGACCTCGTCGATCGAGCGCTCCGGCTGGAACGCCTGCCAGTCCAGCGCCGCCACCAGCACCATCCCGACCAGCGCGGCCGCCGTCAGCGGGATGTCGATCTCCTCGCTCAGCTCACCGCTGCGCACCGCGTCGCGCAGGACGCCCTCGACGACCGCCACGGCCTCCTGACGCACCACCAGCAGCGTCGACTGCCAGGCGCGGTTGGTCCGCCAGAGCTCGGCCACGTACAGCTGGGTGAAGGCCGGATAGCGGTCGATGAAGGCGAGCCCGGCCCGGATCATCGAGTCCAGCGCCTCGACGCGGGTGCCGCCACGCTCCTCGGACTCCTCGGCTGCGGCCCGCAGCGAGGCGGTGAGCAGCCCCACGCCGTGCCGGAGCAGCTCCTCGAACAGCTCGGTCTTGCTCTTGAAGTTGTAATAGACCGTGCCCTTGGCGACCCCGGCGCGCTCGGCGATCTCGTCGACGGTGGTCGCCGAGAAGCCCTTCTCGGCGATGAGCGTCACCGCCGCCTCGTAGAGCTTCTGCCGGGTGGCCTGGCGGCGCGTGGTGCCACTGCTTTCCATGGGTCCGATTCTTCCAGGCCCGGGCGTACCCGGGGACGTGACCGCGGGCGCGCTCACAGGCTCAGCTCCGGGTGCAGCCGGCTCAGGCTCCACACCTGCTTGCGGCGGGCGGTGAGCGCGGTCAGGGCGAGCGCGCCGACGGTGAAGGCCGCCAGCACCGCGCAGCCCAGCCATACCGGGGTGAGCGGGCCGCCGGTGATCAGCCTGCGCAGCCCCTCCACCACGTACGTCATGGGGAGGTACGGGTGGATCGCACCGAAGAAGCCGGGGCTCGTCTGGACGGGGTACGTGCCCCCGGCCGAGGTCAGCTGGAGCATCAGCACCACCAGCACCAGGATCCGCCCGGCCGCCCCGAAGCAGGCGTTCAGCCACTGCACGATCGCGGCGAAGCAGCAGGTCACCAGGGTCAGGAAGCCGATCGTTCCGGCGGCGTGGGTCATCTGGAGGCCGAGCCCCAGGTGCAGGACGGCCATCAGGGCGCCGACCTGGGCCGTACCGATGGCGGCGACCGGGAGCCAGCCGGCGAACGCGATCCGCCAGGAGGAGGCCCCGGCGGCGAGCGCCCGCCGGTTGAGCGGCTGGATCAGCATGTACGCCACCATCGCGCCGACCCACAGGGACAGCGGGATGAAGTACGGGGCGAAGCCGGTGCCGTAGTTGGGGGCCTCGTGCAGCGACTTGGAGGCCAGCTGGACGGGGTCGGCCATCACGTCGGTGCGTGCGTCGCGGTCCTTCTTGTCGTAGTCCGGGATCTTGTCCACGCCGTCGTTGAGGCCCTGGGCCAGTTCGGCCGAGCCGTCGCCGAGCCGGAACAGCCCGCCGTCCAGGTTCTCCGCGCCGGTCTTCAGCTTGCCGACGCCGGTGTCCAGGTTGCTGGAGCCGGTCTGCGCGGTGCCGAGGCCCGCGTGCAGTGCCTGCGCGCCCTTGGCGACCTTCTGGGCGCCGGTGTTCAGCTCGTTGACCTTCGCCACGGCCGTCGCCAGGTCGTCGTCCAGCGTCGGGACCCGCTTGGCGAGCGCCTCGGCCTGCTTCTGGAAGGTGACCAGCTGGTTGCTCAGCTTCTTGAGGTCGCCGTTCTGGTTCGTGACCAGGGTGTTCACATCGGCGGCGATCTTCGCGGCGTCCTCGGCCGTGACCTTGGCGCGCTCCAGCGGCGGGCAGGCGGTGGCGTCGGGCTCCTCGGCCTCCTCGCACTGCGTCCGGTGGATCTCGGCCAGCTCGTCGGCGGCCTTCCTGGCGCCGGAGGCCGCGGTGGGCGCGGACTTCACGAGCACGTCGAGGTTGTGCCGTACGGCCGCCGAGGTGTCGGCGACCAGTCGTGCGGTGTCCTGGATGGACTTCCCGTTGTCCTTGAAGAAGGGGCGCACGTCACCGGCGATCCCGTTGACCTTCTCGGCCAGGATCCGGGTGCCTCCGGCGACCTGCTGGGAGCCCGTCGCGAGGTCGCGGGAGCCCTGGTTCAGCTTCACGATCCCGTCGGAGAGCTTCTTGCTGCCCGCCTTGGAGTCCTTGAGGCCGTCCGCGAGGTCCTTCGAGCCCTGCTTGGCCTTGGAGATGCCGCCCTTGAGGTCGTCGGCGCCCTTGGCCGCCTCGGCGGTCTTGTCGTGCAGATCGGAGAAGTTGATGAAGATGCGGTCCAGGAAACCCCGGGAGGCGTTCGTGGAGGCGGCGTTGCGCACCTCACCGAAGACCGTCTTCGAGATCTGCCCGACGATGTAGTTGTTGGCGTCGTTCGTCCGTACCTGGAGCGCGCCGGTCTCGGGGGAGTCCCCGCCGCTGGACGCGATCTTCCTGCTGAAGTCCGACGGCATCGTCAGCGAGAGGTAGTACGTGCCCTCCTCGACACCCTTGTCGGCCTCGGCGGAGCTGACCTCGTGCCAGGCGAAGACCTTGGAGTCGAGCAGCTTCTCGCTGATCTCGTCCCCGGCGGTGATGCGCTTGCCGTCGCTGGTGGCCCCCTTGTCGTTGTTGACGAGGGCGACGGGCAGCTTGTCGAGCTTCCCGTACGGGTCCCAGAACGAGCACAGGTACAGGGCGCCGTAGAGCAGCGGCAGGAGCAGCAGGGCGACGAGCGCGGCGGCGGGCAGCTTGCCCCGCCCGAACCGCTTCAGCTCAAGCGCGGCCAGTTTCGGCGAACGCATCGGCCGTCTCCTCTTCGGTGGTGGGTTCCTGGGGGGCGTTTTCCTCGGCGGCGGGCTCTCCGGCGGACTCCTGTACGGCGGGTGCGGTGCGTACGACCCGAGTGTTCCCGGGCGCCTCGCTGCACACGGCGAGCACCGTGGTCCCGGCGTCGGCCACCGAGCGCAGCAGCGCCCAGGCCTGCTCGCGTTCGGCGTCCGAGAGCTTGAGGTCGGTGTCGTCGACGGCCAGCAGCCGCGGCCTGCCGATCAGTGCCAGCGCCACGGAAAGCCGCAGCGCCTCCAGACGTTCCAGGTCGCGGACGGAGGTGCGTCCCGACTTCGGCAGTGTGGCGGGGTCGAGCCCCGCGGCCTCCAGTGCCTCGTCGACCCGGGCCTCGGCGGCGGCCCGGCGCTCGGCGCGCGGGCGCAGCAGGGCGCGCAGGGGGGAGCCGTAGCGGCCCTGGAGCAGGGCGCGTTCGCCCAGGTGCTCGGCGACGGTGAAGGCGGGGTCCAGCTCGCTGACGCCCGGCACCGGGCCCAGCGCGGCGATCCTGCGGACGGCGGCGGCCTGCTTCGGCAGGTGCAGCCCGCCGGTCTGCGCGTGGCCCTCGGTGGTGCGCATCCGGCCGGTCAGGGCGAGCAGCAGACAGGTGCGGCCCGATCCCGACGGTCCCTCGATGGCCACCAGTTCCCCCGGCTCGGCACTGAACGTCACGTTCCGGAAGACCCGGCCACGCGGTCCCTCCAGTCCGAAGTCCTCGGCGCTGACAGCCGCCCCGTGCGGGCTCTCCACAGCGACCCTCCCCTTTTTAAACTGACTGGTCAGTCCAAAAAGGTAGTCCGAACTCGCGCTCGAAGCAAAACAGCAGGTCAGAGCCGACCGACGGTCGATTGTCAGTGGGGCCCGCCACCATGGACACAGACGGCCACGGAGCCGTCACACGACGACAGGAGGTTCGTCATGGCCAGCTCGTCCGCAGCAGCCGCCCCGCGGCGCCGCACAGTCAGCCCTGCACCCTCACTGACCGGCGCCTCCAGCGATGTCCACCCCGTGCAGCGCCGCGCCTCGGCGCCGCCCGCCGCCCTCGATCTGCTCGCCAAAGCCCGCTCCGGCCTCGACGAGGCCGCCGCACTCCGCGAGCCCAACGAGCGGTATGCCACCGCCCACCTCGCCGCCCTGCGCACCGCGGCGGCCGTGCTGGCCGCCCGCGGCCGCCCCGAGACGAACAAGCGCCGCCGCGACCGAATCCGCAGCGCCTGGGACGTGCTCCCGGAGACTGCCCCGGAGTTGACCGAATGGAGCGCCCTCTTCGCCTCGGGCGCCGAGCGCCGGGCCCGCGCGGAGGCCGGCATGCCGGGCGCCGCCAGCACGCGCGACGCCGACGACCTGCTGCGCGACGCGGCCATGTTCCTGCGCCTGGTGGAACGGCTCCTCGTGCTCCAGCCGGTCCTTCCGCAACCCCGCTCGGGGCGCCCCGGCGGCGGATGACCCGGAGCCCGGCGCCGGACTGCCGTGCGCCGGGCGACGCCGCGCCCGGGACGGCGGGGCGAGGCAATAGGGTGGTGACCGCTCACATCACCACCCGCACTGTCCACGCTCCGCCGTCCCCGGCGGCATCGTGCCGAGGAGTCATCTGCCGTGTCGGACCAGCCGCGCCCCCGCGCCTCCCTCCGTACCGCCGTGGTCTGGGAGGTCCTCAAGGACGCTCTGGACCGTCAGGTCAAGGCGACCGGGAGGGACGCCCTGGACGTCCTGGACACCGGCGGCGGCACGGGCAACTTCGCCGTGCCCGCGGCCAGGCTCGGCCACCGGGTCACCGTCGTCGACCCCAGCCCCAACGCACTCTTCGCCCTGGAGCGCCGTGCCGCCGAGGCCGGGGTCGCCGACCGGGTCCGGGGGGTCCAGGGCGACATCCTCGGCCTGTTCGACGTCGTCGAGCGCGAGGGCTTCGACGCGGTGCTCTGCCACGGCGTCCTGGAGTACGTCGACGAGCCCGCCGAGGGCGTCCGCACCGCGGTCGCGGCGCTGCGCCCCTCCGGCGCGCTCAGCCTGCTCGCCGCCGGCCTCGGCGGAGCCGTTCTGGCCCGCGCGCTCGCCGGACACTTCACCGAGGCCCGGCAGGCGCTCACCGACCCGGCGGGCCGCTGGGGCGAGGGCGACCCGGTGCCCCGCAGGTTCACCGCCGAGCAGCTCTCCGGCCTGGTCTCCGAGGCCGGGATGGAGATCGCCGCGGTGCACGGCGTCCGGGTCTTCGCCGACCTCGTGCCGGGTGTCCTGGTGGACACCGAGCCGGGGGCCGTGGAGGCGCTCCTCAAGCTCGAAGCGGCCGCCGCCGAGCAGCCCGCGTTCCACTCGGTCGCCACCCAGCTGCACGTGCTGGGCGAGAAGCGCCACTGATCAGCAACGAAGCTGCGCACGGAGTGGGACTCAGGACCCCCGTACCGGGCGCAAGCCCCGTATGATCGGGTGACACCATCCGGCATGGCGGATCGGTCGTCGGGGAATCTACGCCTCAACAGCCGAGCCGACATAGCGGTCCGGACTGGCTGAACGCTAGAGGGCGGGTTTCACGGGGGCGAATCCCTGCCTATCCTGGAAGGGCCGCATACCGGTCGCCCCCGCGGCCGACGACGAGGAGGATCCCGTGCCGCTCTCGGAGCACGAGCAGCGCATGCTCGAGCAGATGGAGCGAGCGCTGTACGCCGAAGATCCCAAGTTCGCGACAGCGCTCGAGGGAAGCGGGCTGCGTACGTACACCCGCAAAAGGGTCTACCAGGCGGTCGCAGGCTTCCTGGTGGGTATCGCGCTCCTCATGGCCGGAATGGTCGCCCAGCAGATCTGGATCAGCGTGGTGGGGTTCCTCGTCATGCTCGGCTGTGCCGTGCTCGCGGTCACCGGTTGGCGCAAAGCGCCCAAGCCCGGTGAACAGCAGCCGGCGGCCGCAGGTGGCGGGGACAGCGGTGCACGCCGCCGACCGAGACAGCGCCGGTCGATGATGAACCGCATCGAGCAGCGGTGGCAGCGCCGCCGCGACGAACAGGGCCAGTAGGAGTACGCGTCGGCCCTCGCCTTCCCGCGGGGGCGCGCTCCCGCAGGGCGCGCGTGCGACTCAGGACACAGATGGGTGAGGGGCGGCCGCGTTTTCGCGGCCGCCCCTCAGCCGTTGCCGGACGGTGTTCCGGGCGGTAGGGCGCACGGCTCCGCGCGGTGGCGCCGCCGGGACCCGCGAGAGCCGGGAGGTCCTCCGGCCCGAGCCCGCGGGGCCGGGCCGGAGGACCTCCCGGGCGGGACCGTCGCCCGTCTCAGCCGTGCTGGCGCGTGAGGCGACGCAGCCGGGCCGTCCAGCGGCCGGCTCCCGCCCGGCCGGCCCACCGCTCCGCGAGCGCCGTCCGGCGGTCGGCGGCGGCCCACACCACCCGGACGGACGAGCGGGGCAGAAGTGTCGCCCGCAGCCGGGCACCGCGGCCCGCCGATCCCCGCAGACCCGCCCGCACCGCCGACGCGTCCTCGGCCAGACCGGCCGCCGGGCGCGGCTCGGCGGCGTACAGCACCTGCTCCACCGAGCCCGCGATGCGGTGCACGGCCTCGGCCGCAGGAGTGTCGAGCCGGCCCAGCCGCACGATCCGGGCCGCCGCCTTCCGGGGCGTCAGCGACTCGTCCGGAGGGATGCCGTGGTCCCAGGCCGTGTCGGTGATCTCCCGCCAGGCGGCCAGCGTCCGCGCGGCGGCGTCGGCGGGCGTCCGCCCCCCGGAGCCCAGCCGGCGGTTCCTCGCCCGGATCCGCCACAGCAGCGGCGACAGCGGCAGCACCAGGACCAGGGCGGCCGCGAGGACCACCAGCAGCACCGTCCCGAGCGGGGTGCCCCGGTCGGTCGGTACCGCCGCTCCCGCCTCCTGCGAGGGCCCGCACCCGCCTTCCTGGCGCAGCAGCGGCGGGCAGCTGTCGTCGGCGGACGGCGCCGCGGAGGGGTCGGCCGAGGTGTCCGCCGAGGGCTCGGCGGCGTCGCTCGGGGTGTCCGTCGGGAAGTCGGGGCGGGTCCACGAGGGGGTGCTGCCCCGGCTCGGAGTGGGCTCGAACCGGGTCCACCCGATGCCCTCGAAATACAGCTCGGGCCAGGCGTGCGCGTCGCGCAGACCGACCGAGACCGCCCCGTTCGACTTCATGGTCCCCGGGGTGAAGCCCACCGCGACCCGGGCCGGAATGTCCAGCGTCCGGGCCATCGCGGCCATCGAGAACGAGAAGTGGACGCAGAAGCCCTCCTTGTCACGGAGGAACCGGGCGATGGCGGACGACCCCGTGCCCGAGGTGACCGTCGTGTCGTAGGTGAAGCCGCCCTCGGAGGCGAACCAGTCCTGGAGCTTCACGGCCTGCTCGTAGGCGTTGGCCGAACCGTCCGTCACCTGCGCGGCGGTCTCGGCGACCACCTCCGGAAGCGAGCCGGGGAGCCGGGTGTACTCACGGCGCAGTTCCTCGGGCGGCGGCCCCGCGGCCGCGAGCTGCTCCGCCGTGGGTTCGACGACCAGGCTGCCCACCTCGTACTGCGCGCCGCGCGTGGTCTGCCCGTCGTCGCCGACCAGGGTGCGGCCCTCGGGCTCGTACCGCCAGCGGCCGTCGACCCGGACCTCGCTGGCCGGGTAGGGGAGCGGCAGATAGGTCTGCTGGTAGGAGCGCGAGGCGGAGATGTTCGTCCTGACCTCCGTGACCGAGACGTCCCCGCCGAGCCCCGCGGGCTGCGGAAGCCGGTCGGGTACGTCCGTCAGCCGTCGGGTGGAGGAGCGCCACTCGCTGCCGTTGAACTCGTCCAGGGCCAGGATGCGGAGATAGAGGTTCTGCGGGTTCTCGATGTTGCTGCGGTACGTCATCACCTCCCGGTTCTCCGGCTGGTTGAGGTTGTTCTGGAGGGAGACCAGCGGATTCACCGCGGAGATGGTGCCGCCGCCGCTGCCCCTGCCGTTCCCCGGGCCGTTGCCGCCGAGCAGGCCGCTGTCCAGCGCGGGCAGGGCGAGGGGGGCCACCAGGGCGATGCCGAGCGCCAGCACGCCGATCCGCCGCCCCGTCCGCACGGGGGAGGAGCCGGAGCGCGTACCGGACAGTCCGTCGGCCAGGCCGCCCTTGGTCCGCGCGGCCCCGCCGAAGACACGGCCCCACTGGGAGAGCCGGTCGCGGCTCTCGGCCAGCAGGAGCAGCAGATAGCCGGAGGCGGCCAGCAGGAACCACAGCCGGCCCGCCCCTCCGTCGGAGAGACCGGCCGCGACCGAATACAGGGCGAGGAGCGGGAGTCCGGCCGGGGCCGCGCTGCGGAAGGTCACCGCCATGGCGTCCACCAGGAGACCGATCAGCAGCACCCCGCCGACCACCAGCAGCTTGATGCCGTCGGTCAGCGGCGCGGGGGTGGAGTACGTACCGACGTCCTCACCGCCCGCCACCAGCAGCTCGCCGAGCCGCATGACGGCCTGCGGGCCCGGCACCGCACCCAGCAGGGCGTGGTCCCGGGCGAACACCAGCGTCAGCAGCACGAGGGTGACCAGCGCCTGGGCGGCGACGGTCAGCGTCCGGGCCACGGGCACCCGGCGGGCCAGGGCGCCCACCCCGCTCTGGACGCCGAGCAGCACCGCGGCCTGCACCAGCCAGCCGACGCCCTCCACCAGCGGGATCAGCGCCCCCGCCGCCAGCAGTGTCGCCGCATAGGCGCTCAGCGCCAGCCTGGTCCGTCCGCTCATGACCATCCCCCCGCGAAACCGGTCGGGCCGCCGCTCGGGGCCGACGGCGTGTCCGTGCGCATCCCGCCGGCCAGCTGCCACAGCGCGGGCAGTTCGTCACCCGGCTCCACCGGCACCGCCGTCCAGCCGGACTCGCGCAGCCGTCGCAGCCGGTCCTCGGCCGCACCCGCCGCGCTCCCGTCGCCCGCCCAGGCGGCGCTGTCCAGGACGAACGCGATACCGGCGCCCGCCCGCTGCCGCATCCGGGCCGCGACCGCGGTCTGCTCCTCGTCCAGATCACCGAAGAAGGCGACGAGCAGCCCCTCGCTGCCACCGCGCAGCACGTCATGGGCGCGGCTGAGGCCCCCGCCGTCGGAGTGGCCGACCACGGCGAGCGTGTCCAGCATCAGCCCGGCCGAGTCCGCGGATTCCTGGGTCGAGCCCGCGAATCCGTCGGTCCCCTCGCCGGGCACCGCATTGCCGTCGTCGGTGAGCAGCCGCACGGCGAAGCCACGCTCCAGCATGTGCACGAGGGCGGAGGCCGCCCCCGAGACCGCCCACTCGAACGCCGAGTCCGGCCCGGCGCCCTGATAGCCGATCTGCCGGGTGTCCAGCAGGACCGTGCACCGGGCCCGCTGTGGCTGTTCCTCGCGGCGCACCATCAGCTCCCCGTGGCGCGCGGTGGAGCGCCAGTGGACCCGGCGCAGGTCGTCGCCGTGCCGGTAGCCGCGCGGAATGATGTCGTCCTCACCCGCGAGCGCGAGCGAGCGCTGCCGCCCGTCGCCGTATCCGGAGGCCTCGCCCGCCAGTCGCAGCGCGGGCAGCGGCACCGTGCGCGGGATGACGACGAGGGTGTCGTACGCGCTGAAGGAACGCGTCAGCTCGCACATCCCGAAGGGGTCGCTGAGCCGCAGCTGCAACGGGCCGAGCGGATAGCGGCCGCGCAGGTCGGAGCGGACCCGGTAGGAGACCTCGCGCCGGCCGCCCGGCTCCACCCGGTCCAGGACGAAGCGGGGGCGCGGCCCCAGGACGTACGGCACGCGGTCCTGGAGCATCAGCAGACCGGTGGGCAGCCGCGAGACGTTCTCCATCCGCAGATGCACCCGGGCCTCCGCGCCCGCGGGCACCCGGGAGGGGGAGAGGCGCCGGGTGCCGGTGACCCGGTAGCGGGTGCGGTAGAGCACGGTCACACAGACCAGGGGCAGCACGGCGAGCAGCAGCCCGACCCGCAGCAGGTCGCTCTGGCCCAGGACGTACGCGCAGACGGCGGCGGCGAGACCGGCGGCCAGAAACGACCGCCCCCGGGTGGTCAGTCCGCCCAGGGCGGCCCGGAGACCGCCCTTGCGTCCGCCGTCCTCCACGGCGCCGGGCTCGCCGGCCGCCATCACAGCCGCCGTGCCCCGGGCTGCTGCTGGTGGTACAGCGGGCGGCCCGGCTCCTGCGCGGGCGGCGCGGTGCCGCCGGCCGAGGTCGGTACGGGGGTGCGCTGGAGGATCTCCCCGACCACCTGCTCCGCCGTGCGGCGGTTCAGCTGAGCCTGGGCGGTGGGCAGCAGCCGGTGCGCGAGCACCGGTGCGGCCAGCGCCTGGACGTCGTCCGGCAGGGCGTAGTCGCGCCCGCTGAGCGCGGCGGACGCCTTCGCGGCCCGCAGCAGATGCAGCGTCGCGCGCGGGGAGGCGCCGAGCCGGAGATCGGGGTGGGTGCGGGTGGCCGCGACCAGCTCCACGGCGTAGCGCCGCACGGCGTCGGCGACATGCACCGTACGGACGGCGTCGATCAGCTTCACGATGTCGTGGGCGTGGGCCACCGGCTGGAGGTCGTCCAGCGGCGAGAGACCCCCGTGCACATCGAGCATCCGGAGCTCGGCCTCCGGGTTCGGGTAGCCGATGGAGACCCGGGCCATGAAGCGGTCGCGCTGAGCCTCGGGCAGCGGGTAGGTGCCCTCCATCTCGACCGGGTTCTGCGTGGCCACCACCATGAACGGGTCGGGCAGCTCGTAGGTGTGCCCGTCGATGGTGACCTGGCGCTCCTCCATCGACTCCAGCAGCGCCGACTGCGTCTTCGGCGAGGCCCGGTTGATCTCGTCGCCGATCACGATCTGGGCGAAGATCGCGCCCGGCTTGAACTCGAAGTCCCGCCGCTGCTGGTCGAAAATGGACACGCCGGTGATGTCCGAGGGCAGCAGATCGGGCGTGAACTGGATCCGCCGCACGGAGCAGTCGATGGACCGTGCCAGCGCCTTGGCCAGCATGGTCTTGCCGACCCCGGGAACGTCCTCGATGAGGAGATGCCCCTCGGCGAGCAGCACGGTCAGCGATAGCCGTACGACCTCGGGCTTGCCCTCGATCACATCCTCCACCGACCTGCGCACCCGCTCTGCGGTGGTGGTCAGATCCGTGAGGCTCGCTCGATCGTCATAGGTCGTCACCCGGCCCTCCTCGGCCCTTCTGCGCACAGGCCGTCGCGCGTGTCCGCGCGGCCCACCCCGGAAAATCGGACACTCCTCCGGAAGACCCGGAGGAGGTCACCCCCGCATTCTTGTTGCCGTTACCGCTTCATGTCACTCGCCTGTGGATAAGTGGGTGCGAAAAGGCAGTGTCTGTCACGATTCCGGCGCCGCGGGGGTACGGCGATGTGTGCGTGAGGTGCGGCGGTGGGCCGGGAAGCGACGCGGATCCGTTCAGGAAACGGAGTCGATCTCCCGCAGCAGACCGGTGGTCACGTCGAAGACGAATCCGCGTACGTCGTCGGTGTGCAGCAGGAACGGCGAGGTCCGCACCCGCTGCATCGACTGGCGCACATCCTGGTCGGCGTCCGTGTAGGCCTCCACGGCCCAGGCCGGACGCTGGCCGACCTCGCGCTCCAGGTCCTGCCGGAAGCCCTCGGTGAGGGACTCCAGGCCGCAGTTGGTGTGGTGGATGAGGATGACGCTGCGGGTGCCGAGCGCCCGCTGGCTGATGGTGAGCGAGCGGATCACGTCCTCGGTGACCACACCGCCCGCGTTGCGGATGGTGTGGCAGTCGCCGAGCTCCAGGCCCAGCGCGGCGTGCAGGTCGAGACGGGCGTCCATGCAGGCGACCACGGCGACCTGGAGGACGGGGCGCGCGTCCATGCCCGGGTCGCGGAAGTCCTTCGCGTACTCGGAGTTCAGTGCGACGAGGCGGTCGGTGACCTGGCCCCCCTCGCGGACCGCCGCAGCGGTGGACGTCACGGACTCGGCGGGGGAGTGAGCAGAAGTCGACATGGCTACGACGTTAGCCTTCCGACCTGGCACGGGCGGGCTGTGAGAGCGGACAAAGAACATCAACGCGACTTGTTGTGAGCTAACCCACAGGCCCCCCGGGTGCACCCGTTCGGGTGGGTTCGCCGCATCCGGTCGGGTGATGCGACGCGTTGCGCGGTTCGTTGATCGCGAATCGATCGAATGGCAGGGTGGACTAAAGTAACGCGAAGTCAACCACCACACTCCCGCTCCACCGCCCCGTCGCACCCCCGCACCTCCTGCATACTCCGTGTTTCCCCGTGATGTGCGGCGTACGTGCGACCCGGCCCTCTCCCGCTCCCGGTCGGCCGACGCCCCTTCCCCGGCGCCGGCGGGCCTCCCCTTCGGAGCGGGCGGGGACCAGGACGTACGTGCCGGCCGCGGGACAGAGCCTGAGAGGGCGCATTGAGCCAGACCCGACACGTCCCGGTGATGCTCCAGAGGTGTCTGGACCTGCTGGCCCCGGCTCTCGGGGACCCGGCCCGCCCGGACCCCGTGGTCGTCGACTGCACCCTCGGCCTCGGCGGCCACAGCGAGGCCCTGCTCGCCGCCTTTCCCACCGCGCGGCTGATCGCCCTGGACCGTGACAAGGAAGCCCTCCGCCTCTCCGGCGAGCGGCTCGCCCCCTACGGCGACCGGGCCACCCTCGTCCACGCGGTCTACGACGAACTCCCCGAGGTCCTCGCCCGGCTCCAGATCCCCAAGGTCCAGGGCGTCCTGTTCGACCTCGGCGTCTCCTCCATGCAACTGGACGAGGCCGACCGCGGGTTCGCCTACGCCCAGGACGCCCCGCTCGACATGCGCATGGACCAGTCCACCGGGATGGGCGCCGCCGAGGTGCTCAACACCTACCCGCCCGGCGAGCTGGTGCGGATCCTGCGCGCGTACGGCGAGGAGAAGCAGGCCAAGCGGATCGTCTCCGCGATCGTGCGCGAGCGCGAGAAGGAGCCGTTCAGCAACAGCGCCCGGCTCGTCGAGCTGATCCGCGACGCGCTGCCGCAGGCCGCCAAGCGCACCGGCGGCAACCCCGCCAAGCGGACCTTCCAGGCCCTGCGCATCGAGGTCAACGGCGAGCTGAGCGTCCTGGAGCGGGCCATCCCGGCCGCCGTCGACAGCCTCGCCGTCGGCGGCCGCATCGCGGTCCTGTCGTACCACTCGCTGGAGGACCGGCTGGTCAAGCAGGTCTTCGCGGCCGGCGCCGCCAACACCGCGCCCCCCGGACTCCCCGTCGTCCCCGAGCGCTACCAGCCCCGGCTGAAGCAGCTCACCCGGGGCGCCGAGCTGCCCACCGAGGAGGAGGTCGCCGAGAACCGGCGCGCCGCCCCCGCCCGGCTGCGCGGCGCCGAGCGCATCCGCGAGGAGGAGCGATGAGCACCGGGGCCGGACGCCGCAGCGGGGGAGTCGCGGGGTGAGCAAACCGGCCGCACCGCTGAAGGGGCGGGCCGCCCGGCTCGCCCGGCTGATGCCGACCACCGGGCCCAGCAGCGCGGCCCGCACGCCCTTCGTCCTGCTGGTCGTCGTGCTCCTCGCCGGCGGACTCATCACCCTGCTCCTGCTCAACTCCGCGCTCAACGAGGGATCCTTCCGGCTCAGCGAGCTGAAGCGGGACACCACCGAACTCACCGACGAGCAGCAGGCACTCCAGCGCGATGTCGACAGCCGGTCCCAGCCCGACGCCCTGGAGCAGCGCGCCCGGGAACTCGGCATGGTCCCCGGCGGCAGCCCCGCCTTCCTGAACCCCGACGGCACGGTCCAGGGCAAGCCCACGGAGGCGACCGCGCCGCCCCCCAGCCCAACCCCGAGCCCCGAAGCCCCGGCCGACGCCTCGCCGGACCCCGACACGGAGGGCGACCCCGACGCCTCGTCGGACCCCGACGCCGCGGCCGCCGAGCCCTCCGCCTCCGAAGCGCCGGCCGGCGCCTCCGGCTCCCCGTCGCCCTCCGCGACCGGGCCCGACGCCCCGGCGCAGAACAGCCCGCCCCCGACGAGCCCCGGCAGGTGACGCAGTGCCGCCCAGGAACCGCCGCGCCGCCGCGTACCCGGCCCGGCCCGCCCCGCACCGGGGCCTCCGGATCCGGCCGCTCCGGCGCCCGCCCGTCCGCCCGCCGCCCCGCCCCGCCCCGGGCGCACCACCCGGCGCGGCACCCCACCCCGCTCCCTGCGCCTCGGCAGCCCGCGCCCCCGCCTGCGGCTCGTCAGCCTCGGGCTGACGCTCGTCATGCTGGCCTTCGTGGCCCGGCTGCTCCAGGTCCAGGCCGTCGACGCCAGCGCCTACGCGGCCAAGGCCGAGAAGAACCGCTACCTGGAGTACACGGTCGCCGCCGAACGCGGCGAGATCACCGACCGCAACGGCATCGCGCTCGCCACCAGCGTGGACGCGCACAACATCACGGCCGACCCCAAGCTCTTCACGCCCGAGGACAGCAAGGCGCCCGACGCCCCGCAGCAGGCCGCGGCGCTGCTCGCCCCGATCCTCGGCAAGGACGTCGACGACCTCGTCAAGAAGCTCTCGGCGCCCAAGAGCCGCTACACCGTCCTCGCCTACCGGCAGACCCCCCAGGTCTGGAAGCAGATCAAGGACCTCAAGGCCGTCTTCGCCGAGAAGGCGTCCGAGGACAAGCTGAAGGGCGGCCCCGGAGCCAACGTCCTGGCCGGGGTCCTCCAGGAGCCGACGACCAGGCGCGTCTACCCCAACGGGGACCTCGCCGCCGGGATACTGGGCTTCGTCAGCGCCGACGGGAAGGGCGGCGGCGGCCTGGAGTCACAGCTGAACAAGGAGCTGGCGGGCGAGGACGGCAGGATCCGCTACGCGCAGGCGGGCGGCCGGCGGGTCCCCACCGCGGGCAGCAGCGAGATCCCGGCCGTGCCCGGTTCCGACATCGAGCTGACCATCGACCGCGACATCCAGTGGGCCGCGCAGAAGGCCATCAGCGACCAGGTCGCCAAGTCCAAGGCCGACCGGGGCTACGTCATCGTGCAGAACACGAGGACCGGCGAGCTGCTGGCCATGGCCAACGCCCCCGGCTACGACCCCAACGACCTCTCCCAGGCCACCGCGGCCTCCCTCGGCAACGCGGCCCTCCAGGACGTGTACGAGCCCGGCTCCACCAGCAAGATCATGTCGATCGCGGCCGTGCTGGAGGAAGGGGTCGCCACGCCCGGCACCCATGTCACCGTCCCCAACCGGCTGCACCGGGGCGACCGCCTCTTCAAGGACGACGTCGACCACCCCACCTGGTATCTGACGCTCAACGGGGTCCTCGCCAAGTCCAGCAACATCGGCACCATCCTGGCGACCGGTCAGCTCGGCAAGACCCAGGCCGAGTCGAACCAGGTCCTCTACGACTACCTGCGGAAGTTCGGCCTCGGCAAGAAGACCGGGCTCGGCTACCCCGGCGAATCGCCCGGCCTGCTGGCCCGCCCGAAGGACTGGTCGACCTCCCAGCAGTACACGATCCCCTTCGGCCAGGGCCTCTCCGTCAACGCCGTCCAGGCCGCATCCGTCTACTCCACGGTCGCCAACGGAGGCGTACGGGTCGCCCCCACCCTCGTACGCGGGACCAAGGGCTCCGACGGCCGCTTCACCCCGGCCGAGGCGCCCGAGGAGAACCGGGTGGTCAGCGAGAAGACCGCCAAGACCCTGGCGGCCATGCTGGAGTCCGTCGTCGACGACCGTGAGGGAACCGGTACCAAGGCCGCCATCCCCGGCTACCGGGTCGCGGGCAAGACCGGAACCGCCAACCGGGTCGACCCCGTCCGCGGCGTCTACCAGGGCTACACCGCATCCTTCGCGGGCTTCGCCCCCGCCGACGACCCGCAGATCACCGTCTACTGCGCGATCCAGAACCCCACCAAGGGCAGCTACTTCGGCGGCCAGATCTGCGGCCCGATCTACAAGCAGGTCATGGAGTTCGCGCTCAAGACGCTCCAGACCCCACCGTCCGGCAGCGAGCCGCCTCGGCTGCCGGTGTCCTTCAAACCCGGCGAGTGAACACGGGGATGCGCGAGCATCTCCTCCAAGGGAACCCTCAGTGACAACGATCACCCCCGACCCCGGGAACCGGAACGTGAACCACCGGAACCAGGGTCCCTCGCTTGGCGAGAGCACGCACCGGCCCGGTACGCTCACCGCCGTGCCCCACGCTGATCAGTCCCAAACCTCTCAGAAGGACGCGCCTGTGACCTACCCGGGAGCGCCCCGACCGGACCGGCTCCGGCCCACCCCCCTCGGCGAGCTGGCCGACCGGCTCGGCGTCGAGACCGCCGGGAGCGGTGACGTCACCGGCATCACGCACGACTCACGGGCCGTGCGCCCCGGAGACGTGTACGCGGCCCTGCCCGGCGCCCGTATGCACGGTGCCGACTTCGCGGCCCAGGCCGCGGGCCTGGGCGCCGTCGCCGTCCTCACCGATCCCACCGGCGCCGAACGCGCCACCGCCACCGGCCTCCCGGTCCTCGTCACCGAGAACCCGCGGGCCGTGATGGGCGAGCTGGCCGCCGACATCTACGGGCGGCCCGGCATCGGCCTGCTCCAGATCGGCATCACGGGAACGTCCGGCAAGACCACCACCGCGTACCTCGTCGAAGGCGGGCTGCGCGCCGCCGGACGCCCCACCGGGCTGATCGGCACCGTCGAGATGCGGATCGGCGACGAGCGCATCAAGTCCGAGCGCACCACCCCCGAAGCCACCGACCTCCAGGCCCTGTTCGCCGTCATGCGCGAGCGCGGCGTCGAGGCCGTCGCGATGGAGGTCTCCAGCCACGCGCTGGTGCTCGGCCGGGTCGACGGCTGCGTCTTCGACGTCGCCGTCTTCAACAACCTCAGCCCGGAGCACATGGAGTTCCACTCCGGCATGGAGGACTACTTCCAGGCCAAGGCGCAGCTCTTCACCCCCGAGCGCAGCCACCGCGGAGTGGTCAACTTCGACGACGAGTACGGCCGCAGGCTCATCACCGAGTCCGGCGTCCCGGTCACCACCTTCTCCGCCGAGGGCCACCCGGACGCCGACTGGCACGCCGAGGACGTCGAGGTCGGACCGCGGGACAGCACCTTCACCGCGGTCGGCCCCAAGGGCGAACGGATCGCCGCCCGCGCCCCGCTGCCCGGCCCGTTCAACGTCGCCAACACCCTCGCCGCGATCGTCACGCTGGCCGTCGCGGGCATCGACCCGCAGATCGCCGCCGACGGCGTGGCCGCCGTCCCCGGGGTCCCGGGCCGGCTGGAGCGGGTGGACGCCGGACAGCCCTACCTCGCCGTCGTCGACTACGCGCACAAGACCGACGCCGTCGAGTCCGTCCTGCGCTCCCTGCGCAAGGTCACCGAGGGCAAGGTGCACATCGTGCTCGGCTGCGGCGGCGACCGCGACACCACCAAACGCGGCCCGATGGGCGCCGCGGCGGCCCGGCTCGCCGACACCGCCGTCCTGACCTCCGACAACCCCCGCTCCGAGGACCCCCTCGCGATCCTCTCCGCGATGCTCTCCGGGGCCGCCGAGGTCCCCGTCCACGAACGCGGCGACGTGCTGGTCGACGCCGACCGGGCCGCCGCGATCGCCGCCGCCGTCGCCCGCGCCGAACCCGGCGACACCGTCCTGGTGGCGGGCAAGGGCCACGAGCAGGGCCAGGACGTCCACGGAGTGGTCCGCGCCTTCGACGACCGCAAGGTCCTGCACGCAGCCATCGAGCGGTCCCTGGCGCACCCCGGCGCCGACCGTGCCCCGCACCACGAGAACAACAGTCAGGGATGACCGAGTGATCACCCTTTCCCTCGCCGAGATCGCCGAAATCGTCGGCGGGCAGCCGCACGACATACCGGACCCGGCAGTCACCGTGACCGGGCCCGTCGTCATCGACTCCCGCGAGGTCGCGCCCGGCAGCCTGTTCGCCGCGTTCGCCGGCGAGCGGGTCGACGGCCACGACTACGCCCAGCGCGCCGTCGAGGCGGGCGCGGCAGCCGTGCTGGCGGCCCGCCCCGTCGGCGTTCCGGCGATCGTCGTGGACGACGTCGTCGGCGCGCTCGGAGCCCTCGCCCGAGCCGCCGTGGAACGCCTGGGCACCAGCGTCGTCGCCCTCACCGGCTCGGCGGGCAAGACGTCCACCAAGGACCTGATCGCGCAGCTCCTCCAGCGCCACGGTCCGACCGTCTGGACGCCCGGCTCCCTCAACAACGAGATCGGACTGCCGCTCACCGCCCTGACCGCCACCGCCGAGACCGAGCACCTGGTCCTGGAGATGGGCGCCCGCGGCATCGGCCACATCCGCTACCTCACCGAACTGACCCCGCCCCGGATCGGCCTGGTCCTCAACGTCGGCTCCGCGCACCTCGGCGAGTTCGGCAGCCGGGAGGCCATCGCCCAGGCCAAGGGCGAAATGGTCGAGGGCCTGCCCGAGGACGGCTGTGCCGTGCTCAACGCCGACGACCCCCTCGTCCGCGCCATGGCCTCGCGCACCAAGGCCCGCGTCCTGCTCTTCGGAGAAGCCCCCGAAGCGGACGTACGGGGCGAGAAGGTCCGGATGACCCCCGACGGGCGCCCCGCCTTCGAGCTCCACACACCCACCGGGTGCAGCGACGTGACCATGCGCCTGTACGGTGAGCACCACGTGTCGAACGCGCTCGCCGCGGCCGCCGTCGCCCATGAGTTGGGCATGTCCGTGACCGAGATCGCCGATGCGCTCTCGGAGGCGGGCACCCTCTCCCGCTGGCGCATGGAGGTCACCGAGCGCGGGGACGGTGTGACGGTTGTCAACGACGCCTACAACGCGAACCCCGAATCCATGAGGGCCGCACTGCGTGCGCTGGCCGCCATGGGCCAGGCCCGAGGGGCCGACGGGGGACGCACCTGGGCGGTGCTCGGTCAGATGGCCGAGCTCGGTGACGCGTCGCTCGCCGAGCACGACGCGGTCGGACGGCTCGCCGTCCGGCTCAACGTCAGCAAGCTCGTCGCTGTCGGGGGGAGAGAAGCCTCCTGGCTGCAACTGGGCGCTTATAACGAGGGTTCGTGGGGTGAGGAGTCGGTGCACGTGTCCGACGCGCAGGCGGCCGTCGACCTGTTGCGCAGTGAACTGCGCCCGGGAGACGTCGTGCTGGTGAAGGCGT
This sequence comes from Streptomyces sp. YPW6, assembly GCF_018866325.1. Taxonomy (NCBI): domain Bacteria; kingdom Bacillati; phylum Actinomycetota; class Actinomycetes; order Kitasatosporales; family Streptomycetaceae; genus Streptomyces; species Streptomyces sp. YPW6. The sequence goes on from NZ_CP076457.1 coordinate 6,050,358, forward strand.
CCCGGTCGGTCGGCCTGGAGAAGGTCGCCCAGGCACTGCTGGAGAACGCGACCGAGGGCGAGGTCGCCGGCCGATGAGGCAGATCCTCTTCGCGGGGGCCATCGGGCTCTTCCTGACCCTGGTCGGCACCCCGCTGCTGATCAAGCTGCTGGCCCGCAAGGGCTACGGGCAGTTCATCCGGGATGACGGCCCGCGCACCCACGGCAGCAAGAAGGGCACGCCCACGATGGGCGGCATCGCCTTCATCCTGGCGACGATCGCGGCGTACCTCCTGGCGAAGGTCATCACGGGTGAGGAGATCCGCTACTCCGGTGTCCTCGTGCTCTTCCTCATGGCGGGCATGGGCCTCGTCGGCTTCCTCGACGACTACATCAAGATCGTCAAGCAGCGTTCGCTGGGTCTGCGCGCCAAGGCGAAGATGGCCGGACAGCTGATCGTCGGCATCGCGTTCGCGGTGCTCTCGCTCCAGTTCCCCAACTCCATGAACTACACCCCGGCCTCCACCCGGCTCTCGTTCGTCGAGGACTTCGGCTGGTCGATCGGCCCGGTGCTGTTCTGCGTCTGGGCGCTGTTCATGATCCTCGCCATGTCCAACGGCGTGAACCTCACCGACGGCCTCGACGGTCTGGCCACCGGTGCCTCGGTGATGGTCTTCGGCGCCTACACCTTCATCGGCCTCTGGCAGTTCCAGGAGTCCTGCGCCAACGCGGACAACCTGACCAACCCCAGCGCCTGCTTCGAGGTGCGCGACCCGCTCGACCTCGCCGTCGTCGCTGCCGCCCTGATGGGCGCCTGCTTCGGCTTCCTGTGGTGGAACACCTCTCCCGCCAAGATCTTCATGGGCGACACCGGCTCGCTCGCCCTCGGCGGCGCGCTCGCGGGCCTCGCGATCCTGTCCCGCACCGAGTTCCTGCTCGCCATCCTCGGCGGCCTCTTCGTGATGATCACCATGTCCGTGGTCATCCAGGTCGGTTCCTTCAAGATGACCGGCAAGCGCGTGTTCCGCATGGCGCCGCTCCAGCACCACTTCGAACTCAAGGGGTGGTCCGAAGTCCTCGTGGTGGTCCGCTTCTGGATCATCCAGGGCATGTGCGTGATCGTCGGACTCGGCCTCTTCTACGCGGGATGGGCAGCCAAGAAGTGAGCACCGTGGACTGGCAGGGCAAGCACGTCACCGTCGCCGGGCTCGGCGTCAGCGGAATCCCCGCGGCCCGGGCCCTGCGCGAGCGCGGCGCGCTCGTCACCGTCGTCAACGACGGCGACGACGAACGTGCCCGCGCACAGGCGGCCGAACTGGAGGCGCTCGGGATCACCGTGCGCCTCGGCGACGGCGCCACCCTGCCGCCGTCCACGGAACTCGTCGTCACCGCCCCCGGCTGGCAGCCGGACAAGCCGCTCTTCCTGGCTGCCGCCGAGGCGGGCGTCCCGGTCTGGGGCGACGTCGAACTGGCCTGGCGCCTGCGCGGGGACAACGGCCGGAAGGCCGCCCCCTGGCTCGCGGTCACCGGCACGAACGGCAAGACCACGACCGTACGGATGCTGGCCTCCATCCTGGAGGCGGCGGGCCTGCGGACCGCGGCCGTCGGCAACATCGGCGTATCGCTGCTGGACGCGGTGCTCGGCGAGAGGGAGTACGACGTCCTCGCCGTCGAACTCTCCAGCTACCAGCTGCACTGGGCGCCCTCCCTGCGCGCCCACTCCGCCGCCGTCCTCAACCTGGCCCCCGACCACCTCGACTGGCACGGCTCGATGGAGGCGTACGCCGCCGACAAGGGCCGGGTCTACGAGGGCAACACCGTGGCCTGCGTCTACAACGTGGCCGACCCGGCCACCGAGGACCTGGTCCGCGAGGCCGACGTCGAAGAGGGCTGCCGCGCCATCGGCTTCACCCTCGGCGCCCCGGGCCCCTCGCAGCTCGGCGTCGTCGACGGGATCCTCGTCGACCGGGCGTTCGTCGCCAACCGCCAGCAGCAGGCCCAGGAGCTGGCCGAGGTCGACGACGTCAGCCCGCCCGCCCCGCACAACATCGCCAACGCCCTCGCGGCCGCCGCCCTCGCGCGCGCCTTCGGCGTGGAACCGGCGGCCGTCCGCGACGGGCTGCGCGCCTTCCGCCCCGACGCCCACCGCATCGAACACGTCGCGGACATCGGCGAAGTCGCCTACGTGGACGACTCCAAGGCCACCAACACCCACGCCACCGAGGCATCCCTGGCCGCCTACGACTCGATCGTCTGGATCGCCGGAGGCCTCGCCAAGGGCGCCACCTTCGACGAACTGGTCACCGGGGCGGCGAAGCGGCTGCGCGGCGTCGTCCTGATGGGCGCCGACCGGGCCCTGATCCACGAAGCCCTGACGCGACACGCCCCCGAAGTCCCGGTGGTCGACCTCGAACGGACCGACACTGGGGCGATGTCCGAAGCGGTCGCGCGGGCCGCCGAGCTCGCCCGGCCGGGCGATACGGTACTGCTGGCCCCGGCCTGTGCCTCGATGGACATGTTCACCAACTACAACAAGCGGGGCGAGGCGTTCGCGGAGGCGGTCCGCGCACGCGCCGACGAGAGCGCCTGACCGACCGGGCCTCCGCGCCCGGGGTCACCGGCCCCGGGCACGAGCAGTGGAGGGGACAGCGACAATGCCGGCCGACGAGAGATTCGCCGTACGGCGGGAGAGCGCACGGGCCCGGGTGCCCCGCCCCCTCACCGATGCGCCCGCCCCCGTCGGTGTCTCCCTGCCCCCCGGGCTGGCCCTGCGCGGACGGCTCGCCACCGGCGCCCGGCGCCCCGAGACGCCCCGCGCCTCCGGACGCGGCGGGTCCGGCTCCCGTACCCCGGGCCCCGGACGCGGCGGCGGACCGCGCCGGGCCTACGAGCGGGCGCGGCGGGCCTGGGACCGCCCCCTGACCGCCTACTACGTGATCCTCGGCTCCAGCCTCCTGATCACCGTGCTGGGCCTGGTGATGGTCTACTCCGCCTCGATGATCAAGGCACTGGACATCAGCAAGCCCTCGACGTACTTCTTCGGCAAGCAGTTCCTCGCCGCCGTCATCGGGGGCGCGCTGATGCTGATCGCCGCCCGGATGCCCGTGAAGCTCCACCGGGGGCTGGCCTACCCGATACTGATGGTGACCGTCTTCCTGATGGTCCTGGTGCAGGTGCCGGGGATAGGGATGTCGGTCAACGGCAACCAGAACTGGCTCTACCTGGGCGGCCCGTTCCAGCTCCAGCCCAGCGAGTTCGGCAAGCTGGCCCTCATCCTGTGGGGGGCGGACCTGCTGGCCCGCAAGCAGGACAAGCGGTTGCTGACGCAGTGGAAGCACATGCTCGTGCCGCTCGTCCCGGTCGCCTTCATGCTGCTCGGGCTGATCATGCTCGGCGGCGACATGGGAACAGCGATCATTCTCACGGCGATCCTGTTCGGTCTCCTCTGGCTGGCCGGCGCCCCGACCCGGCTCTTCGCCGGGGTTCTCGGCTTCGCCGCGGTGCTCGCGTTCCTGCTGATCAGGACCAGCCCCAACCGGATGTCCCGGCTCGCCTGCATGGGAGTGAGCGAACCCGACCCGGAGGGCGGCTGCTGGCAGGCGGCGCACGGAATCTATGCTCTGGCCTCCGGCGGATGGTTCGGTTCCGGGCTCGGTGCGAGTGTGGAAAAATGGGGCCAACTGCCGGAACCCCACACCGACTTCATCTTCGCGATCACCGGTGAGGAACTGGGTCTGGCGGGGACGCTGTCCGTGCTCGCCCTCTTCGCGGCTCTAGGCTATGCGGGTATCCGCGTGGCCGGACGCACGGAGGACCCCTTCGTGAGGTATGCCGCGGGAGGCGTGACCACGTGGATCACGGCCCAGGCCGTGATCAACATCGGTGCGGTGCTCGGCCTGTTGCCGATCGCCGGGGTTCCGCTCCCGCTGTTCTCCTACGGGGGATCGGCCCTGCTGCCGACGATGTTCGCGGTCGGGCTGATGATCACCTTCGCACGGGAGGACCCCGCGGCGAAGGCGGCCCTGGCCATGCGGAAGCCCGGGGTGAGATGGAAGACGATGAGACGGCGCGTCAAGAAGCGCCCGTCCGGAGAGCGGTGAATTTCGGTGCATGTCGTACTCGCCGGCGGGGGGACCGCCGGACACATCGAGCCCGCGCTTGCCCTCGCAGACGCCCTGCGCAGGCAGGACCCGACCGTGGGAATCACGGCCCTCGGTACGGAACGCGGCCTGGAGACCAGGCTCGTACCCGAGCGGGGGTACGAACTGGCGCTCATCCCGGCCGTCCCGCTGCCGCGCAAGCCCACGCCCGAACTGATCACCGTCCCGGGCCGGCTGCGCGGCACGATCAAGGCCGCCGAGCAGGTCCTGGAGCGCACCAAGGCGGACTGCGTGGTCGGCTTCGGCGGGTATGTCGCCCTGCCCGGCTACCTGGCCGCCAAGCGGGCCGGCGTGCCGATCGTCGTCCACGAGGCCAACGCCCGGCCGGGCCTGGCCAACAAGATCGGCTCGCGGTACGCCCACGGGGTCGCCGTCTCCACCCCGGACAGCAAGCTGCGTGACGCCCGCTACATCGGCATCCCGCTGCGCCGCACCATCGCCACCCTGGACCGCGCCCGGGTCCGGCCGGAGGCCCGTGCCTCCTTCGGCCTCGACCCCAACCTGCCCACGCTGCTGGTCTCCGGCGGTTCGCAGGGCGCGCGCCACCTCAACGAGGTGGTCCAGCGGGTCGCGCCGCTGCTCCAGCGCTCGGGAATCCAGATCCTCCATGTGGTGGGCCCGAAGAACGAATTGCCGCGTATCGACAACATGCCCGGGATGCCGCCCTACATCCCGGTACCGTACGTGGACCGGATGGATCTCGCGTATGCCGCGGCCGACATGATGCTCTGCCGCGCGGGCGCGATGACCGTCGCCGAACTCTCCGCCGTCGGGCTCCCCGCCGCCTACGTCCCGCTGCCCATCGGCAACGGCGAACAGCGGCTCAACGCCCAGCCGGTGGTCAACGCCGGCGGCGGCCTGCTGGTGGACGACGCGGCGCTCACCCCGGAGTGGGTGCAGTCCCACGTCCTGCCGGTACTGTCGGATCCGCACCGGCTGTACGAAATGTCCCGCGCCGCCGCCGAGTTCGGCCGGCGCGACGCCGACGACCTGCTCGTCGGCATGGTGTACGAAGCGATTGCCGCGCGCCGCTAGGCGTACGGCGCGATGCGGTCCGGACCCGGGGCGGGCGTCCCGGGTTCCGGTGAAGGAGCGAGCGTGGCCGGACCGACGACCGCCCAGCGCGGCGCACCCGGGCGGGCGGACACCTCCGCCCGCCCGCCGCACATCGGCCCCGAGGGGCCCCGGATCGGCCGCCGTGCCCTGCTGATCCTCATCGGCGTCGCAGTCGCCCTGCTCACTGCGTTCGTCATCTGGGCCCTCTACGGCTCCTCCTGGCTGCGTGTCGAGAAGGTCACCACGAGCGGGGTCGATGTCCTGACCCGCGAAGAGGTGGAAGCGGTTGCCGCGACGCCGGTCGGCGCCCCGCTCGCCTCCGTGGACACCGACGCGATGGAGCGTCGGTTGCGCCAGAAGTTGCCTCGTATCGACAGAGTTGATGTCGTTCGGTCCTGGCCGAACGGAATCGGACTTAAGGTGACGGAGCGAAAGCCGGTCCTTCTGGTCGAAAAGGACGGGAAGTTCGTCGAAGTGGACGCCAAGGGCGTGCGCTTCGCCACCGTGGACCGGGCCCCGAAGGGTGTGCCCCTGCTGGAGCTGGAGCCCGAACCGTCCGCGAGCCTTCGCCGCTTCGGCGGTGACCGTCTGTTGCGGGAAGCGGTCCGGGTCACCGGCGACCTTCCGGCGGCGGTCGCCAAGGACACCGAGGCCCTCCGGGTCGCCTCGTTCGACGCGATCTCCCTGCGGCTCACCCGGGATCGCGAGGTGTTCTGGGGCAGCGGCGAGAACGGTACGGCGAAGGCGCGCATCCTCACCGCGCTCATGAAGGCGGAGCCCAAAGCGGGACAGTTCGACGTAAGCGCTCCCACCGCCCCGGCGGTATCGGGGAGTTGACGGGCATTTGTGCTGGCCAGCACCCTGGTTGGTCAGCGCTACGGGTGATCACATAGGGTGAAAAGAAAAACGGGAGGTTCGGCGTGTTCGTTGAACGGGCGCCACTTGTCGACTTAGTGTCCTGTTCGGAAGAGTCCAGGAAGCAGACACACTGGTAACCCTAAACTTGAACGTTAGGGTTTGGGTCGGCATTCGGACCGTCCCCATCGACATCAGTCGTCGCCGCGGGGCCACCGCAGAGCGACGACACGTAACTCGAGGCGAGAGGCCTTCGACGTGGCAGCACCGCAGAACTACCTCGCAGTCATCAAGGTCATCGGTGTCGGCGGCGGTGGTGTCAATGCCATCAACCGAATGATCGAGGTCGGCCTCAAGGGCGTCGAGTTCATCGCGATCAACACGGACGCACAGGCCCTGTTGATGAGCGACGCCGACGTCAAGCTCGACGTCGGCCGCGAACTCACCCGGGGCCTCGGCGCCGGGGCGAACCCGGCAGTCGGTCGTAAGGCGGCAGAGGACCACCGTGAGGAGATCGAGGAGGTCCTCAAGGGGGCCGACATGGTCTTCGTCACCGCCGGCGAAGGCGGCGGCACCGGCACCGGCGGCGCACCGGTCGTCGCCAACATCGCCCGCTCGCTGGGCGCCCTGACGATCGGTGTGGTCACCCGCCCGTTCACCTTCGAGGGCCGGCGACGCGCGAACCAGGCGGAGGACGGCATCGCCGAGCTCCGCGAAGAGGTCGACACCCTCATCGTCATCCCCAACGACCGCCTGCTGTCCATCTCGGACCGCCAGGTCAGCGTGCTCGACGCCTTCAAGTCGGCCGACCAGGTGCTGCTCTCGGGTGTCCAGGGCATCACCGACCTCATCACCACCCCGGGCCTGATCAACCTCGACTTCGCCGACGTCAAGTCGGTCATGTCCGAGGCCGGATCGGCGCTCATGGGCATCGGCTCGGCGCGCGGCGACGACCGTGCGGTGGCGGCGGCGGAGATGGCGATCTCCTCGCCCCTCCTGGAAGCCTCCATCGACGGCGCCCGCGGGGTCCTGCTCTCCATCTCCGGCGGCAGCGACCTCGGTCTCTTCGAGATCAACGAGGCCGCCCAGCTGGTGAGCGAGGCGGCCCATCCCGAGGCCAACATCATCTTCGGCGCCGTCATCGACGACGCCCTGGGGGACGAGGTCCGGGTCACCGTGATCGCCGCGGGCTTCGACGGCGGACAGCCGCCCGCCCGCCGGGAGAACGTGCTCGGTGCGAACAGCGCCAAGCGTGAGGAGCCGGCCGCCCCGGTGCGGTCCGCACCGGAGCCCGCGCGCCCGGCCGGCGGACTGGGCTCCGTGCCCCCGCGCGAGGAGACCCCGGCCCCGGCCGAGCCCGCTCCCACTCCCGCTCCCGCGTCGACTTCGAGCGAGAGCGCGCTGCCGCCCGTCTCTCCGCCGCACGTCCCGCCGGCCCGTCCCTACCAGGACGCCCAGGCCGAAGAGCTGGACGTACCGGACTTCTTGAAGTGATAGATCAGCACCGGACGGACACCGTCGCGGGCAGCGCTCACTTCGCCTTCACCGACCGGTGGGGCGGAGTGAGCGCCGCTCCGTACGGCGAACTCAACCTCGGCGGCGCGGTCGGAGACGACCCCGCCGCCGTCGGCGCGAACCGGGAGCGTGCCGCGCGCGAGCTCGGCATCGACCCGGAGCTCGTCGTCTGGATGAACCAGGTGCACGGGCGGGACGTCGCGGTCGTGGACGGGCCCTGGGGTACGGACGCGGAGATTCCGGCCGTGGACGCGGTGGTGACCGCCCGGCGCGGACTGCCGCTCGCGGTCCTGACCGCCGATTGCACCCCCGTCCTGCTCGCCGACCCGGTCGCCGGAGTCGTCGGAGCGGCGCACGCGGGGCGGCCGGGACTGGTCGCCGGAGTCGTCCCGGCCGCGGTCGAGGCCATGGTCGCGCTCGGCGCACGCCCTTCCCGGATCGTCGCGCACACCGGACCGGCCGTCTGCGGTCGGTGCTACGAAGTGCCCGAGGCGATGCGGACCGAGGTGGCCGAGGCCGTCCCCGGCGCCTGGTCGGAGACCAGCTGGGGCACCCCGGCGGTGGACGTCACCGGCGGAGTCCACGCCCAGCTCGCCGCTCTCGGCGTGACGGACCGGCACTCCTCGTCGTCCTGCACCCTCGAATCGGGCGACCACTTCTCGTACCGCCGCGACCGCACCACCGGGCGGCTCGCCGGATATGTCTGGCTGGACGGATAGGGCATGACGGACCGTAAGGCTCACATCGCGGCGAATCTCGCACAGGTGGAGGAGAGGATCGTCTCCGCCTGCGCCGCCGCGGGGCGCGAGCGGGAGGACGTGACCCTGATCGTGGTCACCAAGACCTACCCCGCGAGCGATGTGCGGATCCTGCATCAACTCGGTGTGCGCCATGTCGCGGAGAATCGTGACCAGGACGCCGCGCCCAAGGCCGCCGCTTGTGCGGATCTTTCGCTGACATGGCACTTTGTCGGACAACTGCAGACGAACAAGGTTCGCTCCGTGACCGGTTATGCCGATGTGGTGCAGTCGGTGGACCGCGCCAAGCTGGTCACCGCTCTCTCCGCCGCGGCGGTGCGCGGGGACCGTGAACTCGGCTGTCTGATCCAGGTCGCCCTGGACGCGGAGAGCGGTGAGCGCGGTGAGCGCGGCGGTGTCGCACCGGACGGGGTCGAGGAGTTGGCGGCCGCGGTCGCGTCCGCCCCCGGACTCAGGCTCGACGGGCTGATGACCGTGGCGCCGCTGGCCGGGGAGTACGCCGGCCGGCAACGGGCCGCGTTCGACCGGCTGATGGAAATCTCATCCCGCCTGCGCACCGGTCATCCGGCTGCGAACATGGTCTCCGCAGGTATGAGCGGGGATCTGGAGGACGCGGTGGCGGCCGGAGCGACACATGTACGCGTCGGTACGGCGGTACTCGGAGTCCGACCCCGGCTCGGGTAACGTCGCGAAGCAAGTCGGACCACAGCAGAAAATATGGTCATTCCCACTTCTGGCGGGCAGACCACAGTGGATCGCGGGCACTTGGTGACGAATGCCGATCCACCACAGAGCGGAGGACTCGGAGCATGGCCGGCGCGATGCGCAAGATGGCGGTCTACCTCGGCCTCGTGGAGGACGATGGGTACGACGGTCCGGGGTTCGACCCCGATGACGAATTCGAACCTGAGCCGGAGCCCGAGCGCGACCGGCGGCGACACCAGCCCCCGCACCAGGTGGAGCGGGAGAGGGAGCGCGAGCGCGAAAGGGACGAACCGGTGCGAGTGGTGCAGCCGCCCGCTCAGCGTGAGCCGGTTCAGCTGCCTGCGGAAACCGTGCGACCCGCCCGGATCGCACCCGTGGCATCCATCACACCAGAACGTCCGAACATGGAGAAGAACGCACCGGTGATCATGCCCAAGGCCGTGTCCGAGCGGGAGCCGTACCGCATCACCACGCTCCACCCCAGGACCTACAACGAGGCCCGTACCATCGGGGAACACTTCCGCGAGGGCACTCCGGTGATCATGAACCTCACGGAGATGGACGATACGGACGCGAAGCGACTTGTCGACTTTGCCGCGGGACTCGTCTTCGGTCTCCATGGCAGCATTGAACGCGTGACGCAGAAGGTGTTCCTGTTGTCGCCTGCTAACGTCGATGTCACGGCGGAGGACAAGGCCCGCATCGCAGAGGGCGGATTCTTCAACCAGAGCTGAGAACACGACACCGGGAACGACCCGGCCGCGAGGCCGGAGCCGGCCGCGAGGCCGGAGCTGACGAGAGCCAGGGGAGAGGGAAGCGCGAGACATGGGCGTCGCACTGGATGTGGTCTATATCGCGCTGATGTGTTTCCTCATCGTGCTGATCTTCCGGCTGGTCATGGACTACGTCTTCCAGTTCGCACGTTCATGGCAACCCGGCAAGGCGATGGTGGTCGTACTTGAGGCCACCTACACTGTCACCGATCCACCGCTCAAGCTTCTGCGGCGGTTCATCCCGCCGCTGCGTCTCGGGGGCGTGGCACTCGACCTGTCCTTCTTCGTTCTGATGATCATCGTCTACATCCTGATCAGCGTTGTGGTCAGGTTGTGAGCGATACGGTCTTGCCGACTGCCGACGACTACGTAGAGGTGAAGAAGAGATGCCGTTGACCCCCGAGGACGTGCGGAACAAGCAGTTCACGACCGTCCGCCTCCGAGAAGGCTATGACGAGGACGAGGTCGATGCCTTTCTCGACGAGGTCGAAGCCGAGCTGACCCGTCTGCTCCGTGAGAACGAGGACCTGCGCGCCAAGCTGGCCGCTGCTACGCGCGCCGCCGCGCAGAACCAGCAGCAGCAACAGCAGCAGGGTATGCGCAAGCCTCCGGAGCAGCAGCAGGAGCGCCCCGGCGCACCCGTTCCCGCCGCCATATCTGGACCTCCGCAGCAGCAGCAGCAGCCCCCGCAGATGGGCCCGCCCCAGCTGCCCGGTGGCGCGCCGCAGCTGCCCGCAGGTCCCAGCGGTCACGGCCCCCAGGGTGGTCACGGCCCCGGTCCGCAGGGACCGCACGGCCCCGGCCCGATGCAGGGCGGCCCCATGGGCGGCCCGATGGGCGGCCCCATGGGTCAGCACCCCCAGCAGCAGATGCAGCCGCCGCAGATGCAGCAGATGCAGCAGCAGGGTCAGGGGCAGGGTCCCGGGGGCGACAGCGCCGCCCGCGTCCTCTCCCTCGCGCAGCAGACCGCGGACCAGGCGATCGCGGAGGCCCGTTCCGAGGCCAACAAGATCGTCGGCGAGGCCCGCAGCCGCGCCGAGGGCCTGGAGCGCGACGCGCGGGCCAAGGCCGACGCCCTGGAGCGGGACGCCCAGGAGAAGCACCGCGTGGCGATGGGCTCGCTGGAGTCGGCCCGCGCGACGCTGGAGCGCAAGGTCGAGGATCTGCGTGGCTTCGAGCGTGAGTACCGTACGCGGCTGAAGTCCTACCTGGAGAGCCAGCTGCGCCAGCTGGAGACCCAGGCGGACGACTCGCTCGCCCCGCCGCGGACGCCGGCTGCCGCTTCGCTGCCGCCGTCCCCCTCGCTGGCTCCGGCCGGTGCGGGTGCGATGGGTCACTCCATGGGCGGCTCGACCCACGGTGGCCACGGCGGCCAGCAGATGGGCAGCGGTCAGTCCATGGGCAGCGGTCCGTCCTACGGCGGTCAGCAGCAGATGTCGCCGGCCATGACGCAGCCGATGGCGCCGGTGCGGCCGCAGGCGCCGCAGCCGATGCAGCAGCAGGCTCCCTCCCCGATGCGGGGATTCCTGATCGACGAGGACGACAACTGAGCGGTGCGCGCTCGCTGAGCGCGTAGCCGTCGGCAGGCAGAGGGCCGGGCCCCGGGTTTTCCCGGGGCCCGGCCCTCTGCCGTGCCTGCGGGGCGCGGGGTGCGGGCGGGGTGCGCCGTACGGCGGGGCTGCTCCCTCTCTCCCGCCCTCCCCTTCCCGGAACCGGGGCGTTGCCCCAAGCCCCCGTGCCCTCGTACACAGGGCGGGCGGGGTTCGGGGATATGAAGAAGGGCCCGCCGGAGTGTATTCCGGCGGGCCCTGCCCCTGGGTGCGGGCTGCTTCCCCTACTGCTTGCGCAGGCGGAACGTCAGGGCCAGACCCTCGTCCTCGAACGGGGTGCCGTACGTGTCGTCCGCCTCGCCCTGTGCGTAGTCCTCGGCGAGGACCTCCTCGGAGATGAGGGGGGCGTGCTCCACCAGGGCCTCCGCCGTCGCCGGGGAGGTCGTCGTCCAGCGGACGGCGATGCGGTCCGCCACGTCCAGGCCGCTGTTCTTGCGGGCTTCCTGGATCAGGCGGATCGCGTCACGGGCCAGGCCCGCCCGGCGCAGCTCCGGAGTGATCTCCAGATCCAGGGCCACCGTCGCGCCCGAGTCCGAGGCGACCGACCAGCCCTCGCGCGGGGTCTCCGTGATGATCACCTCGTCGGGGGAGAGCGTGACCTGCTCGCCCTCCACCTCCACCGACGCCGTGCCTTCGCGCAGCGCCAGGGAGAGCGCGGCCGCGTCCGCGTTCGCCACGGCCTTGGCCACCGCCTGCACGCCCTTGCCGAACCGCTTGCCCAGCGCCCGGAAGTTCGCCTTGGCCGTGGTGTCGACCAGCGAGCCGCCCACCTCGGAGAGCGAGGCGAGGGATGTGACGTTCAGCTCTTCGGTGATCTGGGCACGCAGCTCGGGGGAGAGGGACTCGAAGCCGTTCGCCGCGACGAGTGCGCGGGACAGGGGCTGGCGCGTCTTCACCCCCGATTCGGCGCGCGTCGCCCGGCCCAGCTCCACCAGGCGGCGCACCAGCGCCATGTGGGAGGAGAGGCCGGGGTCGATCGCCGAAACCTCGGCCCGGGGCCACGACGCCAGGTGCACCGATTCCGGGGCGTCCGGGGTGACCGGGGCGATCAGGTCCTGCCACACCCGCTCCGTGATGAACGGGACCAGCGGGGCCATCAGCCGGGTCACCGTCTCGACGACCTCGTGCAGTGTGCGCAGCGCCGCCTTGTCGCCCTGCCAGAAGCGGCGGCGCGAGCGGCGTACGTACCAGTTGGAGAGATCGTCCACGAACGCCGAGAGCAGCTTGCCGGCCCGCTGGGTGTCGTACCCCTCCATCGCGACGGTCATCTGGTCGACCAGCGCGTTGAGTTCGCTCAGCAGCCAGCGGTCCAGAACCGTGCGGTCGGCCGGGGCCGGGTCGGCCGCCGACGGGGCCCAGCCGGAGGTACGCGCGTACAGGGCCTGGAAGGCGACCGTGTTCCAGTAGGTCAGGAGCGTCTTGCGGACGACCTCCTGGATCGTGCCGTGGCCCACCCGGCGTGCCGCCCAGGGGGAGCCGCCCGCCGCCATGAACCACCGCACCGCGTCCGCCCCGTGCTGGTCCATCAGCGGGATCGGCTGGAGGATGTTGCCCAGGTGCTTGGACATCTTGCGGCCGTCCTCGGCGAGGATGTGGCCCAGGCAGACCACGTTCTCGTAGGACGACTTGTCGAAGACCAGCGTGCCGACGGCCATCATCGTGTAGAACCAGCCGCGGGTCTGGTCGATGGCCTCCGAGATGAACTGCGCCGGGTAGCGGCTCTCGAAGATCTCCTTGTTCTTGTACGGGTAGCCCCACTGCGCGAACGGCATCGAACCCGAGTCGTACCAGGCGTCGATGACCTCCGGGACGCGGTACGCCTCCAGTTGGCAGTTCTCGTGCGTGCAGGTGAAGGTGATCTCGTCGATGAAGGGGCGGTGGGGATCGAGACCCGACTGGTCCGTGCCCGTGAGTTCCGTCAGTTGCGCGCGCGAGCCCACGCACGTCAGGTGGTCGTCCTCGCAGCGCCAGACCGGCAGCGGCGTGCCCCAGTAGCGGTTGCGGGACAGCGCCCAGTCGACGTTGTTGTTCAGCCAGTCGCCGAAGCGGCCGTTCTTGACCGAGTCCGGGAACCAGTTCGTCTTCTCGTTCTCCTGGAGCAGACGGTCCTTGACGGCCGTCGTCCTGATGTACCAGGACGGCTGCGCGTAGTAGAGCAGCGCCGTGTGGCAGCGCCAGCAGTGCGGGTAGCTGTGCTCGTACGGGACGTGGCGGAAGAGCTTGCCGCGCGCGTCCAGGTCAGCGGTGAGCGCTTCGTCGGCCTTCTTGAAGAAGACGCCGCCGACCAGGGGGAGGTCTTCCTCGAACGTGCCGTCCGGGCGGACCGGGTTGACCACCGGGAGGCCGTAGGAGCGGCAGACCACGAGGTCGTCGGCGCCGAACGCGGGGGACTGGTGGACCAGACCCGTACCGTCCTCGGTGGTGACGTACTCGGCGTTGACGACGTAGTGGGCCTCGGCCGGGAAGTCGACCAGCGTGAAGGGGCGCTCGTAGCTCCAGCGCTCCATCTCGGCACCCGTGAACGACTGGCCGGTCACCTCCCAGCCCTCGCCCAGCGCCTTCTCCACCAGCGGTTCGGCGACGACGAGCTTCTCCTCGCCGTTCGTCGCGACGACGTAGCGGACCTCGGGATGCGCGGCGACCGCCGTGTTGGAGACCAGGGTCCACGGGGTGGTCGTCCAGACCAGGAGCGCCGCCTCGCCGGCCAGCGGGCCGGAGGTGAGGGGGAAGCGGACGAAGACCGAGGGGTCAACGACCGTCTCGTAGCCCTGGGCCAGCTCGTGGTCGGACAGGCCCGTGCCGCAGCGGGGGCACCAGGGGGCGACCCGGTGGTCCTGCACCAGCAGGCCCTTGTCGAAGATCTGCTGGAGCGACCACCACACGGAGTCCACGTACTCCGGGTCCATCGTGCGGTAGGCGTCGTCCAGGTCGACCCAGTAGCCCATGCGGGTCGTCAGCTCGGCGAACGCGTCGGTGTGCCGGGTCACCGACTCACGGCACCGGGCGTTGAACTCGGCGATGCCGAACGCCTCGATGTCCTTCTTGCCGTTGAAGCCCAGCTCCTTCTCCACCGCGAGCTCGACCGGCAGGCCGTGGCAGTCCCAGCCCGCCTTCCGGCCGACGTGGTAGCCCTGCATCGTGCGGAAGCGGGGGAAGACGTCCTTGAAGACGCGGGCCTCGATGTGGTGGGCGCCCGGCATGCCGTTGGCGGTGGGCGGGCCCTCGTAGAAGACCCACTCCGGACGGCCCTCGGACTGGTCGAGGCTCTTGGCGAAGACCTTGTTCTCCCGCCAGAAGTCGAGCACGGCGTGCTCCAGCGCGGGCAGGTCGACCTGGGCGGGTACCTGGCGGTACTGCGGCGATGTCATGTGCGGCTTCCTCCGGCGGATGTCTTCCACTTCCGTCGGAGGGACGAGAGCGTCTCGGCTCCCGCGGTACCACCCTCCTTGGCCCCGGGCACGGCCCGTGGCCCCCTCATTGGGGTCGCGATGCCGGGTCTAGTGGCCTGGTGCCGGGGGTGTGCCCCGCGTCTCCTGGCGTTCTTCCGGCGGCTCAGGGGTGATCTTCACACCGCGCTCGCCCCCGGGCTCCCACCGTCCCCGGGTCGCTGCTGGCTGCGTACGGCGCTACTCGTCCCGTCGATGCCTCTCGCTGGGGCCAGTGTACGGGGCCGTACGGGCGACGGCCGACCGGTTTATCGGGGGCGCGTGGGCGTGACCCGAGTGGCGGGACGGGGTACATGCACTTCCCGGCGGGACCCGCGGGCCGGATTACCGGGCGGGGAGCTGGGAACAACGGAGGCAGGCGCGCCACGACCGGACACGGGGGAGGCGAGTGGGCGGCGTGCCCCGTTGCCGCGGGGCTGGAGTCGATTTATCGTCCCAGCACGATTCGCGAGCAAGATCACAATATGTGAAGGGGCCGCGGCCATGGTGGCGAAGAAGGCAGCGAAGAAGACGGTGAAGAAGGCCGCCGCCAAGAAGACCGCGGCCAGGAAGGCGGCGGCCGGCGACAAGCCCGCCGCCTCGAAGAGCACCGCCAAGAAGACCGCGAAAAAGGCCGCACCGGCGGCCACGGAGGCGGCCCGGGCCGCCGAGCAGACGGGAGCCCCCACGGTGGTAGCCAAGAAGAGCGCGAGTCGTCCGGCAGCAGGCGCACAGGCCACGGCCCCCGTGCCGCCCGCCCGTGCCGCCGCCCCGGACGAGCTGGCCGTCCGGCCCGGCGAGGATCCCTGGACGCCCGAGGAGGTCACCGAGGCCCGCACCCTGCTGAGCAGCGAGATCCTGCGGCTCGGCAGTGAGCTGGAGGCCTCCGGCGCGGCCCTCGCCGGGCTGATGCGGGACTCGGGCGACGGCGCGGGCGACGACGAGGCCGACACCGGCACCAAGAACATCACCCGCGAGCACGAACTGTCGCTCGCCGCCAACGCCCAGGAGATGCTGGAGCAGACCGAGCGGGCGCTGGCCCGGCTTGAGGCGGGAACGTACGGGCTGTGCGAGATCTGCGGCAAGCCGATCGGCAAGGCGCGCATGCAGGCCTTCCCCCGGGCGACCCTGTGCGTCGAGGACAAGCAGAAGCAGGAGCGGCGCGGCTGATCCGCACAGGTGTGTCGTACCCTCATCCGAAGGCAGGCACCTAGGGTTGAGGGACTTACGTGGCAGAGGCGGAGCGCATCATCGGTACGCCGGACGATCCCGAGGCCGAGGGCACGGACGAGGGCGGCAGCACGGCCGCCGACGCCGCCGTCAACGCGGGCCGGGGCAGGCGGAAGGTCCTCGTTCTCCTGAGCGTGGCCGTCGTCGCCTACCTGCTCGACCTGGTCTCGAAGATGATCGTGGTCGCGAAGCTGGAGCATCAGCCGCCGATCGACATCATCGGCGACTGGCTCCAGTTCCGGGCGATCCGGAACGCGGGGGCCGCGTTCGGGTTCGGTGAGGCGTTCACCGTGATCTTCACCATCATCGCCGCCGGTGTGATCGTGGTGATCGTCCGGCTGGCCCGCAAGCTCTACAGCCTGCCGTGGGCCATCGCCCTGGGTCTTCTCCTGGGCGGTGCCCTCGGCAACCTCACCGACCGGCTCTTCCGGGCGCCCGGCGTGTTCGAGGGCGCGGTGGTGGACTTCATCGCCCCCAAGCACTTCGCCGTCTTCAACCTCGCGGACTCCGCCATCGTCTGCGGCGGCATCCTCATCGTGATCCTGTCCTTCAAGGGCCTCGACCCCGACGGGACCGTCCACAAGGACTGACCGGGCGGGACGGGGAGCGTGCCGCGCAAGGCATACTCGACGGGTGAGCACGCACCCCGAGATCCGCACCCTGCCCGTACCCGACGGCCTGGAGGGCGAGCGCGTCGACGCCGCCATCTCCCGGATGTTCGGTTTCTCCCGGACCAAGGCCGCCGAGCTGGCCGCCGCCGGGAAGGTCCAGGTGGACGGTTCGGTGGCCGGGAAGTCCGAGCGGGTCCACGGCGGTGCCTGGCTGGAAGTGGAGATGCCGCAGGCGGCCCCTGTGGTCCAGATCGTCGCCGAGCCCGTCGAGGGCATGGAGATCGTCCACGACGACGACGACATCGTGGTCATCATGAAGCCGGTCGGCGTGGCCGCCCACCCCAGCCCCGGCTGGACCGGCACCACCGTCATCGGCGGTCTCGCCGCCGCCGGCTACCGGATCTCGACGTCCGGTGCCGCCGAGCGCCAGGGCATCGTGCACCGCCTCGACGTCGGCACCTCCGGCCTGATGGTCGTCGCCAAGTCCGAGCGCGCCTACACCCTGCTCAAGGCCCAGTTCCGCGACCGGGTCGTCGACAAGAAGTACCACGCTCTCGTCCAGGGCCACCCGGACCCGATGAGCGGCACCATCGACGCCCCCATCGGCCGCCACCCCCAGCACGACTACAAGTGGGCGGTCACCGCCGAGGGCAAGCCGTCGGTGACCCACTACGACCTGATCGAGGCCTACCGCTCCGCCAGCCTCCTCGACATCAAGCTGGAGACCGGGCGCACCCACCAGATCCGGGTCCACATGTCCGCCCACCGCCACCCCTGCGTCGGTGACCTCACCTACGGCGCCGACCCGACGCTGGCCAAGCGCCTCAAGCTGACCCGGCAGTGGCTGCACGCCGTCCGCCTGGGCTTCGAGCACCCGGCCGACGGGCGCTGGGTGCAGTTCTCCAGCAGCTATCCGGCCGACCTCCAGCACGCCCTCGACACCATCTCCGCGGAGAGCCAGTGACCGGCGCCCCGACCCCGTACAGCACCCGCAGGGCCGTCGAGGAGATTGACCGGGCGGCCTGCTTCCAGGTCCGCAAGGACGTCTTCGTGGGCGAGCAGAACGTCCCCGAGGACCTGGAGTACGACGCCTACGACGCGACCGCCGTGCACGTCCTGGCCGTCGCCGCCGACGGCACCCCGCTCGGTACCGGACGGCTGCTGCACGGCGCGGACGCGGCCGGGAAGACCGGCGGCGACCTCACCGTCGGGTCGCTGGGCCGGCTCGCCGTGAGCCGGGGAGCGCGCGGCCTCGGCGTCGGCGCGGCACTCGTCGTGGCCATCGAGGACGAGGCGCGGAAGCTGGGCCTGGCCGCCGTCGACCTGCACGCCCAGACGCACGCCCTCGGCTTCTACGAGCGGCTCGGTTACGTCGCGTACGGCCCGGAGTTCCCCGACGCGGGCATGCCGCACCGGGCCATGCGGCGGGAGATCCGCCCGGCCTGAGCGCCAGGAAGGGGAGACCCGCCCGGCCTGAGCGCCGGGAAGGGGAGGGGCACCCGCCGGGCCTGGGCGCCGGGAGGGGGTGGTGACCCGGCCCGGGTGCCGTGGCGGGGCCTCCGTCCGGTCCGGGCGCCGGGAACGGGCACCCGCCGGGCCTGGGCGCCGGGAGGGGGGGGTGACCCGGCCCGGGTGCCGTGGCGGGGCCTCCGTCCGGTCCGGGCGCCGGGAACGGGCACCGGCCGGGTCCCGGGGGGTATCGGCGGAAACGCGCCGCCCGCGTGGCAGGGTGGAAGCCCTGTTCGGCCGCTCGTGACCTGCCGGACCCGCACGCTCCGGAAGGCCCCTCCGTGGAACAGATGTCCCTGCTGCTCCTGCTGCTGCTCGGAGCCGTGGTCACGGTGCCGCTCGGCGACCGGCTCGGGCTTCCCGCGCCGGTGCTGATGACGCTCGCGGGCATCGCGATGGCGTTCGCGCCGTTCGTCCCGAACGTGGACATCCCGCCGGAGATCATCCTCCCCGCGCTGCTCCCGCCGCTGCTCTACGCCACCGTCCAGCGCACCTCCTGGCGGCAGTTCGCCGCCAACAAACGGCCGATCTTCCTGCTGGCCGTGGCCCTCGTCTTCGTCACCACGGCCGCCGTCGCCGCGGTCGCCAACACCATCGTGCCGGGCCTGCCGATCGCCGCCGCCGTCGCGCTCGGCGCACTCGTCGCCCCGCCCGACCCGGTCGCGGCGACGGCCGTGGCCGGCTCGGTGGGGCTGCCGCGCCGGCTGGTGTCGATCCTGGAGGGCGAGGGGCTCTTCAACGACGTGACCGCCATCGTGCTCTACCACGTGGCCATCGCCGCCGCCGTCAGCGGCACCTTCTCGCTCCCCGAGGCCTTCGGGCTGCTGGTCCTCTCCGCCGTCGTCGCCGTCGCCGTCGGACTCGCGATCGGCTGGCTCACCATCAAGCTGATGAACCTGCTCGGCGACGCCACGCTCCAGGTCGGGCTGACCCTGCTGGTGCCCTTCGTCGCCTACGCCCTCGCGGAGGAGCTGGAGGGCTCCGGGGTACTGGCCGTCCTGACGACCGCGCTGTTCCTCGCCGAGCACACCGCCGACGCCGACGACGTGCTGGGCCGGCTGACCGGACGCACCTTCTGGGACATCGTCGACACCCTCGTCACCGGCGTCGCCTTCGGGCTGATCGGCCTGGAGCTGCACACCGTGTTCGGCACCGCCGACGGGCACGCCCTGGAGATGGTCGGCTGGGGGCTCGCGATCGTCGCGGTCGTCGTCGGGGTACGGCTGCTGTGGCTGCTGCCCGCCACCTGGCTCGCCAAGCGGCTGCACACCCGCCGGGACGTCAGCGAGGAGATCCCCACCAGCTGGCGGGAGACCGTCGTGATGTGGTGGTCCGGGATGCGCGGAGTGGCCTCCGTCGCCCTGGCCCTGGCGATCCCCCTGAAGACCGACGACGGACAGCCCTTCCCCGGCCGCGAGGAGATCATCTTCATCGCGTTCGCCGTGATCATGGCCACCCTGGTCTTCCAGGGGCTCACCCTGCCCTGGCTGGTGCGCAAGCTGGACGTCGGGGCCGACACCGCCGCCGAGGAGGCCCTGGAGCGGGACCTCGCGATCCGGGCCGCCAAGGCCGCCAAGTACCGGCTCAAGGAGATCCAGGAGGTCGAGGAGTTCCCCGAGGAGGTCCTGGAGCGGCTCCAGCGCGCCGCGTACGACATCGGCGCCCGGATCAGCCCCGACATGATCGACGAGGAGCGGCGGGAGGCCTACGCCCAGCGGGCGAAACGCTTCAAGGCGATCGGCCGCGTCCAGCGCGAGATGATGTCGGCCGCCCGCCACGAGGTGCTCTCCGCGCGCAGCGAACCCGGCTCCGACCCGGAGGTCGTGGACCGGGTGCTGCGGTACCTGGACTTCCGCTCCCTGCGGTGAGCGGGCCGGGGCCGCGGCTCAGCCGCGGCCCGTCCGCGGAGCCTTGGAGTCCTCCCGCTCGACGGGCGGCGCGGAACCGTTGCGCCGCACCCGGCTCGTCGGACCAGCGCCGGTCAGATCCGCCCACTGCTCGCCCGGCGGCAGCGCGGCGGGCGAGGTGGCGACCCGCGGCAGCGCGTACGGATGGTGATCGCGCAGCCAGCCGATCAACTGCTCGCGCACCGCGCAGCGCGCCGTCCAGATGTCGTCCGCGTCCTTCGCCGTGACCACCGCGCGCACCTCGATCGTGGTCGGCGTGGTGTCGGTGACCGCCAGCGACCAGTCCCGGCCGTCCCAGGCGGCGATGTCCCCGAGGAGGTCCCGCAGTTTCTTCCGCATCGCCGCGACGGGAGCGGAGTGGTCGAGGTGGAAGTAGACCGTGCCCGTCATCTGCGCCCCGCCGCGCGACCAGTTCTCGAAGGGCTTGCTCGTGAAGTACGAGACCGGCATCATGATCCGCCGGTCGTCCCACGTCCGTACCGCGAGGAACGTCAGGGTGATCTCGTCGATCGTGCCCCACTCGCCGTCCACCACCACGGTGTCGCCGATCCGGACCGTGTCCCCGAAGGCGATCTGGAGCCCCGCGAACAGGTTCCCCAGCGTCGACTGGGCGGCGACGCCCGCGACGATGCCGAGCAGACCGGCCGAGGCGAGCATCGAGGTGCCCACCGCCCGCATCGGCGGGAACGTCAGCAGCATCGCGGCGATGGCGACGACCGTCACGACCGCTATGACGACCCGCTGGATGAGCGTCACCTGCGTACGGACCCGGCGGACCCGGGCGGGGTCGCGGGTGGAGGCCGCGTAGCGGGCGTAGCTCGCCTCCACGACCGTCGCCGCGATCCGCACGACCAGCCAGGCGGAGGCGCCGATCAGCACCAGGGTGAGCACCTGGCCGATCCCGTCCCGGTGGTCCCGCACCCAGTCGATCTTCGTGGCGCGGTAGCTGCCGCGCAGCAGCGCCGTGATGACCACCACCTGCAAAGGAGGCCGGCAGCGCCGCAGCAGCCCCCACAGCGGGGTTTCGTGGTGCCGGCTGTCGGCCCGCCGCAGCAGCAGGTCCACCAGCCAGCCGACCAGCAGAGTGATCACCACGGAACCGCCGATGACGATCAGCGGGCGCAGCACGCTCTCCATTCCCTCGTCCTCCCAAGCCTTCGAGCGGCCCTCAGCAGGTGCGAACTGGCACCATGGGGCCCATGAACATCATGCTTTTCCACTCGACGTACGGGCTCACGCCCGCCGTGCACGCCGCGGCCGCGCGCCTCAAGGACGCCGGCCATGAGGTGCGCGTGCCCGATCTGTTCGAGGGGCACACCTTCGACACGGTGGAAGAGGGCATGGCCTACCAGGACGAGACCGGCAAGGACGAACTGCTCAAGCGCGCGGTGCTCGCCGCGGCGCCCCACTCCGACCAGGGCCTCGTGTACGCAGGATTCTCCCTCGGCGCGGCGACCGCCCAGACCCTTGCGCTCGGTGACGCGAAGGCCCGGGGGCTGCTGCTGTTCCACGGCACCTCGGACATCGCCGAGAACGCCGCGGTGGACGAACTCCCCGTCCAGCTGCACGTCGCGGATCCGGACCCCTTCGAGTCCCACGACTGGCTGAACAGCTGGTACCTCCAGATGCAGCGTACCGGTGCGGACGTGGAGATCTACCGCTACCCCGGGGCCGGGCACCTGTTCACCGACCCCGATCTGCCCGACTACGACCAGGCGGCCGCCGAGCAGACCTGGAAGGTCGCGCTCGGCTTCCTGGCCACGCTGTAGCCCCCGGGGCGCCTGTCAGCGCACCGGGCGGTCGGCCCGCTCGACGCGCTGGGTGCCCCGCCGGGTGCGGTAGGAGCGGGCCCACGACGAGGTGGCGTCCCGGGCGGTCTTGTCGGACAGCACGTAGTAGTCCATCTGCGCGTGCTCCGCGGTGACGTCCAGGACGCCGTAGCCGTGCGAGTCCAGGTCGACCCACTTCACATGGCGGTTGGCCGCCCGCACGGCCGCCGCCGCGACGGGCGACACGGTGCCCGGGGCGACCCTCAGGAGGTCGTCGAGGTTGTCCGAGGTCACCGACGTGACGACGAACTCCGTCGCGGCCGACGGCGACAGCGGGTAGGTCGCCGCCCGCACGGGCACGTCGTTGGCCCAGGCCATGTGGATGTCGCCGGTCAGGAACACCGTGTCCGCGACGGCCCGGTCCCGCAGGTGGGAGATCAGTTCCTTGCGGTCGGCGGTGTAGCCGTCCCACTGGTCGACGTTGACCGCCAGGCCCTCCTTCGGCAGCCCCAGCAGCCCGGCCAGCGGCTCCAGCAGATGGGCGGGGAGCGCCCCGAAGGCGACCGGGGAGATCATCACCGACGTCCCCACCAGCTTCCAGGCGGCGTCCGATCCGGCGAGCCCCGCCTTCAGCCAGTCCAGCTGGGCCCGCCCGGTCATCGTGCGCGCCGGGTCGTCCACCTTCCCGCTGCCGACGGACGCCTGCTCGGAGCGGAAGCTGCGCAGGTCCAGCAGATGGAGATCGGCGAGCCGCCCGAAGCGCAGCCGCCGGTAGACGGTGCCCTCGGTGGAGGCGCGGACCGGCATCCACTCGAAGTACGCCTGCTTGGCCGCCGCCACCCGCTGCCGCCAGGCACCCTCCGTCTCCGGGGTGTGGTTCTGCGCCCCACCGGACCACGCGTCGTTGGCGAACTCGTGGTCGTCCCAGATCGCGATCACCGGGTGGGCGGCGTGCAGCGCCTGGAGGTCGTCGTCCGTCTTGTAGTGGCCGTGCCGGGTGCGGTAGTCGGCCAGGTCCAGGATCTCGTGGGCGGGCCGGTGCTCGCGCACCGCCGTGCCCCGCGTGGTGTACTCGCCGGTGCCGTACTCGTAGAGGTAGTCGCCCAGGTGCAGGACCGCGTCCAGGTCCGGCCGCGCGGCGAGATGGCGGTACGCGGAGAACCAGCCCGCCTCCCAGTTCGCGCACGACACCACGCCGAAGCGGAGACCGGCGGTGGTGGCGTCGGCCGCGGGGGCGGTACGGGTGCGTCCCAGGGCGGACCGGACGCCGTCGCCCGCGGTGAAGCGGAAGTAGTACGCCGTGGCCGGGCGCAGCCCGCGGACGTCGGCCTTCACCGTGTGGTCCGATGCGGCGGACGCGACGGTGACGCCGTTCGCGGCTATCCGTGCGAACTCCCGGTCCTCCGCGACCTCCCAGCGCACCGGGGTGTCCGGTCCCGCCCCCGATCCGGGCTCGGCGCCGGGCTCGGGGGTGACCCGCGTCCAGAGCAGGACGCCGTCCGGCAGCGGGTCACCGGAGGCGACGCCGTGGAGGAAGGCGGGCGCCCCCGCGGCCGGGGCGGGAGCCGCCGATGTGGTGGTGGCGGTGGCGAGCACGGGGACGGCGGCGGCGCTCGCGGCGGCGGCCCGGACGACCGTGCGGCGGCTCGGCGAGGAAAGGTGTCGTGTGGTCACGGCCGATCACCTTACGGGCGCGTACGGCGAACGGGCGGGCGAACAACGGAAGTTCGCCCGCCCGTCGGGAAACCGTCGCCCGGCGGCGGTCTGCCGGGGCCGGGTGGGGAGACGCTAGCCCTTCAGGGCCTTGTCGATGGCCTTGGTGAACTCGTCGGCCGTCATCGGGGCGTTCTCGCTGCCCTCGGCGGTGACCTTCTTGTCGTCCATCTTCAGCGTCGGCGTGCCCTGCACCCCGCTCTCGTCGAAGGTCTTCGACATCTTCATCGCCCAGGCGTCGAACGTGCCGTCCTCGACGTCCTTCTGGAAGTCCTTGTTCCCCTTCAGCGCGTCGACCGAGTCCGCGACCTCGATCAGATAGCTGTCCTCGGCGAACTTGTCGTCGCTCTCCTCGGGGTGGAACTCGGCCGAGTACAGCGCGGCCTTGTACTCCAAGAAGGCCTCGGGGCTCACGTCCAGCGCCGCACCGAGCGCGCTCAGGGCGTTCTTGGAGCCCTCGCCGTTGTCGGTGTTGTCGATGAAGGTCGCGCCGACGTACCGGACCTTGTACTTGCCGTCCTCGACGTCCTTCGAGACGGTCTCGCCGACCCCCTGCTCGAACGTGGCGCAGACCGGGCAGCGCGAGTCCTCGTACAGCTCCAGGGTCTTCTTCGCGCTCGACTTGCCGACGACCACGGTGGTGCCGTCCTCGCCCGAGGTGTTCTTCGGCGCGGTGACGTTCTTCGCGTCGGCGGCCGCCTCCCAGGCGCCCGGCTTGTTCAGCTGCGCCACGCCGTAGCTGATGCCGCCGACCACGGCGAGGGCGGCGACGACCGAGACCGCCACGACGACCTGCTTGCGGGTCTTGTCCCTCTTGGCCTGGCGCTCGCGCTCGGCGCGCAGCCGCTCGCGGGCCGCCGCCTTGTTCGCCTGGCTGTTGCGCTTGCTCATGTCGGTATCTCCGTGTGTACGTGTGTGGGGAGTGGGCGGTGGTGCCGTCGTCGCGTCGCCGTGCCCTCAGGCAGCGGCGGACGCGGTGAGCGGCGGGCCTCTGCGTCCCACACAGTGCACGAGGAAACGGGCGGTCAGCGGCGGGTGCGGACGCCCCGCGGGCCGGGAGCGCCGGGCCGCGGTCCGTACCCCCGCGTGGACCACGGCGACCGCGGTGAGCAGCGGCCGGAACGCCAGCAGGGCCGCCGTCCGCACCAGCCCGGCCAGGGCCGCCTCGCCGCGCCGCAGCCAGGCCGCGGCGAGCAGCCCGACCGCCACATGGGCGGCGAGCAGCAGCCACGGCACCGCGGGCCCGGGCTGGGCGAGGAGGGCCGCGGCGCGGTCGCCCGCACCGGCCACACCGGCCAGCGGGGTGCCCACCGCGCCGACGCCGGCGATCCGGGCCCCGCCCGTGCCGACCTCACCGCCGCCGCACAGGACGTCGAGGCCCACCGCGCGCAGTGGGCCGGTGACCGGGCCGCCTGCCGCCCCGTAACAGAGGTTCTGGCCCGTGGTGAAGAGCGTGTCGGCGGCCAGCTCCAGCGGGACCAGCAGCCCCGCGATCGCCCCGAAGCCGCGCTCCCGGCCGGCCAGCGCATAGGCCGCGGCGAACACCGCGGCGGTCAGCAGGGCCACCGCGGTCAGTGGCAGCGGTACCCCGGAGAGCAGCACATGGGACGCCGTGGACAGGGTCACGACGAGCGCGGTGAAGACCGCCGCGCGCGCGACTCTGAGCTGCGTCCCTGAGATGTCCATCGCCGGAAAGTGTGTCATGCGCCGAGGTAAGCGGACCTTAAAAGAGGCTGAGAGTCTCGCCCGGCGCCTCCCGGGCCCGACGACGGGCCCGGGAGGTGTCCGCCGGATCAGGACCGGACACGCCCTAAAGGCCCGGGATCTTTCCGTTGCGGAAGAGGTCCACGAAGATCTGGTGGTCCGCGCGGGCCCGCGCCCCGTAGCTGTGGGCGAAATCGACCAGCAGCGGGGCGAAGCCCTCCTCGTCGGCCGCGATGGCCGCGTCGATCGCCCGCTCCGTGGAGAACGGCACCAGCGAGTGGCCGCTCTCGTCGTCCGCCGCCCCGTGCATCGTGGCCGTCGCCCGGCCCAGATCCGCGACGACCGCCCCGATCTCGTCCATCTCGTCGATGTCGGACCAGTCCAGGTCGACCGCGTACGGCGAGACCTCGGCGACCAGCTGGCCCGCCCCGTCCAGCTCGGTCCAGCCCAGCCACGGGTCCGCGTGCGCCTGGAGCGCCCGCTGCGAGATCACCGTGCGGTGCCCCTCGTGCTGGAAGTACTCCCGCACGGCGGCGTCCGTGATGTGCCGGGAGACCGCCGGTGTCTGCGCCTGCTTGAGGTAGATCACCACATCGTTCTCCAGGGCGTCGCTGTTGCCCTCCAGGAGGATGTTGTACGAGGGGAGCCCGGCCGAGCCGATACCGATGCCCCGGCGGCCCACCACGTCCTTGACCCGGTAGGAGTCGGGGCGGGCCAGGCTCGATTCCGGCAGTGTCTCCAGATAGCCGTCGAACGCGGCGAGGACCTTGTAGCGCGTCGCGGCGTCCAGGTCGACCGCCCCGCCGCCGTCCGCGAACCGGCGCTCGAAGTCCCGGATCTCCGTCATCGAGTCCAGCAGTGAGAAGCGGGTGCGCGAGCGGGCGGCGCGCAGCGCGCCCAGCAGCGGACCGTCCGCGGTGTCCAGGGTGAAGGGCGGCACCTCGTCGTTCTTCGCGCCCGTCGCCAGCGCGCGGATCCGCTCGCGGTAGGACGCGGCGAAGACCTGGACCAGCTCGGTGATCTGCTCGTCGGCGAGCGCCTTCGCGTAGCCGATCAGCGCCACGGAGGCGGCGAACCGCTTCAGGTCCCAGGTGAAGGGGCCCACGTACGCCTCGTCGAAGTCGTTGACGTTGAAGACGAGGCGGCCGTTGGCGTCCATGTAGGTGCCGAAGTTCTCCGCGTGCAGATCGCCGTGGATCCACACCCGGCCGGTGCGCTCGTCCAGGAACGGGCCGCCGTGCCGCTCCCGCTCCAGGTCGCTGTAGAACAGGCACGCCGTGCCCCGGTAGAAGGCGAACGCCGAGCCCGCCATCTTGCGGAACTTGACCCGGAAGGCGGCCGGATCGGCGGCCAGCAGCTCCCCGAAGGCGGTGTCGAAAACGGTGAGGATCTGCTTCCCGCGCTGCGCTGCGCCGGTCTGCGTTTCCGACATCTCTTACTGCCTCCTGCGGTAGCCGGGCCACGGGACCGAACGCTCGATCCACGTGACCGAGTGCATGACAAAACGGACAGGTGTTCCGCCTTCTCCAACGCTCGGCCGGAGCCGGGAGTGCCCGTCGTTCGACTCGGTCACGTCGTAGACTTCCACGCTGTCCCCCCGTCCGTCATCGCCCGACTTCCCGGAGGCCCGACGCCGTGACCAAGCCGCCCTTCACGCACCTGCACGTGCACACCCAGTACTCGCTGCTGGACGGTGCGGCGCGGCTCAAGGACATGTTCGAGGCGGCCAACGAGATGGGCATGACGCACATCGCGATGACCGACCACGGCAACCTCCACGGGGCCTACGACTTCTTCCACTCGGCGAAGAAGGCGGACGTCACCCCGATCATCGGCATCGAGGCGTACGTCGCCCCCGAGTCGCGCAAGCACAAGCGCAAGGTGCAGTGGGGGCAGCCGCACCAGAAGCGCGACGACGTGTCCGGTTCCGGTGGCTACACCCACAAGACCATCTGGGCGTCCAACAAGACGGGGCTGCACAACCTCTTCCGGCTCTCCTCCGACGCGTACGCCGAGGGCTGGCTCCAGAAGTGGCCCCGGATGGACAAGGAGACCATCTCCCAGTGGTCCGAGGGGCTCATCGCGTCCACCGGCTGCCCCTCGGGCGAGGTGCAGACCCGGCTGCGGCTCGGCCAGTTCGACGAGGCGGTGCAGGCGGCCTCCGACTACAAGGACATCTTCGGCGAGGGCCGGTACTTCCTGGAGCTGATGGACCACGGCATCGAGATCGAGCGCCGGGTCCGCGACGGGCTGCTGGAGATCGGCAGGAAGCTGGACATCCCGCCGCTCGTCACCAACGACTCCCACTACACGTACGCGCACGAGGCCACCGCCCACGACGCCCTGCTCTGCATCCAGACCGGCAAGAACCTCTCGGACCCCGACCGCTTCCGCTTCGACGGCACCGGCTACTACCTCAAGACGACGGACGAGATGTACGCCGTCGACTCCTCCGACGCCTGGCAGGAGGGGTGCCGCAACACCCTCCTGGTAGCCCAGCAGATCGACACCACCGGCATGTTCGAGGCGAAGAACCTCATGCCGAAGTTCGAGATCCCCGAGGGCTTCACGGAGATCACCTGGTTCCAGGAGGAGGTCCGGACCGGCATGGCCCGCCGCTTCCCGAACGGGGTCCCCGACGACCGGCAGAAGCAGGTCGAGTACGAGATGGACATCATCATCCAGATGGGGTTCCCGGGGTACTTCCTGGTCGTCGCCGACTTCATCATGTGGGCCAAGAACAACGGCATCGCGGTCGGCCCCGGCCGAGGCTCCGCCGCCGGTTCGATCGTGGCGTACGCCATGGGCATCACCGACCTCGACCCGATCGAGCACGGGCTGATCTTCGAGCGGTTCCTCAACCCCGAGCGCGTCTCCATGCCCGATGTCGACATCGACTTCGACGAGCGCCGGCGCGTCGAGGTGATCCGGTACGTCACCGAGAAGTACGGCGCCGACAAGGTCGCCATGATCGGCACGTACGGCAAGATCAAGGCGAAGAACGCCATCAAGGACTCCGCGCGCGTCCTGGGCTACCCGTACGCGATGGGCGACCGGCTCACCAAGGCCATGCCCGCCGACGTCCTCGGCAAGGGCATCGACCTCAACGGCATCACCGACCCCAAGCACCCGCGCTACAGCGAGGCGGGCGAGATCCGGGGGATGTACGAGAGCGAGCCGGACGTCAAGAAGGTCATCGACACCGCCAAGGGCGTCGAGGGCCTGGTGCGGCAGATGGGCGTGCACGCCGCCGGCGTCATCATGTCCAGCGAGCCGATCGTCGACCACGCCCCCGTCTGGGTCCGGCACACCGACGGCGTCACCATCACCCAGTGGGACTACCCGCAGTGCGAGTCGCTCGGCCTGCTGAAGATGGACTTCCTCGGCCTGCGCAACCTGACGATCATGGACGACGCCATCAAGATGGTGAAGTCCAACAAGGGCATCGACCTGGAGATGCTCTCGCTGCCGCTGGACGACCCCAAGACCTACGAACTGCTCTGCCGCGGTGACACGCTCGGCGTCTTCCAGTTCGACGGCGGGCCCATGCGCTCCCTGCTCCGCCAGATGCAGCCCGACAACTTCGAGGACATCTCCGCCGTCTCGGCCCTCTACCGGCCGGGCCCGATGGGCATGAACTCGCACACGAACTACGCGGAGCGCAAGAACGGCCGCCAGGAGATCACCCCGATCCACCCGGAGCTGGAGGAGCCCCTCAAGGAGGTCCTCGGCCTCACCTACGGCCTGATCGTCTACCAGGAGCAGGTCCAGAAGGCCGCCCAGATCGTCGCCGGGTACTCGCTCGGCGAAGCCGACATCCTGCGCCGCGTGATGGGCAAGAAGAAGCCCGAGGAACTGGCGAAGAACTTCGTCCTCTTCGAGAAGGGCGCCAAGGACAAGGGCTTCTCCGACGCGGCGATCAAGGCGCTGTGGGACGTCCTGGTGCCGTTCGCCGGATACGCGTTCAACAAGGCGCACTCCTCCGCGTACGGCCTGGTCACCTACTGGACCGCCTACCTCAAGGCGAACTACCCCGCCGAGTACATGGCCGCCCTGCTGACCTCGGTCAAGGACGACAAGGACAAGTCCGCGGTCTACCTCAACGAGTGCCGCCGCATGGGCATCAAGGTGCTCCCGCCCAACGTCAACGAGTCGCTGTCCAACTTCGCAGCCCAGGGCGACGACGTGATCCTCTTCGGCCTGACCGCCGTCCGCAACGTCGGCCAGAACGTCGTCGACTCGATCATCCGGTCCCGCAAGGCGAAGGGGAAGTTCAGCACCTTCCCCGACTTCCTGGACAAGGTCGAGGCGGTCGTCTGCAACAAGCGCACCGTCGAATCGCTCATCAAGGCCGGCGCCTTCGACGAGATGGGCCACACCCGCAAGGGTCTCGTCGCCCACCACGAGCCGATGATCGACAACGTGGTCCAGGTCAAGCGCAAGGAGGCCGAGGGACAGTTCGACCTCTTCGGCGGCATGGGCGAGGAGGAGAGCAGCGAGCCCGGCTTCGGCCTGGACGTGGAGTTCTCCGACGTCGAGTGGGAGAAGGCCTACCTGCTCGCCCAGGAGCGGGAGATGCTCGGCCTGTACGTCTCCGACCACCCGCTCTTCGGCCTGGAACACGTGCTGTCCGACAAGGCCGACGCCGCCATCTCCCAGCTCACCGGCGGGGACTACAGCGACGGCTCCGTCGTCACGGTCGGCGGCATCATCTCCGGCCTCCAGCGCAAGATGACCAAGCAGGGCAACGCCTGGGCCATCGCCACCGTGGAGGACCTGGCGGGCTCCATCGAGTGCATGTTCTTCCCCGCCACCTACCAGCTCGTCTCCACCCAGCTCGTCGAGGACACCGTCGTCTTCGTCAAGGGACGCCTCGACAAGCGCGAGGACGTGCCCCGGCTGGTCGCCATGGAGATGCAGGTCCCCGACATCTCCAACGCCGGGACCAACGCGCCCGTGGTCCTCACCATCCCCACCGTGAAGATCACCCCGCCCATGGTCACCCGGCTCGGCGAGGTCCTCAGCCACCACCGGGGCGACACCGAGGTGCGCATCAGGCTCCAGGGCCCCCGCAAGACCACCGTGCTCCGTCTCGACCGCCACCGGGTCAAGCCCGATCCGGCGCTCTTCGGCGACCTGAAGGTCCTGCTCGGCCCGTCCTGCCTGGCCGGCTGAGCCCCGGGCGGATCACCCGCACGACGACGAGAGGGGCGCCCCGCCGGTGCGGGACGCCCCTCTCGCCGTTCTCGAACGCCTGTCACCACCGCGAGCGGCCGACGGGTCAGTTGTGGCCGAAGCGTCGCTGGTGCTTGCGCGCCACGTCGGACGGGCTGCCCTGGGCCTGCGCCTGCGCCTGGTTCTGGGACTCGAACGCCGTCGACTTGGCCTGCTCCGCGCTACGCTCCGACGCGGACGCGCGGTCGTGCTGGCTGCCCTGCTTGCGGTTCTTGTTCTTGGCCATGGTGAATGCCTCCTGTGGGGAATCCTGGTGGGGCCAGGACCGCTGTCAGACTCACACGACGCCGCAAACACCGCATGTTGGATCATTACCGTGCGTAGCGGTTACCGCAGTGGCGTCCTCCCGCGCCCGCTCCTCCCTTCCTTTTCCGCCTCCTTTCCGGATCCGCCACGCCGATGATCCAGTTCCGGCCGTTAACCCCCGCGTGGTCGGGCAGACTCGAAGAAAACCCTGGGAAGGCGGACCCGGCCATCGAGGAACGGGCCGCTGAACCGTTCCCCAGTTCTGGAAGAGGGTGGAACGCGTGGACCGTTGCGTCGTCCTGGTGGACGCCGGCTACTTGCTGGGCGCAGCCGCGAGTCTGCTGGCCGGAGAGCCCGCCCGTTCCCGCATCACCGTCGACCACACCGCCCTCATCCAGGGCCTGCGGGAGCGGGCCGAGGCCGACACCCAGCAGCCCCTGCTGCGCATCTACTGGTTCGACGGCGCCCCCGACCGGGTGCCCCAGCCCGAGCACCGCCGGCTCCGTGTGATGCCCCGCGTGACCGTACGGCTGGGCGCCCTGACCCGCAGCGACGGACGCTGGGCCCAGAAGGGCGTCGACGCCGCCATGCACGCCGAGCTCACCGAACTCGCCAGGAACCGGGCCTGCTCCGACGTGGTCCTGGTGACCGGCGACGGCGATCTGCTGCCCGGCCTGATGTCCGCCAAGGAACACGGGGTCGCCGTCCACCTCTGGGCCGTGCAGGCCGCCGACGGCGACTACAACCAGTCCGAGGACCTCGTCGCCGAGGCCGACGAACGGCGCGTCCTCGACCGTGCCTGGATCACCAAGGCCGTACGCGCCAAGGACCTCGGCGGCGCCTGCGCCCCGCAGCCCGCCACCCGGCCCGAGATCGCCGCGATCCTCTCCGCACCGCTGCCCGAGGCCGCCCTCGCCGCCTCCGCCGAACGCGCCTCCGAAGCGGCCCGTGCCGCTTCGGAGGCGCGTTCGGCGGAGCCCGCCGAGAGCGCGCCCGCCGCCACCGAAGCGCCCGCCGCCCACAAAGGCGTGCCGACCCCCAAGGACCTGGCCGCGCTGCGCGCCCACGCCTCCCACCCGGACCGCCAGCAGCCGGCCCAGCCCGCGGGCGCCACGCTGCGCTGGTCCTCCGACAAGGGGTGGGTGGAGCGTGGCGGCCCCCTCGGCGAGCCGGCCGAGACCGCGTCCCTGCCGACCCTCGCCCAGGTCACCAGCGCCGAACAGCGCTGGGCCGACCGGGAGGAGGACATCACCACCGTCGGCGGCGACCCCTTCGAGGTGGGCCAGGTCTTCGCCCGCCGCTGGATGGAGCGCCTCCCGGAAGCCGTCCACCTGCAAAGACTCTCCACCCTCTACCCGCGCATCCCGCACCGGATCGACGGCGAACTCCTGCGGTACGCGGCCCGCTTCGGACTCCTCGCGCACAAGGACGACCAGATCGACGAGCACGACCGCTACGCGATCCGGGCCGGCTTCTGGCGGGAGATCGACGTACGCGCCGCCGCCGAGCACGTACCGGCGGGGGAGTAGGAGAGGGAGCCGCCCGCCGTCCGGGCGGCGACGCGGGACGGCCCCGGGCGCGAACCGGGGCATGTGACCCCGTACCCTCGTACCTCGTGAGTACGGGCACAGCACAGGCGCAGCGGGACACCGGCACCGTGTGCGCGGTGCGCGATCTGGTCAAGACCTACCCCGCGACCCGGGGCCGCCGAGGCGCACCCGCGGCTCCCGAGGTCCGTGCCACGGACGCCATCAGCCTGGACGTCGAGCGCGGCGAGATCTTCGGGCTGCTCGGCCCCAACGGCGCGGGCAAGTCGACCCTGGTCCGCCAGCTCACCGGGCTGATGCGGCCCGACTCCGGCAGTGTCGAGGTGCTGGGCCACGATCTCGTACGCCACCCCGAGCGGGCCTCCCGGCTGATCGGCTACCTCGGGCAGGAGTCCACCGCCCTCGACGAACTGACCGTCTCCCTCGCCGCCGAGACCACCGGCCGGCTGCGCGGCCTCCCGGTCCGGGAGGCCCGCGCCGAGCGCGACGCCGTCCTGGAGGAGCTGGGCCTCACCCTGATCGCCGGGCGGCCCCTGAAGAAGCTCTCCGGCGGTCAACGCCGCCTCGCCTGTTTCGCCACCGCCCTGGTCGGCGACCGGCCCGTCCTGGTGCTCGACGAACCGACCACCGGCATGGACCCGGTCGCCCGCCGCGCCGTCTGGGCCGCCGTCGACCGCCGCCGGGCGGAACGCGGGGCCACGGTCCTGCTCGTCACCCACAACGTCATCGAGGCCGAGACCGTCCTCGACCGGGTCGCCGTCCTCGAACGCGGCCGGGTCATCGCCTGCGACACTCCCGCCGGACTCAAGGAACGGGTCGCCGGGGAGGTCCGCGTCGAGCTGGTCTGGCGCGAGCGGGCCCCGCTGGACGTCCCCGAGGTGGCGGCGCTGCGGGCGTCCGCCCAGGAGTCCGGCCGGCGCTGGGTGCTGCGGCTCGGGCCGGACGAGGCACGGGCCGCGGTCGCCGCGGTGACGGGCGGCGCGGCCTTCGCCGCCCTCGACGATTTCACCCTGGCCACCCCCAGCCTGGAAGATGTCTACCTCGCGCTCGGGGGCGACGCCGGCGCCGCGACCGAGGGGCTGGTGAAGGCGTGAGAGGCGTACGTGCCGCGGAGGACGTGAACGCGCGGGGCGCGGTGGACGTACGCGCCGGAGGGAACCGGCCGGACGTGCCGGACGGGTTCCCCGTACGCGGTGTACGGGGTGTGTGGAACGGGTTTGACGTGCTGGACGTGTCTAAGGGGAGCGGCCTCAGGTGACGAGCATCATTCCGGCCGGGACCGCGGCGACGCGCACCCGGCCCGCGCCCGGCACCTCGGGCACCGGTCCCGCCCGCACCGTCGCGGC
Organism: Streptomyces sp. YPW6; assembly: GCF_018866325.1. Classification (NCBI taxonomy): domain Bacteria; kingdom Bacillati; phylum Actinomycetota; class Actinomycetes; order Kitasatosporales; family Streptomycetaceae; genus Streptomyces; species Streptomyces sp. YPW6. Next base: position 6,084,010 of record NZ_CP076457.1, read on the forward strand.
GCCCCTCGCTCCGCGCGCCCGGCTGCTGCCCTCCCTGGCGGCGGTCTACCGCGCCCAGCTCTCCCGGGCCCGCGTCGCCCGGATTCCGCTGCTCTTCGTGGCGACCTTCCAGTCCGTCGGGATCATGATCCTGATGCGGGGCGTCGTGGACGGCGGCGCGGAGGCCCGTGCGGTGGTCGCGGGGTCCAGCGTCCTGGTCGTCGCGTTCGTCGCGCTCAACCTCCTCGCCCAGTACTTCGGCCAGCTGCGGGCCGGCGGCGGGCTCGACCACTACGCCACCCTGCCCGTGCCGCCCGCCGCGGTGGTGCTCGGGGCGGCCGCCGCGTACGCCTCGTTCACGGTGCCCGGCACGGTCTTCACCGCGATCACCGGAAGCGTGCTGTTCCAGCTGCCGATGACGCACCTGTGGGTGCTGGCCGCCGTCGTCCCGCTCTCCGGCGCCGCCCTGGCCGGACTCGGCGCGGCCCTCGGGCTGCTGGCCCCGCGTCCGGAGCTGGCGACCCTGCTGGGCCAGCTGGGCATGTCCGCCGCCCTGCTCCTCGGGGTCCTGCCCGCCGAGCGGCTCCCGGAGCCGGTGGGGTGGGCGCGCGACCTGCTGCCCTCGACGTACGGGGTCGAGGCGCTGGCCCGGTCCTTCGACGCCCGCCCGGACTGGGGGGTCATCGCCTTCTTCCTCGCGGTCTGCGCGGCGGTGGGGGTGCTCTCGCTGGCCGTGGCGACGTGGGCGTACCGGCGGGCCGCCGTCCGGTAGGCCGCCGCACGGCACCGCTCGGTCGTCCCTCCGCTCCCTCCCGCCGCCCGCGTCCGCGCGCGGCCGGGCTCCCTCGGCCGTGTCCGGCCGGCCGTCCACGCCCCGGGTGCGGTATCCGGTGAGGCGCCGCACAGGGTGGCCTGGCACGATGGCACGGTGACCGCACCTCTGACGCCGCCTCACCAGCCCGGCCCCCACGACCCCTGGCAGGCCCCGCCCTCGGGCTCCCGCCTCGCGTCCTCCCCGGACGACCCGGACACGGCCACCGAACTCCGGCAGGCCGCTGTCGTCGCCGTCCTGGTCGCGGTCTCGGGCATCGCCCTCGGGCTGCTGTGGCTGTGGCTCGCGCCGCGCGTTCCCCTGGTCTCCGACGACACGGCGGTCTTCCTCGAGAACAGCGAGGGCGAGGAGGCGATCGGCGCGGAGGGCACCTTCGTCCTGCTGGCCCTCGGCTTCGGCATGGTCTCGGCGGCCCTCGTCTTCTGGCGGCTGCGCCGCGGGGGCGTGTTCGTGGTCGTCGGCCTGGCACTGGGCGCGCTGCTCGCCTCGCTGATCGCGTGGCGGGTCGGCGTCTGGCTGGGGCCGTCCTCCGACGTGGTGGCGCGGGCCCGGGAGGCCGGGCAGGGCGTGACGTTCGACGCCCCGCTGGAGCTGCACACGGTGTGGGTGGCGGTGCTGGCGTGGCCGTTCGCGGCGATGGGGATCCACCTGCTGCTGACGGCGGCGTTCGGGCCGCGGGACCCGGAGCCGGACTGGCCGGGGTACGCGGGGTACCACGACGGGCCGGTGCAGGGGCCCCTGGCGGGTCCGGCGTCCGGGGCTCCGTCGTCGCCGCCCGCGGGGGGTGCCGGGCCGGGCCGGGACCTGCCCTGAGGGCACGCCGGTTGTCGCAGGGGCACCCGCGGCGGGTCTCTTCCCCGGCCCGCGCCTTGCCGGGACAGGGCGCTCCACCCCGGACTCCGCTCCTCGGGCGCCGGGCGGGCCGGGCTCGGGGTTCGGGGCTCCGCTCCCCCCGGCGGGGCTCAGCCGCCCCGTGCGATCTCCGCGAACGTGGCCCCCGTCAGCTCCGCGAGATCCGTCGCCGACAGTTCGACCTCCAGGCCCCGGCGTCCCGCCGAGACGCAGATCGTGGGGTGCGTCCGCGCCGACGCGTCCAGCACCGTGCGCAGGCGCTTGCGCTGGCCCAGTGGGGAGATGCCGCCCCGGACGTAGCCCGTCGTGCGTTCCGCCGCCGCCGGGTCCGCCATCGTGGCGCGCTTGCCGCCCACCGCCGCTGCCAGGGCCTTGAGGTCCAGGGAACCGGCCACCGGGACCACCGCGACCGTGAGGGCGCCGTCCACCTCCGCCACCAGGGTCTTGAAGACCCGGTCGGGGGAGACGCCCAGGGCTTCGGCGGCCTCCTCGCCGTAGGACGGGGACGCCGGGTCGTGGTCGTAGGCGTGGACCGTGAACGCGGCGCCCGCCGCGGTCAGGGCGACCGTGGCGGGGGTACCGCCCTGCTGTTGTTTCCTGGGCTTCTTCGCCAACGGGGGCCGGTCCTCGTCAGTTGGGGTGGGTGGGAGCCCGCGTCAGGTCCGTCGCGGGCAGCGAGGGCAGATGGCGGATGACCGCCGTCTCCTTGCGCAGCAGGGTCAGCTCCTCGCGCAGCCGGGTCGCGGTGTCCGGGGCCTGGAGCAGGCGCTGTCGGGTGGGGACGTCCAGGACCGTGGCCGCCGCGACCAGGTAGGAGATCACGGACGGGTCGTCGGGGAGGTCGGCGCCGGTCGCGAGCGAGCGTTCGCTCGCCCCCGCCAGCCGCTTCTGGTACGAGCGGAAGGCCCGCAGGACGCCCTCGGCCAGGGCTCCGGCCTCGTCGGCCTCGTCCCCGGCGGGCGGCTCCTCGGTCAGGTCCTCGACCTCGGCGGTCAGATACGGGCCGTCCGCCGCGACGGACAGCAGCCTGACCCGGGTGGTGCCGGTGGCCAGGACCTCGAAGCTGCCGTCGGGGCGCTCGCGGATCGTCGCCGCGTCGGCGATGCAGCCGACCCGGTGGAAGGTCTGGATCGGATCGGGGCCGAAGCCGTCCGCCGGAGCGCGCTCGGGGGGCGCGGCCGCCGGGTCCGGCATGCCGGTGGCCGTCGGGGCGATCTCGCGGCCGTCGCGGATCGCCACCACGACGAAGCGGCGAGGTTCGTCCTCGTCGCTCTTCAGCAGCTCCCGCATCATGGCGCGATATCGCTCTTCGAAGACGTTGAGCGGCAGCACCAGGCCGGGGAACAGCACCGCGTTGAGCGGGAAAAGGGGAAGGCGGGCGGTGGTCACAACGCTCAAGCGTAATGGCCCCTGGGGCGGCCGTGACCGGCCCGGCCGCGCAGCGGGGTCAGGGAGGCCACCTGGAGGCGTGCGCCGTCCCGCGCGTCCAGGAACCTGCCGAGCGCGTCCTCGGACACCGACGACCACGGGAACGACGTCGCGTGCAGCCCGATCAGCTGGAACTGGTGCAGCGCCTCCGCCCAGCGGCCCCGGGCGAGCAGGACGTACGCGAGGAGGTTGCGGACCTCGGCCGGCCAGGGATCACCGGGCCGGTGGGCGGCCGAGAACGTGATCGCCAGGTCCGCCGCCGCGTCGATCCGCTCCTCCAGCACCGAGGTGGTCCGGCCCGCCGCCTGGGTGTCCAGGAGCAGCGCGAAGGCCGCCCGGACGGGCAGGGCCTGCACCAGGGAGTCGGGCAGCGCGTCCGCGGCGGCCTGCTCGGCGAAGTCGAAGCACTCGCGGTGCGAGCCGTACCAGGCGGCGGAGAGGTAGCGCAGCGCCGCCACATGGCAGCCGTAGTGGTGCGCGGAGCGCCGTACGGCCTGCTCCCACAGCGACTCGAAGGCGGTGTGCGTGGCGTGGGTGCCGCGCGCGTGGTCCAGGGCGAGACGCCACGGCACGGGGTCGCGCGGGTCCGCGTCGGCGGCCGCGGTGATCAGCGGGCCGACCTCGCGGAGGTGCTCCGCGCGGGCGGGCGACTCCCAGGCCCGGCGGACCGACAGCTCCGCCTTGACCAGCAGCGCGTCCGGGTCGCGGGGGGCGGCGGCCAGCCAGTCGACGAGCCAGTCGTCCCGCCCGCGGGCGAAGGCGACGAGCCGGCCGAGATAGCGGTCCCGGTTCTCCCAGTCGGCGGCGTCCCGAGTGGCGGCGAGCAGCTTGGCGGCCGGCCCGTGGTCGCCCAGCGCAGCGGCGACCAGCGCGGGGGAGAGCCGCTCGTCGGGGGCGTCGAGCAGCACCGCGTCATCCGCGGACAGGCCGGCGGACAGCGGCGGGCTGTGCCGGACCATGCGCGCGGTACTGAGCAGAGCGCGAAGGAAAGCCATGGTGCAGACCATTGAAAAGCGCTGGTGAGGAGCGCGCCAGAGGCGAGCTGTGAAGCTTCTGTGCCGAGTGGAGGGGTTGTATCGGGCTCGGTCAAGAAAGGGCAAAGGAAAGGCTCGCAGCTGGCTTGATTGCGACCACTCGGGAGCCCCATCCGTCCCTGTGGTCACCGAGCCCGGCGACGGAAGGGGCCCGGCCTCCGACCGCCGGTACCGCACGGTGGCGGCTTGCGCCTCCGTCCCCGTACGGCCTCCGCCCCCGTCCGTCCCGTCGCCCCGGTCAGCCCCGGCGCAGCATCCGCGAGGCGCCCGCCGCCACCGTGGTGGCCAGAACCCACCCCACCAGCACCAGGCCGGCCGCGGCCCACTGCCAGGCGTCCTCCATCCGCCAGTAGCCGTCCTGCCCGAGGTTGATCACCGGGATCAGCAGATCCAGCGCGTACAGGGCGGGGTTCCACTGGGGATGCTCGTCGCCCTTGACCGACGGCGGGGCGTGCTGCGCGAACGCCGCCGTACCCGCCGCCCACAGCACCGCCATCCACACCGCGGCCCGCCCCGGCCGGTAGCCGTACGCCACCGTCCAGTCCTGGAGGTACCCCCAGGCCTTCGCGGCGGGCGGCAGCGTCTCGCGGCGGCGGCGCTGCTTGGCGAGCAGCACCTCGCGCGCGTCCGCGTCCTCCCCGCAGCTGCGCATCACCGCGGCCAGGCGCTCGTACGGCTCGGGGACGTACTCCGGGGTCGCGGCCTGCACCCACTCCAGCCGCCGGGAGAGCGGGAAGTGGCCGTAGGGGACGAGGTTCTCGTAGACGAAGCCGCCCATCGCCAGGCCCCCGGGGCCCGGCCAGCTCGTCGACAGGTCGATCAGCGTCACCACCTTCGCGCCGTTCAGCACGACCCGCCCCTCTTCCGGGCGCTCCGCGTTGAACCGCAGCTCCGGCGTGACGATCCGGCGCAGCGACAGCTCCTCCTGGCGGGTCATCGTGAACCGGGCCTTGTGCAGGTCCACCGCGTCCCCGAAACGCCCGTCGTCCAGCCGCACCCCGCCCTTGCTCTCGAAGATCTGCGAGCGGGTGCCGCGCGCCGGGGTCGGGGCGTAGACCACGCCGTACGGGGGAGTGGTGCCCTGGTTCCCCGTGTCGACGCTCACCCACGCCTCGGTCATGTAGAGCGTGCGCTCCACCGTCAGCTGCGGGGCGTTCAGCGCGCGCCGGTCCTCCGCCGCGCGCAGCCGGCTGCCGCGCAGGCTCAGCGAACCGCCCACCTTCGCCCCGCGCAGGCTCAGCTCGCCCAGCGTCTCGATCATCTCGGCCTGGAGGTCCTGCGCGACCGTCATGCCGTCCCCGACGACGGCCCGCCCGTGCCGGTCCGGGCCGACGCTGAGCTGGTTGATCAGGAGATCCGTGCCGATCTGGGCGTCGGTCAGCCGGATGCCCCGGTCGACCCGGCAGCGCGGCAGATGCAGATCGCCCTCGGTCTGCAGCCGCGCGGCCTCCAGCCGGGGCAGCGCGCAGCCCACCAGCCGCAACGTCGTGAAGTGGCACTCCGGCAGCACCACCTCCTGCTCGAAACGGCAGCCGGTCAGCTCCACGTACGGGGAGACCCGCCCGCCCGCCAGATCCAGCTTCCCGGTGATCCGCACCCCCCGGAGCTTCAGCGCCGCCACCCGGCCGGGCCGGGCCGGCGGCCCGGCCAGCAGCAGCCGCGCCACCGTGCGCGCGCCGACGCTCCGCTCGGGCCCCCACGTCTGCGGGGTGAACGGGTCGTTGCGGGCCGTGTCGTAGGTGCGTAAGTCGTAGGTGGTCCCGTTGCGGAAGGACTGCCACATGCCCAGCTCCGCTGCGCTGAGGCCGTCCGGGATGTCGCCTTCGTGCGGCTCGGTCACGGCCGCTCCCTCCGTGCACGCATGCTGTGGTGCTTCCGCCATGCCCTCGTGGGCACACATGCCGTAGAGCCGTTATGCCCTGGTGTGACGCCGTGGAAGCCCGAGGTCAGCGGTGACAGCCGGACATGGCCGAGACACATATCAGCCAGTGGTACGGACGGCCGGTATCAGCCAGTGATACGGGCGACCGGCCGCCCGGAGCGGTCTGAGAGAATTGCCGTGTGATCTCTCGAATCGACCTGCGCGGCGACGCCCTCCCCGAGGGCGGAGCCCTGCGCGACCTGCTGCCCCGTGCCGAGTTCGACGTGGAAGCCGCCCTGGAGACGGTGCGGCCCATCTGCGAGGACGTACGCCATCGTGGCTCCGCGGCAGTGATCGATTGGGGAGCGAAGCTCGACGGTGTCCGGATCGAGTCGGTCAGGGTGCCCGCCGACGCCCTGGCGAAGGCCCTCAAGGAGCTGGACCCCGCCGTCCGCGCCGCGCTGGAGGAGTCCATCCGCCGCGCCCGCCTCGTCCACCGCGAGCAGCGCCGCACCACCCACACCACCCAGGTCGTCCCCGGCGGCACCGTCACCGAGAAGTGGGTCCCCGTCGAGCGTGTCGGCCTCTACGTCCCCGGCGGCCGCTCGGTCTACCCCTCCTCCGTCGTGATGAACGTCGTCCCGGCCCAGGAGGCGGGCGTCGAGGGCGTCGCCGTCGCCTCCCCGCCGCAGAAGGACTTCGGCGGCCTCCCGCACCCCACGATCCTCGCCGCCTGCGCCCTGCTCGGCGTGGACGAGGTGTACGCGGCCGGCGGCGCCCAGGCCGTCGCGATGTTCGCGTACGGCACCGAGGACTGCTCACCGGTCAACCTGGTCACCGGCCCCGGCAACATCTACGTCGCCGCCGCCAAGCGCCTCCTCAAGGGCCGCATCGGCATCGACGCCGAGGCCGGGCCCACCGAGATCGCGATCCTCGCCGACGCCACCGCCGACCCGGTGCACGTCGCCGCCGACCTGATCAGCCAGGCCGAGCACGACCCGATGGCCGCCGCCGTCCTGGTCACCGACTCCGCGGAGCTGGCCACCGCCACCGAGGCGGAGCTGACCGGGCAGGTCGCCGCCACCAAGCACGTCACCGACCGCATCGAGCCCGCGCTCGCCGGCCGCCAGTCCGCGATCGTCCTGGTCTCCTCGGTCGAGGACGGCCTCAAGGTCGTCGACGCGTACGGCGCCGAGCACCTGGAGATCCAGACCGCCGACGCCGCCGCCGTCGCCGACCGGGTCCGCAACGCCGGAGCGGTCTTCGTCGGCCCCTGGGCCCCCGTCTCGCTCGGCGACTACTGCGCGGGCTCCAACCACGTCCTGCCCACCGGCGGCTGCGCCTGCCACTCCTCGGGCCTGTCCGTGCAGTCCTTCCTGCGCGGCATCCACATCGTCGACTACACCCGCGACGCGCTCGCCGAGGTCACCCACCATGTCGTGACCCTCGCCGAGGCGGAGGACCTCCCCGCCCACGGCGCCGCGTTGAAGGCAAGGTTCGGCTGGAAGGTCCCGCAGCAGTGACGAACGGCAGCACCACCCCCCGTAACCCCTGGGACGAACTCCCCATCCGCGACGAACTGCGCGGCCAGTCCCCGTACGGGGCGCCCCAGCTCGACGTCCCCGTACGCCTCAACACCAACGAGAACCCCTACCCGCTCCCCGAAGCCCTGGTCGAGCGGATCGCCGAGCGGGTCCGCGAGGCCGCCCGCGACCTCAACCGCTACCCCGACCGGGACGCCGTCGAGCTGCGCACCGAGCTGGCCCGCTACCTGACCCGCACCGCCGGGCACCAGGTGACCGCCGCCCACGTCTGGGCCGCCAACGGCTCCAACGAGGTCCTCCAGCAACTGCTCCAGACCTTCGGCGGGCCCGGCCGCACCGCCATCGGCTTCGAACCCTCGTACTCCATGCACGCCCTGATCTCCCGGGGCACCGGCACCGGCTGGATCTCCGGGCCGCGCAGGGACGACTTCACCATCGACGTCGGGGCCGCCCGCGCCGCCATCGCCGAGCAGCGCCCCGAGGTCGTCTTCATCACCTCGCCCAACAACCCCACCGGCACCGCCGTCGAGGCCGAGACCGTCCTCGCCCTGTACGACGCCGCCCAGGCCGCCGGGCCGTCGATCGTCGTCGTCGACGAGGCGTACGGAGAGTTCAGCCACCGCCCCTCGCTGCTCCCGCTGATCGAGGGCCGCCGCAACCTGATCGTCTCCCGGACCATGTCCAAGGCGTTCGGCGCGGCCGGGCTGCGCCTGGGCTACCTCGCCGCCGACCCGGCCGTCGTCGACGCGGTCCAGCTGGTCCGGCTCCCGTACCACCTCTCCTCGATCACCCAGGCCACCGCGCTCGCCGCCCTGGAGCACACCGATACGCTGCTGGGGTACGTCGCGCAGCTCAAGAGCGAACGCGACCGGCTGGTGGCCGAGCTGCGCGCCACCGGCTACGAGGTCACCGACTCGGACGCCAACTTCGTCCAGTTCGGCCGCTTCGACGACAGCCACGCCGTCTGGCAGCGGATCCTCGACAAGGGCGTCCTGGTCCGGGACAACGGCGTACCGGGCTGGCTGCGGGTCACCGCGGGCACCCCGGCAGAGAACGACGCGTTCCTCGATGCGGTACGCGAACTCAAGAAGGAGCACGACGCATGAGCCCCCGCGTAGGCCGCGTGGAACGCACCACCAAGGAAACGTCCGTGCTGGTCGAGATCAACCTCGACGGCACCGGAAAGGTCGACGTCGCCACCGGGGTCGGCTTCTACGACCACATGCTCGACCAGCTCGGCCGCCACGGCCTCTTCGACCTCACGGTGAAGACCGAGGGCGACCTGCACATCGACACCCACCACACCATCGAGGACACCGCGCTCGCGCTCGGCGCCGCCTTCCGGCAGGCCCTCGGCGACAAGGTCGGCATCTACCGCTTCGGCAACTGCACCGTCCCGCTGGACGAGTCCCTCGCCCAGGTCACCGTCGACCTCTCCGGCCGCCCCTACCTGGTGCACACCGAGCCGGACACCATGGCCCCGATGATCGGCACCTACGACACGACGATGACCCGCCACATCTTCGAGTCCTTCGTCGCCCAGGCGCAGATCGCCCTGCACATCCACGTCCCGTACGGGCGCAACGCCCACCACATCGTGGAGTGCCAGTTCAAGGCGCTCGCCCGCGCCCTGCGCTACGCCTCGGAGCACGACCCGCGTGCCGCCGGCATCCTGCCCTCCACGAAGGGCGCCCTGTGACCGGCCTCAGCACCCTTCTGATCGTCGTCGGCCTCTTCCTGGCCGGCGGCGTCTACTCCTTCGCCAAGCAGGGGATGCCCAAGGGCGTCATCGTGCTGCTGTCCATCGGCTCCGTGATGTGCCTGGTGGCGGGCATCCTGCGGATCCAGGGCCTGTGGGACTGAGAGGCACACCGTGACTGACACGAAAAAGGTCGTCGTCTTCGACTACGGCTTCGGCAACGTCCGCTCCGCCGAGCGGGCCCTCGCCCGCGCCGGCGCGGACGTCGAGATCACCCGCGACTACGACCGCGCGATGGCCGCCGACGGGCTGCTCGTCCCCGGCGTGGGCGCCTTCTCCGCCTGCATGGAGGGGCTGAAGCGGGCCCGCGGCGACTGGATCATCGGCCGCAGGCTCTCCGGCGGCCGCCCCGTGATGGGGATCTGCGTCGGGATGCAGATCCTCTTCGAGAAGGGCATCGAGCACGGCGTGGAGACCGAGGGCCTGGACGAGTGGCCCGGCACGGTCGGCCCCCTGAAGGCCGACGTCGTCCCGCACATGGGCTGGAACACCGTGGAGGCCCCCGAGGACTCCCGGCTCTTCGCCGGTCTGGACCCCGAGGCCCGGTACTACTTCGTGCACTCCTACGCGGCGCACGACTGGACCCTCGAAGTCACCAACGCCAAGATCCGTGCCCCCAAGGTCACGTGGGCCACGCACGGCGAACGGTTCGTGGCCGCCGTGGAGAACGGCGCGCTGTGGGCCACCCAGTTCCACCCCGAGAAGTCCGGCGATGCCGGCGCCCAGCTGCTGACCAACTGGATCGAGACGCTGTAATGCCGAAGCTTGAACTGCTCCCCGCCGTCGACGTCCGCGACGGCCAGGCCGTCCGCCTCGTCCACGGCGAGTCCGGCTCCGAGACCTCCTACGGCTCCCCGCTGGAGGCCGCCCTCGCCTGGCAGTCCGCCGGCGCCGAGTGGCTGCACCTCGTCGACCTGGACGCCGCCTTCGGCACGGGCGACAACCGTGCCCTGATCGCCGAGGTCGCCGGGGCCATGGACATCAAGGTCGAGCTGTCCGGCGGCATCCGCGACGACGCCTCGCTGGAGGCCGCGCTCGCCACCGGCTGCCGCCGCGTCAACCTCGGCACCGCCGCCCTGGAGACCCCCGAGTGGGTCGCCAAGGTCATCGCCGAGCACGGCGACAAGATCGCCGTCGGCCTCGACGTGCGCGGCACCACCCTGCGCGGCCGCGGCTGGACCCGCGACGGCGGCGACCTCTACGAGACCCTCGCCCGCCTCGACGCCGAGGGCTGCGCCCGCTACGTCGTCACCGACATCGCCAAGGACGGCACCCTGGAAGGCCCCAACCTCGGCCTCCTGCGCGACGTCTGCGCCGCCACCGACCGCCCGGTCGTCGCCTCCGGCGGGGTCTCGTCCCTGGACGACCTCCGCGCGATCTCCCTCCTCGTCCCCGAAGGCGTGGAGGGCGCGATCGTGGGCAAGGCGCTGTACGCGAAGGCGTTCACGCTGGAAGAGGCGCTCAAGGCGGTCGCCGCATGACGGACGCCGACGCCCCGGCCGCCGTGCGCCGGATCTCCACCGGCGCCCCCTGGGAGGAGAAGTTCGGCTACTCACGGGCGGTCGAACTCCCGGGCGGGCTCGTCCTGGTGGCCGGCTGCACCTCCGTGGTCAACGGCCAGATCGCCGCGGGCTCCCCGTACGAGCAGACCGTCACCGCCTTCGACGTCGCGTTCGCGGCGCTGGAGCAGCTGGGTCTGGGGCGCGAGGACGTCGTCCGCACCCGGATGTACCTCACGCACGCCCGGGACGTCGACGAGGTCGGCCGCGCCCACAAGGAGCTGTTCGACGCCGTGCGCCCCGCCGCCTCGATGCTCATCGTGTCCGGGTTCGTGGACCCGAGCCTGGTCGTCGAGGTCGAGGTCGAGGCCTACCGGGGAGGTGCGAAGTGACGCTCGCCGTACGGGTCATCCCCTGCCTCGACGTCGACAACGGCCGCGTCGTCAAGGGGGTCAACTTCCAGAACCTGCGCGACGCGGGCGACCCCGTCGAGATGGCCAAGCTGTACGACGCCGAGGGCGCCGACGAGCTGACCTTCCTCGACATCACCGCCTCCAGCGGCGACCGCGAGACGACGTACGACGTGGTCCGCCGTACCGCCGAGCAGGTCTTCATCCCGCTCACGGTCGGCGGCGGCGTCCGCACCCCGGAGGACGTCGACAAGCTGCTGCGGGCCGGGGCGGACAAGGTCGGCGTCAACACCGCCGCCATCGCCCGCCCCGACCTCATCCGTGAGATCGCCGAACGCTTCGGACGCCAGGTCCTGGTGCTCTCGGTCGACGCCCGCCGCACCCCCGGGGGCACGTTCGAGGTCACCACGCACGGCGGCCGCAAGGGCACCGGCATCGACGCCGTCGAGTGGGCCCACCGGGCCGCCGAGCTGGGCGCGGGCGAGATCCTGCTCAACTCGATGGACGCCGACGGCACCAAGGACGGCTACGACACCGAGATGATCGAGGCGGTCCGGGGCCACGTCACCGTCCCCGTCATCGCCTCCGGCGGCGCCGGCCGGCTCGCCGACTTCGCCCCGGCGATCGGGGCGGGCGCCGACGCGGTGCTCGCCGCGTCCGTCTTCCACTTCGGCGACCTGCGGATCTCCGAGGTCAAGGGCGCGCTGCGGGACGCGGGGCACCCGGTCCGCTGAGGCGCGCGTACACGGTGCGGGCGGTGTCACCGGTCTGCCGAGACCGGTGATACCGCCGATGCGTGCCCCCGGGACGCAGGGTGAGAGTGGCGACCGCCGGCGAACGACGTCGGCGACCACGCGGTGTCATCCCCGGGCCCCGGACGACGGGTCCGTGGACCCCGCGCGGTGCGGTTCTGCCACCACCGAGAGGATCCCCCCGTGCAGCAGCACCTCCCCTCCGGCACCATCCCCCCGCGCCCCTCCCGCCCGAGCCGCTCCGGTACGTCCGCGGGTCGCTCCCGTACGGTGACGAGTCTGGTGACCGCCGGTGCGGCCACCGCCGGACTCCTGATGACCGCCCTGGCCCCGGGCGCCCAGGCCGCCGACAACCCCTACGAGCGCGGCCCGGCCCCCTCCACCTCCTCCATCGAGGCGAGCCGGGGCCCGTACGCCACCTCCCGCACCTCCGTCTCCTCGCTCGTCAGCGGATTCGGCGGCGGCACCATCCACTACCCGACGACCACCGCGGACGGCACGTTCGGCGCGGTCGTCATCTCGCCCGGTTTCACCGCGTACGAGTCCTCGATCGCCTGGCTCGGGCCGCGCCTGGCCTCCCAGGGCTTCGTCGTCTTCACGATCGACACCAACACCACGCTGGACCAGCCCGACAGCCGGGGCCGCCAGCTCCTCGCCGCCCTGGACTACCTGACCGAGCGCAGTTCGGTGCGGTCCCGGGTGGACGCCGGCCGCCTGGGCGTGATGGGGCACTCGATGGGCGGAGGCGGATCCCTGGAAGCCGCCAAGAGCCGTCCGTCCCTGAAGGCGGCCATCCCGCTGACCGGCTGGAACATCGACAAGACCTGGCCCGAACTGCGTACGCCCACCCTCGTGGTGGGCGCGGACGGCGACACGATCGCCCCGGTCGCGACGCACTCCGAACTGTTCTACGAGTCCATGCCCGGTTCCCTGGACAAGGCCTACCTGGAGCTGCGCGGCGCCTCGCACTTCACCCCGAACACCTCCGACACGACCATCGCGAAGTACAGCATTTCCTGGCTGAAGCGATTCATCGACGACGACACCCGTTACGAGCAGTTCCTCTGCCCGCTCCCACGGCCGAGCCTGACCATCGCGGAGTACCGGGGCACCTGCCCGCACACCGCGTAGCGCGGGACGGTCCGCCGCCGGCACCCCCTGCCGCGCTGTGCCGGAGCACAGCGCGGCAGGGCCGCGGCTGGGAGCCCGCACCGCACCGGGCCGCCTCCGGACGCGGCGCTTCCGCACCCGCCGACGGATCCGTACCGTGCGGCTGTGACCTCATCGACGACCGTGCGCAGTCCGCTCCGGCTGTACGGCCGGGAGGACGAACTCGGCACTCTCGAGCATCTGCTGACGCTGTTACGGAGAGGCGTCGGGGGTGCGCTGGTGCTGGTCGCGCCGCCCGGTCTCGGCCGCACGGCACTGCTGCGCGCGGCAGCCGCGACGCACCGGGCCCGGGGCCCCGTGCTGTACGCCGGGGCCGCCACCGCCGAACGCGCCGTGCCCTGCGGCGGACTGGGCGCCCTGCTCGGCCCGGGCACGGCAGGTGCGGGACCGGCGGCGTTCGCCCGGAGCACGGGTTCCGCGTCCGCCGCCCTGCCCACGGGCACCGGGACCGTCGCTGTGCCGGCCGGTGCCGGGTCCTCCGGCGCGGCAACCGACGCCCTGGCCGGCCGGCTCCGGGAGTTCGCCGACGGCCGGCCGCTCCTGGTCTGCGTCGACGACGCGCACGCCTGGGACCCCGTGTCCCGGGCCGCGCTCACCTTCGCCGCGCTCGGACCGCTCACGGGCAGCGGGATCGCCTTCCTGCTCTCGGCCGCCGACGGCGCCGCCTTCGAGGGGCTGCCCGCCCTGCACCTCACGCCCCTGGAGGAGGACGCGGCCTCGGCGCTCCTGGACCGGCTGACCTCCGGCACGGACGGGCCCGACCCGGTCGTGCGCGCCGAACTCCTCCGCGAGGCGGGCGGCAACCCCGCTCTGCTGACCGGGCTCACCGCACGCCTCACCCCGGACCAGCTCGCCGGGCGGACCCCGCTGCCCTGGCCCCTGCCCGGCGGCGAAGCGCTGCCGGCGGCCCACGCCGAACGCCTCGACCGCCTCCCGGACCGGGCCCGCACCCTGCTCCTGCTGGCCGCGGCGGCCGAGGAGCACGAGCCGGCCGGCGCCGGGGCGGACATGCTGCTCCTGCTGCGCGCGGGCACTCGGGCCGGACTGCCCCGGGCCTTTCTGGACGACGCCCTTCTCGACGGCGCGGGCACCGGCGGCCTCCTGCGACGGACCGGCGGCCGGGTGCACTTCGCCCACCGTCTAGCCGCCCGTGCCGTGCTCGACCGCGCCCCCTGGTCCCGCCGCCGGGCCGCCCACGAACTGCTCGCCACGGTGCTGGTGGAGACCGGCGGCGGGGGCGGGGGCGCCCACGCTGGTCCGGGGAGCCCTGGGGCCCGCCGGCTGCGGGGGTTCCCGGAGCTTCTGGAGGCGTGTGCCCCGGCGGTTCTGCGGGCGGGCGCCCCGGAAAGCCTGGAGGCGGCTGCCCCGGCGGCGTACTCCGCCGGCGCGGTTCCGGAGGCCCCGGGGGCGCGGTTGTCCCCGGAGGGGCGGAAGGTCCCGGAGCCGGGCGGCCCGGAGGCTCTGGAGGCGGGAGGCCTGGAGGTCCCGGAGGCGCGGGATTTCCCTGAGCCGTCCTCCCTGGAGGCACGCTCTGCCACCGCACTTCCTGAACCCCCGGGGACACGGTCGTTCCCGGAGGCTGTGGACCCGGGCGCCCCGGGGGCGAGCTCCGCCATCGTTCTTCCAGGGGTCCCGGAGGGGCGGAAGGGCCCGCAGCCGGGCGGCCCGGAGGTCTCGGAGGTGCCTGAGCCGGGCTTTCCGGAGGTCCGCGCCGGGACGGTTGGTAGCGACCCTCCCGCCCTCCCCCTCGCCGCCCTCGTCCAGTGGGCCTGCGCCGCGCCCGGACCGGACGCCGCGCTGGCCGCGCGGCTCGAAGCAGCCGCCGTCGCGCCGTCGTCGCACGCCGAGCGCTCCACCGCCCTCGCCCGCGCCGCCCTGCTCTCCACCGGGCCCGCGCTGCGCGCCGCCCGGTTCGCCGCGGCGGCCGAGCAGGCGCGGCTGGCGGGCGACCCGCCCTGGCCCGGGCCCTGCTGGCGAGGAGCGGACCCCGCGGCGGACGCGGACCCGGCCACCGCCCCCGCGAGCGCGCCGGGCCTCGCCCCCTACGTCCACGGCATGCTGGCCCTCCGCTCCGGGCCCGTCGCCGACGCGCGGGAAGTCCTGAAGGCCGCAGCCGCGCTCCTCGTGCCGCACGATCCCGGCCGGGCCCGCGACGCCCTCCTCGGTGCCGCCGAGGCCGCCTGGGCGGCGGGGGACGCCGTCGGCTACCTCGACGTCATGCACAGCCTCACCCGCACCCCGGCCGACGAGCGGCTGGCGCACTACCGGGGCGGCATGAGCGCCGTGCTCGAAGGCCGTACCGCCGAAGGGCACGCGCACCTCCGCCGGGCTCTCGCCGTCGCCGGGGACACCGGCGACCCGGCCACGCTGCTGCGGGCCGGTGTCGCGGCCCTGGTCCTCGGGGACGTCTCCGCCGCCTGCCGCACGGGCGCCCGCGCGCTCGCGGCCGTACGGACCAGGGGCCCCGACGCGCTGCTGCCCCACGCGCTCGAACACCTCGCGTACGCCGAACTCCGGGCCGGGCGGCACGCAGGCGCGCGGGCCCACGCCCTGGAGGGGCTGCACGCCGCCCGGCGTACGGGGCAGTCCAACACCGCCGCCCATCTGCACGCCGTACTGGCCCTCTCCGCCTCCGTGGAGGGACCCGGCGAGGCCTGCGCCGCGCATGCCGACGCCGCGCTGGCCGGGGCCGGCCCCCACGGGCTGACCCAGGCCGCGACCCTCGCCACCTGGGCACGCGCCAGGGCGGACCTGGCGGCCGGGCGGCCGGGCGACGCGGCCGCCCGGCTGGCCCCCCTGGTCGGGTCCGGACCGGGGCGGGGCCACTTCGCCACCCGGACCCTCGCGGTGCCCTGCTGGATCGAGGCCGCCGTACTGGACGGACGGCTGCCCGCCCAGTCCCGTGAACTCCACACCGCCGTCGACGAGTTCGCCACCTGGGCCGACCGGGCCGCCGACCCGGGCGCGCCCGCCCAACTGGCCCGTTGCCGCGCCCTTCTGGCCCCCGCCGGCGAGGCCGACGCCCGCTACGGCGAGGCCCTCGCCCACCACGAGCAGGCCGGCGGGGAGTTCGAGCGGGCCCGTACCCGGCTGCTGTACGGGCTGTGGCTGCGCCGCCGCCGGCGTACCCGTGAGGCCCGTGACCCGCTGCGCGACGCCCTGGTCGGCTTCCAGCGCTGCTCGGCCCGCGCCTGGGCGGACCGGGCAGCGGGGGAGCTCCGGGCGGCGGGGGAGCCGGCCGGGGCGCGTCCGGACCGGGAGGGCGACCCGCTGGCGGGGCTCACCCCTCAGCAGCAGCGCATCGCCCGCTGCGTCGCCGAGGGGGACACCAACCGCGAAGTGGCTCGGCGGCTCTCGCTCAGCCCGCGCACGGTGGACCACCACCTCCGTAACGTCTTCGCCGCCCTCGGCATCCGTTCCCGCACCGAACTGGCCAGGCTGTCGCGTCCCTGAACCCCGTCACGGCCCCGCCGCGGCCGGGAGGTTGCCAGACCGTGATGACGAGTTCCGCGCAGACCCCTAGGTACCGACTGGGCGGTATGTCATTCTGCGGGCGTCAGGATCGTCTCGCCGCGCTCGCCCCCCGCCCGGGGCCGCTGCGCCGGGCCCGCCGCTCGCGCGGCCGGCCGATTCCCGGTGGAGGCCGCCATGCCACAGGTCGTACGTTCGCGGACGGGGGCGCTGCGCGGCTCCTCTCCGGTACCGCCGTTGCCGCACCGCTTCCGGTCCCTGGCCGACCGCGAGGCCGTCGAGGTGCTGCACCGGGCCGCCCGGGTCCTCGTCGCGTCGCTGCCCGCCCTCACCGACCGGCTCGTCGAGGCCCTGTACGCCCAGGAGCCCGCCTACCGGGCGGCGATCGACTCCGACCGGGCCGAGGTCTGGCAGGAGGTCCACCACTCCCTGCGGCACAACGTCGGCTCCCTGATCCAGCCCCGCGAGTTCCGGGAGTCCGCCCACCGCACCTCCCGCTGGATCGGGGAGGTCCGGGCCGAGCAGGGCGTCCCGCTCGACGCCGTCCTGCACGCCTTCCGGATGGGCGGCGCGATGGTCTGGCAGGACCTGGTGGACGAGACCGCCCGCCGCGACCCCGACGACATCCGGCTGCTCGTCCATGTCGCCGCCGACGTGTGGAACTTCGTCGACGAGCACTGCGGGGTCGTCGCCGACGCCTACCGCCAGGCCGAGCGGCGGCTGTCCTGGCGGCGCGAGAACCGGCAGCGGCTCATGGTCGCCGCCCTGCTCGACGGGACCGCCCGGATCGCGGACCTGGCCGAGGCGGCGGAGATGCTGGGGCTGCCGGAGCAGGGCCGGTACGCCGTACTCGCCGTGGCGGGGAACCACCGCGGCGCGACGGGGGGTGCCCCGGCCGCTGCGGTGGGCGGGGCGGAGGCGCCCCTGCCCGGTGCGGGGGGTGGGGTCCGCCCGTCGGTGTCCCTGCCCGGTCCGACAGGCGTGGCTCGTCCGTCGGTGTCCCTGCCCGGTCCGACAGGCGTGGCTCGTCCGTCGGTGACCCTGCCCGGTCCGGAGGGTGGAGTCCGTCCCTCGGCGCCCCTGCCCGGTCCGGAAGGCGTGGCCCGCCCGTCGCCGGCCCTGCCCGCCGCCGAGCCGGGTGGCGCGGTGCTCTGGCACCCGGGCCCGGACGCCGATTTCGCGATCCTGCCGCTGACGGGCCCGTCCGGCGAACTGAGCGAACTGGCCGCCACCCTGGACGTGCCGCCCGGGACCCGGGCCGGGATCGGCTCCGCCGTCGAGGGCCTGGCCGCCCTCGGCGAGGCCCGGCGGCTGGCGGAGACCGCGCTGCGCGCCTGTCCGGCCTCCGGGGGGACCGTTCTGCTCGACGAGCATCTCCCGGACGCCCTGGTGGTGTCGTCCCCGGCGCTCGCCGGAGCGCTCGCCGACCGGGTGCTGGGGCCGCTGGAGCGACTGGACCCCACCGACCGCGACGTCATCGTGGAGACCCTCACCGCGTGGCTGGACGCGGACGGCTCGGCCCAGCGGGCGGGGGCCCGGCTCTACTGCCACCGCAACACCGTCCTCAACCGGCTCCGCCGCTTCGAACAGCTCACCGGCCGCTGCCTCACCCGCCCCCGGGACGCGGTCGAGGTCTCGCTGGCCCTGGCGGCACGACGGCTCGTGGGCGGCTGAGGAGTTCGGGCCGCCCGCCCGCCGGTCGTTCGCCCGCCGCGACCCATCGCCGCCCTGGCTCGGGCCCCACGGTGGCGCGCCACCGCTGTCACCGCGTGCGTCGGCTCGACCGCCCCGGCCGGGTCCGCCACACCCGGCCGGACACCCGCCGGACCACCGGCCGCCCGCCCCGGCACGCGTCCCGCGTCACATCCCCAGTTCGGCCTTCCGCAGCCGCTCCACTGCGGCCTCGTCGCCCTCCACCCGCACATCCGCGGACTCCTGCCGGCCGAACGCGTACAGCAGCAGCTCGCCCGGCTCCCCGGTCACCGTCACCACCGGGGTGCCCTTGTGGGCCACCGCCGTCCGGCCGTCCGGACGGCGCAGCACCAGCCCCACGGGGGATCTGCGGCCCAGCATCCGGGAGGCCTTCTCGGTGTGGGACCAGAGCACGTCGGCGAAGACCGGGTCCAGCTCGCGGCGCGACCAGTCGGGCTGGGCCCGGCGCACGTCCTCCGCGTGGACGAAGAACTCCACCGTGTTGGCCGCCTCGTCGATCTGCTTCAGGGCCATCGGGGAGAACCGGGGCGGTCCGGTACGGATCAGCTGGATCAGCTCCTCGTACGGCTTCGCCGCGAACTCCGCCTGCACCCGCTCCATCCGGGCCTTCAGGGCGCTCACCAGCAGCCCGCCCGCCGCGTCCGCGCGGCGTTCGCGGACCACCACATGGGCGGCCAGGTCGCGGGTCTTCCAGCCGTCGCACAGGGTCAGGGCCTCGGGACCGGCCGCTTCCAACAGATCGGCGAGCAGAAGACGTTCACGCTTCGCATGGGTCGACATGCCCGCCAGCGTACGACCGTCACCCCCGGTCCGCCCAGTGGACGTCCGGCCGGGAGACGCCCGGCGCCACGGCACAATGGCCCCATGACCAGCACGCCCGACCGCACCCCGCCCGCCGGCAACCTCGACCCGGCCGTCGCCGCCCGTCTCAAGCGCGGCGCCGACGGCCTGGTCCCGGCCATCGCCCAGCAGTACGACACCGGTGAGGTGCTGATGCTCGGCTGGATGGACGACGAGGCGCTGCACCGCACCCTCACCACGGGCCGCTGCACCTACTGGTCGCGCAGCCGCCAGGAGTACTGGGTCAAGGGCGACACCTCGGGCCACGTCCAGCACGTGAAGTCCGTCGCCCTGGACTGCGACGCCGACACCGTCCTCGTCAAGGTCGACCAGACCGGCGCCGCCTGCCACACGGGCGACCGCACCTGCTTCGACGCCGACGTCCTCCTCGACAGCTAAGGTCCGGCCATGGATCTCGACACCTTCCGCAAGCTGGCCGTCGACCGGCGCGTCGTCCCCGTCAGCCGCCGCCTCCTCGCGGACGGCGACACCCCGGTCGGCCTGTACCGCAAGCTCGCCGCCGAACGCCCCGGCACCTTCCTGCTGGAGTCGGCCGAGAACGGCCGCACCTGGTCGCGCTACTCCTTCATCGGCGTCCGCAGCGACGCCACCCTCACCACCCGCGACGGCCAGGCCCACTGGCTCGGCACCCCTCCCGTCGGCGTCCCCGTGGCAGGCGATCCGCTGGACGCGCTGCGGGCCACCGTCGAGACCCTGCACACCCCGCGCGACCTGGTGAGCGACCTGGGCCTGCCCCCGTTCACCGGCGGCATGGTCGGCTACCTCGGCTACGACGTCGTGCGCCGCCTGGAGAAGATCGGCGAGCACGGCGGCGACGACCTGGAGCTGCCCGAGCTCACCATGCTCCTCACCTCGGACCTCGCCGTCCTCGACCACCAGAACGGCACCGTCCTGCTCATCGCCAACGCGATCAACCACAACGACCTCGCCACCGGCGTCGACGAGGCATACGCGGACGCCGTCGCCCGCCTCGACGCGATGGAGCGCGACCTGCGCCGCCCGGTCGAGAACGCCCCGGCCGTCCTGCCCCCGTCCGAGCTGCCCCCGTACACCGCACGATGGGGCGGCGAGGCCTACCAGGAGGCCGTCGACGACATCAAGGAGCGCATCCGGGCGGGCGAGGCCTTCCAGGTCGTGCCCTCCCAGCGCTTCGAGACCCCCTGCGCCGCGAGCGCGCTGGACGTCTACCGGGTCCTGCGGGCCACCAACCCGTCCCCGTACATGTACCTCTTCCGCTTCGACGGGTTCGACGTCGTCGGCTCCAGCCCCGAGGCCCTCGTCAAGGTCGAGGACGGCCGGGCCATGGTCCACCCGATCGCCGGGACCCGGCACCGCGGCGCCACCCCGCAGGAGGACCAGGCGCTCGCCGAGGAACTGCTCGCCGACCCCAAGGAGCGTGCCGAGCACCTGATGCTCGTCGACCTCGGCCGCAACGACCTGGGGCGGGTCTGCGAACCGGGCAGCGTCGAGGTCGTCGACTTCATGTCGATCGAGCGCTACTCCCACGTGATGCACATCGTCTCCACCGTCACCGGCCGCGTCACCGAGGACCGCACCGCCTTCGACGTCCTCACCGCCTGCTTCCCCGCGGGCACCCTCTCCGGCGCCCCCAAGCCCCGTGCCATGCAGATCATCGAGGAGCTGGAGCCGAGCCGCCGGGGACTGTACGGGGGCTGCGTCGGCTACCTCGACTTCGCCGGGGACTCCGACACCGCCATCGCCATCCGCACCGCCCTGCTCCGCGACGGCACCGCGTACGTGCAGGCCGGGGCGGGCGTCGTCGCCGACTCCGACCCGGTCGCCGAGGACACCGAATGCCGCAACAAGGCGGCGGCCGTGCTCCGCGCCGTCCACACGGCCAACCGGCTCCACGACCGCTGAGGCGCTGAGGGCCGACCGGCTCCACGGGCATCGGGGCGGTAGGGGATAGTGGAGGGCGTGAGTGCTGTTCCCGTACCCCAGCCCCGTGCCCGAACCGCCGACTCCGCGTCCGGCGCCGCGCCCGACCCGAAAGGGAGCCGCCGGTCCCTCGCGGCCGGTCTGCTCCTGGGCGCTGCGGGCGCGACCGTCGTCCTTCTCGCCTCCGGGCAGACCTGGGCCGAGGGCCGGGCGGCCACCGGCGGCGGCGCGCTGCCGCTGACCGCCGACGGCCGGGACGTCACGGGCGCCCCCGCCGCGCTCGCCATCGTCGGGCTCGCCGCGCTCGTCGCCGTCTTCGCCGTACGCGGCGCGGGCCGCCGCATCGTCGCCGCGCTCCTGGCCCTCAGCGGCCTCGGCGCCGCCCTCAGCGCCTGGGCCGGCGCCTCCGACAGCACCACCCTCGACGAGGAGGCGGCCAGGACCACCGGCGACGCGGCGGCCACGATCCACGCCCTCAGCCACACCGCCTGGCCCTACGTCACGGCCGCCGGCGGCCTGCTGATCCTGCTGGCCGGGCTCCTCGCCCTGCGCTACGGCAGCCGCTGGCCCGCCATGTCCGGGAAGTACGAGCGCGACGGCACCCCCCGCCCCGGCAGGCAGTCCCGCACCGCCCCCGACCCGGACCGGCCCGAGGACCTGTGGAAGGCCCTGGACCGCGGCGAGGACCCCACCCGCTAGGTGTGGTGTCCCGGGACGCCGGTGACCTGCGTGCCGCGTTCTCGACACGGGTGAGTGCCTCCGGCGGACCCGGCCCCGATCCGCGGGGCAGGTCCCGGGCGTGGACCCCACGCTCACCCCCCGGCGGCCCGTACGGGACAATGGACCCGAGCCGTCCCCCGGGCGGCGGCCCCACCTACAGCGTCACCCACAGCGCAACACCAACGAGGAGCAACTCATGGCGGGCACGAGCCACGGACACACCCCGGCCGCCTGGACCGGTGTCATCATCTCGTTCATCGGCTTCTGCGTCGCAGGCGTCTTCATGGTCGCGGCCAACCCGCTCGGTTTCTGGGCCGGCGTCGTCGTGGTCTTCGCCGGCGGACTCGTGGGCCTCGCCATGCGGGCCGCCGGTCTCGGCGCGCAGAAGGAGTCCGCCGAGATGGCCGCGGCCAGGGCGCGCGCCGGACAGGCGCAGACCTCCCACTGATCCGGCCGCCGGACCGTCCCGGCGCCCGACACGCAGACAGGCGCAGCCCCGGGTGGGGCTGCGCCTTTTCGCGTCGGCGGGGGACAATCGGCGGGTGGACGCCTCGACTCCCCCCGCCGCAGCCCAGCCGCCGGACCCCGACCCCCGGGGCGACGGCCCCCGGAACACGCCCCTGACGGTCTGCCCGACCCCCGACCCCCCAGCCCGTCCGGCGCTTCGGGACGGGGCCCCCGGAGAGGCGGGCCCGGAGGCCTCGGCATCCCCGGGCGAAGGGACCTCACGGGTGCACCAGCCCCACGACCACGGTTCCGTCCTCGAACACCGGCCGGGCCGGGTGCGCTGGCTCGGCACCCCCTTCGGCATCCTCGCCGCCGTCACCGGCGCCTTCGCCTACGTCGGCACCGTCGACCCCAACGAGCCCGGCCACTACCCGGTCTGCCCGCTGCTCCAGCTGACCGGGGTGCTCTGCCCCGGCTGCGGCGGACTCCGCAGCGCCCACGCCTTCATCACCGGTGACCTCGGCGGGGCCCTCTCCGCCAACGCGATCGCCACCGTCGGCTACGTCCTCTTCGCCGGCGTCTGGGCCCTCTGGCTGGTCCGGGCCTGGCGCGGACAGCCCCTGCGGATCGCCCTGGCCCCCGCCTGGTGGTGGGGCGTGGGAGCCGTCCTGCTGGTCTTCACCGTCGTCCGGAATCTGCCGTTCGGCTCGGCGCTGGCCCCCTGAAACGCACGGCCGGCCCGCGAAATGCCCAGCTGGTGGGACGCGGCGTGGCCGGATGCGAACCCTGGGCCCTCCTGCGGATACCATCGGTACGGCTGATCCTGTTCCCTATTCACCGTTCCGGAAGGGGGCCGCTCGCGTGAGTGTGCTCGACGAGATCATCGACGGCGTTCGCGCCGACCTCGCGGAGCGACAGGCGCGCGTCAGCCTCGACGAGCTGAAGGAGCGCGCCGCCCGCGCCCCCCAGGCCAAGGACGGAGTCGCCGCCCTGCGCGGCGAGGGTGTCACCGTCATCTGCGAGGTCAAGCGCTCGTCGCCCTCCAAGGGGGCCCTGGCCGCCATCGCCGACCCGGCCGCGCTCGCCGCGGACTACGAGGCGGGCGGCGCGTCCGTCATCTCGGTCCTCACCGAGGAGCGCCGCTTCGGCGGCTCGCTGGCCGACCTGGAGGCCGTCCGGGCCAAGGTCGACACGCCGATCCTGCGCAAGGACTTCATCGTCACCTCGTACCAGCTGTGGGAGGCCCGCGCCTACGGCGCCGACCTCGCCCTCCTGATCGTCGCCGCCCTCGACCAGGAGGCCCTGGTCTCCCTCATCGAGCGCGCCGAGTCGATCGGCCTCACCCCGATCGTCGAGGCGCACGACGAGGAGGAGGCGGAGCGCGCCGTGGACGCCGGAGCCAGGATCATCGGCGTCAACGCGCGCAATCTGAAGGACCTCAAGGTCGACCGCTCCACCTTCGAGCGGGTCGCCCCCGAGATCCCCGACCACATCGTCAAGGTCGCCGAGTCCGGCGTCCGCGGTCCGCACGACCTGATCGCCTACGCCAACGCCGGAGCCGACGCCGTCCTGGTCGGCGAGTCCCTGGTGACCGGCCGCGACCCGCGCGCCGCCGTCGCCGACCTGGTCGCCGCGGGCGCCCACCCGGCCCTCCGCCACGGCCGCGGCTGACCGGGAGACCCACCACCATGACCGACCGTCCCGTCGCCCGCACCCGGCCGGGCCTGCGTTCCGCCGTCGCGCCGGCCCGGGACCCGCACGCCCCCTGGCGCGCGGCTGCCGCCCCGCGGCTGCCGCGCCCCGCCCGGCGCGTGCACGGACGGCGGGTGCGGTACGTCATCGGCGACGAGCCCGGCCAGGTCAACGGCATGCGATGGCGCCCGGGGCCCGCGCTGTAGGCGAGCCCCGGCCGACGTACCGCAGGACCCCAGCACGTTCGTACGTACGACCGCACCACCGGGACCGCACGCCGGTCCCGGTGGCGCTCGCCGCTTCGCGCACACGGTGAACCCACCCGTTGCCATGCCAAGGAGCACGTCGCATGACGTCCGAGTTCTTCGTTCCGGACCCCGAGGGTCTGATCCCCAGCGCCGAGGGCTATTTCGGCGCGTACGGCGGCAAGTTCATCCCGGAGGCGCTCGTCGCCGCCGTGGACGAGGTCGCCGTCGAGTACGACAAGGCCAAGGCCGACCCGGCGTTCGCCGCCGAGCTCAACGAGCTGATGGTGAACTACACGGGCCGCCCCAGCGCGCTGACCGAGGTCCCGCGCTTCGCCGAGCACGCGGGCGGCGCCCGGATCTTCCTCAAGCGCGAGGACCTGAACCACACCGGCTCGCACAAGATCAACAACGTGCTGGGCCAGGCCCTCCTCACCCGGCGCATGGGCAAGACCCGTGTCATCGCGGAGACCGGAGCCGGCCAGCACGGCGTCGCCACCGCGACCGCCTGCGCGCTCTTCGGCCTCGACTGCACCATCTACATGGGCGAGATCGACACCCAGCGCCAGGCCCTGAACGTGGCCCGGATGCGGATGCTCGGCGCCGAGGTCGTCGCCGTGAAGTCCGGCTCGCGGACCCTGAAGGACGCCATCAACGAGGCGTTCCGCGACTGGGTCGCCAACGTGGACCGCACCCACTACCTCTTCGGTACTGTCGCGGGCCCGCACCCCTTCCCCGCGATGGTCCGCGACTTCCACCGCGTCATCGGCGTCGAGGCCCGCCGCCAGCTCCTGGAGCGCGCCGGGCGCCTCCCGGACGCGGCGGTCGCCTGCGTCGGCGGCGGCTCCAACGCCATCGGCCTCTTCCACGCCTTCATCCCCGACGAGGGCGTCCGCCTCGTCGGCTGCGAGCCCGCCGGGCACGGGGTGGAGACCGGCGAGCACGCGGCGACCCTCACCGCGGGGGAGCCCGGCATCCTGCACGGCTCCCGCTCCTACGTCCTCCAGGACGACGAGGGCCAGATCACCGAGCCCTACTCCATCTCGGCCGGGCTCGACTACCCCGGCATCGGCCCCGAGCACTCCTACCTCAAGGACGCGGGGCGGGGCGAGTACCGCGCGGTCACCGACGACGCGGCCATGCAGGCCCTGCGCCTGCTGTCCCGCACCGAGGGCATCATCCCGGCCATCGAGAGCGCCCACGCCCTCGCCGGGGCCCTGGACCTGGGCAAGGAGCTGGGCAGGGACGGGCTGATCCTCGTCAACCTGTCCGGCCGCGGTGACAAGGACATGGACACCGCCGCCCGCTACTTCGGGCTCTACGACACCGACGCCGCCGTCGAGGCGGACGCCGGCAGCGACAGCGCCGAGATCGAGGGGGACGCCAAGTGAGCGGCAACATCGAGCTGTTGAACACCACGCTGGCCGCCGCGAAGGCCGCGGACCGGGCGGCGCTCATCGCCTACCTCCCGGCGGGCTTCCCGACCGTCGACGGCGGTGTCGAAGCGGTCAAGGCGGTCGTCGCGGGCGGCGCGGACGTCGTCGAGGTCGGGCTCCCGCACAGCGACCCGGTCCTCGACGGACCGGTCATCCAGACCGCCGACGACATCGCCCTGCGCGGCGGCGTCCGCATCGCCGACGTGATGCGCACGGTCCGCGAGGCGTACGAGGCCACCGGCGTGCCGATCCTCGTCATGACGTACTGGAACCCCATCGACCGCTACGGTGTCGAGCGCTTCACCGCCGAGCTGGCCGAGGCGGGCGGCGCCGGGTGCATCCTGCCCGACCTGCCGGTCCAGGAGTCCGCGCTGTGGCGTGAGCACGCCGACAAGCACGGCCTGGCCACCGTGTTCGTCGTCGCCCCCAGCAGCCAGGACGCCCGCCTCGCCACCATCACGGCGGCCGGCAGCGGCTTCGTCTACGCCGCGTCCCTGATGGGTGTCACCGGCACCCGCGCCTCCGTCGGCGCCCAGGCCCAGGAGCTGGTGGGACGCACCCGCGCCACCACCGACCTGCCGGTCTGTGTCGGCCTCGGTGTCTCCAACGCGGCGCAGGCCGCCGAGGTCGCCGGATTCGCCGACGGTGTGATCGTCGGCTCGGCCTTCGTCAAGGCCATGCTGGACGCCCCCGACGAGGCCGCCGGCCTGGCCGCCGTCCGTTCCCTGGCGGGCGAACTCGCCGAAGGTGTTCGAAAGCGCTGAGCCCGTGACCACCCGAATGGGTGGATTGTGGACCGGGGAGGCGCGCAGGTGCCTCCCCGGTTCGTTCCCCGGGTGTGAGCGACAAGATTCCTGAAGGAAACAGAAGCGCGCGCGAGCGCCTGGCCCAGCAGCGCGAGCGGGAGAAGGGGCGCGAGAAGCGCCGCCGGACGCTGATCGTCGCCTCGGCGGTGGTCGGGGTGCTCGGCCTGGCCGCCGTGGTCGGCCTGATCGCGGCCAACGCGGGCAAGGACGACGACAGCTCCGCCGCCGGCCCGGCGGTCGCCCCGTCGGGCGCGATGGGCGAGGACGCCCTGACTCTGCCGGTTGGCGCCGCCGACGCCCCGTCCACGCTGACGATCTGGGAGGACTTCCGCTGCCCGGTCTGCGCCCAGTTCGAGACCGTCTTCCGGGACACCATCGCCGAGCTGGCCGATGAGGGCCGGATCAGGGTGGAGTACCACCTGGCCACCATCATCGACGGCAACTTCGGCGGCAGCGGGTCACTGCGCGCCGCCAACGCCGCGGCCTGCGCCCAGGACGCCGGCAAGTTCATCCCGTATCACGACGTCCTCTTCAGCAACCAGCCTCCCGAGCCGGACGACGCCTTCGGCAAGAACAGCCGGCTGATCGAGCTGGCCGGCGAGGTCGACGGGCTCGACACGCCGGGCTTCCGCAGCTGTGTGGAGGACGGCGACCACGACAGCTGGGTGAAGAAGTCCGATACGGCGTTCCGCGAGGGCGGCTTCCCGGGCACGCCGACGGTGCTGCTCAACGGGGAGTCCGTCTTCCCGAGCAAGGGCGACGAGCAGATCTCCCCGGAGAACCTGAAGAAGTGGGTCGCCGAGGCCAACAAGGGCAAGAAGCCCGGCACCGCCACCCCGGCCACACCGGAGGAGGGGGTGTCCGACCCGGCGGCCCCGCCCTCGGAAACCGGCTCCTGACCGGGCTCCCGGCCCGGCTCTGACGCGGTCCTCGTTACCCGGATGATGCGGGGTGGCTTGCCGCAGGCACCACCCGGCAGGGTACCGTCGGTCTCGCCATGAACCTTGCCTCCATTCCCAGCCCGTCGAGCGGCGTCCTCGAAATCGGACCCATTCCGCTGCGCGGCTACGCACTCGCGATCATTGTCGGCCTCTTCTTCGGCCTGTGGGTTCTGAACCGCCGTTGGGTCGCCCGGGGAGGGAAGCACGGAACGAGTTGGGACATCGCCGTCTGGGCCGTTCCCTTCGGGCTGCTCGGCGGTCGGCTCTACCACGTGATCACCGACTACCAGCTGTACTTCGGTGAGAACCGCAACTGGGTCGACGCCTTCAAGGTGTGGGAGGGCGGTCTCGGCATCTGGGGCGCGGTCGCCCTGGGGGCGCTGGGAGCCTGGATCGGTTGTCGGCGGCGTGGTATCGCGCTGCCCCCCTTCGCCGACGCGACGGCGCCCGCGCTCGCCCTGGCCCAGGCGTTCGGCCGCTGGGGCAACTGGTTCAACCAGGAGCTGTACGGCAAGCCGACCGACCTCCCCTGGGCCCTGGAGATCAGCGACGGCCCGAACCGGGTCGCGGGTACCTACCACCCGACCTTCCTCTACGAATCGCTGTGGTGCGTCGGGGTCGCCCTGCTGGTCATGTGGGCCGATCGTCGTTTCAAGCTGGGCCACGGACGGGCTTTCGCGCTGTACGTCGCGGCCTACTGCGCCGGTCGCGGCTGGATCGAGTACATGCGGGTCGACGAGGCTCACCACGTCCTCGGCCTCCGGTTGAACGTGTGGACCGCGATCATCGTCTTCACGCTCGCCGTCGCCTACATCGTCATCTCCGCGAAGCTCCGCCCGGGCCGCGAGGAGATCGTCGAGCCGGACCAGGACGCCGCGGACGGCGGAGCTGCGAAGGGGGTTGCCGCGTCCACGGACAACTCCACGGACAGCTCCGCGGATGACTCCCAGGACGATGCCACGGACTCCCCGGAGACCCGTGCCGACGCGGCGGGCTCCGACGGCGCGAAGGCCCAGGCGGATGAGGCGGGCTCCGAGGACTCCGACGACAGAGGGTCGATTTCACGCCAGTCCTAGTGGCCGCCGGTGCGGTTGTTCCCCCTGGTTCCCCTGGTGCGGAAGGGGGGCCGCGCCACCGCCCGTAGCGACTCGACCTGTCAGAACTTGATCAGGAGAAGAACCCCGGAAGCCCGGTCAGGGCCTCCGGGGTTCTCGCGTACCGGGCTGTCCGGATGACGCCGGGATCGGCCGCGGGGCCGCCCGCGACGCAGGCGGCTCGTTTAGCATCGATGGCTCGAAAGCGATTGAAGGCGTGAGTCTTCGGCCTCGCTGAACAGCAAGTGAACGGGGGTTCAAGTGCACGCGGTTCAGGAATTGCGGGACGGTCGGGTGGATTCCGCACCGCCCTTGCGTCAATGCGACTGCGGGATCCTTCAAGAGGACGGAGGAATTCCGGAAATCGGCCTTCTCACATCGCGGGAGAGGCAGGTTCTCGTCGCCCTGGGGGCCGGTGCGTCCAACCGCACCCTGGCGCGACGTCTGGGAATCGCCGAACGTACCGTGAAGGGGCATATTTCCCACCTTCTGGAGAAACTGGGTCTGGTTTCACGCATGGAAGCGGTCGCCGTCGCCGTTCTTTACCATCGTCAACTGTGTTCTGCTGGAAGTGCCACCCCTCCCGAAAGTGCCGTAGCGGAGAGCGTCGTTGCCTGAGACCGTCTTCAGGTCGGCAATCGGCACCCCGTAATGGGCATCGGTCTGCACGGAGGGAAAATCACGCGTGAAGATTTCCAGTAAGAGAGTGGTCATGGGCACGGTGGCGGCTGTCGCGCTCGCCGGTCTGGGACCCGTGTCGGCGTCGGCCGCGACCGGGAACACGCCGGCCGTATCCGCCGCGACCCCGGTGAATGGCGAAACCCTTTACGAAGGTCTGTTCTTCGGCCAGGGGCCGGTGGCGAAGGCGCACCCCGACCTCACGCTCGCCCGCGGCAAGACGTCGTCGGCCGAGTCGGCGGAGGTGGCCGACACGGTGGTCGACGTCATCAAGGCCAAGGACAGCACCTTCTTCGACCGGTTCGGCTCGGAGATGCAGAGCGGCAACGAGGTGCGAGTCAACCGCATCCTCACCGAGGCGAGCCAGAACACCGTCGGTGCGATGCGGTCCGAGTACGGCGCCCCCGCCAAGGCGGAGGACAACCTCGGTGCCCAGTGCGTCGTCCTCGTCGTCGTCCTCGGCGTGGGCAACGTCGTGTACTTCGTCAACGCCTACGAGTCCGCGAACGTCGCCTACCAGGTCAACTGGGTCGACAGCGTCAGCCCGAAGGCCGGCGACACCATCAGCCGCGAGCGCTGGGTGCACCAGGCGGCCGGTGAGCTCAAGGTCTGACGGCACGGGGTGGCCCGCCCGTAGTGCGCCGGGCCACGCGCTCCATCGAGATGAGGCCGGGGCCGGCCTGCCTCCGTGCGCGAGGGAGGGGCCGGCCCCGGTCCGCGGATCACCAGGCGAGGAAGGGAACGAACCGTGCCGGAGGAAGTTCGCCGGGTCGCAGCGGGCAAGGGGGAGCCACCCGGCAACCAGGAGCCCCCCGCCAACCCGGGGATGGGCAAGCTGCTGATCGCCGTCATCGCCTTCTGGACGCTGGTCGGCGGCTATGTGCTGCACACCCAGTTGCCCAGCAATGCCGTCCAGCTACCCGGTCAGGCCGGAATGGAGCGGACCGTCCGGGTGGTGACGCCCCAGGGCTGGGCCTTCTTCACCAAGTCTCCTCGCGACGCCAAGATCGAGGTCTGGACCCGGGATTCCGGCGGGAAATGGAACGACGCCCTGCTCGCACCGCATTCCGAAGCGCGGAACGCTTTCGGTTTCAACCGCACGTCGCGGGCCCAGGGCGTCGAACTCGGCCAGCTCCAGGCACGGGTCAGCCCCAGTGCCTGGAAAACCTGTGACGACGGGGATCTGGCACGCTGCCTGTCCGCTTTCGGGGATCCGATCGCCGCGAAGGCTCCGGTGCCCCGGCCGCTTCTGTGCGGAGCCGTCGGTGTCACCCAGCAGGAAGTCCTGCCATGGGCGTGGTCGGATTCCGAGGGAGATATGAAAATGCCCGGGAAGGTAGCGGTCCTGGAGGTCGCATGCTGACCGCAAGATGGGACGCTTTCGCCTCTCGCATCGCTTCCCTGTCGCCGTGGACCAACGTCTACGGATTGGCCAGGACGCTCATCGCTCTCGGTACACTGTCCACTCTGCTGGCCACCGGCACCGATTCTCTTTTCCTGCCGGCCCAGGGAGTCCCCGACTTTCCCAAGTGCGACGGCCCCTCCGCCATCGGTATCTACTGTGCGATGCCTGGTGAGAATGTGGGGTTCGCACGACTGGTTTCCATTCTCGTCCTCCTTGTCGTGGTCTCCGGATGGCGGCCCCGCTACACCGCGATTCCGCACTGGTGGATCACCTTCAGCTTCCAGGCCAACGTCACCGCCCCCGACGGCGGTGACCAGATCGCGGCGGTCGTGGCCCTGCTGATGATCCCGATCGCTCTCGGGGACTCCCGCACCTGGCACTGGGGCGCGGGGCCCGACCGGGTCGCACGCGAAGGAGGCTCCCGCGGCTGGTCGCTCTTCGCCTGGTCCGCGTCGGTCGTGATCCGGATCCAGGTGGCCGGGCTCTACTTCCAGTCGTCGGTGGCCAAACTCAGCCATACGGAGTGGGCCGACGGAACCTCGCTCTTCTACTGGCTCCGCGACCCCTACTTCGGGGCGCCGGGCTGGATCTCCCCGCTGACGGACGCGATCACCCGCACCAGTTTCGGTGTCATCGCCCTGACCTGGGGACCTCTCGTCATCGAGTTCGCGATGGTGCTCGGGCTCTTCGCCAAACGATCGGTCCGTCCGTACCTCTTGGCCGCCGGGGTGTCCCTGCACTTCGCCATCGGCCTGCTGATGGGCCTCGGCAGCTTCGCCCTCGCCATGTTCGGTTGCCTGGTGCTGCTGCTGCGCCCCCTCGACGAACCCTTCGGCTGGGTCGACCGGCTGATCGGGCGGTGGCGCTCCACAGCCCTCGGCCGGCGGCTCGCCCGCGGTCCCGGGGGTGTCCGCACCCGTACGCGGCCCGCGGGGGCCCGCCCGGTGGCCGAAGCGCCGGAGAAGGACCCCGAGCCCGTGGCGCGGAGCAGCTCCCGGTCCGCCGCGCAGCCGACGACCGACTTCGCGAAGGGCTGATCCGATGGCGGGCGTACGCGTCGCGAGGGCCGCCGACCCCGCTCCCGGCACTGGGAGTCCGGCTCGGTGACCTGGGTCCTCATGGCGTCGACCGTGCTCGCCCTCGCGGTGGGTGTCGGGGTGGTCCTGTGGCAGCTGACCGGCAAGGAACGGTTCTACGTCCTGCTGTTCTGCTGCGCGTCGGGCTCCAGCCCTCTGGTGAACCTGCTGGTGAAGGCGCCGGTCGCCGAGGCGGTTGCGGCAGCCGGTTCGACCCGGGCCGAGGTCACGGCTGCCTCACCGCTCTGGTTCCTGGTCTTCGCCCTGCTCCTGCCGCCCGTCTCCGAAGAAGCGGTCAAGGCCCTGCCCGCGTTCCTGCCGCGGGTCAGGGCCCGTCTCGCCCGGTCCTGGCTCCGGACGGGACTGGCGCTCGGCTGCGGGTTCGGAGTGGGGGAGGCCGGGTTCGTGGGCTGGACGATGGTCAGGGCGGACGGGCCCGGCCCGGCCGTGGTGGACCTGCACAGCTTCGCCACGGAACGGGTCTTCGCGTCACTCGGGCACGGTGCGATGACCGCCGTGGTGCTGTGGGGCTTCGCGGGCCGTCGGTGCCGTTGGCCGCTGGGGCTGCTCGCGGCCGTCGCCCTGCACACCGTGCTGAACCTCGCGGCCTTCCTCGACCAGGTGACCCCCCTCCCCCCGCCAGTCGTGGGCCTCTCCTTCCCGGCCGGCCTCGTGCTCCTGGGGGGCGTCTTCGCGCTGCTCCGGAGAGCGGCGAACCGGGAGTCCGCCGCCGGTCCCCGGGAACAGCCGCCCGCGGACGCGGACCGTGAGATCCCACCGGACCGTCCGCCGTCCGAGCGGGGGCGGCTCGACGGCAGACCGTAGGGGTCGCTGTCGCCCTGCCGTCTGCCATCCGCCGTCTGCCGTCTGCCGTCTGCGGCCCGGGACCCGGCGTCCGGGGTCCGGCGCGCTCGCGCTCCCTACCCGTCCGGTTGCCTCACGGACCCGCGAAGCACCCCAGGGGCCGCCGGGGTCCGGCGCGCCGCCACCGTCGCCGTCGTGTCCCCGAACGGCCCGTCCGGCAGTGGTTCCCGGGAAGGGGCCGGTGAGGCCGACGTCCTCGGCCCGGCGAGGGCCCCTGACCCGGTGCCGGTCACGCCGCCTCGATCTCGCCGCGGTAGGGCATGGACGTGGACGCGCCCCGTTTCTGGATGCAGAGCGCGGCCGCCGAGGACGCGAACGCCAGCGCCTCGGCCACCGGACGCCGCTCGCCGAGCGCCACGGCCAGCGCCCCGACGAACGTGTCCCCGGCCCCGGTCGTGTCGACGGCGGTCACCGAGGGCGCCTCGAAGAGCACCGGTTCCCCGCCCCGGGCCGCGTACAGGCTTCCCCTCGCGCCGAGCGTGATGATCACCTCGGGCACCCGGCGCAGCAGGATCTGCGCGGCGGCGTGCGGTTCGGCCTGCCCGGACAGCTCGGCCGCCTCGTGCTCGTTGGGGACCAGCAGGTCGATGTGGTCGAGGAGCTCGTCGGGCAGCGGCTGTACGGGGGAGGGGGTGAGGATGGTCCGCACGCCCTGGGAGCGGGCGGCGCGGGCGCCCTCCACCACGGCGGACAGCGGGAGTTCGAGCTGCATCAGCAGCAGCTCGGACGCGGCGATCGCCGCGATCTCCCCGGGGCCGAGCGCGGTGACGACGCCGTTGGCGCCGGGGACCACCACGATCGCGTTGGACCCGGCGTCGTCCACCACGACGTGCGCGGTGCCGCTGGGGCCTTCGGCGGTGTGCAGGAGGTCGGTGTCGACGCCCGCGTGCTCCAGCCCGTCGCGCAGCTGTGCGCCGTACGCGTCGTTCCCGACCGCGCCGATCATCATCACCTCCCCGCCCGCGCGGGCGGCGGCGACGGCCTGGTTGGCGCCCTTGCCCCCGGGGATCGTCCGGAACTCCCGTCCGGTGACGGTCTCGCCGCGCCGCGGGGCGCGGGCGGTGTAGGCGACGAGGTCCATGTTGGTGCTGCCGAGCACCGCGATGCGGGTCATGGGCGCAGAGCCTCCTGGTGGGTCGGTGCGGAGTGGGCGTCGGATCCGATCCGGTCGAAGCGGGGTGCGGGGGCGGCGGGCGTTCGTCCGGGCCGGGCCCGACCGGGTCCGTTCCCGGGGCCTGTCCGTATCTGTGCCACGCGGAGGACGCCCGGCGTCGGGACAGCGGCGTGATGGAGCCGTTCGGGTGGCCCCTAAGGAAGCTGAGGCTGGCCTTTCCTCGCAGGTCAGAGCGGTGGTAAGCCAGCCCTGCCTTGCTGGCGGCGATCGCCCGGACGGCGTACCTTGGACTTTGTCGAAATTTGTACTCAGCAGGGGAGAAGTGAGTCGTGGCCATCATCGAGACCGATGCCGTTCTGCACGAGGCGCACCGGGACAACCACACCCACCGGGACGTCAACGGTGGCTGGCTGCGTCCCGCCGTCTTCGGCGCCATGGACGGCCTGGTCTCCAACCTCGCCCTGATGACCGGCGTCGCCGGGGGTGCGGTCTCCCAGCAGACCATTGTGATCACCGGGCTCGCGGGCCTGGCCGCCGGGGCGTTCTCCATGGCGGCCGGCGAATACACCTCCGTCGCCTCGCAGCGCGACCTGGTCCAGGCCGAGCTGGACGTCGAGCGCCGCGAACTCCGCAAGCACCCCAAGGACGAGATGGCCGAACTGGCCGCGCTCTACGAGTCCCGGGGGGTGGACGCGCCGCTGGCCCGCGAGGTGGCCCGGCAGCTGTCCCGCGATCCCGAGCAGGCGCTGGAGATACACGCCCGCGAGGAGCTGGGCATCGACCCCGGCGACCTGCCCTCGCCGCTGGTCGCCGCCGTCTCGTCGTTCGGCGCGTTCGCACTGGGCGCCCTGCTGCCCGTCCTGCCCTATCTCCTCGGCGCGAGCGCCCTGTGGCCCGCCGTGCTCCTCGCGCTTCTCGGCCTCTTCGCCTGCGGCGCGGTCGTGGCCCGGGTGACGGCCCGCAGCTGGTGGTTCAGCGGGCTGCGGCAGCTCGCCCTCGGCGGCACGGCGGCCGCGATGACGTACGGACTCGGCACCCTGTTCGGCGTCGCCGTCGGGTGACCCCCGAGGGTGGCCCGCCGAACGGTGTCGCCGGACGGCGCGGCGGGCGGACCGGACGGCGCGGGGGCGGAGCGGCCGGACTGCGCGGCGGCCGGAGCGGCCGGGCGACCGGCGTAACCGGGTCGCCCGAACGGCGCAACCGCCCCGCAACCCCTGTGACGTACGTCCTGGCACCGCCCACTGGGCGCGAGCGGCCCCGCGGCCGTAAAATGAGACGCTATGCAGCGCTACACATAAGTAGCCGTAACTCGGTGGTTTCGTTTCGCGTACCGCCGGGCAAGAGCCGTAAGCACCGCAGGCAACGACGCCTGCTCTCTGCGACTCCCCGGGCGCCGATCGTTCCGACAGCGACCCACCCCTGGTCAGCCGGTCGCCTCTGGATCGCCCAGTCACTTCCGGTCACCACGGTGTCCGTATGTTGGAACAAGCCTTCCGCTTCTTGAGAAGCGCCCCATCATGTAACCTGCACGAAATTTCGCAGAGGGCCAACGTCGTCCCTCGGCACTGCACATGCCACGACGACGACGGGAGAGCCGATGCGTATCGACGCCTGGTCGCCCATGGACGGTCGCCCCGCCCAGCAGGGGATGTACGACCCCCGTAACGAGCACGACGCC
Source organism: Streptomyces sp. YPW6 (assembly GCF_018866325.1). NCBI lineage: Bacteria > Bacillati > Actinomycetota > Actinomycetes > Kitasatosporales > Streptomycetaceae > Streptomyces > Streptomyces sp. YPW6. The sequence goes on from NZ_CP076457.1 coordinate 6,119,270, forward strand.
TGTGGCGTCGGGTTCGTGGCCACTCTGACCGGTGTGGCCAGCCATGAGCTGGTCGAGCAGGCGCTGACCGTGCTGCGCAACCTCGAACACCGCGGCGCCACCGGCTCCGAGCCCGACTCCGGCGACGGCGCCGGCATTCTCTGCCAGGTCCCGGACGCCTTCCTGCGCGCCGAGACCCCTTTCGAACTTCCCGAGGCCGGCTCGTACGCCGTGGGCATCGCCTTCCTGCCCGCCGACAACTCCACCGAGGCCGTCCGCACGATCGAGAAGATCGCGGCCCAGGAGGGCCTGAAGGTCCTCGGCTGGCGCGACGTCCCGGTCACCCCCGAACTTCTCGGCAACGGCGCCCGCGCCACCATGCCCACCTTCCGCCAGGTCTTCGTCGCCGACGGCGAGAGCGCCGGCATCGTCCTGGACCGCAAGGCGTTCGTCCTGCGCAAGCGTGCCGAGCGTGAGGCCGGGGTGTACTTCCCCTCGCTGTCCGCCCGCACCCTCGTCTACAAGGGCATGCTCACCACCGGGCAGCTGGAGCCGTTCTTCCCGGACCTCTCCGACCGCCGCTTCGCCTCCACGGTCGCCCTGGTCCACTCCCGGTTCTCCACCAACACCTTCCCCAGCTGGCCGCTGGCCCACCCGTACCGTTTCGTCGCGCACAACGGCGAGATCAACACGGTCAAGGGCAACCGCAACTGGATGAAGGCCCGCGAGTCCCAGCTCGCCTCCAGCCTCTTCGGCCAGGCGCAGCTCGACCGGATCTTCCCCGTCTGCACCCCGGACGCCTCCGACTCGGCCTCCTTCGACGAGGTGCTGGAACTGCTCCACCTCGGCGGCCGCTCGCTGCCGCACGCCGTGCTGATGATGGTCCCCGAGGCGTGGGAGAACCACGACTCGATGGACCCGGCCCGGCGCGCCTTCTACCAGTACCACGCGTCGATGATGGAGCCCTGGGACGGCCCGGCCTGCGTCACCTTCACCGACGGCGTCCAGGTCGGCGCGGTCCTCGACCGCAACGGGCTGCGCCCCGGCCGCTACTGGGTCACCGACGACGGCCTCGTCGTGCTCTCCTCCGAGGTCGGCGTCCTCGACATCGACCCGGCCAAGGTCGTCCGCAAGGGCCGCCTCCAGCCCGGCCGCATGTTCCTCGTCGACACCGCCGAGCACCGCATCATCGAGGACGACGAGATCAAGGCGTCCCTCGCCGCCGAGCAGCCCTACCAGGAGTGGCTGGAGACCGGCGAGATCGAGCTGAGCGACCTGCCCGAGCGCGAGCACATCGTGCACACCCACGCCTCGGTCACCCGCCGCCAGCAGACCTTCGGCTACACCGAGGAAGAGCTCCGCGTCATCCTCGCGCCGATGGCCCGCACCGCCGGCGAACCGCTCGGCTCCATGGGCACCGACTCGCCGATCGCCGCGCTCTCCGAGCGCCCGCGGCTGCTCTTCGACTACTTCACCCAGCTCTTCGCCCAGGTCACCAACCCGCCGCTGGACGCCATTCGCGAGGAGCTCGTCACCTCGCTGCGCTCCTCGCTCGGCCCCCAGGGCAACATCCTGGAGCCGACCGCCGCCGCGGCCCGCAGCGTCACGCTGCCCTTCCCGGTGATCGACAACGACGAGCTCGCCAAGCTGATACACATCAACGCCGACGGCGACATGCCGGGCATGCGGGCCGCCACCCTCTCCGGTCTCTACCGGGTGAGCGGCGGCGGTGACGCGCTGGCCGCGCGCCTGGAGGAGATCTGCGCCGAGGTCGACGCCGCCATCGAGGACGGCGCCCGCCTCATCGTCCTCTCCGACCGGCACTCCGACGCCGAGCACGCGCCGATTCCCTCGCTGCTGCTCACCTCCGCCGTCCACCACCACCTCATCCGCACCAAGCAGCGCACCCAGGTGGGCCTGCTGGTCGAGGCCGGGGACGTCCGCGAGGTCCACCACGTCGCGCTGCTCATCGGTTACGGCGCCGCCGCGGTCAACCCGTACCTCGCGATGGAGTCCGTCGAGGACCTGGTCCGCGCCGGGACGTTCATCGAGAACATCGAGGTCGAGCAGGCCATCCGGAACCTGATCTACGCGCTCGGCAAGGGCGTCCTGAAGGTCATGTCCAAGATGGGCATCTCCACCGTCGCCTCCTACCGCGGCGCCCAGGTCTTCGAGGCCGTCGGCCTCGACGAGGAGTTCGTCGCCGCGTACTTCAACGGCACCGCCACCAAGATCGGCGGCGCCGGACTGGACGTCATCGCCAAGGAGGTCGCCGCCCGGCACACCAAGGCGTACCCCGCCTCCGGCATCGCGGCATCCCACCGCGCGCTGGACATCGGCGGCGAGTACCAGTGGCGGCGCGAGGGCGAACCCCACCTGTTCGACCCGGAGACGGTCTTCCGCCTCCAGCACGCCACCCGCAACCGGCGCTACGACATCTTCAAGCAGTACACGGACCGGGTGAACGAGCAGTCCGAGCGCCTCATGACGCTCCGCGGCCTCTTCGGCTTCACCTCGGACCGGGCCCCGATCTCCGTCGACGAGGTCGAGCCCGCCTCGGAGATCGTCAAGCGCTTCTCCACCGGCGCCATGTCGTACGGCTCCATCTCCCGCGAGGCCCACGAGACCCTCGCCATCGCGATGAACCGGCTCGGCGGCAAGTCCAACACCGGCGAGGGCGGCGAGGACCCGGAGCGCCTGTACGACCCGGAGCGCCGCTCCTCCATCAAGCAGGTCGCCTCCGGCCGCTTCGGGGTGACCAGCGAATACCTGGTCAACGCCGACGACATCCAGATCAAGATGGCCCAGGGCGCCAAGCCCGGCGAGGGCGGCCAGCTGCCCGGCCACAAGGTCTACCCGTGGGTCGCCAAGACGCGTCACTCGACGCCCGGCGTCGGCCTCATCTCGCCGCCGCCCCACCACGACATCTACTCCATCGAAGACCTCGCGCAGCTGATCCACGACCTGAAGAACGCCAACCCCGTCGCGCGCATCCACGTGAAGCTCGTGTCCGAGGTCGGCGTCGGCACGGTCGCCGCCGGTGTCTCCAAGGCCCACGCGGACGTCGTCCTCATCTCCGGCCACGACGGCGGCACGGGCGCGTCCCCGCTCACCTCCCTGAAGCACGCGGGCGGCCCCTGGGAGCTCGGTCTCGCCGAGACCCAGCAGACCCTGCTGCTCAACGGCCTGCGCGACCGCATCGTCGTGCAGACCGACGGCCAGCTCAAGACCGGCCGCGACGTCGTCATCGCCGCCCTCCTCGGCGCCGAGGAGTTCGGTTTCGCGACCGCGCCGCTCGTCGTCTCCGGCTGCGTCATGATGCGCGTCTGCCACCTGGACACCTGCCCGGTCGGCATCGCCACCCAGAACCCGGTGCTGCGCGACCGCTTCTCCGGCAAGGCCGAGTACGTCGTCAACTTCTTCGAGTTCATCGCCGAAGAGGTCCGCGAACTCCTCGCCGAGCTGGGCTTCCGCTCCATCGAGGAGGCCGTCGGCCACGCCGAGCTCCTCGACACCGACCGGGCCGTCTCGCACTGGAAGGCGCAGGGCCTCGACCTCGCCCCGCTCTTCCACGTGCCCGAACTGCCCGAGGGCGCGGTCCGCCACCGGATCGTCGAGCAGGACCACGGCCTGACGAAGGCGCTCGACAACCAGCTCATCAAGCTGGCCGCCGACGCGCTGGGCGCGACAAGCCCCGAGGCCGCCCGCCCGGTCCGCGCCCAGGTCGCGATCCGCAACATCAACCGGACCGTCGGCACGATGCTCGGCCACGAGGTGACCCGCAAGTTCGGCGGCCCGGGCCTGCCCCAGGACACCATCGACATCACCTTCACCGGCTCGGCCGGCCAGTCCTTCGGGGCGTTCGTGCCGCGCGGCATCACCCTGCGTCTGGAGGGCGACGCCAACGACTACGTCGGCAAGGGCCTCTCCGGCGGCCGGGTCATCGTCCGCCCGGACCGGGGCGCCGACCACCTCGCCGAGTACTCCACCATCGCCGGCAACACCATCGGCTACGGCGCGACCGGCGGCGAGATCTTCCTCCGCGGCCGCACCGGCGAACGCTTCTGCGTCCGCAACTCCGGAGCCCTCGTCGTCTCCGAAGGCGTCGGCGACCACGGCTGCGAGTACATGACCGGCGGCCACGCCGTCGTCCTCGGCGAGACCGGCCGCAACTTCGCCGCCGGTATGTCGGGCGGTATCGCGTACGTCATCGACCTGAACCGCGACCACGTCAACGTCGGCAACCTCGGCGCCGTCGAGGAGCTGGACGACACCGACAAGCAGTGGCTGCACGACGTCGTGCGCCGCCACCACGAGGAGACCGGCTCCACCGTCGCCGAGAAGCTCCTCGCCGAGTGGGACACCGCCGTGGCCCGCTTCAGCAAGATCATCCCGTCCACGTACAAGGCAGTGCTCGCCGCCAAGGACGCCGCTGAGCTCGCCGGTCTCTCCGAGCAGGAGACCACCGAGAAGATGATGGAGGCGGCGACCCATGGCTGACCCCAAGGGCTTCCTGACCACCGGACGCGAGGTCGCCCAGACCCGCCCCGTGGCCGAGCGCGTCAAGGACTGGAACGAGGTCTACGTTCCGGGCTCGCTGCTCCCGATCATCAGCAAGCAGGCCGGCCGCTGCATGGACTGCGGCATCCCCTTCTGCCACAACGGCTGCCCGCTCGGAAACCTCATCCCCGAGTGGAACGACTACGCCTACCGCGAGGACTGGACCGCCGCGTCCGAGCGGCTGCACGCCACGAACAACTTCCCGGAGTTCACCGGGCGGCTGTGCCCGGCGCCCTGCGAGTCCGCGTGCGTGCTCGGCATCAACCAGCCCGCCGTCACCATCAAGAACGTCGAGGTCTCCATCATCGACAAGGCGTGGGACAGCGGCGACGTCACCCCGCAGCCGCCCGAGCGCCTCTCCGGCAAGACCGTCGCGGTCATCGGCTCGGGCCCGGCGGGACTCGCCGCCGCCCAGCAGCTGACCCGGGCCGGCCACACCGTCGTCGTCTACGAGCGCGCGGACCGCATCGGGGGCCTGCTGCGCTACGGCATCCCCGAGTTCAAGATGGAGAAGTCGCACATCAACCGCCGCATCGAGCAGATGCGCCTGGAGGGCACCAAGTTCCGTACGGGGGTGGAGATCGGCCAGGACATCGACGCCGCCAAGCTCCGCCGCCGCTACGACGCCGTCGTCATCGCGGCCGGCGCCACCGTCTCCCGCGACCTGCCGGTCCCCGGCCGTGAGCTGAACGGCGTCCACTTCGCGATGGAGTACCTGCCGCTGGCCAACAAGGTGCAGGAGGGCGACCTCACCGTTCCCCCGATCACCGCCGAGGGCAAGCACGTCGTCGTCATCGGCGGCGGCGACACCGGCGCCGACTGCGTGGGCACCGCCCACCGCCAGGGCGCGGCCTCCGTCACCCAGCTGGAGATCATGCCCAAGCCGGGCGAGGAGCGGAACGCCAACCAGCCCTGGCCGACCTTCCCGATGCTCTACAAGGTCACCTCCGCGCACGAGGAGGGCGGCGAGCGGGTCTACTCCGTCTCCACCACCCACTTCGAGGGCGACGAGGACGGAAACGTGGCCGCCCTCCACCTGGTCGAGGTCGAGTTCAAGGACGGTAAGCTGGAGCAGAAGCCCGGCACGGAGCGGCGCATCCCCGCGCAGCTCGTCACCCTTGCCATGGGCTTCACCGGAACCGACCAGTCCAACGGTCTGGTCCAGCAGTTCGGCCTGGAGCTCGACCAGCGAGGCAACGTCGCCCGCGACGAGAGCTACGCGACCAACGTCGACGGCGTCTACGTCGCCGGTGACGCGGGACGCGGCCAGTCGCTGATCGTCTGGGCGATCGCCGAGGGCCGCTCCGCCGCCCGCGGAGTCGACCGCTTCCTGACCGGGACCAGCGCCCTGCCGGCCCCGATCCGCCCGACGGACCGCTCCCTGCTGGTCTGAGCACCACCCGGGTTCCCCCTGGGCCACGCGGCCCGGGGGAGCCCCCTTGATACGTCCCGTACAACGGCGTGCGGAACTGAACGCGGCGCCCGCCTGTCCCCGACCGGACTCAGTGGGCGCCGTGGCGCGTCCGGGCCCGGTCCGGCCCGGGGCCCGTGGCGGGTCCGGGGCCCGTGGCGGGTCCGGTTCCGCCCGGTCCTCTCAGCCGCCCGTCAGCGCCGAGGTCCTCACCGCGACCGCCACCGCGAACAGCCCCAGCAGCACCAGCCCGCCCGCGAGCTGGAGGGGCCCGGTCCGCAGCTTCGCCGGCGCGTAGGCCAGCCCGTACGTCACCAGCGCCCCGGTCAGCAGCCCGCCCAGGTGCCCCTGCCACGAGGTGAACAGCGCCGAGAGCACCATCCAGATCAGGAACCCGGCCATGAACCGGTTGACGGCCGCCATGTCATGGCCGAGCCGCCGGTGGATGACCCAGTACGCGGCGGCCAGGCCGAAGACCGCACCGGAGGCGCCGACGGTGGAGGTGTCCGGGGCCAGCAGGTAGACCAGTACCGAGCCGCCCACCGCCGACAGCAGGTACAGCCCCAGATAGCGGGCCCGGCCGAGCTGCCCCTCCACCGCCCGGCCGATGTTCCACAGCGCGAACATGTTGAACAGCAGGTGCATCACCCCGAACGACGCGTCCGGCGGCAGGTGCAGGAACGCCCCGGTCACCAGCCGGTACCACTCGCCGTCCGCGACGCCCGTCAGCTCGTACCCCGGGAAGGTGTCGCCCCGGTAGTAGTACTGCTCGCCGTCCGGCCCGGTGAGGGCCGCCCCCAGCACCGCGAACCGGTCCACGATCTCCGGCCGGACCACTTCGCCGAGGTAGGCGAGCACGTTGAGCGCGATCAGGACGTAGGTCACGACCGGTGCCGCCGCCCGGGACACCGCACCGCCGAAGACGGTACGGGGCTGCCGCACCGACCGCTGCCCCTCCTTCACGCACTCCACGCACTGATGGCCGACGGAGGCCTCCCGCATGCAGTCCGGGCAGATGCGGCGGTCGCAACGGGTGCAGCGGACATACGCCTCGGTGGACGGATGGCGGTAGCACGTGGTGGCGGCGGCCTCCATGGCCGGCTCCTTCGCTGGGGGTGGGCAACGAGCCGGTGGGGGCGGCGGCGATCAAGATAGCGAACCGCTGCGACGGGCCGTGTGCCCGGGGCCCGGCCGTCGCCTAGGCTCAAGGTCCGGCGAAGACCGAACGGGGGGAGCCGTCATGCGCGGAGCGGACACGGCCGTGGCCGAAAGAGGCCCGGCGATCAGCCTGACCAAGGTCCAGGAGACGGCTCCGGCCCTCGTCAGCCTCTACAAGAGCGCCGGGGTCTCGCTGGAGAAGCACGGCCTGGGCGGTCACCGCGCGGCCGTCTATCTCGTCCTCGACTACTCCGGCTCGATGAAGCCCTACTACCGTGACGGCAGCGTCCAGGCACTGGCCGACCGGGTCCTGGGCCTGTCGTCCCACCTCGACGACGACGGCACGGTCCCCGTCGTCTTCTTCTCCACCGACGTCGACGCGGTCACCGACATCGCCCTCGACAACCACCACGGCCGGATCGACGAGATCGCCGAAAGCCTCGGCCACATGGGGAAGACGAGCTACCACCTGGCGATGGACGCCGTCATCGACCACTACCTCGACAGCGGCTCCACCGAGCCCGCCCTGGTCGTCTTCCAGACGGACGGCGGACCGATCAACAAGCTCGCCGCCGAGCGCTATCTCTGCAAGGCCGCCAAGCTGCCCGTGTTCTGGCAGTTCGTCGGTTTCGGCAACACCCGCAGCAACCAGTTCGACTTCCTGCGCAAGCTCGACGAACTCGCCGTCCCCGCCAAGCGGCCCGTCGACAACGCCGGTTACTTCCACGCGGGCCCCGACCCCCGGAAGGTCCCGGACCGCGAGCTGTACGACCGGCTCGTCGCCGAGTTCCCGCTCTGGCTGGCCGCCGCCCGTGAGCAGGGGATCGTCCGGTGACCCCGCGCATCCTGCGCGCCGCCGACCTGACCCCCGCCCCCTGGAAGAACGGCGGCGGGCTCACCCGGGAGATCGCCACCGGCCCCGGGGGCGCGGGGGCCGACGCCTTCGACTGGCGCGTCAGCCTCGCGGACGTCACCGCCGACGGGCCGTTCTCCGCCTTCCCCGGGGTGGACCGCATCCTCACCGTGGTCGAGGGCGCCGGCATGGACCTCGTCGTCGGGGGCGAGCACCACATCGTGGACGAGCCCCTGTGGCCGCACGGCTTCCCCGGCGACCTGCCCACCGAGGGCTTCCTGCTGGGCGGCCCCGTCGTCAACCTCAACGTCATGTACCGCCGGGCCCGTACGCGGGCGGAGACCGCGGTCGTCTGCGGCACCGTCCGCCTGCTGCCGCCGGAGGGCGGCGCGGTGCTCGCCGTCTCCCTCGACGACGGCACGGAGCTGGAGGGCGGGGGCGGCGGCGGTGTCCGGCTGGACCGCTACGACGCCGTGCTGGCGGCCGGGGAGTCGCCCGGAGTCCTGCGGACGATGGGCCATGCGGTGCTGACCACGTTCTCCCGCACGTGACCGACCGGCCCTTGGCGGGCCGGAAAACGGGCACCGATCTCCTCACCGCGGGATACGGTCCAGGCATGCTCGACAACGTATCCGGAAGCACCGTGATCCGCCGCTACGCCGCCGCGGACGAGAACGCGGCGATGGACGTCTGGTCCCGTGCCGGCGGTCCGGCCCACCCCTTCATCCCCGGCGAGGGCGGGGGTGAGCGCGCCCGCAAGATGCGCGAGATCTACCTCGTCCACGCCGAGAACTGGGTCGTCGAGACGGACGGCCGGGTGGTGGCCCTGCTGGGACTCCTGGACGCCGAGATCGGCGGCCTCTTCGTGGCCCCGGAGGCACAGGGCACCGGGGTGGGGCGGCGCCTGGTCGAGCACGCGGCGGCGCTGCACGGCTCATTGACCCTTGAGGTGTACGAGAAGAACACGGGGGCTCGCGGCTTCTACGCGCGGATGGGTTTCGTGGAGGAGAGCCGCCGCGTCGACGAGGAGTACGACGAGGTGATGGTGAGGCTCACCCGGCGGGCTCCGGAGAACCACGCCTGAGGCGTCGAGGTGGTGCGGCGGTGGCGTCCGGCTCGCCGGGACGCGTCTGCATGTCGCGCGCGAACACCGACAGCAGGTGTCGGGTATCCGGTGTTCCATGGCGTCCATGACGCCTTCCTCACCCGTCTCCTGGGACGGTTTCGCCACCGCCGAACCCGACTTCGCCGACACCGTCCAACGCCGCTTCCGCCTCTACAAGCACCACGTCCTCGCCACCCTGCGGAAGGACGGCTCGCCCCGGGTCACCGGCCTGGAGGCCGACTTCCGCTTCGGCGAGATGCTGCTCGGCATGATGCCGGACTCGCTCAAGGCCCTGGACCTGCGCCGCGACCCGCGCTTCGCGCTCCACGCCAACCCGGGCCCCGACGCCGAGATGAACGACGGCGACGTCCGGGTCAGCGGCCGGGCCGTGGAGATCACCGACCCCGAGGTGATCGCCCGCTTCATCGAGGAGGCCACTCCGCCCGAGCCCTTCCACCTCTTCCGGGCCGAGCTGACCGAGGTGGTCCGGACCGGTCTCGACGGCGACTTCCTGGTCATCCAGTCCTGGCGGCCGGGGCAACCGCTGCGCACCGCGCGCCGGAAGTGACCACGGCACCTGCGGCCGGGGTGCCCGGCCGCAGGCCGCCCTCACCCCGCCAGCACCCGGGCCCGGCACGCGGACGGCGTCCCCCAGGCGTCCCGCAGCGGCCGGGCCCGGCGCAGCCACCAGGCCAGGTCCAGCTCCTCGGTGTAGCCGATCGCGCCGTGCAGTTGCAGCGCGGTACGGGCCGCCGCGTACCCGGCCTCGCCCGCCGCCACCTTCGCCGCCGCGACCGCGGCCCCGGCCCCGGGCGACCCCTTGGCCGATCCCGCCCCGGCCCCGGGCCGGGAGGACTCCGAGGCCAGCTCAACCGCCGCCCCGTACAGCAGCGGGCGGGCGAACTCCAGGCCGAGCAGGGTGTCCGCGAGGCGGTGCTTGACCGCTTGGAAGGAGCCGACGGGCACGCCGAACTGGGTGCGCTGCTTCACGTACGCCACGGTCGCCCGCAGCAGCTCCTCCCCGCAGCCCAGCGCCAGGGCCGCCGTGGCGAAGGCGGCCCGGTCGCCCGCCGCCCGTGCCGCCGCCCGTACCGCCGGGCCCTTGGCGACCGGGGCGCCGCCCGGCTCGGGCCGGAACAGCCGGCGCGCCGGGTCCGCCGACGCCGACGGTTCCCCGGGGCCTGGGGCGAGCCGCAGGGCGTCGCCGGTCACCGTGAACACCGCGTCCGCCGCGTCCGCGTCCGGGGCGTACGGCCCGTACCCCTCCAGGGTCAGCGACACCACCGCCGTACCCGAGGCGATCCCCGGCAGCCACTCATCGGCCGCCGTCCCGCCCGCCCCGGCCAGCAGCGCCCCGGCCGCCAGGGTCTCCGCCACCGGTCCCGGCACCGCGTGCCGCCCCAGCTCGACGCAGGCGACGGCCGTCTCCACGGGCAGCGGCCCGACACCCCCGTACGCCCCCGGGACCGCCAGCGCGAACACCCCCGCGTCCCCGAGCCGCCCCCACAGGTCCCGCCCCGGACCGTGGTCCCCGGCCGCCCACGCCCGCAGCACCGCCGGGGTGTCCGCCGCCGTCAGCAGCGCGTCCAGGGAGCGCCCGAACTCCCGCTGCTCGTCGGTGAGCAGGAAACGCATCAGCGCCGTCCCTTCGGCAGGCCGAGCAGCCGCTCGGCGATGATGTCGCGCTGGATCTCGTTCGTCCCGGCGTAGATGGGCCCGGCGAGGGCGAAGACGTATCCCTCCGCCCACGGGGTGTCTGCCCGCTCCGCGTCCGGGCCCAGCAGGTCGAGTGCCGTCTCGTGCAGCGCGATGTCGTAACGCGACCAGAACACCTTGTTCAGGCTGGACTCCGGACCGAGCGCCGCGCCCGCCGCGAACCGCGACGCGGAGGCGGCCGTGAACAGCTGATAGGCCCGCGCCCCGATCACCGCGTCCGCCACCCGGTCGCGCAGGGCCGTGTCCCCCGGGTCGCCCGCCCGGCGCCACAGTTCCGTCAGCCGGCCGGCCGCGGCCAGGAAGCGGCCGGGGGAGCGGAGGGTGAGCCCCCGCTCGTCGCCGGTCGCCGCCATCGCGATGCGCCAGCCCTGCCCCGGCTCCCCGATGACGTCCTCGTCCGGCACGAAGACCTCGTCGAGGAAGATCTCGGCGAAGGCCGGTTTCCCGTCCAGCCGACCGATCGGACGGACCGTCACCCCGGGGTCCCGCAGCCCGAACATCAGATACGTCAGCCCCTGGTGCGGCTTCGCGGCCCCCGGGTCCGTACGGAAGATCCCGAACGCCCGGTCCGCGAACGCCGCCCGTGAGGACCACGTCTTCTGCCCCGTCAGCAGCCAGCCGCCCTCCGTCCGCACCGCGCGCGACCGCAGCGCCGCCAGGTCCGACCCGGCCTCCGGCTCCGACCATGCCTGTGCCCAGACCACCTCGCCGCTCGCCATCGGCCCCAGCACCCGGGCCCGCTGCCCGGCCGTGCCGTGGGCCAGAAGGGTCGGCGCGAGGAGGCTGACCCCGTTCTGCGAGACCCGGCCCGGCGCGCCCGCCGCCCAGTACTCCTCCTCGAACGCCAGCCAGCCGAAGAGATCCGCGCCCCGGCCCCCGTACTCCTCGGGCCAGGCGACCGCCGACCAGCGGCCGGAATGCAGCAGAGCCTCCCACTCCCGGTGCGCGGCGAACCCCTCCCCGGTCTCCAGGGAGGGCAGCGGCCGGGCCGGTACGTGCTCCCGCAGCCAGGCCCTGGCCTCGGTCCGCAGCGCCTCGGTCCGGGCTGTCTGCGCCAGATCCATGGGGGTCCGCCTTCCGTGAGGCTGTTCCCTAACAAGTGTTTGGTAGGTTAACCTATGGTCCCAGCACCGTCGAGGCGTCACGAGAAGCCAGGGGGATGGGCCGATGAGCGCACCGCCGTACCTGCCGGGACACGGACTGCTGGCCGGCCGCACCGCCGTCGTCACCGCCGCCGCCGGGGCCGGGATCGGCGGCGCCACCGCCCGCCGCTTCCTGGAGGAGGGCGCCCGCGTCGTCGTCAGCGACGCCCACGCCCGGCGGCTGAAGGAGAGCGTCCGTGCCCTCGCCGACACCTTCGGCCCCGACCGCGTCACCGCCCTGGCCTGCGACGTCACCGACGAGGACCAGGTGGCCGCCCTCTTCGCACACACCGAGCGCACCCACGGCGGCCTCGACATCGTCGTCAACAACGCCGGACTCGGCGGCACCGCCGAACTCACCGAGATGACCGACGGCCAGTGGACGAAGATCCTCGACGTCACCCTGAACGGCACCTTCCGCTGCACCCGCGCCGCCCTCCGCTCCCTCAAGGCCGCCGGGCGGGGCGGGGTCGTCGTCAACAACGCCTCCGTGGTCGGCTGGCGGGCCCAGCGCGGCCAGGCCCACTACGCCGCCGCCAAGGCCGGAGTCATGGCCCTGACCCGCTGTGCCGCCGTCGAGGCCGCCGACTACGGCGTACGCGTCAACGCCGTCGCCCCCAGCCTCGCCCTGCACCCCCACCTCGCCAAGGTCACCTCCGCCGAACTCCTCGCCGAACTCACCGAGAAGGAGGCCTTCGGCCGGTACGCCGAACCCTGGGAGGTCGCCAACGTCATCGTCTTCCTCGCCAGCGGCTACTCCTCGTACATGACCGGCGAGGTCGTCCCCGTCAGCAGCCAGCGTGCGTGAGCACCCGCATGGGCATCTGCGTGAACACCCGGGCGGCGGGCGGACAATGGCCGGGTGCCTACCAAGAAGAAGCCCCAGGTGACCCCCACGCCGGAGCGACGCCGGGAACTGCTCGCCACCGCCGCCGAGGTCTTCGCCGCCCAGGGATACAACGCCACCACCGTGCGCCGCATCGCCGACGAGGCCGGGATGCTCGCGGGCAGCCTCTACTACCACTTCGATTCCAAGGAATCGATGATCGACGAGATCCTCTCCACCTTCCTCGACGAGCTCTGGCAGGGCTACGACCAGGTCCTGGCGGCCGGCCTCGGCCCCCGCGAGACCATCGAGGCGCTGGTCACCGAGTCCTTCCGGGAGATCGACCGGCACCGCCCCGCCGTGGCGATCTACCAGAAGGAGTCCAGGCACCTCGCCACCCAGCCCCGCTTCGCCTACCTCGCCGACTCGCAGACCAGGTTCGAGAAGGCGTGGCTCGGCACCCTGGAGCGCGGTGTGGCCGAGGGGGTCTTCCGGGGCGACCTCGACGTCCGCCTCACCTACCGCTTCGTCCGCGACACCGTCTGGGTCGCCGCCTCCTGGTACCGGCCCGGCGGACACCACAGCCCCGAGGAGATCGCCCGCCAGTACCTCTCGATGGTGCTGGACGGGATCGCCCCGCGTACCTAGGGCCTGTCGTCTCACTGCCGCCGTCGCCCGGAGGGCGGCAGTGAGACGACAGGCCCTGGGACCCGTCCGGTACACGTGCCCCCTTCGCCCGCGTGAGGAGCAGCAGCCATGAGCGAGGCCTACATCGTCGAAGCCGTCCGCACCCCCGTCGGCCGGCGCGGAGGGGGCCTCGGGGCCGTCCACCCCGCCGACCTCGGCGCCCACGTCCTCAAGGAGCTGATCCGCCGCGCGGGCGTCGACCCGGCCGCCGTCGAGGACGTCGTCCTCGGCTGCCTCGACACCGTAGGACCGCAGGCCGGCGACATCGCCCGTACGGCATGGCTCGCCGCCGGACTGCCCGAGGAGGTTCCCGGCGTCACCGTCGACCGCCAGTGCGGCTCCTCCCAGCAGGCGGTCCACTTCGCCGCCCAGGCCGTCCTCTCCGGCACCCAGGACCTCGTCGTCGCCGGCGGCACCCAGAACATGACCCAGATCCCCATCGCCTTCGCCTCCCGGCAGGCCGCCGAACCCCTCGGCCTCACCCAGGGGCCGTACGCGGGCAGCGAAGGCTGGCGCGCCCGCTACGGCGACGCCCCCGTCAACCAGTTCCACGGCGCCCAGCTCATCGCCGAGAAGTGGGGCATCAGCCGCCGGGAGATGGAGGAGTTCGCCCTCACCTCCCACCGGCGGGCCGTCCGCGCCCTGGACGAGGGCCGCTTCGCCCGCGAGACCGTCGCGTACGGGAACGTCACCGCCGACGAGGGGCCGCGCCGCAGCACCACCCTGGAGCAGATGGCCCGGCTGTCCCCCGTCGTCGAGGGCGGCACCATCACCGCCGCCTGCTCCTCCCAGGTCTCCGACGGGGCCGCCGCCCTGCTCATCGCATCGGAGCGCGCCGTCGCCGACCACGGCCTCACGCCCCGGGCCCGCATCCACCACCTGTCCGTCCGGGGCGAGGACCCCATCCGGATGCTCTCGGCCCCGATCCCCGCCACCGCGTACGCCCTGAAGAAGTCCGGCCTCACCCTCGACGCCGTCGACCTCGTCGAGATCAACGAGGCGTTCGCCCCGGTCGTCCTCGCCTGGCTCCGGGAGACCGGCGCGGACCCCGGGCGGGTCAACGTCAACGGCGGAGCCATCGCCCTGGGCCACCCGCTCGGCGCCACCGGGGCACGGCTCATGACGACCCTGCTCCACGAACTGGAACGCACCGGCGGCCGTTACGGGCTCCAGACCATGTGCGAGGGCGGCGGACAGGCCAACGTCACCATCGTCGAGCGGCTCTGAGCGCCGGTGCCGTCCCGCTCCGGCGTGTCATGATCCACCACAGCGGGGGAGGACGTGCTAAGGTGTTTCCCGTTGCAGTTTTGGTACCCATAAACATTATGCGCGCCTGACGGGAATGCTTCGTCAGGCGCTTTATTGTTTCCGGCTTTCTCCGGATGGGGCTCAATGCGGCGACTTGGGATCCGTACAGTGCGGATTTCCGGCACTGCACCTGTTTTAGGAGAATGACATGGCCACCGGCACCGTGAAGTGGTTCAACTCGGAAAAGGGCTTCGGCTTCATCGAGCAGGACGGCGGCGGCGCCGACGTCTTCGCCCACTACTCCAACATCAACGCCTCCGGCTTCCGTGAGCTGCAGGAGGGCCAGAAGGTCTCCTTCGACGTCACGCAGGGCCAGAAGGGCCCGCAGGCCGAGAACATCACCCCGGCCTGATCGCCGCGCGCGTACCTCGCTGACCGGGGCCCGCACCGTCACGGTGCGGGCCCCGGTTTGTGCTGTCCGAGCAGACAAGCCGTTCCGTGCGCACGTCCTGGGGGCGCACTGGGAACGGCCGGGCCGGCACATCGCAGCACCCCATTCGGCAGTTGCCCAGGAATCCCCCAGGAGGGCAATTCCGCATGACCAGCTCCGAACGCTCCGAACGCCAGGACCGCACCCCCCGCTCGCGACCGGCCCGTGGCCGGGGCCGCGGCCAGGGCGCCGGCTCCCAGGCGCCCTCGAACGGCCGGGGCGCCGCACCCCGCTCCCGGCCCCAGGGCGGCTCCAAGCCCGCAGCCCGCCGCAAGCCCGCCGTCGCACCCCCCGCCGAGTTCACTCTGCCGGAGACCGTGACCCCCGCGCTGCCGTCCGTCGAGGCCTTCGCCGACCTCGACATGCCCGCCGCGCTGCTGAAGACCCTCGCCGCGCAGGGCGTCACCGAGCCGTTCCCGATCCAGGGTGCGACCCTGCCGAACTCGCTGGCCGGCCGCGACATCCTCGGCCGGGGCCGCACCGGCTCCGGCAAGACGCTCGCCTTCGGCCTGGCGCTGCTGGCCCGCACCGCCGGCCGCCGCAGCGAGCCGCGCGCCCCGCTCGCCATGGTCCTCGTCCCCACCCGTGAGCTGGCCCAGCAGGTCACCGACGCGCTGACCCCGTACGCGACCGCCGTGAACCTGCGGCTCGCCACCGTCGTCGGCGGCATGTCGATCACCCGGCAGTCCGCCACCCTGCGGCGCGGCGCCGAAGTGCTCGTCGCCACCCCGGGCCGGCTCAAGGACCTCATCGAGCGCGGCGACTGCCGCCTGGACCAGGTCGCCATCACCGTCCTCGACGAGGCCGACCAGATGGCCGACATGGGCTTCATGCCGCAGGTCGTCGCCCTGCTCAAGCAGGTCGAGGCGGACGGGCAGCGCATGCTGTTCTCCGCGACCCTCGACAAGAACATCGACCGGCTCGTGAGGATGTTCCTCACCGACCCGGTCGTGCACTCCGTCGACCCGTCCGCCGGTGCGGTCACCACGATGGAGCACCACGTGCTCCACGTCCTGGACGAGACCGACAAGAAGGCCGTCGCCACGAAGATCGCCGCCCGTGACGGCCGGGTGATCATGTTCGTCGACACCAAGCGCGCCGCCGACCGCTTCGCCAAGCGGCTGCTCGCCAGCGGTGTCCGGGCGGCCGCCCTGCACGGCGGGCGCTCCCAGCCGCAGCGCAACCGGACGCTGGACCAGTTCAAGAACGGCCAGGTCACCGCACTGGTCGCGACGAACGTCGCGGCCCGCGGCATCCACGTCGACGACCTCGACCTGGTCGTCAACGTGGACCCGCCGACCGACCACAAGGACTACCTGCACCGCGGGGGGCGCACGGCGCGCGCCGGGGAGTCCGGCAGCGTCGTCACGCTGGTGCTGCCCGCCGAGAAGCGTGAGATGACCCGGCTGATGCGGGACGCGGGCATCGCACCGCGCACCACACAGGTCACCTCCGGCGACGAGGAGCTGTCCCGGATCACGGGTGCCCGTGAGCCGTCGGGCGTCGCGGTCGTGATCGAGGTGCCGCAGCCGACCCCGCCGAAGCAGCGGACCCGGTCGGGCTCCGGCGGCGGAGCGGTGCGCTCCGGGAGCCGGGGCCGGGGACGGCGCGGATCGGGCGGCGGCGGTGCCGGCTCCGGCGCCGGCGCGCAGGGCGGTGCGGCACGGTCCGGTGCCCCTGCACGGTCCGGTGCCCCTTCGCGGCGTCGCCGGGCCGCGTAGGCGCGGCACGTCAAGCCGTCCGGCGAGGGAGGACCGGGCTCCGGTGCAGAGCCCCGAACACCCCGGGAGGGGTTCTGTCCTCGATCGCCGGACGGGCTGGATGGGGCGGCCCGGCCCGAGGCGCGAGCTGTCCTCGATCGCCGGACAGGCTCGATGGGGCGGCCCGGCCCGGTCTGAGGCGCGGGTGTCCTCGATCGCCGGACGGGCTTGACGGGGCGGCCCGGCCCTCGGCCTCGGGCAGAGCGTCCTCAGTCGCCGGACGGGCCTGACGGGGCGCCCAGGGCCGCGAGGGCCGTCTCCGCGTCCGCCATCACCCGCTCCACCAGCCCCGCCACGCTCGGCAGGTCCTCGATCAGGGCTGCCACCTGGCCCGAGGCCATGATCCCCAGGTCCGTCCGGCCCTCCACCATCGCCGCCCTCAGCAGCATCGGCGTGTTCGCCGCCAGCAGTACCTGGCTCCAGCTCAGCTCCTTGCCGTGCCGCATCGCCAGCCCGTCCCGGGCCATGCCCAGCCGGCTCAGGCCGGACAGCCGCCGGAGGCGGGACGCCCGGCGCACCGCCCCGTACAGGGCTCGCAGCCGGCCCCCACCGCCCTCCAGCTCCGCCACCATCTCCGTACGGAGCATCCGGTGCGGGAGCCCGTCCACCGCCCGTGTCAGCGTGATGTCCTTCGCGGTCGCCGCCAGATAGCGGGCCTTCACCGCGTCCGGGACCGTCGAGTCCGAGGTCAGCAGGAACCGGGTCCCCATCGCGACCCCCGCCGCCCCGTACGCCAGCGCTGCCACCAGCCCCCGGCCGTCGTGGAAGCCGCCCGCCGCGACCACCGGGATGTCCACCACGTCCACGACCTGCGGCAGCAGGACCGTGGTGGCGACCTCGCCCGTGTGGCCGCCGCCCTCGGCGCCCTGCACGATCACCGCGTCCGCACCCCAGGCCGCGACCTTCTCCGCGTGCCGCCGGGCCCCCACCGACGGGACGACGACCACGCCCGCGTCCTTCAGCTCGGCGATCAGCTCCCTCGACGGGGCGAGGGCGAACGACGCCACCCGGACGCCCTCCTCGACGATGATCCGCACCCGCTCCCGGGCGTCCCCCGCGTCGGCCCGCAGGTTCACCCCGAAGGGCGCGTCGGTCCGGGACCTCACCTCCCGTACGGCGGAACGCAGTTGCTCCGGCGTCATGGTCGCGGAGGCCAGGATGCCGAGCGCCCCGGCCCGCGCGGTCGCGGTGACCAGGCGAGGGCCCGCCACCCAGCCCATCCCGGTCTGCACGATCGGGTGCCGGACACCGACGAGGCCGGTCAGGGCGGTGCGCATCAGGCCCGCACCTCCCGGTCCCGGGTGCGGTCCGGGTCGATGACCTCGCGGATCAGGGCCAGTTCGGCGGGGGAGGGGGCGCGGGTGTACGGGACGTCGGCGGGGACCGTGAGCGCGAAGCCCGTCGCCTCGCGGACCCGGTCGACCGTGACGCCCGGGTGGAGGGAGGCCAGCCGCATCGAACGGTCCGGCGTCGCGAAGTCGAAGACCCCGAGATCGCTCACCACCCGGGGGATGCGGTGGAACCGGGTGGCCGACGGGCCCGCCGCCCGCGCGCTGTCGTGCCCGACCCCGCAGATCATGTCGACCCGCTCGACGAAGACCCGGGCGGAGTGCCGGGGGATCCAGTAACTCACCGGGTTGTTCAGGGTGTTGACGGGGGCGCCGCGTACCCCGAGGAGCTGGCGCGCCGGCTGCTCCCAGTCGCCGATGCAGGAGATGTTCTGGTTGCCGAAGCGGTCGATCTGGCTCGCGCCCATCATCACGTGCCGCCGTCCGCCCGTGACCAGGGTCAGATGCCTGCGGTAGGGGAGCCAGCCCTCCGGCTCGCCGTCCGGGCCGACGAGCGTCGCCTCGCCGTCGGTGAGGAGCAGATCGGGGGCGAAGGTCAGCCGGGCCAGCCGGGCCCCGGCCGACGGCACCGCGCCCATCGGACTGGCCAGGATCTCCCCGTCGCCCCGCCAGGCTTCCGCGCAGGCGATCACGCAGTACTCGGCACGGGTGACGTTCTCCACGGCGGACGCGCTCATCCCTGCTCCTCGTGCCAGACGCGGACGGCTTCCCGGTAGCTCTTCTCGTCACCGTCCGGCGGCAGGAAGCGCGCGGCGAAGTCCGCCCAGGCCGCGGGGTCCGCCGCCGCGGCCGCGTACGCCTTCTGGAACGGCTCGTCGCGGGGGTGGTCGGGGACGCAGGAGGTGAAGTGCGCCCCGCCGGGCGTCTCCACGACCCCCGTGACGGAGTGCCGTTGCACCAGGAGGGTCGGCAGCGCCCCCGCGCCCTCGGTCAGCTCCCGCGTCTCCACCAGACGTTCGCAGGAGACGTACGCCGCGTCCGCCGCCTCGCAGAACAGGTCGTCGAAGTACGGGTCGGGCCCCAGGTACCGGCCGTTGCCGCGCCGGTCCGCCCGGTTGAGGTGGACCAGCGCCGCGTCCATCCGCAGGGCGGGCATCGCGACGAACTCCTCCCCGTCCTCGTACGGCGACGTCACCGTCCGCAGCTGAGGGTTGACCCGCATCACGTCCGAGCCCAGCCCCGCCCGCACCGGCAGGAACGGCAGCCGGTTCGCCGCCGCGTGCAGCCCCCACAGGAACATCGCCTCGTCGATCTCCGTCAGTGCGAACGCCCCGCGCTGCCGGGCCGCCCGGTAGTGCGGCTCCAGCGGGATCGAGTCGAGCGTCACGAACGGCGTGACCAGGCGGCGGATGCGCCCCGCCGCGGCGAGCAGGCCGATGTCCGGGCCGCCGCAGGAGATCACCGTGAGATCGCCGACCGACGACCGGAGCAGCGCCCGGACCAGGGCCATCGGCTTGCGGCGCGACCCCCAGCCGCCGATCCCGATCGTCATCCCGCTGCTCAGCCGGCCGACGGCCTCCTCGGGTGTCATCGTCTTGTCGCGCGGGGGCGGGGCGGTGGTCACGGCTCAGGCCTCCTTGCCGAAGGTGCCGCGGACCCGGGCCGCGGTCCCGGAGAGGTTCGCCTCGAAGGTGAACCCCTGCTCGAAGCGGTAGCTGCGCCGTACGTCGACGGGGTCGATGCCGTTGATCGCGGCCTTGGCCAGCCGCAGCAGACGGCCGTCCTTGGCGGCGATCTCCGCCGCCAGCGCCAGTGCAGCGGTGTCGAGCCGGTCGGACGGCACCACCTGCCAGACCGAGCCGTGAGCGTGCAGTTCCGCGGCGGTGACGGTCCGCGAGGTGTAGTACAGCGTGCGCATCAGATGCTGCGGGACCAGCCGGGCGAGGTGCGTCGCCGCGCCCAGCGCGCCCCGGTCCAGCTCCGGCAGGCCGAAGACCGCGTCCTCGCCCGCCACGATCGCGTCGGCGTTCCCGACGAGCCCGATCCCGCCGCCCAGGCAGAACCCCCGCACCGCCGCGACGACCGGCACCTCGCACGCGTACACCGCGGCGAACGCCTCCGCACACCCGTGGTTGGCGCCGATCAGGGACGCGTGCCCCGGATCGCGCTGCAACTCCTTGATGTCCACGCCCGCGTTGAAGCCGCGCCCCTCGGCGGCCAGGACGACGCAGCGCACCTCCGGGTCGCGGCCCGCCGCCCGTACGGCGTCGGCCAGGTCGTACCAGCCCTGTACGGGCAGCGCGTTGACGGGCGGATGGTCGACGGTGACGACGCGGACGCCGTCGGTCCCGGAGGGTGAGGAGGTGGAGACAGTCATCGGAGGATCAGCTACCTTTCCACCAAACGTTTGTTAGGTTGACGGTAGCAGGTGCCCCGCCCGCCAACCAGGCCCACTGACCGGGGAGATGAGATGACCGGACCCACCGCACACCGCGCCGGACTCTGCGCGGGCCGGGTCGTCGCCGTGACCGGCGCCGGGCGCGGTCTCGGCCGCGCCCACGCCCTGGCCTTCGCCGCCGAAGGGGCCCGGGTCGTCGTCAACGACCTGGGCGTCGGGCCGGACGGGGGCGGAACACCGAAAGACGAGGCGCCAGGCCCTGCCCACGCGGTCGTCGAGGACATCGTGGCGGCCGGCGGCGAAGCCGTCGTCCACGGCGGCGACATCGCCACCGCCGAGGGCGCGGCCTCCCTGGTCGACACCGCCCTGGACGCCTTCGGCCGCCTCGACACCCTGGTCAACAACGCGGGATTCCTGCGCGACCGGATGCTGGTCAACCTGGACGAGGACGACTGGGACGCGGTGGTACGGGTCCACCTCAGGGGCCACTTCCTGCCCCTCAAACACGCCGCCGCGCACTGGCGCGCCGAGGCGAAGGCGGGCCGCACACCGGTCGCCCGGGTGATCGCCACCAGCTCCGGCGCCGGACTCCTCGGCAGTGTCGGCCAGGGCAACTACGCGGCCGCCAAGGCCGGAATCATCGCCCTGACCCTGGTCGCGGCGGCCGAGCTGGGCCGGTACGGGGTCCAGGTCAACGCCCTCGCACCCGCCGCCCGGACCCGGATGACCGAGCAGACCTTCGCCGAGGCGATGGCGGCCCCGGAGGAGGGGGAGTTCGACGCCATGGCCCCCGCCAACGTCTCGCCCCTCGTCGTCTGGCTCGGCTCCGCCGCGAGCGACGGCGTGACGGGCCGCGTCTTCGAGGCCGAGGCGGGCCGCATCACCGTCATGGAAGGCTGGCGCCCCGGCCCCACCGACGACCGGGGCGCGCGCAGGTCCCCGGCCGAGGCGGGCGAAACGGTGCGCCGGCTGCTGGCGCACGCGGAGGAGCCGGGGCGGGTCTACGGGGCGCCCTGAGGTCCGTGGCGCACGGCGCGCCCCTCGGCCTGTCGCGTACGCGGTCCTCCGCCGCGTACCGCAGCCCTGCACCGCGCGGCGGAGCCCTCCGGGGCGTACCGGAGCTCGGAGGATGCCGCGCAACCGGACTTCGGGGGCCTGCGGTGCCCGGAGCCCGGCCACGGATATCCGGTGGCGCGGCCCGGTCGCGCGTGGTGAGGATCGCCCCATGCGCATCTTCCTGGAGACCGGCCGGCTCGCCCTTCTCCCGGCCACGGCCGCCGACGCCCCCGACCTGCTCGCCCTCGACAACGACCCCGCCGTCATGCGGTACATCAACGGCGGCCGGCCCACCAGCGCCGAGGACATCCGGGACCGGACCCTGCCGAGGCTCCTCCACGACCACCCGTGCACCGGAACCCGTGGCTACTGGATCGCGCGGAAGAAGGACACGGGGGAGTTCCTCGGCTGGTTCGAACTCCGGCCCCTGGACGACCGCGACCCCGCCGCGGCCGAGCTCGGCTACCGGCTGGCCCGGGCCGCGTGGGGCCGCGGGTACGCCACCGAAGGCGCACGCGCCCTGATCGACAAGGCGTTCACCGACCTCGGGGTCCGGCGGGTCACCGCCAACACCATGGCGGTCAACACGGGGTCCCGGCGCGTGATGGAGAAAGCGGGGCTGAGCCTTCTGCGGGCCTACACCGAGGACTGGCCGGAGCCCATCGAGGGCTCCGAACACGGCGAGGTGGAATACGGGCTGACGCGGGAGGCGTGGCAGCACAGGCGGTGAGCCGCGAGGGCGCGGCGGGATCAGGCCCGGCGGGCCCACGGCTCAGGACGCCCGACCCTCCAGCAGGTCCACGATCTCCGCGTGCCCCGTGTGCTGGTCCACCCCCGCCGACGGCACCCCGTCCCGGAGCAGTTCCACCGCCACGGTCTCCTCGCCGTCCCGCCGCTCGCGGAGCACCGCCGTCTCCAGCCCGGTGCCGTACATCTCCTCAAGCCGCCGCAGCAGCTCCCGCTCCGCGTCGAGTCCGGCGATGTGCCGGGCCTGTGCCAGGGCCGCCGCGACCACGGACTCCTGTCCCTGCGCCGCCGCGCCGTGCGCGAGCAACGCCCGCACCGTACGCGCCGAGCCGCGCTGCGCCGCCAGCACCAGCATCGCCTCGCCCCGCGGGCCCGGCAGCAGCGGGTCCGCGCCCCCGGCGAGCAGCGCCTCGACCGTCGCGGCGTGCCCCAGCCCGACCGCCCAGCGCAGCGCGGTGAAGCCGAAGTCCTCGCGCAGATCCGGCCGGGCCCCGGCGGACAGCAGCGCCTCCACCACCTCGGTGTGCCCGCCGCACGCCGCCCCGCACAGCGGCAGGTCACCGGCCTCGGGCCCGCTCGCCCGGTCGGGGTCGGCCCCGGCAGCGAGCAGCAGCCGCACCATCCCGGGGCGGTCCTGGACCGCTGCCGTGTAGAGCGCGGTCGTGCCCTCCGCGTCGCTCGCCTCGGCCCGCGCACCCGCGCGCAGGACCCGAACGAGCGCGTTCTCGTCCTCGTGCAGCGCGTCGAACAGGCTTGGTTCGTCCCTGATCGGCTCGTTCGTCATCCTCCGACCCTACGAGGAGTCACGGACAACGCCCGAGGTCAGGTGTCGCACTCCAGGCGGGTACGGCACAGCCCGCAGCGCGCGCTCACCCGGCCCCGGACGGGCAGCCGGATGCGCTGGTGGCAGGTGGGGCAGGGGAAGGAGACGCGCAGCCCTCCGGCACCGGTCTCGAAGGCGTACGCGACGCTCGGGTCCGGGGCGGTGCCGGGGTGGTCCCGGGCATACCGCCGGTCCTTGGCGTAGCGACGGCGGCCCGCCCAGCCGGCGGCGGTCAGCGGCGGCCGCCGCAGATCCTCCAGGGCCCGCCGGCGCCCCTCGGTGTACGCGGTGTACGCCTGCGGGCTGGTGAACCACGGGGAGGGGTCCTCGTCGAAGGCGAACGCCCGTTTGGCCAGGACGTATCCGAACTCCTCCGGGGTCAGGTAGCCGAGCTTCTGCCGGGAGGTCGCGTCCTCCCGGAACGCGTCGAGCAGCAGCCAGCCCGTGCCCAGGTACGCCGTCGTCGTGTCGGTCAGGATCTCGTTGGCGCGCGTCCCGGGGAACTCCAGACCGAGCCGGTGCAGCAGCACATGGGTGACCTCGTGCGCGAGCGCCGCCCCGATGTCCCTGCGGTGGGTGCGGAAGCGGTCGTTGAGCTCGATGAAGTACTCGGGCCCCGCCGTCAGTTCCACACTCGCCGCGTGCTCCATCGCCCGGAAGCCGACGATCATCCGGGCGTCGGGGAGGCGCAGGTGCTGGACCAGGGAGCGCGCCACCCGCTGGGCTCCCAGATGCAGATCGTCCTCGTCCCCGAACGCGGCGTCGACGGGCGCGAGGCTGGTGGCGTAGGCGCGCACGCCGTCCGCCGAGAGCCGCCGGTAGAGCGCGGTGACGGCGGAGCGGACCGTGTCCAGATGGGGAAAGCCATGGACGACGGGTGCGCCCGGAGAACTGTTCGTCACGCCGGAATCCCCCATCCGCGACGGTCGACGGATCTCCACTGTATGCCGGGCGGGGGAGAGGGGCCGGAAAGCCGCCGGATGATCGTGGCCGAAAGCTGCACCTCGTGCCAGCGGTCACCCGGCACCTCATCGGCGCGCTCTCGTCGAACGCATGACTGATGTGGCTTCCGTGCCGGAGGCGGAGCGACCTACCGGCCCGGACCCGAGCCATCGCTCGGACCCGAGGCCGTGCGGCCCTGAGCCACCGCTCGGACCCGAGGCCGTGCGGCCCTGAGCCACCGCTCGGACCCGATCCACCCGATCGTCCGCCGTCAGTCCGCTGATCACCGCTGACCCACCCCGGGGGAGCCCGCGCGAACGGGCGCCCCCGGACCCAGCTCCACCCACGGCTCGCCCGCGTCCTCCAGCTCCAGCACCCACACCTCGTTCGCCCCCTCGCGGAGCACGGGGCCCGGCACGTACAGGGTCCGCTGCGGGCCCGCCGACCAGTACCGGCCCAGACAGAAGCCGTTCACCCAGACGAACCCGCGCGTCCAGCCCGGCAGTTCCAGCCCCGCGTGCCCGACACCCGCCGCGCCCTCCACCGGGAACTCCCCCCGGAACAGCCCCGTCCGCCCCGCGTCGCCCGCCCCAGCGGCGGTCTCCACCGAACCGAACGGGACCGCGCCCACCGCGCCCGGCTCCTCGAAGGCGTCCAGCCGCAGCCCCCGGGCCCGTACCCCGTGCAGATACTGCCGCTCGTGCAGCACCCCGCCCGTGACCCCCTTCGGCTCACCGAGCCGCGGCCCGTAGTTGACCCGGCCCAGGGACTCCACCCACAGCTCCACCTCCGCCGGCCCCGCCACCGGCCCCGGCAGCGTGCCGCACTCCTCGGTCAGCACCCCGGCCCGCACCCCGTCCACGGACACCACCGCCCGGTCCCGCAGCCCCGAGGCGCCCAGCGGATACGCCTGGCGCGGCCCCGGCACCGACACCCGGTAACGCACCAGACCCCGGTCCACACCCAGCTCCTCGAGCGTCGGCGGCACCCCCGAATCCGCCTCAGGACCGCCCAGCACCTCCAGGACGTCCCCGAGCCCCGCCCACCCGGTCAACTCCGCCCGCACCGGCCCGGCCAGCCCCACCGGCTCCGGCGGCAGCTCGGGCAACGGCCCCGCCGCGTACCCCTGAAGAACCTCCCGGAACAGGTGGAACTTCTCCGTGGCCCGCCCGTACTCGTCGACCGGCGCGTCATAGTCGTACGACGTCACCGTCGGCTGGAACTCCCCGTCCTGAAGGGGACCGCCCCGGTTCGCCCCCGCCCAGCCCGCGAAGTTCGTCCCGCCGTGCGCCATGTAGAGGTTCACCGACGCCCCGCACTCCAGGATCTCCCGTAGCGCCCCCGCCGCCTGCTCCGCGTCGCGCAGCACCGGTTCGGCCCCCCAGTGCCCGAACCAGCCGCACCAGAACTCCATACACATCAGCGGCCCCTTCGGCTGGTGCCGGCGCAGCACGGCGAAGCCCTCCCGCGCCCTCGAACCGAAGTTCGCCGTCGCGAGCAGCCCGGGTACCGAACCCCCGGTCAGCATGTGGTCCTCCGGGCCGTCCGACGTGAACAACGGGACCGTCACCCCGCACTCCCGCAACAGCCCCGCCAGCCACTCCAGATACACCGCGTCGCTGCCGAAACTCCCGTACTCGTTCTCCGCCTGGACGAGGATCACCGGGCCGCCCCGCGCCACCTGCCGCTGCACCACCTGCGGCAACAGCACCCGGAACCACCGCTCCACCACCGCCCGGTACGCCGCGTCCCGGGTGCGCACCCGCCGCCCGAACCGGCCCGTCACCCACACCGGGAGACCACCGTTCTCCCACTCGGCGCAGATGTACGGACCCGGCCGCACGATCGCCCACAGCCCCGCCCGTTCCACCGCGTCCAGGAACCGGCCGAGCGCCCCCACGTCCCGGACCTCGCCCTCCCGGGGCTCGTGCAGATTCCACGGCACGTACGTCTCGACACAGTTCAGACCCATCGCGGCGAGCATCGCGAGCCGGTGCTCCCACTGCTCCTCGTGCACCCGGAAGTAGTGCAGGGCGCCCGACAGCAGCCGTACGGGCTCCCCGTCGAACCGGAAGCCGTCGTCGCCCACGGTGAAGTCGGTCATGGTGCCGTTACGCTCCTGTGCTCGGCCGCACCCGGCGGCCCCGGGGCGATGGGTCCGACCACTGTCACCCCTGGCGCGCACCGGGTCCATGGACAAAGATCGCTGTTGATTGGACGCAGCCGGCCGCCGACCGGACGCGAAGGACCGGCCCGGTCCGGCAGCGAAGGCCCGTGTGGGAGGGGAAGACCGCGATGTACCACACCTGGATGCGCTTCTTCACCCCGAGCCCCCTCCACCACCGCCTGGGCCTCGTCTGCCTCGGCGTCGGCCTCCAGCACGGCGCGCTGCCCACCGTCGGACCCCGCACCCTCGACCACCACGTCGCCGTGATCGTCAACTCCGGCACCGGCTGGTTCAAGGGCCCCGACGGCCGCCGCACCCCCGTCACCGGCCCCAGCCTCATCTGGCTGACCCCCGGCACCCCCCACCACTACGGCGCCGACCCCCACACCGGCTGGGACGAGAGCTTCGTCGACTTCACCGGCCCCGCCACCGCCACGTACACCGAACTCGGCTGCATCGAACCCGACCGCCCCCTCGTCCCCCTCGCCGACACCGCCGCCCCGCGCGCCGCCGTCGGGCGCATCGTGCGCGCCGCCCGGCGCGGCAACCCCCTCCTGGAGGTCGAGACCGGAGCGGCCGTCCACGAACTCCTCGTCTCCCTGCGCCGCGCCCGCGCCGACCTCGGCCCGGACGGCGACCCGGTGCTCCAGGCCCTCGCCCGCGACGCCTACCAGCCGCTCACCGTCGCCCAGCACGCCTCCCGGCACGGCATGACCCCCGCCGAACTGCGCACCGCGGTGCGGCGCGGCGCCGGATGCAGCCCCAAGGACTACCTGCTCGGCATCCGCCTCGGCCGGGCCAAGGAACTCCTCGCCACCACCGACCTCCCGGTCGCCGCCGTGGCCCGCCGCGTCGGCTACGACGACCCCGCCTACTTCTCCCGGATCTTCGCCCGCCGGGTCGGCACCGCCCCCGTCCGCTTCCGCGAACAGCAGGGCCGCAGTGTGCCCGGCGGCTGGAGCGACCAGGTGCCCGACCCCCACGACCCGCCGACGATCGGGCCGTGAGAGCGGACGTCTAAGCTCGCTGACCATGAGTACGAGCGAGATCGACGCGACCGTCCGGGCCGAGCTGAACCGGCTGCGCGAGAGCATCGACAACATCGACGCCGCCGTCGTCCACATGCTGGCCGAACGCTTCAAGGCCACCCAGCAGGTCGGCCGCCTCAAGGCCGACCACAAGCTGCCGCCCGCCGACCCCGCCCGCGAGACCCGCCAGATCGCCCGGCTCAGGGAACTGGCACAGAGCGCCAACCTCGACCCGGCGTTCGCCGAGAAGCTCCTGAACTTCATCATCGCCGAGGTGATCCGCCACCACGAGCGCATCGCCGAGGAGGCGGAGAACGGCCAGACGGAGAACGACCGGGCCCGCAACGCCTGAGCGGCTACCGGGGCGGCCGTCGCAGTCCCGCCCGCCCCGCGAGCCACGCCCCGAGCACCGCACCCAGGGCCGGTCCGAGCACGTACACCCACAGCCGACCGGTCTCCCCGGCCAGCAGCGCCGGGCCGAACTGCCGCGCCGGGTTGGCCGATCCGCCGCTCAGCGGGCCGAGCACCCCGATGACCACCGCCGTCGTCAGCCCCACCGCGTACGGCAGCACCCGGCGCCCGCCCGGCGACCCGAGCAGCACGGCGAGCATCAGCGTCGACCCGGCCAGGACCCCCGCCTCGGCCGCCAGGACCGCCGCGTCCCCCCACGCCGGATCGGCCCGCACCGAGGCGTGGCGGACCGGCGGGCGCCCGGTGACCTGCCCCCACACCAGCCCCGCGCACCACACCCCGACCACCGATCCGGCCGACTGCGCCACGGCGTACGGCACGACCTCACGGCCGGGGAAGACCCCGAGCCGCCACAGCGCCAGCGTGACGGCCGGGTTCAGATGGCCGCCCGAGCAGCGGCCGGGCGGGGACATCATGAACAGGGCGAGCAGGGTCCCGACGACCCCGCCCAGTACCGCCGGACGGGCGGCCGCCGCCCCCGGGTCCGGCCCGACGAGCCACCGCACCGCCGTCACGATCAGGAACAGCAGCAGCGCGGTCAGCGCCGCCTCGCAGACGGCCCGCGGCAGCAGGGGACCGGCGTCGGGACCGGGGCCGGCATCGGAACCGGTACGGGCGCCGCGGCCCGGACCGGCATCGCGCCAGGGGCCGACATCGCGACAGGGGCCGACATCGCGACAGGGACTGGCATCGCGACAGGCAGCAGCATCAGGACCGGGACCGGGACCTGGACCGCACCCCGGACCGGGGTCAGGGCCGGGCCCGGCCTCGGGCCCGTGCGGGGACTCCGGTGCTCCGGGACCGATCGCGGTGGGCCGGACCTCGCAACCGGGTCTCGGAACGACAGGTTCGGGCGCAGGCGTGAGCGTCATGAGGACGTCCTCGGAACTCGGTGTGCCGCGCCGACACGATGGTAAGCGGCAACAGCCCCCGGGCGGGTGTCCGCCCGGCACGACGACCGCCGCCCGCCCGCCCGTCCGCCCAGGGAGAACCCCGCTGCGCCCGCCGTTCCCCGTACGGCAGCATGGGGCCATGTCCGTACTGACGCGCGACGAAGCGCAGACCCGAGCCCAGATCATCGACGTGGAGCGGTACACGATCGCCCTCGACCTCACCACCGGCGAGGAGACCTTCGACTCCGCCACCGCCATCCGGTTCACCGCCCGCGCGGCCGGAGACACCTTCGTCGAGGTCAAGCCCGCCACCCTGCGCTCGATCAGCCTCGACGGACAGCCCCTGGACCCCGCCCTCCTCGACGGCAACCGCTACCCCCTCACCGGACTCACCGCCGGCCCCCACGAACTGCGCGTCGACGCCGCCATGCACTACTCCCGCACCGGCGAGGGCATGCACCGCTTCACCGACCCCACCGACGGCGAGACCTACCTCTACACCCAGCTGTTCATGGAGGACGTCCAGCGCGTCTTCGCCGCCTTCGACCAGCCCGACCTCAAGTCCGTCTTCGCCATCGACGTCACCGCCCCCACGGGCTGGACCGTCCTCGGCAACGGCGTCGCCGAACACACCGGGCAGGGGCACTGGACCATCGCCCCCACCCCCCTCATCTCCACCTACCTCGTCGCGGTCGCCGCCGGACCCTGGCACTCGATCACCACCGAGCACGCCGGACTGCCCTTCGGCATCCACTGCCGCCGCTCCCTCGCCCCGTACCTGGACGCCGACGCCGACGAGATTCTCGACATCACCCGCGCCTGCTACGACCGCTACCACGAGAAGTTCGACGAGCCCTACCCCTTCGACTCCTACGACCAGGCCTTCGTCCCCGAGTTCAACGCCGGCGCCATGGAGAACCCCGGACTCGTCACCTTCCGCGACGAGTTCGTCTACCGCTCCGCCGTCACCGACACCGAGCGCCAGACCCGCGCCATGGTCATCGCCCACGAGATGGCCCACATGTGGTTCGGCGACCTCGTCACCCTGACCTGGTGGGACGACATCTGGCTGAACGAGTCCTTCGCCGAGTACATGGGCTACCAGACCCTCACCGAAGCCACGCTTCCCCGAGCCCTCAACTCCGCCCGCGCGGGGGAGGCCCTGTTCCCCGACACCTGGGTCGACTTCGGCGTCGCCCGCAAGGGCTGGGGCTACGACGCCGACCAGCGCCCCTCCACCCACCCCGTCGCGCCCGACCCCGACGCCGTCCCCGACACCGCCTCCGCCCTCCTCAACTTCGACGGTATCAGCTACGCCAAGGGCGCCTCCGCGCTGCGCCAACTCGTCGCCTGGCTCGGCGAGAAGGACTTCCTGGCCGGCATCAACACCCACTTCGCCCGCCACCGGTTCGCCAACGCCACCCTCGCCGACTTCATCGACAACCTGGCCTCCGCCACCGACCGCGACGTCCACGCCTGGGCCGAACAGTGGCTGCGCACCACCGGCATCGACACCCTCACCGCCGAGATCGGCACCCCCGCCCCCACCGACCCGGCCGGGCCCCCGGCGAACGGCAACGGCCAGTCCTGGGCCCTCACCGTCACCCGCGACGGCTCCCGCCCCCACCGCATCACCGTCGGCGCCTACGACCACGCCCTGAACACCCAGGCGGGCCCCGGCCACCTCGCCCTGCGCGACCGCTTCGAGACCGACGTACCCGGCGACGGAACACCCGTGATCCGCCCCGGCCGCCGCCCCGCCCTCGTCGTCCTCAACGACGGCGACCTCACCTACGCCAAGATCCGCCTGGACACCGCCTCCTGGGACACCGCCCTGGCCGGCCTCTCCGGCATCCCCGACGCCCTCACCCGCGCCGTCCTGTGGAACACCGCCCGCGACATGGTCCGCGACGCCGAACTCCCCCCGGCCGCCTACCTCGCCGCCGCCCGCACCCACCTCCCGTACGAGACGGACCTCGCCCTCGCCCAGGGCGTCCTGTCCTTCGCCGCCGGCCAGGTCGTCGACCGCTACACCGTCCCCGAGGACCTGGCCGCCGCCCGCGCCACCCTCACCGACCTCTGCCGCGACCTCATCCGCCGCACCGAGGACGGCTCACAGCCCGGTCTCCGGCTCATCGCCGTACGCCACTTCATCGACGCCGCCACCCAGCCGGACACGCTCCGCAGCTGGCTCGACGAAGGCACCGTCCACGGCGGCCCCGAGCTCGACCCCGAACTGCGCTGGCGCATCCTCACCCGCCTCGCCGTCCTCGGCGCCACCGACGAGGCCGCCATCGCCGCCGAGCTGGCGGCGGACCCGAGCGCCAGCGGCCGCGAAGGAGCCGCCCGCTGCCGCGCCGCGCTGCCCACCCCCGAGGCCAAGGCCGCCGCCTGGGACGCCCTGTTCACCGACGACACCCTGTCCAACTACCTCTTCACCGCCACCGCCCAGGGCTTCTGGCAGCCCGGCCAGGAAGAACTGACCGACGCCTACGTGCCCCGCTTCTACCCGGACGCCATCGCGCTGGCCGCCCGCCGGGGCCCCGCCATCGCCGAGGCCGCTGGACGACACGCCTTCCCGGTGTACGCCGCCGACCCCATGAGCCTCAGCACCGGCCTGCGCGCTCTGGACGACCCGGACCTCATCCCGGCCCTGCGCCGCAAGCTCGTCGACCAGCTCGACGACCTCCGCCGCGCCCTCGCCGTACGCTCGGCCGTCGCCCCCGCCGACTGACCCCACTCGTCGGCCGACCCCTAAGAAGTCTCCCGACGGCCCGGACCACCATCGTCCGGGCCGTCGCTCCCCGACCGCAGATCGGCCAGCAACTCAGCCTGGCCCGCCAGCACCCCGGTCAGAATCGTCCGCGCCACCCGCAGCAGCTCCGCCACCCCCGGATCGGCCAGCGTGTAGTGGACCGCCGACCCCTCCCGCCGGGCCGTCACCAGACCGGCCCGGGTGCAACACCGCCGACCGCTGCGAGAGACGGGCGGCCTGCACCCCACCTCGTTCAGCACCTCCGAGACCGCGTGATCGCACTCAGCGAGTGGTTCGGGCACCCGGATCCGGACCGGGTACTCCAGCGTCCTGAAGAACTCCGCAAGGGGCGCGGGCCGGCCCCGGGCCTCTGACGCGGCCCCGGGCCCCTGGCACGGGCCTGGGCCACGGCACGGGCCTGGCCCCGGCCCACGGGCCGCGGCCTGGCCATGGCCCCTGGCCCCTGGCCCCCGTGGTCCCGGTCTTCCTCTTGGCCTCGGGCCCTTTAGTCCCCGGTCCTTAGCCCCCGTGGCCCCCGGTCCTTGCCCTTGGTCCTGGCACTCTGGCCCCTGGCTCCCGTGGCCCCGTTCTCGCCCTCGGCCTCGGGCCCTTGGCCGCCCCCCCCGGCTCCTGGCATCCTTGGCCCCCAATTCCTGGCCCCCGTCCGGTTTCCGGCACCTCTGTACGCCGACCCGTGACTCCCGCACTCCGCCCCGGGGTGCCGGGCACACCCCCGGCACCCCCACCCCCGTACACCGGTCCAGCAGTCGCACACCCATACCACCCCCGGCCGCCCCGACCCGCCCGCACCGGCCGCCAGTACCCCTTTCGAGTTCGAATCGTTGGGCTCTTCGGCCGCGCCACCCAAAACGGGGGACAAGCTGGCACGACCACCCCCGCGTACCCGAAGGACCACCCCACCCATGCCCACCCCGCCCCTCGCCGGAGGCACCGCAGGCCCCGCCGCACTGCGCCCCCTCCTGGACACCGTCCTCGCCGCGCTCCACGACGGCGCGGCCCTCCGCGGCGGCCCCCTCCCCGCCGGCGGGCCCGACACCGTCACCCCCCGCACCCGCACCGCCACCCACCCCCTCATCCCCGACCACGGCACCGGCCCCCACCACGCCCTGCGCGCCCTCGTCACCGCCCTCGCAGCAGGCGCCGCCGACCCCGCCCACCCCCACTGCGCCGCCCACCTGCACACCCCGCCCCTCGCCCTGGCAGCCGCCGCCGACCTCGCCGCCAGCGCCCTCAACCCCTCCATGGACTCCTGGGACCAGGCACCCGCAGCCTCCGCCCTCGAAGCCGACCTCACCAGCGCACTCGCCACCGAGATCTACCCCCACGCCCCCTCACCCGACGCCGTCGTCACCACCGGCGGCACCGAGGCCAACCAGCTCGCCCTGCTCCTCGCCCGCGAACGCCACGGCCCCGTCCAGACGGTCTGCGGCGCCAACGCCCACCACAGCATCGCCCGCGCCGCCTGGCTCCTCGGCCTCCCCGAACCCGTCGTCGTACCCGCCCCCACCGGCACCCTCGACCCCGCCGCCCTCGACGACGCCCTCACCGAACTCCACCGCCCCCTCCTCGTCTGCGCCACCGCCGGCACCACCGACACCGGCGAGATCGACCCCCTCGACGCCATCGCCGACCTCTGCGCCACCCACGACGCCGAACTCCACATCGACGCCGCCTACGGAGGACCACTCCTCTTCAGCCCCACCGCCCGCCCCCTCCTCCAGGGCCTCGACCGCGCCCACAGCGTCACCCTCGACCTCCACAAACTCGGCTGGCAGCCCGCATCCGCCGGCCTCCTCGCCGTACCCGAACACCACCACCTCACCCCCCTCCACCACCACGCCCCCTACCTCAACGCCGACGACGACACCGAAGCCGGCCTCCCCGACCTCCTCGGCCGCTCCCTGCGCACCACCCGCCGCCCCGACGCCCTCAAGATCGCCGTCACCCTCCAGGCCCTCGGCCGCACCGGACTCGCCGACCTCATCGACCGCACCATCGCCACCGCCCACCACCTCGCCGACCTCATCGCCACCACCCCGAGCCTCGACCTCTACGACCGCCCCACCATCAGCACCGTCCTCTTCCGCCCCACAGGCGCCGACGACCACACCGTCGCCACCGTCCGCCGCACCCTCCTCCAACGCGGCCACGCCGTCCTCGGCCGCGCCCACGCCGAAGACCGCCTCTGGCTCAAGGCGACCCTCCTCAACCCCCACGCCACCCCCGAGGACCTCCAAGCCCTCCTGGACCTGGTCACCGGCACCACCGCCGACCTCCGCACCGGCCCACGCCCCCCGGCGGCACGCGAGACCGCACCCGGGGCCGTGCCCGCCCCGATGACAGGCGAGCCCGCACCGGACGCGCGGCCCGCACCACCGCCACGAGAAACCGCACCGGCCGCCCAGGCACCACCGCCCGCACCGGCCCCCCAGGCACCGCCCGCACCGGCGGCACCGGAGGCCGCCCCCCAGGCACCGGCCGCCCAGGAACCGCCCGCACCGGCCGGCCAGGCACCACCGCCCGTACAGGCCGCACCGGCCCCCCAGGCACCGCCCGCACCGGAGACCGTCCCCAGAAACGGTCCGCCACCCCCGCCCCACCCCACCCCACCCCCCACCCCACGGAAGGCGACACCCCGCGATGACCGACCGGCCCGCCCACGAAGCCGACCAGCCACACGACCTCGTCGGCATCGGCATCGGCCCCTTCAACCTCTCCCTCGCCGCCCTCGCCCACACCGTCCCCGCCGCCCCCGGCGACCCCCGCCCCCTCGCCGCCACCTTCTACGAACAGCGCCCCGCCTTCCACTGGCACCCCGGCCTCCTCCTCGACGGAGCCAGCCTCCAAGTCCCCTTCCTCGCCGACCTCGTCACCCTCGCCGACCCCACCAGCCCCTGGAGCTTCCTCAACTACCTCCGCACCCGCGACCGCCTCTTCCCCTTCTACTTCGCCGAGCGCTTCCACATCCAACGAGCCGAATACGACGCCTACTGCCGCTGGGTCACCGAACAACTCCCCGGCCTCCACTTCGGCCACCAGGTCGACGCCGTCCGCTGGAACACCGACCGCGCCCTCTTCGAAGTCGACTTCACCCAACTCGACCGCGACGGCGAAGCCGAAGCACTCGGCCGCGCCCACACCCGCCACATCGCCCTCGGCATCGGCACCGAACCCTTCGTCCCCGAACCCCTCAAACCCCTCGCCGAAGCCCCATCCGTCCCCGTACTCCACTCCGCCGACTACCTCCGCCACCGCGAACGGCTCCTCACCGCCGGCCACATCACCGTCATCGGATCCGGCCAGTCCGGCGCCGAGATCTTCCTCGACCTCCTGCGCGCCCGCCCCGAAGGCGCCGAGAAGATCCACTGGCTCGCCCGCACCCAGGCCTTCGCCCCCATGGAGTACTCGAAACTCGGCCTGGAACACTTCACCCCCGACTACAGCCGCTACTTCCACGCGCTCCCCGAATCCGCCCGCGACGAACTCGTCCCCCGGCAGTGGCAACTCCACAAAGGCATCGACGCCGACACCATCGCCGCCATCCACGACGAGCTCTACCGCCGCACCCTCCACGGCGGCTGGCCCGAAGCCACCCTCACCCCCGGCGTCCACGTCCGCACCGCCGGCCGCCTCGCCAACACCCGCGTCGAACTCCACCTCGAACACACCCAGCAAGGCACCCGCAGCCGCCTCACCACCGACGCCGTCATCCTCGCCACCGGCTACCGCGAACGCCCCCTCGACGCCGTCCTCGGCGGCCTCGACCCCTACCTCCGCCGCGACGCCTCGCACCGCCCCCGCATCGACGACCAGTACCGCCTCGTCCTCGACCCCACCGTCACCGGACACGTCTACGTACAGAACGCCGAACGCCACACCCACGGAGTCGGCGCCCCCGACCTCGGCCTCGCCGCCTGGCGCAGCGCCACCATCCTCAACAACCTCACCGGCGCCAACCCCTACCCCCTCCCCGAACGCACCGCCTTCACCACCTTCGGCCTCACCCCCCACCCCCCGGCCATCCCCGCCCAGACCCCCGCGCTCATCCCCCTGAGCCAGACCCTCTGACCCCGGGGCACAGCGAACGGCCCGGGCCCCACCGACGGAGACCCGGGCCGAACCAACAGCTCACACATCCAACAGAGTTACGGGAAAACCGGCGTCCCCTCACGCGTCAACCGCCACCCCACCGAAGCGAACGCCGCCGGATCCACCGAACCCTTCTCCCGCACCCACCCGATGATCGTGTTCCGGATCTCGTCCGAATGCGACCACACCTGCTGCGCACCCGGCACATGCGGGAAGTTCCCCCCACCGCTCGCCCGGTAGTTGTTCACCGCCAACACGAACCGCGCCGCCGGATCCACCGCCTCCCCCTCGAACGACAACCCCACGATCCGCGAACCCACCGGCTTCGCGATGTCGATGTCGTACGTCACACCCGACACCGCGTCGTAGTTGTAGTCCGGAATCCCGTCCGCGTTCGTCAACTCCGCCGTGTCCACCGGACCCCCCGCAGCCGTCCGCACGTAATACCGCGCCGAATACTCCAGATAATCCTTCAACTGGGCGCCCGTGATCAGCCGCGCCTCCAGCGTGTTCTCGAACGGATACAGCCCCGCCGCATCCTTGATCGTCACATCACCGGCCGGAATCCCCGCCGTACGCGAGAAGCACGACGCCTGCGACAGCACCGGCAACGCCGCGTACTCCCCACCCGCCAGCGCCGCCTTCACCGTCTCCGTCTGCACCACGTTGATCAGATCGATGACCGGCTCGTCCTTCCACGGCGCGTCCGCCGTCGACATCGCCACCGCCGACGTACCGATCACCTGGTTGACGTACTCCACCACCTTGCCGTGCTCGCGGCGCAGCAGCGACGTCACCTTCGGATCCTCCGCCACCGTGTTGGAGTTCAGCACCCGCGAACCCGCCCTCTCCACCACCCAGCGGCCCTTCTCCCACACCACATCGAAATCGAACAGCGTCAACCGCTGCCCCCACTTCGCCGGCTCCGACAGCACGACCCGCCTGCCGGTCTCCCTGTTCGTCACGAAGTGCTCGGCGATCTCCACATGCGCGTGCCCCACCAGAATCGCGTCGATCCCCGGCACCTGCTCCGCCACCAGAGCCGCCGCGTTCTCCACGTACGGCAACTGATCACCCCACGACGACGTCCCCGAAGAACCCGAATGCGCCGACACGACCACCACGTCCGCACCCATCGACCGCAGCTTCGGCACCCACTTCGCCGCCTGCTCCTCCAGCCCCGGGAACACCATCTTCCCGCCCACATGCGCCTTGTCCCAGATCGCGATACCCGGATTCGTCAGCCCCAGCACCGCCACCCGCACATCACGCCCGCACGGCGTGGGCATCCGCTTGATGACATACGGCGCGAACGCCGGCCGCAACGTCTTCGCATCCAGCGCATTCGCCCCCAGCAGCGGGAAATCGCACTGCTCCTCGAATTTCCGCAGCACCGGAATGCCGTAATTGAACTCGTGGTTCCCGAGAGCCGCCGCGTCATAACCGATCGCGTTCATCGCCCGCGCCATCGGATGCACCGGGCCGCGCCGCGCCGTGATCGGATCGACCTTCGCGTAGTAGTACGACAACTGCGTACCCTGGATCGTGTCACCCGCGTCGATCAGCAGCGTGTTCCGGCGGCCCTTCTCCCGGCGCACCTCATCCACCAACGTCGAGATCTTCGCCAGACCGACGTCGTTGCGGGCCGAGTCGTCGTACTCCCTGTCCGTGAAGTAGTCCCAGTTGAAGACGTTCCCGTGCAGGTCCGTCGTGCCCATCACCGTGAACGAGTACCGCTTCGCCGGCCGTCCGCGCCCCGGCCCGTGCCCCGCGGCCTGCGCCGCACCCGCCGAGCCGGCCACCGCACCGCCCGCCATCGCCACACCCGCACCCGCGGCGGCCGAACGGCCCAGAAACGTCCTACGGTTCAACGGCATCTCTTCACTCCTCGTTCAGTACGGCAACGCGCGTAGATTCTGGCCCAGCACCCCACACCCGCAACACCCCGCGCACGTTTCGATCCGATGACCACCCGACACACACCCCGCGACACCACCCGCCGTGCCACAGTGAACACATGACCGAAACCCCACCTCCGCACCCCACCCCTCCCACGGCACCCCCACCGCCCCCCGCGTCACCGTCCGCGGCGAAGCCCACCTCGAAGTCGACCCCGAGATCGCCCACATCACCATCACCCTCACCGCCCGCAACACCGACCGCCGCACCACCCTCGACGACCTCACCCGCCGCAACACCACCACCCTCGACCTCATCAAGAGCCACGGCGACACCGTCGAAAAACTCGAAACCGGCACCCTCACCATCCGCCCCGAACTCGCCCGCCACGGCCGCGGCGAACGCATCCGCGCCTACCACGGCAGCATCCAACTCACCGCCACCCTCAGCGACTTCACCACCCTCGGAGAACTCGTCGCCCGCCTCGCCGACCAGGAACTCACCCGCATCGACGGCCCCTGGTGGGCCCTGCGCCCCACCTCCCCCCACCACGCCGCCGCCCGCCGCCAAGCCGTCCACGAAGCCCTCCAACGCGCCCGCGAATACGCCGAAGCCCTCGACACCCGCATCGGCGCCCTCCTCGAACTCAGTGACACCGGCACCACCGGCGGACCCGCCTTCGCCACCGCCGCCTACGGAGGCGCCGGAGCCCTCCGCTCCGCCCACGTCGAAACCGCCACCGACGCGGCCCCCGTCGACCTCGAACCCGTACGCCAGAACGTCGACGCCCAAGTCGAAGCGGCCTTCACCCTCATCCCGCCGAACCTCTGAAAAACGCTCATCAGAGCACCCCGCCGCACAATTCAACACTTGTCAATAACCCTTCACCCAAAGGTTGTTGAGGTGTCATGCGTAGCCAAATACCTACCCGTAGGTAAGGTTTAGGCTCGAACCATGCGCCGAGCGAAAATCGTTTGCACCCTGGGACCCGCAACCAACTCGTACGACCAGATCAAGGCCCTGGTCGAAGCGGGAATGGACATCGCCCGCTTCAACCTCAGCCACGGCAGCTACGCCGAACACGAAGAGCGCTACCACCACGTGCGCAAGGCGTCCGAGGAAACCGGCCGCAGCGTCGGCATCCTCGCCGACCTTCAAGGCCCGAAGATCCGCCTCGGACGCTTCCGCGAAGGCCCCGTACTCCTTGAACGCGGCGACACCTTCACCATCACCGTCGAACCCCTCGAAGGCGAAGGCACCGGCGACATCTGCGGCACCACCTACGACGGACTCGCCGCCGACGTCACCACCGGCGAACGCATCCTCGTCGACGACGGCCGCGTCACCCTCGAAGTCACCGGCGTCGACGGCCCCCGCGTCCACACCACCGTCATCGAAGGCGGCATGGTCTCCGACAACAAGGGCCTCAACCTCCCCGGCGTCGCCGTCTCCGTCCCCGCCCTCTCCGACAAGGACATCGACGACCTCCGCTGGGCCCTGCGCACCGGCGCCGACCTCATCGCCCTCTCCTTCGTCCGCACCGGACACGACATCGACGACGTCCACCGCATCATGGACGAAGAGAACCGCCGCCTCCCCGTCATCGCCAAAGTCGAAAAACCCCAGGCCGTCGACAACATCGACGACATCGTCGCCGCCTTCGACGGCATCATGGTCGCCCGCGGCGACCTCGGCGTCGAAATGCCCCTGGAACAGGTCCCCATCGTCCAGAAGCGCGCCATCAAGCTCGCCAAACGCAACGCCAAACCGGTCATCGTCGCCACCCAGATGCTCGACTCGATGATCGACAACTCCCGCCCCACCC
The DNA here is from genome assembly GCF_018866325.1 of Streptomyces sp. YPW6. Lineage (NCBI taxonomy): Bacteria > Bacillati > Actinomycetota > Actinomycetes > Kitasatosporales > Streptomycetaceae > Streptomyces > Streptomyces sp. YPW6. The sequence goes on from NZ_CP076457.1 coordinate 6,158,608, forward strand.
GCGCCGAAGCCTCCGACGTCGCCAACGCCGTCATCGACGGCACCGACGCCGTCATGCTCTCCGGCGAGACCAGCGTCGGCAAATACCCCATCGAGACCGTGCGCACCATGTCCCGCATCGTCGAGGCCGCCGAGGAAGACCTCCTCGCCAAAGGCCTCCCGCCCCTCACCGAACGCAACAAGCCCCGCACCCAGGGCGGCGCCGTAGCGAGGGCCGCCGCCGAGATGGGCGACTTCCTCGGCGCCAAGTTCCTCGTCGCCTTCACCCAGAGCGGCGACACCGTCAAACGCCTCTCCCGCTACCGCTCACCCATCCCGCTCCTCGCCTTCACCCCCGACGAAGCCACCCGCGCCCAGCTCAACCTCACCTGGGGCGTCGAGACCTTCCTCGGCCCCGAAGTCGACTCCACGGACGCGATGGTCGCCCAGGTCGACGAACAGCTCCTGCGCATCGGCCGCTGCGCCAAGGGTGACGTGGTCGTCATCACCGCGGGCTCCCCGCCCGGCGTACCCGGCTCCACGAACCTGGTCCGCGTCCACCACATCGGCGAGGACGACAGCCCGAAGTAGAGCGGCTCAGTATTTCGGCCCGACGTGCGCATCCATGAGGGCGACGGATGCCCGTCGGGCTACGGAGATGTTGAGCGGCTTGCCGCCGCGTGTCAGGGTCGTCCACTCGACGCCGACGGCGGTGAGCGTGTCGCTGAAGAGTGTGCGGATGTCGTCGGACTTGTTGGTGAAGAAGTACCGGGGGTACTCGTAGCGCTTGCGTTCGTCGCGAACCATCCGCGTGGCCCAATTCGTGATGCGGCAGCCGTCGGAGTGGATGAGCCCGCGGATGAACTCCCAGGGGTGGGCGTCCACGATCAGTTGCTGCCATGGTTCGAGGGCGATCCGGCGGTCGTGCTTCTTGCCGGGGCCGTGCTGTGGTAGGAGGCAGGGCCAGTGCTTGCTCCAGCAGGTGATGTTCTTGCAGCCCTCTCGCTGGAGTCGGAAGACCTTGTTGTCCGGTCGGGCGAGCTGTATGGCCTCGGCGCAGGCGTCGATGAGACCTGGCCAGGCGTCATCGCAGGCGATCCGGAGAAAGTGCACCCCGCTCCGGGACGTGCTGATCCAGCCGTCTCCGAGGTAGAGCCCCAGCAAGTAGGCATAAGAGGAGGGGTTCTCGATGGAGGTGGGAGTGTCGGCGCACCTGGGGCATGGGGTCGTGGCGAGTGGTTCGAGGCGTGCCTGCCATGAGCGAATCGCGGCGCGTGATACGCCGGTCTGCTTGCTCACCGAATTGAGGCTTCGCCCCTGGGCGACCAGAGCCAGAGTCCGCTCGCGAGTTCCGATGTCGTACATGCTGCCGAGTTTTGTCGCGCAAACGTGCCTTCGGCGGGGAAAGAGGCGCGCGTAATCAGATCAAGTGAAGTTCAGCGAACCACCCTGCGCCTTGGATTCCAAGGAAAAGTGCCCCAGGTGGGATTCGAACCCACACTGTCCGCTGTTTGAGAGCGGCCTCTCTAACCAGTTGGAGTACTGGGGCCTTGGAAAGCAAGGTATTTTGCTCCCCTGCGGGTCACTACCTTACAGGAGCTAGGTAGGCTCGTGACAGCAGTATCTGCCCATACCGAGGAGCCCCGTGACCACCCCCGAGTCGCCCCAGCCCGTAGACGCCGTCGACGACGACAAGTCGCACGTCCCGCCGCTGACGACCCGCGTCGTCATCGCCGAGGACGAGGCCCTCATCCGCCTCGACCTCAAGGAGATGCTGGAGGAGGAGGGCTACTCCGTCGTCGGTGAGGCCGGTGACGGGCAGCAGGCCGTCGAGCTGGCCCGGGAGCACAGGCCGGACCTGGTCATCCTGGACGTGAAGATGCCGGTCCTCGACGGGATCTCCGCCGCCGAGAAGATCGCCGGGGAGTCCATCGCCCCGGTCCTCATGCTCACCGCGTTCTCGCAGCGCGACCTCGTCGAGCGGGCCCGGGACGCCGGGGCCATGGCGTACCTGGTGAAGCCGTTCAGCAAGAGCGACGTCGTGCCCGCCATCGAGATGGCCGTCTCCCGGTTCGCCGAGCTGAAGGCGCTGGAGAGCGAGATCGCGGATCTGTCCCAGCGGCTGGAGACCCGGAAGCTGGTGGACCGGGCCAAGAGCATCCTGCAGACGGATTACGGGCTCTCCGAGCCGGCCGCGTTCCGGTGGATCCAGAAGACGTCGATGGACCGCCGGATGTCGATGCAGCAGCTCGCGGAGGCGTTGATCGCGGACGCCGAGGAGAAGAAGAAGCCGGCGGAGTAGCCGCGTCCACCACGCGTGAGTACGCGTGCGTACGGAAGAGGCCCGCACCCGGGCGAACCGGGTGCGGGCCTCTTCCGTACGGCTGGGGTGTCAGTCCTCGCCGAGGTACGCCTTGCGGACGGAGTCGTCGTGGAGCAGGTCCTGTCCGGTGCCGGAGAGGACGATGCTGCCGATCTCCATGACGTGCGCGTGGTTGGCGAGGGAGAGCGCCGCCTGGGCGTTCTGCTCGACGAGCAGGATGGTGGTGCCCTGCTGGCGCAGTTCGGTGATGGTCGCCATGATCTTCTGCATCATGATCGGGGAGAGGCCCATGGAGGGTTCGTCGAGCATGAGCAGTTTGGGCTGGGACATGAGGGCGCGGCCCATGGCGAGCATTTGCTGTTCGCCGCCGGAGAGGGTGCCTGCGGCCTGCTTGCGGCGTTCCCCGAGGATGGGGAAGAGGTCGTAGGCGCGCTGGATGTCCTTGTTGATGCCGTCGCTGTCCTTGCGGAGGAACGCGCCGAGGCGGAGGTTGTCCTCGATGGTCATGCGGGGGAAGATGTGGCGGCCCTCGGGGGAGTGGGCGAGTCCGAGGGAGACGACCTGGTGGGCCGGTGTGCGGCGGAGGGACTTGCCGTTGAACTTGATCTGGCCGGCGAGCGGTTTGATCAGTCCGGAGAGGGTGCGCAGGGTGGTCGTCTTGCCGGCGCCGTTGGTGCCGATGAGGGTGACGACTTCGCCTTCCTCGACCTTGAACGAGATTCCTTTGACGGCCTCGATCTTGCCGTAGGCGACGCGCAGGTCCTCGACTTCGAGAAGTGCGGTCATCGGTCGTTCTCCTTGCTGGTGCTGTCGCCGGTCGTGGCCGGAGTGGCCGCGGTGGTGTCCGTTGCGGCGGTTTCGGCTGCTTCGGCGGCTTCGACTTCGGCGACTTCGGCTGCGCCGGGGTCGCCTTCGAAGGGTTCGCCGAGGTAGGCGGCGACGACGCGTTCGTCGCCCTGGACCTCGGCGGCGGTGCCTTCGACGAGCTTTTCGCCCTGGACGAGGCAGGCGACGCGGTCGCAGAGGTTGAAGATGAAGCGCATGTCGTGCTCGATGACGAGGACGGCGATGCCCTTGTCGCGGATGGCGAAGATGAGTTCTTCGGCCGCGCGGGTCTCCTGGGGGTTCATGCCGGCGGTGGGCTCGTCCAGGAGGAGGAGGCCGGGTTCGCTGGCGAGGGCGCGGGCGATCTCCAGCTTGCGCTGCTCGCCGTAGGGGAGGTTGCGGGAGAGGTGTTCGGCCTTGTGGTCGAGGCCGACGAATTCCAGCAGTTCCATGGCGCGGGCCTTGGATTCGGCTTCGGCGCGGTGGAAGCCGGGGCCGCGCAGGAGGGCGGACCAGAGGCCTTCTTTGGTGCGGGTGTGGCGTCCGACGAGCACGTTCTCCAGGACGGTCATGTTGGAGAAGAGCCGGATGTTCTGGAAGGTACGGGCGATGCCGGTCGCCGTGATCTTGAAGGACTTGGGGGGGAGGATCGTGCCTTTGTAGCGGACTTCGCCTTCGGTGGGGGTGTAGAGGCCGGTGAGGCAGTTGAAGAAGGTGGTCTTGCCGGCGCCGTTGGGGCCGATGAGGCCGACGATCTCTCCGGAGTTGACGGTGAGGTCGACCGACTGGACGGCGGTGAGGCCGCCGAACCGCATGGTGACGCCGCGGGCGTCGAGGACGGTTTCGCCGGGGGTGCTCACGGTGGTGGGCTCGGCGGTGGTGGTGTCGGTGGTCATCGTCAGGCCCCTGCCTTGGTGAGAGTGGCGGGTGCTTCGTCCTTCTCGTGGAACTCCAGTTGCTGGCGCCGGTTGGCGATGAGGCCCTCGGGGCGGAAGCGCATGAGGAGGACCAGGGCGAGCCCGAAGGCGAAGAGCTGGTAGTCGCTCATGAACTGGAGTTTCGCGGGGATGAGGAAGAGGAGGGCGCCGCCGACGAGCGGTCCGCTGATGGTGCCCATGCCGCCGAGGACGACCGCCGCGAGGAGGAAGGCCGAGTTGGGCGGGACCGCGTGCGCGAACTGGTATTGCTCGGGTGTCACGGTGTAGGTGACGTGCGCCTGGACGGCTCCGGCGAGCCCGGCGAGGGTCGCGCCGAGGGCGAAGGCGACGAGTTTGGTGCGGAAGCCGTTGATGCCCATGGCTTCGGCGGCGGTCTCGTCCTCGCGGATGGCGACCCAGGCTCGGCCGATGCGGGATTCGGCGCTGCGGCGGAAGACGACGACCACGATGAGCGTGACGAGCAGCATCAGGAAGAAGTAGTTCGCGAAGCGGCCGATGGTGAATCCGGCGATGCTGTGGGTGGCGCCGAAGTCGAACCCGAAGAGGTTGAGGTTCGGAATGGAGGAGATGCCGTTGGAGCCGTTGGTGATGTCGGGGCCGGAGGTGCCGTCGAGGTTGAGGACGCCGATGCGGAAGATCTCTCCGAAGCCGAGGGTGACGATGGCGAGGTAGTCGCCGCGGAGTCGGAGGGTGGGGGCGCCGATGAGGACGCCGAAGATCATTGAGGCGACGGCGCCGACGAGGATGGCCTGCCAGAAGGGCAGGTGGATGCCGAAGGGTGAGGTCGGGGAGCCGGAGACCAGGGCGGCGGCGTAGGCGCCGACGCCGAGGAAGGCGACGTATCCGAGGTCGAGGAGTCCGGCGAGGCCGACGACGATGTTGAGGCCGAGGGCGACGGTCGCGAAGATCAGGATGTTGACGCCGATGGTGGCGTACTGGTCGTCGGACTGGGTGAACGGGAAGGCCGCGGCGGCGGCGAAGGCGCCGGCGAGGGTGACGTTGCGGTGGCGTGCGGTGAGGGTGGAGACGCGCTGGATGAGTCCGGCTTTGCCGATGGCGCCGAAGCCGAAGCCGGCCGTGATGAGGAAGCCGATGAACAGTTCGTCGTATTCGGTGGTGATGCCGTAGGTGAAGACGACCAGGCCGAGGGCGAGGACTGCGACGACGATCAGGATCTCGACGTAGGAGGGGAGTGTCTTGGTGGGGCGCGCGGGTTCGGTGGCGAAGGCGCCCTTGTAGACGGTCCAGTGGTTGCCGAGGGTGTGCTTGAACCGGCCGAAGGTGTTGTCCTCGGGGTCGGCGGGGGTGGTTTCGGGGCGCTCGTAGGGGAGTGAGCGGGTCCCGAGCCAGCCGATGAGGGTGGCCACGAGGGCGAGGTAGCCGCCGGGTTCGAGGTTGGCGAGGCCGCCCAGCTGGACGCTGATGGCGATCATGGTGAACCAGGCGGTGGCGAGTCCGGCGTAGGCGGCGAGCCGCATCGCGGCGTCGGCGCCCTGCGGGGTGAGCCAGGTGAGGCCCTTGATCCCGTAGGAGGAGAGGCTGAAGAGGGTGAGGAGTGCGCCGCTGACGAGGACGAGCCACTGGAGGCCGCCGGGGTAGCCGTAGACGGTGAGGTCGCCGGGGAAGGCGGAGGTCCAGGTCCAGGCGAGGAAGGCGGAGACGACGGTGAGTGCGCCGCCCGCGACGGCGGTGGCCCGTGCGGCGGCGGGCGGAAGGGTGAGGGGGCGGCGGGGGGCGGGGGCGGCCTGCGCCGGGGTGGTGGCTGTGGTGGTGTTCTGTGTGGTGGTCATGGTGGTCACGCCCTGTCCGCGACGCGCTCGCCCAGGATGCCTTGGGGCCGGAAGAGGAGCACGAGGATGAGGAGTACGAAGGCCCAGGCGTTGGCCCAGGACTGGCCGCCGAGTTGTTCGAGGCCGGGGACTTCGGAGATGTAGGCGGCGGCCATGGTTTCGGCGACGCCGAGGGTGAGGCCGCCGATCATGGCTCCGTAGATGTTGCCGATGCCGCCGAGGACGGCTGCGGTGAAGGCTTTGAGGCCGAGGAGGAAGCCCATGCGGAATTGGACTTCGCCGTATTTGAGGCCGTAGGCGACGGCGCCGATGGCGGCGAACGCGGCGCCGAGGGCGAAGGCGACCACGATGATGCGGTCGGTGTTGATGCCCATGAGCTTGGCGGTGTCGGGGTCCTGGGCTGTGGCCTGCATGCCGCGGCCGGTGCGGGTCTTCATGACGAAGTAGCCGAGGATGGCCATGGACAGGGGGGCGGCGATGAGGAGGAAGACGTCGCCGGTCTGGATGGTGACGGGGCCGAGTTCGAAGGGGCCGCCGGGGATTTCGGGGAAGGTGCGGGCGGACTTCGCGCCGGGGTACCAGGCCCAGACGGCCTGCTGGAGGGCGAGGGAGAGTCCGATGGCGGTGATGAGGGGGGCGAGGCGTGGTCCGCCGCGGAGGGGTCGGTAGGCGAATCGTTCCGCTCCGACGGCGATGGTGGTGGCGACGATGATCGCGCCGATGATCATGAGGGGGAGTGCGAGCAGCACGCTGGTGCCGCTGGGGAGTATGAGCCAGACCGTGAGGGCCCCGAAGCCGCCGGTCATGAAGATCTCGCCGTGGGCGAAGTTGATGAGCTGGACGATGCCATAGACCATCGTGTAGCCGATGGCGACGAGCCCGTACATCGATCCGAGTAGCAGGCCGTTGACCAGCTGTTGCGGCAGTTCGTTCACCGCGGGTCCTCCGTGTCTTTCGCCGGATATAGAGCGGCGCGGGGCGCTTGGTGCGGCGCCCCGCGCTGCGGTGGTGGTTCAGGCTGGTGGGTTTAGCTGGTCAGCTGGTGAGCTCGCCGGACTTGACGGCGGCCCAGGCGTCGTCCTTGTACTCGTAGACGGTGAGCTGCTTGTTGGTGGTGTCGCCGAATTCGTCGAAGGAGACCTTGCCGGTGACGCCTTCGAAGTCGACCTTGCCGGTGGCTTCGGCGACCTTCTCGCGGGCGTCGCTCGGGAGCTTGCCGTCGTTTGCCTCGACGACTGCCTTGACGGCCTCGATGATGGCCCAGGCGGCGTCGTAGGAGTAGCCGCCGTAGGCCTCGAAGGGCTCCTTGTAGCCGGCCTTCTCGTAGTTGGCGACGAACTCCTTGGCGGACGGGAGGGTGTCGATCGGTGCGCCGACGGAGGTGGCGAGGTCGCCGACGCCCTCGGCGCCGGAGAGCTTGAGGTATTCGCCGCTGTAGATGCCGTCGCCGCCGACGAGCGGGATCTTGGCTCCGGCCTTCTTGATCTGCTTGCTGAGGGGGCCGGCCGCGGGGTATTCGCCGCCGTAGTAGACGACGTCGGCGCCGGCGCTCTTGACCTTGGTGGCGACCGAGGAGAAGTCCTTGGTCTCGGGGTCGATGTGCTCGGTGCCGACGACCTTGCCGCCGAGCTTTTCGAACTCGGCCTTGAAGGTGCCGGCGAGGCCCGCACCGTAGGTCTTCTTGTCGTCGATGACGAAGACCTTCTTCTTCTTGGCGTCGTTGAAGAGGTACTGGGCGGCGAACGGGCCCTGGACGGCGTCGGTGGTCGCGGTGCGGAAGTAGGAGGCGAAGGGGCGGGCCTTCTCGCCGCCGTTCCAGTTCTGGCCCTGGGTGAGGGAGGGCGAGGTGTTGGCGGGGGAGACCTGGACGAGCTTGGCGTCGGCGAGGACCTTCTGCATGGACTCGCCGACGGAGGAGTTCAGCGGGCCGACGACGCCGAGGACTTCCTTGTTGGCGACGAACTTGCTGGCGTTCTGCTGTCCGGAGGAGGGCTGCGCCTGGTCGTCGAGGGCTTCCACCTTGAAGGTGATGCCGTCGACGTGCTTGGTGGCGTTGGCCTGCTTGGCGGCGAGGTCGGCGGAGTTCTTGATGCCGAGGCCGAGGGCGGAGAGGTCGCCGGTCAGCGGGGCGTCGATGCCGATGACGACGGTCTGCGTGCCACCGTCGCCGCTGTCGCCGCTCTTGCTGTCGTCGCGCGACCCGCAGGCGGTGAGCGTCAGTGCTCCGGTGGTGAGCACTGCGGTGAGTATGAGCAAAGAACGGTGTCGCACGAGAGGGTCCTTTCCCTGGCGCGGCGCTCCTCGGGCATGAGGTGCCGTGATCATCGCCGGGCCGTACTGGGGTGGTACAGGGCCGTGCAGCAGACGCGCCCGGCGGCGCGGTGACTGGCGGTGACTCTAAGCGCAGCCGGGGGTCATCGGGATGGGTCGGCTGCGGATGTGACTCTCTTGTTATGCCCTTGAGCAAGGCTTGAGGTTCCTGTGAGGGGATGTGCGGGTTTCGCCTGGACTGCGCATGGCTCACATGGTGAGAACGCGCAGCTCTGCTAAGGGGCTTGAGGTGATCTTGGTGCTGTCGCGCGGGTGTGGGCGCGTGGGGTGGGGGGAGGTGGCGGGCGGGGGTGGCCGGGTGCGCGGGGGTGGGGGGTGCCGGGGTTTTCGTGTATCGCGCAAACGTTACGCAGTGTTACATGTGTGGGGGATGTGTGCGGCGTCTTCGGGTCGGCTTCGCTGTGGAAGCAGGTCATGGAACCGGTGTCTCCGTCAAGGGTGTTGACGGTGTCTTGCTGTCAACTTCCTTGAAACGTGCCGGATATGGGGATGCGCGATCCGGAATGCGGTGTGGTCGCCGTCGGTGCGACCGTCGCCGGTCTGGGTCGCAGACGGCGAACGGCCCGCCGGTCGGGGCCGGCGGGCCGTTCGCGTGCTGTGACGGTTCAGCCCGCTGCGGGCGTGGGGGCGTCGCGGAGCAGGCAGGTCAGGCGTGCGGTGCAGACCCGCTTGTCCTGGTCGTCGGTGATGACGATCTCGTACGTGGCGGTGGAGCGGCCCCGGTGTACGGGGGTGGCGACGCCGGTGACGAGGCCGTTGCGGACGCCTCGGTGGTGGGTGCAGTTGAGGTCGACGCCGACGGCGATCTTGTTCGCGCCGCCGTGGAGCATGGAGCCGATGGAGCCGAGGGTTTCGGCGAGGACGGCGGAGGCTCCGCCGTGGAGGAGGCCGTAGGGCTGGGTGTTGCCTTCGACGGGCATGGTGCCGACGACGCGGTCGGCGGCGGCCTCGACGATGGTGACGCCCATGCGTTCGCCGAGGTGGCCGGCGGAGAAGAGGGCGGGCAGGTCGATGCCGAGTGCCGCGTACTCGTCGATGACTTCCTGCGGGAAGAGGGGTGCGGTGTGCTCGCCCATGGGTCCGGCTCCGTTCGTCTGCGCGGGTTCGTCGCTGTCTGCACTGTTCTTATCAGACGGCTGAGCGGACGCTTAGCCTGCGGTTCGGTCACGCGGGTCCGGCGGGTTCGCGGCAGCGGTGTCCTGGGCGGTCCGGGCCGCCGCGCTCAGGGCAGGGCGGCGGGCCGTGGCGGCGAAGTGCCCTCTCCCGCGGGCTCGGTGGTGATGGTCGGCGAAGCCCCCTCGTACCGCGCCCGCGGGGCGCCCGAGCCGTCGGCGGGGACGGCGAACACCTCGGGGCCGTTCCGGCCCGGCTTCGCGTAGCCGACGGTCTTCCCGTCGAGCCAGGCCGCCTGGTCGTCGATGTCCGCGGTCTCGGCCAGCGCGGTGTCCGATCCCCGGCGCAGGTCCAGCACGTGCAGCCGCCAGCGGGTGCCGGCCCGTTTCTTGTACGCGATCCGGGTCCCGTCCGGGGAGAGTGAGGGGCATTCGACGTTGCGGCGCAGCGCGGTGAGCCGGCGGGTGCGCAGGTCGCCGCGCATCAGCCAGGTGGTGCCGTCGGCGGCCATGGTCGCGTAGAAGGTGCGGTCGTCGGCGGCGAAGGTCACCCCCCAGAAGTTGACGCTCTCCCGGTGGAACGGCCTGCCGTCCACGAAGACCGCGTAGTCCTCCAGCGAACCGTGGTGGGCCCCGGTGCGGAGGTCGTAGACGCCCGCCGTGGTGGAGAACTGCCCGGACTGCGCGTACGAGTCGCCGCTGCGGAAGACCGTCCAGGCGACCCACCGGCCCGAGGGGGACACCCGGGTGCGGCTGGGTTCGCCCCACACCGGCAGGGTGAGCACCGGCCGGTCCTTCCCGGCGCGGTAGACGCGCAGCTCGGTGGCCATGGGCCCGGGCAGTGCGCGCAGGCAGGTCAGCACACCGGCTGCGGTGGCGGCGCGCTGGCAGACCGGGCCGCTGCCCAGTACCCGGCCCGTGCGGTCGAGCTGGCGTACCCGGTGGGTCGGGCCGGCCACCAGGAGGACCGTGCCGGGCCGTTCCAGCCGCAGTGGCCCGGCGCTCTCCGCGGCCGGCTGCCGGCGCCAGGCCACCGCCCCGATCGCGGCCGCGAGCAGGGCGGCGACCAGCACGGCCCCGGCGATCCGGCGCGACCGGTCGGTGCTGCGGCGGCCCTCCGTGTCCGCCGCTGCGGTGTCCGGTCCGGTCGTGGTGCTGGACCCGGTCATGGCGCGGTCCTCCTCGGTCCCAGGTGTGCGGATACGGCGACGGCGGCGGCGAGCAGGGCGGCGTAGAGCGTGAAGGCCGTTCCCAGGCCCACCACGGCGCACAGCCCTCCGAAGGCCACCGCGCCTCCCGCCCGTGCCAGGGCCTGGGCGGTCTGTACGGCGGCCAGTCCGGTCGCCCGCGCCCCGGCGGGGATCGCCGGGGCCACATGGGCCATCAGGACCCCGTCGGTGGCGGCGTAGAACAGCCCGTGCAGGCCCAGTGCCAGCACCGGTGGCAACCAGCCCGCCGGCGCGGCCGGCATCAGCAGATACGCGGTCAGCAGCACCGCGTGGCCGCCGAGGAACAGCCGCCAGCGGCCGATCCGGTCCGCCAGCCGGCCGAGCGGGGCGGCGGCCGCCATGAAGACGAGGGCGGTGCCGAGCGGGAGCAGCGGCAGGGCCCGCACGGGGAGTTCGGCGCGTTGCTGCACGGCCAGGAAGAAGAACATGTCGCCGACGGTGGCCAGGCCGAGCAGCCCGGCGGCCAGGACGCAGCGGCGGACGTCCCGCGACAGGGCCTCCGCGAACAGCCGTACGCGGGGCGGTGCGGGCCCGGGGGCGGCGGGTGCCGGGGGGCCGGGGGCCGGGTCCGGTCGTACGAAGCACACCAGGACCACCACCCCGGCCGCGGCCAGGCAGAAGCTGACCAGGAAGGCGGTGTCGTAGCCGCCGGGCACCGCCAGCAGCACCGCGAACGCCAGCAGCGGACCGATCAGCGCGCCGCAGGTGTCCATCGCCCGGTGCGCGCCGAAGGCGCGGCCCAGGTCGCCGTCCGGGACGGAGGCGGCGATCATGGCGTCGCGTGGACCGGTCCTGATGCCCTTGCCGGTGCGGTCCGCCGCGACCAGGGTGCCGATGGCCGTCGCCGAGGAGCCCGCGGCGGGCAGGGCGAGCTTGGTCAGTGCCGACAGGCCGTAGCCGGTGACGGCCAGGGCCTTGGGCCGGCCGAGCCGGTCGGCGGCCCAGCCGCCCAGGAGCCGGAACAGCGCGGTGGCCCCGGTGTAGAGCCCGTCGAGGGCGCCGAGGCGCAGATAGCCGATGCCCAGCCCGTACATCAGGTACAGGGGCAGCATCGCCGTCACGAGTTCCGCCGAAGCGTCGGTGAGCAGGCTGACCGCTCCCAGGGCCAGCACCGTCCCCGGGATCCGGCGACCCGGCCCCGCCCCGCCGTCCCGGCCGCCGGAGCGGCCGGGACGGCGGGTGCGGTGGGTGTCGGCGGCCCGGGTGTGCGAGAGGTACATCACCACGACCCTCCTCGGGCGTCCGCGATCAGGAGGCGGCGGTCGGGACCCACCGCTGGCTGGCCCGGCCGTCGCACCCGTTCTGCACGATCCGGGCCCCCCGGGTGGTCGAACTCCCCGAGACGTCCATGCACATGCCGCTGTGGACGGAGGTCAGCCGGAAGGCGGAGCCGTCCGCCGTGACCCGCCATCGCTGCCCCGGTTCGTCCGAGCAGGTCGCGTCCACGGCGGCGGCCCCGTCCGCGGTGGAGGCCACGGCCACGCAGCGCCCGCTGGACTTGATCTTCATCTGGTAGCCGCTGTCGGCGTCACCGGTCAGGGTGAAGCGCTGGTTGACGTAGGCTCCGCCGTCCCACTGGACCAGGTGCTCCCCGCTGGTCGGCTTGTCCAGTGCCAGGCCGGAGTTGACGTTGTCGATCTTGTACGTCCGGCCCGAGACGATCGGCCCCGGCGCGGGCGTCGGCGTGGGCGTGGGGGTGGGTGTCGGTCCGGGGCCGCCGTCGCCCTTGGCGTGGCAGGCGCCGGAGACCGAGTCGGTGAACGTCCGCCCGGCGACCGGCTTGAAGGTGAAGGAGTAGCCGGTGGACGACAGGTCGAACCGGCCGACGCCGAAGGTCTTGTTGTCGAACTTCTCCGAGGTGGCCGCCGACCTTCCGGTGGAGGAGTAGAGCGCGCGCCCGCCGGTGCCGATGACGAAGGGGCGTACGCCGTTGGCGGTGTCCTTGCGCCCGTCGGCCATCGACGGGGCGAAGCGCTCGTAGTGGTGGTCGTGGCCGGTGACGACGACATCGGCCTTGTAGTCGGTCAGGGCCTTGTAGAGCGGGGAGGTGCCGCTGGTGTCGCCGTGGTCACCCGAGGAGAACCGGGCGTGGTGCCAGTAGGCCAGCGTGCACGGCTTGCCGCTGGCCGCGAGGTCGGCCCGCAGCCACTTCTCCTGGGTGCTGCCGGTGCTCATCGAGACGTTGGAGTTCAGCGCCACCAGGTGCCAGTCGCCGACGTCGAAGCTGTAGTACCCCTTGCCCTTGCCGCCGGTCTCGACGTTCTTGCCGCCGTAGTAGTCGAAGTACCCGGAGGCTCCGCTGGTCCGGTACTCGTGGTTGCCCGGGGTGGGGTGGACCAGGGAGTTGAACCGGCCCCAGTAGCGGTCGTAACTGCCCTTGAACTCCGAGAGCTTGCCCGAGTCGTAGGCGTTGTCGCCGGCCGTGATCACGGCGGCGGGCGCCATGGCGGCCACCACCTCGGCCGTCTGGTTGCAGGCCGTCCCGCAGATGTCGCCGGCCGCGGCCAGGGTCACCGTGTCGGCGGCGAGCGGCCGCTCGCCCGACTGGTAGGCGTCGACGGTGAAGTGGCTGCCCGGTGTGGTGAGCGCGGGCTCGACGGTGACGCAGTCGCCCTCGAAGGCCCGGGTGTGGAAGGCCCGTCCGGCCCCGGCTCCGGCCGTGAGGGTCTGCTCGCCGCCGCGGGATCCCCGCAGGGTGACGGTGTCCGTGCCGCGCAGTTCGAGCGCGTCGAACCGGACCCGCAGCCAGCGCGCGCCGTCGTCGCAGATCCGGTGGGCGGCGCGGGCCTGCTGGTCGCCGGTGCGGCCGGCCACCTCCGTGCGGCCGAAGTGGGCTGCCCGCTGCGCCAGTTGGGGTACCTCGGCGGTCGCTGAGCCGGACAGCGCCGCCGGGGCGGGCGGGCCGGACGCGGCGTCGCGGGCGGTCAGGGAGTGGGCGGCGGTCAGTCCGCCGCCGGTCAGGACGAGGGCCGTGGCCGCGGTGAGCAGATACCGCGCCGAGAACGGCGAACGTGGTCGGGAAGTGCCCATGCTGAAAGCCTCCGTGGGGGGTGGGAAACGGAAACGCCGCCGCCACCCGCCGGGCGAGCACGGTCCGGGACGGGGCGCGGCCATGGCGGGGAACGTACTGCTCCGGTCGCGGCCCTTGACAGTGCGCGGCGGACCCGGGGCGGCAACTCTCCGGACAGCCGGCCCGCACCGGGACCCCGCCCTTCTCGCGGCCCGGTCACCCGGGGGCCCCCGGAAGCCGGAACCTCCCAGGTGGGAGGGGGATCCAGGTCCCCGGCCGGGGCCCCTTCGCGCTCCCGTCCCCGGGAGCGGCGCGATCGGAGGGCCGTACGGCGCCGGACATCCAGAGAGTGGCGGACGGACCGGCGGAGGCGGGACCGGCCCGCCGGTGACCGGTCAGCGGTGCACGCCGACCGCTCACCGGGGCGCGAGGGGTGCCGGCCGTCGGCCTGCGGCGGGCACCGGCCGGTCACGGGTGCGATGCGGGCGCGCCGGTCATGCGGGGCCGCCGGGCGGCCGGCGGCCCCCGCCGGGTGACGGCCCAGGGCACGAGGACGGTACGGGGGCGTTACGGGTACGGAGGGCGGGAGCAGTGGAGGTCACGCCGGGTACGGGGGCCGGGCGGTGGAGGTCGTGCCGGGTACGGAGGCAGGGGGCGGTGGAGGTCACGCCTGGTCCAGGGGCGGGGGCGCGGGCAGGTCAGCCCCACTGCCACCGGATGCCGTGGATGCCCGGGACCGGCGACGCGGCGACGTGCTGGACGACGCCCGAGACGCCGGGATACAGCTCGTTCGTCTCCTCCCGGGAGGCCGACACCTTGGCGCGGTGGAAGTACAGCACCCGGGCCGGCAGCGTGGACGGGTCGAACACGACCTCCTGCACCAGCTCCGGCGGACTGGTGCGGACCCGCAGGTCCGCGACGGTGGACCGGACGCCCGGCGGGAAGCGGACCGTGTGGGCCACGCGGATGCACTGGCCCGCCCGCAGCTCCCGGTCCAGCAGCAGCTCATAGGCCATGAACCCGCTGTCCGCGTCGAACCGCTGCCGCCCGGGGCGGCACGCCTGGGTGTCGGTCACCCGGGGGCTGGAACGCAGCTCCGGCTCGTGCAGGGCGACCACCAGCCTCCGTACCCCGTCCCTGGTGGCACGCAGGGTCCGGTGCCGGACGATTCCCGCGTGGCACCGCTCGGCGTCCACCAGGGCCGCGTGGTACGCGCTGAGCGGCACGAACGCGTGCAGGTCGAGCGGGGTGGCGTCGATCATGGCCAGGACCGCCACGAACGCGGCCGGGTGGTCCCAGACCTGCCGGGTGCTCAGGGAACCCGGGCTGTGACGCAGATGCGGGCCCCGGGGCCGCGGCGGTCCGATGAGCGCCAGCAGCGCACCGGACGGCAGCCCGAGGATCTTCTCCAGAGCCACCACCGCCTGGAGCGACTCGGGCCGCTCCGGCTGGTTCTCGCCGCGCTGCCAGTAGCTGAGCGCCGTGGTGCTGGCCCGGACCCCCTGCCGCTGCAGCCGGTAGCGCAGGCGCTCCAGCGTCAGCCCGCTGTTCCGGATGGCCAGGGACAGCGCCTGGCTGAAGGGCCCGTCGCGAAAGGCCCGGACCCACTCCTCGCCGCCGGGCCTCTCCGCCGGGGGCACCTGGGTACGGGGGGCGGGCGCCTCGCTCGCCGGCCCGGCCGGGCCCGGTCTCGTCGTGTCGCGCACGGCGCCTCCATCCGACGCGAAGGACTGTGGTGGATTCTCCCGGCCCCTGTCAACGGGCGTCCACCGTGCCACCGGGGGGTTGCGGCGTCGCCGGTCGTGGTCCGGGTGTTCCGCCCCGGGAGGCTGCGGTCGGTGCCGTGGGCTCGGCCGGGGCCGGTCGAACGGAGTGAGGGCCTTCCGGGTCCGGTGGGGACCGCGACGTCCACACCGACCGGAAGGCCCACCGCCTCACCATCGCGCGTGCCCTGGGCCGGGGCCGGACGCCTGCGTCCGGCCCGCGTGGCCGTGCACGGCCACGCGGCGGGCCACGACCACGCACGCTCGGGGCGCGGCGGTGCTCAGTCGCTGCCGGAGGTGCTCCGGGGCTCCTCGAAGCGGATGACGACGGACTTGCTGGCCGGGGTGTTGCTGGTGTCGGCCGTGGAGTCGAGGGGGACCAGGACGTTGGTCTCCGGGTAGTAGGCGGCGGCACAGCCCCGGGCAGTGGGGTAGTGGACGATGCGGAAACCCTCCGCGCGCCGTTCCACGCCGTCCTTCCACTCGCCGACCAGGTCGGTGTACCCGCCGTCGGTGAGGCCGAGGGCGGCGGCGTCCTCGGGGTTGACCATGACGATGCGTCGGCCGCCCTTGATGCCCCGGTAGCGGTCGTCGAGTCCGTAGATGGTGGTGTTGTACTGGTCGTGCGACCGCAGGGTCTGCAACAGCAGCCTGCCGTCGGGGAGTTCGGGGTACTCGACGGGGGCTGCGGTGAAGTTGGCGCGACCCGTGGCGGTGGGGAAGCGGCGCTCGTCGCGGGGGGCGTGGGGGAGAGTGAAGCCGCCGGGGCGGGCGATGCGGGTGTTGAAGTCCTCGAAGCCGGGGACGACGCGGGAGATGCGGTCGCGGATGGCGGCGTAGTCCCGCTCGAACCCCTCCCAGTCGGTACGGGAGCGGGCGCCGAGGACCGCGCGGGCGAGGCGGGCGACGATGGCCGGTTCGGAGAGCAGGTGGGGGCTCGCGGGGGTGAGGTTGCCGCGGGAGGCGTGGACCATCCCCATGGAGTCCTCGACGGTGACGAACTGCCTGCCGCCCGCCTGGACGTCCTTGTCGGTACGGCCCAGCGTCGGGAGGATCAGGGCCCGGGTCCCGGTGACCGCGTGGCTGCGGTTGAGCTTGGTCGAGACGTGGACGGTCAGGCGGGCGCGGCGCATCGCCGCCTCGGTGACGGCGGTGTCGGGGGTGGCCGCGACGAAGTTGCCGCCCATGGCGAAGAAGACCTTCGCCTCGCCGTCGCGGAGCGCCTGGATGGAGCGCACCACGTCCATGCCGTGGTGGCGGGGCGAGGTGATGCCGAACTCCTGGTCGAGGGCGTCGAGGAAGGCCGGCGCCGGCCGTTCGAAGATGCCCATGGTGCGGTCGCCCTGGACGTTGGAGTGGCCGCGCACCGGGCAGACCCCGGCGCCGGGGCGGCCGATGTTGCCGCGCAGCAGAAGGAAGTTGACGACTTCACGGATGGTGGGGACGGAGTGCTTGTGCTGGGTGAGGCCCATGGCCCAGCAGACGATGGTGCGCTCGGAGGCGAGGACGAGGGCGAGCGCCTGCTCGATCTCGGCGCGGGTGAGGCCGGTGGCCCTGAGCGTCCCGTCCCAGTCGGCGGCTTCGGCGGCCTCGGCGAACTCTGCGTAACCGTGGGTGTGGTCGGCGACGAACGCGGTGTCGACGGCGCCTTCGGTCGCCAGGATCAGCTTGTTGAGGAGGCGGAAGAGGGCCTGGTCGCCGCCGATGCGGATCTGGAGGAAGAGGTCGTTGAGCGGGGTGCCCTTGAGCAGGCCGTGCGGGGTCTGGGGGTTCTTGAACCGCTCCATGCCGGGCTCGGGGAGCGGGTTCACCGAGATGATCTTCGCTCCGGACTGCTTGGCCTTCTCCAGGGCGGACAGCATCCGGGGGTGGTTGGTGCCGGGGTTCTGACCGGCGACGATGATCAGATCGGCCTGGTGGAGGTCCTCCAGGGAGACGCTGCCCTTGCCGACGCCGATGGTCTCGGTGAGCGCCGAGCCGGACGACTCGTGGCACATGTTGGAGCAGTCGGGGAGGTTGTTGGTGCCGAACTCGCGGGCGAAGAGCTGGAGGAGGAAGGCGGCCTCGTTGCTCGTGCGGCCCGAGGTGTAGAAGAGGGCCTCGTCGGGGGAGCCGAGCGCGGTCAGCTCCTCGGCGATGATGGCGAACGCCCGCTCCCAGGTCACGGCCTCGTACCGGTCGGCGCCCTCGGGGAGGTACACCGGGTGGGTGATCCTGCCCTGCTGGCCCAGCCAGTAGCCGCTGCGCTCCGCGAGGTCGGCGACCGGGTGCGCGGCGAAGAAGCCGGGGGTGACCCGGCGCAGGGTCGCCTCCTCGGCCACCGCCTTGGCGCCGTTCTCGCAGAACTCGGCGGTGTGCCGCTCGTCGCCCTCGGGCCAGGCGCAGCCGGGGCAGTCGAAGCCGTCCTTCTGGTTGACCTTGAGGAGGGTCCGCGCGGTGCGCCGCACACCCATCTGCCGCGTCGCGATGCGCAGCGAGTGGGCGACGGCGGGCAGCCCGGCGGCGGCGTGCGGGGCCGCTTCGACCTGCGGGGCGTCCTGGACCGGGTCACCGGTCGGCGGCTTGGTGGCCATGATGCTGCTCCCCTTCGAGCGCTCTTCCACAGGAGCGAGGCGTCTCCCTGTCCTCACCGTTCTCACCACCGATCCTGTCACGGCCGTGCAAGGCCGTGCCGGTCCGGATTGTCAGTGGGGCGTGGCAGGATCGGGGGCGTGGCTGAGACGGCATCGAAGAAGACGGCAGACAACCGACCGCGCCTGCTCCTCATGGACGGGCACTCCCTGGCGTACCGGGCGTTCTTCGCCCTGCCCGCGGAGAACTTCACGACGGCGGTGGGGCAGCCGACGAACGCCGTGTACGGCTTCATGTCGATGCTGGCGAACACCCTGCGTGACGAGGCGCCCACGCACTTCGCGGTCGCGTTCGACGTGTCCCGCAAGACCTGGCGGGCGCAGGAGTTCCCGGAGTACAAGGCGAACCGCTCCAAGACCCCCGACGAGTTCAAGGGGCAGGTCGAGCTCATCGGAGAGCTGCTGGACGCGATGCGCGCGGACCGGTTCGCGGTGGACGGTTTCGAGGCGGACGACGTCATCGCGACGCTGGCGACGCAGGCCGAGGCGGCCGGGTTCGAGGTGCTGATCGTCACCGGCGACCGGGACTCCTTCCAGCTGATCACGGACAACGTGACCGTGCTGTACCCCACCAAGGGCGTCTCCGAGCTGACCCGGTTCACCCCGGAGAAGGTCGTCGAGAAGTACGGGCTCACCCCGCAGCAGTATCCGGACTTCGCCGCTCTGCGCGGCGACCCGTCGGACAACCTCCCGGGCATCCCCGGCGTCGGTGAGAAGACCGCCGCGAAGTGGATCAACCAGTTCGGTTCGTTCGCCGAGCTCGTCGAACGGGCGGAGGAGGTCAAGGGCAAGGCCGGGCAGAATTTCCGCGACCACCTGGACGCGGTGAGGATGAACCGCGTGCTGACCGAGATGGTCCGGGACGTGGAGCTCCCGAAGACCCCGGCCGAGCTGGAGCGCGCCCCGTACGACCGCACCGCGGTCACCGGTGTCCTCGACATACTGGAGATCCGCAACCCGAGCCTGCGCGAGCGCCTCCTCGCCGTCGACCCGGGGGCGGCCGAGGCCGAGCCGCCCGCGCCCGCCGCCGGGATCGAGCTGGACGGGGCCGTGCTCGGCTCCGGCGAGGTCGCCCCGTGGCTTCAGGAGCACGGCGCGCAGCCGCTCGGCGTCATGACCGTCGACACCTGGTCACTGGGGGCCGGCACGGTCACCGAGATCGCGCTCGCCGCCGCCGCCGGGGCCGCCGCGTGGCTGGACCCGACGCAGCTGGAGGAGGCCGACGAGCAGGCGTTCGCCGCCTGGGTGTCGGACCCGGCCCGGCCCAAGGTCCTGCACAACGCGAAGAACGTCATGCGGGTCCTGCCGGAGCACGGCTGGCGGCTCGAAGGCGTCGCCATGGACACCGCGCTCGCCGCCTATCTGGTGAAGCCGGGCCGCCGGTCCTTCGCCCTGGACGCGCTGGCCGTGGAGTATCTGGGCCGTGAGCTGGCCCCGGCCGCCGCCTCCGACGGACAGCTGGCCTTCGGCGCGGACGACCGGGCCGAGCAGGACGCCCTGATGGCCCAGGCCCGCGCCGTCCTCGACCTGGGCGACGCGTTCACCACCCGGCTCAAGGAGGTGGGCGCGGCGGAGCTGCTGCACGACATGGAGCTGCCGACCTCCATCCTGCTGGCCCGCCTGGAGCGGCACGGCATCGCCGCGGACCGGGCCCATCTGGAAGGCATGGAGCAGCAGTTCGCCGGGACCGTGCAGCAGGCGGTCAAGGAGGCGCATGCGGCGGTCGGCCGCGAGTTCAACCTCGGATCGCCCAAGCAGCTCCAGGAGATCCTCTTCAACGAGCTGGGCCTGCCCAAGACGAAGAAGACCAAGACGGGCTACACCACGGACGCGGACGCGCTGGCCTGGCTGGCCGCGCAGACCGAGCACGAGCTGCCGGTCCTGATGCTGCGCCACCGCGAGCAGGCCAAGCTGCGGGTCACCGTCGAGGGCCTGATCAAGACGATCGCCGCCGACGGCCGGATCCACACCACGTTCAACCAGACGGTCGCCGCGACCGGCCGGCTCTCCTCCACCGACCCGAACCTGCAGAACATCCCCGTCCGCACCGACGAGGGCCGGGCGATCCGCCGGGGCTTCGTCGTCGGCGAGGGCTTCGAGACGCTGATGACGGCGGACTACAGCCAGATCGAGCTGCGGGTCATGGCGCACCTCTCCGAGGACGCCGGCCTCATCGAGGCGTTCACCTCCGGCGAGGACCTGCACACCACGGTCGCCTCGCAGGTCTTCGGCGTCGAGAAGGACGCGGTCGACGCCGAGATGCGCCGCAAGATCAAGGCCATGTCCTACGGTCTGGCCTACGGCCTCTCCGCCTTCGGCCTCTCCCAGCAGCTGGGCATCGACCCCGCCGAGGCCCGGGTGCTGATGGACACCTACTTCGAGCGGTTCGGCGGGGTGCGGGACTACCTCCACCGGGTCGTCGAGGAGGCCAGGGCCACCGGCTACACGGAGACGATCCTCGGCCGTCGCCGCTATCTCCCCGACCTGAACAGCGACAACCGCCAGCGCCGCGAGGCCGCCGAGCGCATGGCGCTCAACGCCCCGATCCAGGGCACCGCGGCGGACATCGTGAAGGTCGCGATGCTGCGGGTGGACAAGGCGCTGACCGAGGCCGGCCTGACCTCGCGGATGCTGCTCCAGGTCCACGACGAAATCGTCCTGGAGATCGCGAAGGGCGAGCGGAAGCAGGTGGAGGAGATCGTGCGCCACGAGATGGCGAACGCGGTCGAGCTGCGTGCTCCGCTCGACGTCTCGGTCGGCGTCGGCAAGGACTGGGAGTCCGCCGCCCACTGAGCCACCTCACGCGCTGAGGCATCGCCACGTGCTGAGGAGCCGCCATGCGCCGAGCCGCTGCCTCGCGCCGAGCGGCGGCCATCGACAGGGGAGGGGCCCGGAACCGCACCACGCCGCACCACGGTTCCGGGCCCCTCCGCTGTCGCGCTCCTCCGTCGCTACCCCCGGCCGGCCGGCGCCGCCGTCCGGGACTCCTCCGGTACGGACCCGGACCGGCCGCGCCCCCGCGCCCCGGGCCGCACCAGCATCCACACCCCGTACAGCAGCAGTCCGGCCGCCAGCCCCGCGCCCGCGCCGAAGCAGGCCGTCGGAATGATGTCGAGCGGGCTCTCCACCCGGCCGAAGTGCGCGTACCAGCGGACGCACCGGTGGACGACACCGGCCAGCACGCACAGGGCCAGCAGACCGAGGGCGCCCCACCGCTCCCGGCGGCCGAGCACCGGCACCTCCACCGGCGCGGGGACAGCCGGGGTCCGCCGCAGTCCGGTGGCGGCGAACCAGCCGATGACCACGAGGGCCAGCGCCGAACTCCCGTACTGCACGAACTGGAACACCGGAAGGCCGCCCACGCTCCGGTTCAGGAACGGCAGCAGCTCCGTGCCCCACCGGCTGTGGTGGGTGAACGCGTCCCACACCACATGCGTGGCCGCGCCCAGCGCACCCGAGACGGCGAACCACAGCCAGCCGGAAGGACCGAAGGAGGCCCGCGTCCACCGCCGCCCCCGGACGAACGCGTGGACG
This sequence comes from Streptomyces sp. YPW6, assembly GCF_018866325.1. Lineage (NCBI taxonomy): Bacteria > Bacillati > Actinomycetota > Actinomycetes > Kitasatosporales > Streptomycetaceae > Streptomyces > Streptomyces sp. YPW6. Next base: position 6,180,071 of record NZ_CP076457.1, read on the forward strand.
CGGCCCCGAACCCGTACCGGCAACAGCGCCACCAGTGGCTCACGCAGCAGCGCCCACACCGCGACCAGCACGGCGGCGATGGCCACGTTCACCGTGACGGTCCCGGCGAAGGTGTGCGTGAACGACCCGAACTCCATCGCCCCCGGGACCACCGTGTCCGCGAAGTAGGTGATGTCGGGCGCGAACGAACCGGCGACGAGAGCCGAGGGGAACAGCGGCCACCGGCCGGTCCCGTCCCGGCGGATCGCCGGGAGCACGGCGGCGGCATGACTGAGCGTGAACGGCATGGCGGCAAGTATGGGGGACCGCCGGGGCACCCTCGGGTGCCCCACCGGACAACGCGCGCCCGTGAACGTGAAAATACAGTAAGAAGCGGTCAGCCCTCGGTGCCCGGGCGACACGAGGTGCCGTAGGGTCGCGGGAGTCGCTGCGCTGGGGAGCGCGAGCAGCCTTCGAGGGGGAGGGACCGGAACGTATGGCAGCGCACATGCGCCGACGTCTGCGCAGGGGAGCCACGACCACAGCCGTGGCGGCGGCGGCCGTGGCGGCGCTCGCGGCATCGCAGGCTCCCGCGGCGACCCTGGCCGACGGGTCCGTGGGCAGCGGCGACCCGCAGGCCGCGGGCGAGGACACCGCGAACGGCGGGACCGACGGCGCGGCCACCGGCAACTCGCCCTACTACACGGACCTTCCGCCCCTGGTCTCGCCCGACAAGCCCACCGCGTCCAACGTCCTCCCGGCGGCGGGCAGCTCGGAAGCCGGCATTCCGGCGTCCGTCCTCGCCGCGTACAAGCAGGCCGAGCGGACCGTCGCGACCACCGACCCCTCCTGCCGGCTGCCCTGGCAACTCCTCGCGGCCATCGGCAAGGTCGAGTCGGGCCAGGCCCGCGGCGGGCGCGTCGACGCCAACGGCACGGCCAGCCCCCGCATTCTCGGCCCCGCTCTCAACGGCCAGGGCTTCGCGCTGATCAAGGACACCGACGGCGGGGCGTACGACGGGGACGCGGTGCACGACCGCGCGGTCGGCCCGATGCAGTTCATCCCCTCGACCTGGGCCTCCTGGGGCCAGGACGCCAACGGCGACGGCCGCAAGGACCCCAACAACATCTACGACGCGGCGCTCGCCGCCGGCCGCTACCTCTGCGCCAACGACCGCGATCTGGCCCTCTCCGCCGACCTCGACCGGGCCGTGCTGAGCTACAACCGGTCGACGGAGTACCTGCGCACGGTCCGCTCCTGGTTCTCCTACTACCAGCGCGGTACGCACGAGATCCCCGACGGCACCGGCACGCTCCCCAGCTCCCCGAGCACCCCCAGCCCGAGCCCGCGTCCGGGCACCGGTAGCGGCACGGGCACCACCCCGAGCCCGAAGCCCTCCCCGGCCGAGCCCGGCGGCACGCCGAGCCCGACCCCGTCCAAGCCCGGCGGCAAGCCGAGCCCGGACCCCTCCAAGCCCGGCGGCGGAGGCTCCACCGACCCGACGCCGAAGCCGCCCACCCCGAAGCCGCCCACCCCCAAGCCGACGCCGCCGTCCGAGACCCTGGGCTCCCTGGAGAACGCGGGCACCGGCCCGCTGCGCGCCACCGCGGGCCAGGAGTTCGACGAGCGGGTCTCCGTCCTGGCCCGCAACGCGGCAGGCGCCCCGCTCGCCAAGGTGCCCGTCACCTTCACCGTCACCGGCGACACCGGCACGCTCTTCGCCGAAGGAAAGAAGACCGTGACGGTGTGGACCGGAAGCGACGGCACCGCCACCGCACCGAAGCTCCGGGCCGGCGAGAAGGCCGGAGAGTTCACCGTGACCGCCGTCGCGGGCACCGGCCGGGCGCGTACCCTGACGTACGCGGCGAGGGTCACCGCCCGCCAGGCCGACGCGATCGCCCGGACCGACGAGAAGGCGCTCACCGCCGCCCCCGGCGAGAAGTTCGCGGACGCCGTCACCGTCAAGGCCACCTACCAGGACGTCGCCGCGGCCGGAGTGGCCGTCACCGCCACCATGGTCAAGGACCGCCTGGGCGCCGTCGAGAACGACAAGGGCCCGCACTTCGAGGAGGACGCGGACGGCAAGCCGGTCCGCACCCTCACCACGCTGACGACGGACGCCGACGGGCAACTGCGGCTCCCGGAGATCTTCGCCGACGACCACGAGGGCACCTATCTGCTGCGCCTGACCACCGAGGGCGGCGCCTCGGTCGTCATCGAACTCACCGTCGAGGCCCCGGAGAAGCCGGCCCCGGGCGAGACGACCGAGCCGGGCGAGACGACCGAGCCGAACGAGCCGGGCGAGGCGCCCACGCCGGGCGAGACGCCCTCCGCGGAACCGACACAGACCCCCGCGGCCACCAAGCCCTGACCCCGTCCCGCCCCGCCGCGCAGCGGTCGCACGACCTCTGCACAGCCCCTCGGCCACCCGGCCGAGGGGCTGTCCGCTCTGTTCTCATCTCGCGCCCCGGTTGCTACGGTGCCCCACCCTGACGGCCCATCAGGCAGCCGTCACCGGACCACCGCCCCGGGAGGCCGAGCATGCGTGCCCTCGCCGCCGCCGCCATCGGACTGGCCGCCGCCCTCGCGCTCGTGTTCACCGTCTCCGCCATCGGCTCCCCGGCCGGGGAGACCTCCCCGAAACCCCTGCTGACCACCGTCCCGGGACCGAAGAGATAGCCGCCGCAGAGGGAAGAGGTCACCGCCATGCGCCGCCGAGCCGGTCTCGTACTCCTGGCCTTCGCCGTGTTCTTCGCCGCCCTGTCCCCGTTGCTGCGCTGGTACGCCTTCCCGCGCCTGGCCAAGGTCCCGCCGGGCCAGTACCAGGAAGTCGTCCTGGAAGCGAAGCCCGCGACCCTCCTCGACTACACCACCCTCCGGGCGAAGGAGGTCGACAAGGTCACCATCGTGCAGACGCTCAAGGGCAACGTGGAGGAGTCCGAGAAGATCGAACGCAGCGCCGGACGCGACGTCGTCGTCTGGGACGCTCTCTCCTACATCCAGGGGCCCGACGGCAGGACCGTCTCCGCCATCCCCGAGCGCTACATCTTCGACGCCCACACCCAGGCCCCCGTCAACGCCACCGGTGAGATGGTCGACGGCGACCCGGTCCGCCGCGAGGGCATCGAGTTCAAGTGGCCCTTCCTCACCGAGAAACGGGACTACGCGTACTTCGACGCCCAGACCCGCACCACCGCCCCCATCCACTACAAGGGCACCCGCACCTTCCGCGGCCTGGAGGTCTACTACTTCGAGCAGACCATCCCGTGGACCGAGGTCCCGATGCCGAAGAAGATGCCCATCGAGGGCGTCACCGCCGAGCAGATCGCGCAGACCGGCATGACCCGCTGGTACACCACCCGGCGCATGTTCTGGGTCGACCCCGTCACCGGAGCTCCCGTCAACGGCGAGGAGATCCACCGCGAAGAGCTGCGCGACGCCAAGAAGATGGGCATGCCCGAGGACACCGTCACCGCGTTCGCCGGCCATGTGAAGATGCGCGAGGACTACATCGCCGACACCGTCGACCTGGTCAAGTCCCAGCGCGTCCTGGTCCTCCTGCTCACCTCGTACCTGCCCCGGGGCTTCCTGGTGCTCGGCGCCGGGCTGCTCGCCCTCGCGCTCTGGCTGGAGGCCCGCTCCCGTCGGCCGAGGAGCGCTACGAACGCCTGAGCCGGGCCGAGGTGTACCGCGTCGCCGGTACGGTCGCGGGGTCCTGCGGCCACGGATGCTTCGGGTAGCGGCCGCGCAGCTCCGCCCGCACCGCCGAGTAGCCCTCCCGCCAGAACGACGCCAGGTCCGCCGTGACGGCCGCCGGGCGCCCGGCGGGGGAGAGCAGGTGCACCAGGACCGGCACCCCGGCCACCCGGGGCGTCTCGGACAGCCCGAACAACTCCTGGAGCTTCACCGCCAGTACGGGCTGGTCCCCGCCGTACTCCACCCGGATCCGGGAGCCGCTCGGCACCTCGATCCGCTCCGGCGCCAGCTCGTCCAGCCGGGCCGCCTCACCGGTCGCCCAGGGAAGCAGCCGCCGCAGGGCCTGACCCGCGTCGATCCGGCCCAGATCGGACCGGCGCCGGGCCCGCGACAGCTCGGGCTCCAGCCACGCGTCCGGATCCGCCAGCAGCGCCCCGTCCGACACGTCCGGCCACGGCGCCCCCAGCACCCGGTGCAGGAACGCCAGGCGCGACCGCAGCTGCTCGGTCTCCCGGTTCCAGCGCAGCAGCCCGAGCCCTTCGCGCCGCAACCCCTCCACCACAGCCCCGCGCACCAGCTCCGGGTCGGGCTGCTTCAGCGGCCGCACCGCCAGCTCCACCGCCCCCAGCCGGTCCACGGACCGGGCGGCCACCTCTCCGTCGACCCAGCGGACCTCCTCGCCCCGCACCCGCAGCTGTCCGGCGGCGAGCAGCGCGGTGTCCTCGTCGAGCACCGCCGCCAGCCGCACCCGCGCGGAGGCCGCGTGGGAGGGCCGGTCCGCGACCGCGACGGCCAGCCAGGGCGAGCGGCGCAGCGGAGACCCCTCCCGCAGCTCCGCGCCCGTGCCCGACACCATCAGGAACGCCCCGTCGCCCCGGATCCGCGCCACCCGCTCGGGAAACGCCAGGGCGGCGACCAGCCCGACGACGGCGTCATCGGAGCGACTCTCGCCGGAGCCGGAGCTGTGCAGCGACTCGGTCGCGGAGCCCGTGGCGGCCCCGGCCCCCGACGATCTGCCGGTGCCGGTGCCCGTCTCAGTACCGGGGCCGGTGCCAGTACGGGGTCCAGGGCCCGTGCCCGTGCTCCCGCCCTCCACCTGGGCCGACAGCCGCCGCACCTCCTGCTTCCAGCGCGCCGCGTAGGCGTCCTGGCCCCGGCGGGCCGTCCGCAGCGCCGCCGCCAGGTCGTCCCCGTACTCCCGGGGCGGCTCCTCGCTCAGCAGCGCCACCACCTCCGCCGCCCGCCGCGCCCCGGCCTCCCGCGCGCCGTCCAGCAGGGCCCGCGCCAGCCGGGGATGCAGCCCCAGCCGGGACATCCGTACGCCCCGGTCGGTGGCCCGGCCGTCCGCGTCCACCGCGCCGACCGCCTCCAGCACCTGCCGGGCCGCGCCCATCGCCCCGGCCGGCGGCGGGTCCAGCAGGGCGAGCGAGGAGGCGTCCGGATCACCCCAGCACGCCGCCTGGAGCGCGAACGCCGCGAGGTCGGCCACCTTGATCTCCGGGGCCGGGAAGCGCGCGAGCCGCCCGTCCTCGGCCTGGTCCCAGCACCGGTACACCGTCCCCGGAGCCTCCCGCCCCGCCCGCCCGGCGCGCTGCCGTCCGGCCGCCCGGGAGGCCCGGACGGTCGTCAGGGCGCTCAGCCCGCGGGCATGGTCGGTGCGTGGCTCCCGGGCGAGCCCCGAGTCCACGACGACCCGGACGCCCGGGACCGTCAGCGACGATTCCGCCACCGAGGTCGCCAGCACCACCCGCCGCCCCTCGGCGGACCCGGCCAGCACCGCGTCCTGCACGGCGGCCGGAGCCCGCCCGTGCACCTGGAGCACCTCCGCGTCCACCCCGGTGAGCTGCCCGGCCACCCGGCCGATCTCCCCGACGCCGGGCAGGAAGCAGAGCACGTCCCCCTCCCGCTCCGCCAGCGCCCGCCGCACGGTCGCCGCCACATGCGTCAGCAGCGCCGGATCGACCCTCATCCCGTGCGGAGGCTTCACCGGCCGCGCGGGCGGCGCCCAGAGGACCTCCACCGGGTACGAGACGCCCTCGGCCTCGATCACCGGAGCGTCGCCCAGCAGCCACGCCCAGCCCTCCGCGTCCGTGGTCGCGGACGCGGCCACCAGCCGCAGATCCGGCCGGAGGGTCTCCCGTACGTCCAGGAGGAAGGCGGCCACCGTGTCCGCGTCCAGATGGCGTTCGTGGCATTCGTCGATGATCACCACATCGACCCCGGGCAGCTCCTGGTCGCGCTGGAGCCGCTGGAGCAGCACCCCCGTGGTCACGACCTCCACCACCGTCTCCCGCCCCACCACGCGCTCGCCGCGCACCGTGAAGCCCACCCGCCGGCCCGGCCGCTCGCCCAGCAGCCAGGCCATCCGCCGCGCCGCCGCCCGCGCGGCGATCCGGCGCGGCTCGGCGACCAGGACCCGGCGCACCGGCCGCTCCCCGGTCAGCCCGGCCAGCACCAGCGGGACGAGCGTCGTCTTGCCGGTGCCGGGCGGGGCGCACAGGACGGCGACGCCCCGGTCGTCGAGCGCGCGCCGGAGGGCCGGCACGGCGGTGCGGACGGGCAGGCGGTCCAGGGCTTCGGTACGGATCACGCCCCCAGTGTCGTACGGGCGGCCGCGGCCGGAGCGGTCAGTCCCGCTCGCAGACGAAGATCGCCGTGCCCGGGATCAGGTTGCCGCGCAGCGGGGACCAGCCGCCCCACTCCTGGTTGTTCCAGGCGGGCCATTCCGGTTCGACCAGATCGACCAGCCGGAAACCGCCAGCCACCACGTCCCGGACCCGGTCGCCGAGCGTTCGGTGGTGTTCCACATAGACGGCGTTGCCGGCCTCGTCCTGCTCGACGTAGGGGACGCGGTCGAAGTAGGAGGCGGCGACGGAGAGCCCCTCGGGTCCGGGCTCGTCCGGGAACGCCCAGCGGACCGGGTGCGTCACGGAGAACACCCAGCGCCCGCCGGGCCGCAGCACCCGGTGGACCTCGCGGAAGACCCGTACGGGATCGGCGACGAACGGCACCGCCCCGTACGCGGAGCAGGCCAGGTCGAAGGAGGCGTCCCGGAAGGGCAGCAGGCCCGCGTCCGCCTCCACGAGGGGGATCCCCTCGCCGATGCGCAGGGCGTGCTGGAGCTGGCGGTGGGAGAGGTCCAGCGCCACCGGGCGCGCGCCCCGGGCGGCCAGCCAGCGCGAGCACTGGGCGGCCCCGGCCCCGACCTCCAGGACGTCCAGGCCCTGGAGAGCGGCGGCGGGCCCCAGCAGGGCGGCGTCCGCCTCGTCCAGCCCTTCGGGGCCCCAGACGAAGCGGTCGTCGCCCAGGAAGCCGCCGTGGTCGCTCTGGTACGCGTCGGCGTTGCGGTCCCACCAGCCGCGGCTGGCCCGGCTGCTCTCGGCCTCGTCCGCCGCCCGGCGCGTGGCTTCCGGCTCCGGGGACTCGGCGGGTTCCGGGGAGAAGGCCCCGTGGATCTCTTGGCTCATCGTGCCCGTCGTTGTAGTTTGCCTTCACCCGCCGCGTGCGGTCCGGACCCCGGGGTACCCGGGAGTGCGGAGGTGCGCCCGCGGCGCCGTGCCGTAGTGTTCTCGGGCCGATGTGGCCTCGGACAACACGAGTTGCGCCGGGTTTGGGGCGATGCGCCCCGGGTGTGCGTCTTCGCGCATTGACCCTGTCCGGCTGCCCCCGTATGCTACAAGTTGCGCTGCGAGCCTGCGCGCCTCAGACCTAGCAGGCCGCGCTCGCGTCTGTTGCATGTCCCCTCGGTTGTCGAGGCGCCTCTCCGGAAACGGATTGCGCGCTTTCCAGGCTGTCCGGCTTCTGCAGAGGCGATACGGGCTTTCGGCGTAGCAGTACCTACGACTCTCTGTCCGTACCGGAGCCCTTTCCCACATGACGAGCAGCACCGAGACCACCGCCACCACTCCGCAGGTTGCGGTCAACGACATCGGCGACGCGGACGCGTTCCTCGCGGCGATCGACGAGACGATCAAGTACTTCAACGACGGCGACATCGTTGACGGTGTCATCGTCAAGGTTGACCGGGACGAGGTTCTCCTCGACATCGGTTACAAGACCGAAGGTGTCATCCCGAGCCGCGAGCTCTCGATCAAGCACGACGTCGACCCGAACGAGGTCGTCAAGGTCGGCGACGAGATCGAGGCCCTGGTTCTCCAGAAGGAGGACAAGGAAGGCCGCCTGATCCTCTCGAAGAAGCGCGCTCAGTACGAGCGTGCCTGGGGCACCATCGAGAAGATCAAGGAAGAGGACGGCATCGTCACCGGTACCGTCATCGAGGTCGTCAAGGGTGGTCTCATCCTCGACATCGGCCTCCGCGGCTTCCTCCCGGCGTCGCTCGTCGAGATGCGTCGTGTCCGCGACCTCCAGCCCTACGTGGGCAAGGAGCTCGAGGCGAAGATCATCGAGCTGGACAAGAACCGCAACAACGTGGTCCTGTCCCGCCGTGCCTGGCTCGAGCAGACCCAGTCCGAGGTTCGCCAGACGTTCCTCACCACCCTGCAGAAGGGTCAGGTCCGCTCCGGCGTCGTCTCCTCGATCGTCAACTTCGGTGCCTTCGTGGACCTGGGTGGCGTCGACGGTCTCGTGCACGTCTCCGAGCTGTCCTGGAAGCACATCGACCACCCCTCCGAGGTTGTCGAGGTCGGCCAGGAAGTCACCGTCGAGGTCCTCGACGTCGACATGGACCGCGAGCGCGTCTCCCTGTCGCTCAAGGCGACGCAGGAAGACCCGTGGCAGCAGTTCGCCCGTACGCACCAGATCGGTCAGGTCGTCCCGGGTAAGGTCACCAAGCTCGTTCCGTTCGGTGCGTTCGTCCGCGTCGACGAGGGCATCGAGGGTCTGGTCCACATCTCCGAGCTGGCCGAGCGCCACGTGGAGATCCCGGAGCAGGTCGTCCAGGTCAACGACGAGATCTTCGTCAAGGTCATCGACATCGACCTCGAGCGCCGTCGCATCAGCCTCTCGCTGAAGCAGGCCAACGAGTCCTTCGGCGGCGACCCGGCCTCGGTCGAGTTCGACCCGACGCTGTACGGCATGGCCGCGTCGTACGACGACCAGGGCAACTACATCTACCCCGAGGGCTTCGACCCCGAGACCAACGACTGGCTCGAGGGCTTCGAGGCGCAGCGCGAGATCTGGGAGACCCAGTACGCCGAGGCGCAGCAGCGCTTCGAGCAGCACCAGGCCCAGGTCATCAAGTCCCGCGAGGCCGACGAGGCCGCTGCGGCCGAGGGTGCTGCGGCCCCGGCCGGCGCTGCTCCGGCCGCCTCCGGCGGCAGCGGTGGCGGCGGCGGTTCGTACTCCTCGGAGTCGGCGGACAACTCCGGCGCCCTGGCGTCGGACGAGGCCCTGGCCGCGCTGCGCGAGAAGCTCGCGGGCGGCCAGAGCTGACGCTCTGACCCCGGCGGCTGATCGGTCGCGGTAGCTGCGGAGCATGGAGTGAGGCCCGTTCCCTTCGGGGGGCGGGCCTCACTCGCGTGGTCGGTCCGTCACGGTGTGACGGCGATGTTGGTCAGTCCCCTGCCGCCGGTGACGGTGTTGCTCGCGTGGACCGTGGTGCGGCAACTGGAGCTCTGGTTCGTCACGTTGATGGCGAGCCGCCGGTCGCCGGTGGCGCCGGTCAGGTCCGAGGAGTTGTTCCGGAAGACGGTGCCGCACCCCCAGCCGCTCTGCTGGGTGTGCGTCTCGTAGCCGTTGTTGGTGGTGCGCGACCCCCTGTTGCCCTCGACCAGGACGTCGTTGCCCTTCACATCGACCCATGAGTCGTCGTAGTTGGCGCCGGTCAGCCCCCGGCCGTCGAAGGTGTTGCCGATGATCCGCGCGCCGGTCGTGCCCTCCTTGATGTCGACGGACTCGCCGCCGACGTCCGGCCCGATGGTGTTGTTCAGGATCTGCGCGTTGTCGCTCCGGTCGGACAGGTCGCCGGCGGAACCGACGTACACACCCTCGCCCATGCCGCGCCCGTTCTGCCCGGTGTCGTGGATCCGGGAGTTCTTCAGGACGCCGTTCCTGCTGGACCTGCGGAAGTGGACTCCTTCCATGTCGAGGTCGTGCACGGTCACCCCGTCGATCACGACACCGTTCGCCGCGTCGGTCACGATGCCCTTCTGCCCGCCCCTGACCGTGACCCCGTGGACCGTCCAGTACGAGGCGCCGTTGAGGTGCAGCCCGTAGCCTCCGCCCGCGGTGAGCACCGCCCCGCTGGAACCGGTCAGGGTGATCCGCGCCCCGGAGGTGCCGGGGCGGGTGGCCTTGAAGTTACCGGTGTACGTGCCGTCGGCGAGCCGGATCGTGTCGCCGGGGGAGACGGTGGTGAGCGCCGACTTGAGCTGGGCCGCGGTGCTCACGTCGATGACCGCGGCGTGCGCGGGTGCGGCGCCGGCCAGGGTGAGGCCACCGGCGGCCAGGGCGGCGGCGAGCAGAACGGTGAGGGGGGATCGGGTGCGCATGGGGGTGCCTTCCCGTGGGAGGAGTCCAGATGTTCCCGTACATGAATGAGGGGCGTGTCTCTGAACGTGCTGCCCAGTGACGGTAGGGACGGTGACAGGGTGCGTCAAGGTCTGGACCAATATCGGCGGGTGGTGGCGCACCCGGTGAAAGGTCCCTGCGGCGGCGGCAACTGACGTGCTGTGCCCTGTCCCGGAGGGGAAGGATCAGAGGTGGGGAATGCGTGCGCCGCCGGCCGTGTTCTTGCCTAGGAACACGAGGAGGAGCGGTAACCGTGCCTGATCCGCAGAGTTTGTACGAATGGGAGCCGAAGGGCCTGGCCGTCGTCGACATGGCGTTGGCGCAGGAGTCGGCCGGCCTGGTCATGCTCTACCACTTCGACGGCTACATCGACGCGGGCGAGACCGGCGAGCAGATCGTCGAGGGCCTGCTGGAGACGCTGCCGCACCAGGTCGTCGCGCGTTTCGACCACGACCGGCTCGTCGACTACCGCGCACGGCGCCCCCTGCTCACCTTCCGGCGCGACCGCTGGGCGTCCTTCGAGGCGCCCTCCCTGGAGGTCCGGGTGGTCCAGGACGCGACCGGCGCGCCCTTCCTGCTGCTGTCGGGCCCGGAGCCGGACGTGGAGTGGGAGCGGTTCGCGGCCGCCGTCGAGCAGATCGTCGAGCGCCTCGGCGTCCGGCTCGCGGTGAACTTCCACGGCATCCCCATGGGCGTCCCGCACACCCGCCCCGTCGGCATCACCCCGCACGGCAACCGCACCGACCTGATGCCCGGCCACCGCAGCCCCTTCGACGAGGCCCAGGTGCCGGGATCCGCCGAGGCCCTCGTGGAGTACCGGCTGATGGAGGCCGGCCACGACGTCCTCGGGGTCGCCACCCACGTACCGCACTACGTGGCCCGCTCCGCCTACCCGGACGCGGCGCTCACCGCGCTGGAGGCGATCACCGCCGCCACCGGTCTGGTGCTGCCCGCTCTCGCGCACTCCCTGCGCACCGAGGCGCACCGCACGCAGACCGAGATCGACCGGCAGGTCCGGCAGGGCGACGAGGAACTCGTCTCCCTCGTCGAGGGCCTTGAGCACCAGTACGACGCCGTCGCCGGCTCCGAGACGCGTGGCAACCTCGTCGCCGAGCCGGCCGACCTGCCGTCCGCCGACGAGATCGGCCGCGAGTTCGAGCGGTTCCTCGCCGAGCGGGAGGGCGAGGGCTGACCGGCCGGGACCGGCCCGTAGGCTGCGGCCCATGCTGAAAGTGGGCCTGACCGGCGGCATCGGCGCCGGCAAGAGCGAAGTGTCGCGGCTGCTCGTCTCGTACGGTGCCGTCCTCATCGACTCCGACCTGATCTCCCGCGAGGTCGTCGAGCCCGGAACGCCCGGACTCGCGGCCGTCGTCGAGGAGTTCGGGCCGGCCGTCCTGACCGCGGAGGGCGCCCTGGACCGTCCGGCGCTCGGCGCGCTCGTCTTCGCCGACGACGGGCGCCGGGCCGCCCTCAACGCGATCGTCCACCCCCTGGTGGGCGCCCGCGCCGCCGAGCTGGAACGGGCGGCTCCCGAGGACGCCGTCGTCGTCCACGACGTCCCCCTCCTCACCGAGAACAAGCTGGCTCCCCTCTACGACCTGGTCGTGGTCGTCGACGCCTCCGCCGAGACCCGGCTCGACCGGCTCGTGACGCTGCGCGGCATGACGGAGGCCGACGCCCGTGCCAGGATGGCCGCCCAGGCGACCCGCGAGGAGCGCCGGGCCGTCGCCGACCTGATCGTGGACAACGACGGACCGCGCGAGGCGCTGGACGCCCGGGTCCGCGAGGTCTGGGACGAGCTGGTCCGCAGAGCCGCCGCCCGCTGAGCGCGGCCCGGCGGGACCGCTCCTGCCGGAACAACGCGACCGGGCCGGATGTTCCACCCGTGCGACGAGAGCGCCAGGAGAGGAAGGGACACGACCGTGCCCGAAAGGAACCCGGAGACCGACGTCATCGACTTCCGTGCGGCCGAGCGACTGCTCGACGCCCGGGACCCCCGGGGCGCCGTCAAGCTCCTCGACTCGGTGATCGCCGCGCACCCGGAGAACACCGCGGCCCGGCTGCTGAGGGCCCGCGCCTTCTTCGCCGCCGCCCAACTGCGCCCTGCCGAGCTGGAATTCGAGCTGGTGCTGGAGCGCGAGCCGGACAACGCGTTCGCCCACTTCGCTCTGGCCCGCACCTTCGAACGGTCCGGCAACCCGGAACGGGCGACCCGGCACTTCCGCCTGGCCGCGGCGCTGGACCCGAAGCCGGAGTACCTGCGGGCGGCGAGGTTCGAGGAGCGGGACTGAGGAGGCGTATCAGGGGCGCCGGGAGGGCGGATCGGTTCGTCCGCCGCCCGGCCGTCCGCCGTCGGCAAGCCGCCCGCGCGTCCGGCCCTCGCCGCGGTCCGGCTCGTACGGCGGGACGTCCCGCCCCGGCTGGTAGCGCGGGCCCTGGCGCATGCGGTACGTGATCACGCCGAGATCCACCACGGCGAGGACCAGCACCACCGCGCAGGCCGCCGCCCAGCCCGGCCGCCCGTTCATCGCGAAGGCCACCAGGCCGAAAAGCGCCCAGGCCGTTCCCCACAGGCTCAGCCAGAGCCGCATCCGCAGGGGACTGCGGGCGGTCACGGGTTCACTGCCCGTACGCATGGCGATCACCTCACCCTCCAGCATGGACCCACCCGGCGCCGGAACGGAAAGGCGCCGGAAGAGAGGGCGGCGGAAGGGGCGGCGGCGGTGCGGGAACCGCACCCGTGGACGGCTCGTTCCTGCTCCTCGCGGGCGAGCACCGGGTGCGCGACGGGGTGCTGCGCGCCTGCCGCGCCCAGGTGCGGGACGACGGGATCGTCCTCGTCCCGCGCGAGGGCGCGGCGCACCGCTCGGGGCTTCCGTGGGAGCGGACCGACCCCTCCGGCTGCCTGGTCCGGATCGTCTCGGTGCTTGCGGTGGGCGACGGTGCGCGCTCGGTACGCGCCGGGTGTCACGTCGACGACGCGCGGTGGACGCGGACCTTCCTGTCGGGGAGCTGTCCGACGAGGACCTGACCGGACACCTCGCGGCGGCCGGTCTCCCGGTGGACCGCACCCTGACCGACGACGGCACCTGGCTGACGGCCCGCCCGGCGCCCTGACCCGGACCGGCCCTGCCCCGCTCGACGCGCCGGCGGGACCGGACCGACCCTGCCCTGCTCGACGCGCCGGCGGGACCGACCGGGGCCGGGCCCTGCTCGACGCGTCGGCGTCCGCCGGTCAGTGCACGAAGCTGTAGCTGCGCCACGGGCCGCTGCCCGGCGCCGTCACATCGCTGAACCGGGTCGGCACATAGGTCGTCCCCGCACCCGTGCAGTCACGGGTGCGGTAGAGGATCACGTCGACCAGCGTCCCGTTCTCCACCTCGTGGGCCCCCGCCGGGGCGATCCGGTGGCAGCCGCGTACCGACGGGCTGTTCACCTGGATCACCGCTTCGCGCTCCGTCGTGTAGGTCACCGGGCCCACCGCGGTGCGGCCCAGCCCGGAACAGCCCGTGGCGGCGAGGGCGAGCAGCGTGACTCCGGCGGCGAGTCCGAGACGGTGTCGGCGGCGGGGAACGGTAGCGGTCACGGACATGGGCGGGTCCTCGTCTGCTCGTCCGGTGCTCGTCCGGCGAAGTCGGAACGTCGGAAAAGACGTGCTGGCGCTGGCCACCCTGCCCGGCCCGGCGGCCGGCGGCATCCCGGACGCGGCCGACCGGGCGAGCCGCCGCATGACGGGGGACACCCACCGCAGCCCTCCGGCCCTCACCGAGCGTGGCGGGCCGCTCGCGGAGCCGGGGCGCACAGGACGTGCTCCTGGCCGGGCGAGCCGCCGCTGACCTGGAGCGATGCGCCGGGCATCCGCGGTGTCAGACCTCCCGCCTAGACTCGCTGAGTCAGTACGTTCCGTGCGGACGGAGAGGACTCCGTGCCGACGGAGACCGGAGCCCCGGCCATCGGGGTCTCGGGCGCCGGAGATCGAGCGGGAGGGGAGTGGGCATGACGGAGCGGACCCGTGAGGACACGGCCCCGGACACCGCTGGCGCGCCCCGGACCGCCGGTGCGCCCCGGACCGCCGACGCGGCCCGCCTGCTGCGCCACCCCGCGGTCTTCCTGCCCGGACCGGTGCCCAGGGAAGGCCGCATCGCCTTCTGGGACCCCCACACCGACGGCGGCCCCCTCCCCGACGGCGGCCCGTGGGAGTCCGGCTGCGCGCCCGAGCGGAGCGGGACCCCCTCGGCGTACGCCGACGCCACCGTGCGCCACGACACCGTCCCGTACACCTCCGTCCGGCTCACGGTCGTCCGGCCGGACGACACCGCGGGGCCCGGAGGTGTCCGCTCCACCGAGGTGCCCGCCGCCCTGCTGTCCGTGGCCGACGCGCTGCCGCTGCTCGTCCGGGCCCGGCAGCAGGCGTCCGCCCACCCCGCCACGCGCTGCTGGGGCGCGGCGGCCCTGCACGCCCTGCACCTCGTGGCGCGCGGCCGGATCCTCCCCGGGCTCACGGCGGACGGCCACGACGCCTGGCGGGCCGGCCCGTCGGACGCCGAGGACGTGGCGCATCTGCGGGCGATCGCCGCCGCCCTGCCCCCCGAGGGGCACGCCGTGCCGGTCCCCGGCTCCGAGCCGCCCGGGCTGCCCGATCCCCAGACGCTGGCCGGTGCGTTCCTGGACGCCGTCGCCGACACGCTGCCGCGCACGCCGGCCGCCGCGTTCGCGATGGGCGCGCCGTTCGCCGCCCGGGAGCCCCAGCATCTGCCCCGGGCCGCCGCCTGGGCCGTCGAGGTGGCTTCCGGCCTGGACGCGGGCGTGCGGGTCTCGCTGCGCCTGGATCTCTCCGCGTACGAGCTGTTCGACACCGCCGACACCTACGCGCTCACCGTCGGCCGCGAGGAGGCGGAGACCGCCGGCGGCCCCGCCCGGCCGCAGAGCGCGGACGACCCGGCGGCCCGCCCCGCCGCCGCGGCGATCGTGCAGGTGCACAGCCTCGCCGACCCGACCCACGTGGTGGACGCGGCGGCCTTGTGGAACGGCGGGGCGGACGAGCCGTTCGGGCCGCGCTCCCAGGTCGACGCGGTGCTGGCGCTGCGCCGTGCCGCCCGTGTCTGGACCCCGCTGGAACGACTCCTGGGTCAGCCCGTCCCCGATGTGCTCACGATCACCGAGGACGAGCTGTACGAGCTGCTGGGCGACGCCGGGGCCCGGCTGGCCGCCGCCGGGGTCGAGGTGCGCTGGCCGCGCGAGCTGGCCCGCTCGCTCACCGCGGCCGCCGTCGTGCGGCCCGCGCCCGGATCGGCCACCGACGGCACGTCCTTCTTCGACGCCGAGCACCTGTTCGCCTTCGACTGGCAGCTGTCCCTGGGCGACGAGCGGCTGACCGAGGCCGAGATGGACCTCCTGGCCGAGGCGCACCGCCCGGTGGTGCGGCTGCGCGACCAGTGGGTGGTCGTCGACCCCGCCCTCGTACGCAAGGCGCGCAAGCGGGAGCTGGGGCTCCTGGATCCGGTGGACGCGCTGGCCGTCGCGCTCACCGGCAGCGCCGAGGTGGACGGCGAGCGGGTGGACGCCGTCCCGGCCGGGGCGCTCGCCGCGCTCCGGACCCGCCTCCTCGCCGACGACACGGCCGTCGTTCCGCCGCCCGGTCTGGACGCGACCCTGCGCGACTACCAACTGCGCGGCCTGGCCTGGCTGGACCGGATGACGTCGCTGGGGCTCGGCGGCTGCCTCGCCGACGACATGGGCCTCGGCAAGACCATCACCCTCATCGCCCTCCATCTGCACCGGGCGCACCCCTCGCCCACCCTCGTCGTCTGCCCCGCCTCCCTCCTCGGCAACTGGCACCGCGAGATCAACCGCTTCGCTCCCGGCGTGCCCGTGCGCCGCTTCCACGGCTCGGACCGGAGCCTGAGCGACCCGGACGGCGGTTTCGTCCTCACCACCTACGGCACGATGCGCTCCAGCGCAGCCCAGCTCGCCGGGCAGAGCTGGGGCCTGGTCGTCGCCGACGAGGCCCAGCACGTCAAGAATCCGCACTCCTCCACCGCCAAGGCGCTGCGCACCATCCCGGCCCCCGCCCGGGTCGC
Source organism: Streptomyces sp. YPW6 (assembly GCF_018866325.1). Taxonomy (NCBI): domain Bacteria; kingdom Bacillati; phylum Actinomycetota; class Actinomycetes; order Kitasatosporales; family Streptomycetaceae; genus Streptomyces; species Streptomyces sp. YPW6. The sequence goes on from NZ_CP076457.1 coordinate 6,196,294, forward strand.
CCTCACCGGCACCCCCGTCGAGAACAACCTCTCCGAGCTGTGGGCGCTCCTCGACTGGACGACCCCCGGACTGCTCGGCCCGCTCAAGGCGTTCCGTGCCCGGCACGCCCGGATCGTGGAGAGCACGGACACCGCCGCCGGCCTCGGCAACGACGAGGCGGTCGAGCGGCTGTCCCGGCTGGTGCGCCCCTTCCTCCTGCGCCGCAAGAAGTCCGACCCCGGCATCGCCCCCGAGCTGCCGCCCAAGACGGAGACCGACCACCCCGTCTCCCTCACCCGTGAGCAGGTCACGCTCTACGAGGCTGCGGTCCGCGAGACGATGGCGCAGATCGAGGCGGCCGAGGGCATCGCCCGCCGGGGTCTGATCATGAAGCTGCTGACCTCGCTCAAGCAGATCTGCAACCACCCGGCGCAGTATCTGAAGGAGGGGCCCACCCGGCTCAGCGGCCGCTCCGGCAAGCTCGCCCTCCTCGACGAACTGCTCGACACGATCCTGTCCGAGGACGGCTCGGTCCTCATCTTCACCCAGTACGTGTCGATGGCGCAGCTCCTCTCCGCGCACCTCGCCTCCCGCGCGATTCCCTCCCAGCTCCTGCACGGCGGTACGCCGGTGGCCGAGCGGGAGCGGATGGTGGACCGCTTCCAGTCCGCCGAGGTTCCCGTCTTCCTGCTCTCCCTCAAAGCGGCCGGCACGGGGCTGAATCTCACCCGCGCCGCCCATGTCGTCCACTTCGACCGCTGGTGGAACCCGGCCGTGGAGGAGCAGGCGACCGACCGGGCGTACCGGATCGGCCAGACCCAGCCCGTCCAGGTCCACCGGATCATCGCCGAGGGCACGGTGGAGGACCGGATCGCCGAGCTGCTGGAGTCCAAGCGGGCTCTGGCGGACGCGGTCCTCGGCAGCGGGGAGAGCGCCCTGACCGAGCTGAGCGACCGTGACCTCGCCGACCTCGTGTCCCTGCGGAGGCCCGCATGAGCCCCCGTCCGACCACCGGCCCGGCCGCCCGGAGATCCGCCCCGCGTGCCCGGATCGGCCCGGACGACCTGCGGCGCACCTTCGAGGCGGTGCCCGCCCGTACCTCCGCCGAGGGCGAGCCCTTCGCGGCCAGCTGGTGGGGCCGGGCCTGGGTGGAAGCGCTGGAGTCCCTGTCGATGGACGAGGCCCGCCTCGCCCGCGGCCGGGCGTACGCCGACGACGGTCAGGTCGCCGCGATCACCGTCACTCCGGGCCGCGTCGTCGCCTATGTGCACGGCAGCCGGGCCCGCCCCTACCGCGCCGAACTGCGCCTGCGCACCTTCGCCGACCCGGGCTGGGAGGCTCTGCTCGACGCGGTCGCCGAGCGGCCCGGCCATCTGTCCGCGCTGCTCGCCAAGGAGATGCCGCACTCCCTGGCCCGTACGGCCGAGGAGGCCGGGGTCCGGCTGCTGCCCGCCGCCGACGACCTCGACCCCAGCTGCACCTGCCCCGACCACGGGCGGCCCTGCAAGCATGTCGCCGCTCTCTGCTTCCAGACGGCGCTGCTGCTCGACCGTGACCCGTTCGTTCTGCTGCTGATGCGGGGCCGGGGCGAGCGCGAGCTCCTGGAGGCGCTCGGCCGGCGCAACGCCGAGCACTCCGCCCGCGAGCGGCCCGCCGCCCCGGCCATGCCCTCGGTCGATGCGGGCGAGGCCTTCGCCACCCGCTTCCTGCCGCAGCTCCCGCCGCCCCGGCCCGTTCCGCCGCACCCCGGACAGCCACCGTCGTATCCGGACCTGCCCGGTGCCCGTGACCCGCTGGGCCTGGATCACCTGGCCACCGACGCCGTCGCCCGCGCCCACGCGCTGCTGGTCACCGGCCGCGATCCGCTGGCCGGGCTCTCCGCATGGCAGGACGCCGTCCGTATCGCCGCCGCGCGTCCGACCGCCGGACTCACCGCCTCCACCCGCGCGCTCTACCGCGAGCTGGCGTACGCCACCGGGCGCACCACCACCGACCTGGCCCGTGCCGTCGCCGCCTGGCGCCAGGGCGAGGCCGAGGGCCTGGCCGCCCTGGAGACGCCGTGGGACCCGCCGGCCGGTCCCTTCGACCGGGCCCGGCCCGCGCTCTTCACCGCCGGCTTCCCGCGCTTCACGCCGTGGCGCAACCACCTCACCCACCCGGCCGGTTCGCTCCAGCTCCGCTTCGGCCAGGACCTGCGCTGGTACGGCTACGAGTCCGACCCCGGCGTCGACGACTGGTGGCCGCGCGCCGCCCCGGACCCCGACCCGGTGTCCGCCCTCGAAGCCCTGCTCGCCGGCGACTTCGTCCCGGACACGGCCGGGGACGACGACCCGCACTACGTACGGTGAAAAAGCCCTGGTCAGCGGCGAGTCGCCCCTCTTTCCGGGGAAGCGGCTGACCGGCCTCGACACCTTCGTCCGCAAGCTGCCCGCCCTGGAAGCGGCCGAGGCATGGGCCCAGGGCCCCCACCCGCCGGCTCCCGGAGGACCGAGCCGGTCCCCTCTACGGGGGACCGGCCATGGATGCCCCGGCCGGCGTCCCGGGCGACCGGGGTGTGCGAGGAGCGCACGCCGGAGAGGACGGGCGGGGGCTCACTGTCGGTATCCGCTGAGGAAGCGGCCGATGCGGCTGATCGCCGCGTCGAGGTCGTCGGCGTACGGGAGGGTCAGGATGCGGAAGTGGTCCGGGCGCGGCCAGCTGAAGCCGGTGCCCTGCACCACCTGGATCTTCTCCCGCAGCAGCAGGTCGAGCACGAACTTCTCGTCGTCGACGATCTCGTGCACCTTCGGATCGATCCGCGGGAAGGCGTAGAGCGCGCCCTTCGGCTTCACGCACGAGACGCCGGGGATCTCGTTCAGCCGCTCCCAGGCCCGGTCGCGCTGCTCGTGCAGCCGCCCGCCCGGGGCCACCAGCTCCTTGATGGACTGCCGGCCCCCGAGCGCGGCCTGAATGGCGTACTGCGCGGGCGCGTTGGGACACAGCCGCATGGAGGCCAGCATGGTCAGGCCCTCCAGGTAGTTGCGGGCGTGCTGGCGCGGGCCGGACACCACCATCCAGCCTGAGCGGAACCCGGCCACCCGGTACGTCTTCGACAGGCCGCTGAAGGTCAGGCAGACCAGGTCCGGGGCGAGGACGGCGGCACTGTGGTGCTCGGCGCCGTCGTACAGGATCTGGTCGTAGATCTCGTCGGCGAACACCATCAGCCCGTGGCGCCGGGCCAGATCGAGGATGCCTTCCAGGATCTCGCGCGGATAGACCGCGCCGGTGGGGTTGTTCGGGTTGATGATCACGACGGCCTTCGTCCGGTCGGTGATCCTGGCGGCCATGTCGGCGAGATCCGGGTTCCAGTCGGACTCCTCGTCGCAGACGTAGTGCACGGCCCTGCCGCCCGCGAGCGTGGTCACCGCCGTCCACAGGGGGAAGTCCGGAGCCGGGATCAGCACCTCGTCGCCGTCCTCCAGCAGCGCCTGCACGGCCATCGAGATCAGCTCGGAGACCCCGTTGCCGAGGAACACGTCGTCCACGCCGACCTCGGTCAGCCCCATCGACTGGTAGCGCTGGGCCACCGCCCGCCGGGCCGAGAGGACGCCGCGCGAATCGGTGTAGCCGTGGGCCTGCGGCAGCATCCGGATCATGTCCTGGACGATCTCCTCGGGCGCCTCGAAGCCGAAGAGCGCGGGGTTGCCCGTGTTGAGCCGGAGGACGCTGTGGCCCGCTTCCTCCAGGGCGTTGGCGTGCTCGATGACCGGGCCCCGGATCTCGTAGCAGACCTCGTTGAGCTTGCTGGACTGCCGGAACTCCATGCGCTGCCTCCCGAGCCGAATTGCGATACTTGGTTTTACCAAGCTGGAGCTTGGAAAGTCCAACAACATGTCTAGACTGCGTCGCATGCCACGTCAGCAGCAGCCAGCAGCACGTCCAGCAGCACGCCCCGTCCGTCGCCGGAGCTACGACCAGTTCGACGCGACCGCCCGCGCCCTCGACTCCGTCGGGGACCGGTGGACGCTGCTGATCGTCCGTGAACTGCTGGGCGGGCCGCGCCGGTACACGGACCTGCACGCCGACCTGCCCGGCGTCAGCACCGACGTGCTGGCCTCCCGGCTGAAGGACATGGAGCAGTCGGGACTCGCCCTGCGCCGCAAGCTGCCGCCCCCGTCGGCGGCCTCCGTCTACGAGCTGACCGAGCGCGGCCACGGCCTCCTGCCCGTCCTCACCGCCCTCGCCGCATGGGGCGCCCCCGCCCTCGCCGAGCGCCGCCCCACCGACGCGGTGCGGGCCCACTGGTCCGCCCTGCCGCTGCTCGGCGCTGTCACCGGACTCACCCGGGAAGGCATCCTCGAAGTCCGTCTCGACGAGGGCGTGTTCCACCTCCGCGTCGGCGGGGGAGCGGAGTTCGCGCCGCCGGGCCCCGAGCCGTACGCGGCGGTGTACGGCTACGGTCCCGCCGACCGCCCCGACGCCCGGATCGTCCTCGGTGCGGAGGTCTGCCTGGAGCTGGCGCGGGGTGAGGCGACCCTCGTCGAGGCGGTGAAGGACGGCCGCGCGCAGGTGCTGGGCGACGGCCCGCTCGCGGCGGAGCTGCGCGGGGAGTGACCCCCGGCGATGCCGTTCCTCCGGAGTTCACGCCCGGAGAAGTCTTCCGCCGGACCGGCGATGATGGAGCCGTGCGACTCGAAGCGATCACCTGGGAACGGCTGGCCCGCGAACTGGCCCGGTACGGCGACGGGCTGTCCGCGGACGGCGGCGGCCCCCGGCTCGCCCTCGGGGTTGACGGTGCGCCCGCCGCCCGGACCGGCGAGGCCGCCGAGCGCCTCGCCGAGGAACTGCGGCTGCTCGGCCGCTCGGTCCTGGTGGTCCCCACCGAGGGGTTCCTGCGCCCGGCGAGTCTGCGCTTCGAGTACGGGAAGCAGGACGCGGACGCCTACCTCGACGGCTGGTTCGACACCGGGGCGCTGTGGCGCGAGGTGTTCGGGCCGCTGGAGGCGGGAGGCTCCGGGCGGGTGCTGCCCGATCTCTGGGACTCCGTGACGGACCGTGCCACCCGCACCCCGTACCACGCGCTGCCCGAGGGCGGGGTGGTCGTCGTGCACGGCCCGTTCCTGCTGGGGCACTGGTTCCCGTTCGCGCTCACCGTCCATCTGCGGCTGTCGCCGGGGGCGCTGCGGCGGCGCACGGCGGAGCCGGACCGCTGGACCCTGCCCGCCTTCGCCCGGTACGAGGACGAGGCGGCGCCCACGGAACGGGCGGACGTGGTGGTCCGGGCGGATGATCCCGCGCACCCGGCCTGGTCGGGGCTGCCGACGAGCGGGTGAGCCGCGCGGTGCCGGGCCGGCGGTGGGCTTCGCCGTGTGCGTGGGTGCTCGGTCGATCGTGGGCCCCGCCGACCGTGCTGCGATGCCCGGCCGGTGTCGGGCGCCGTCGTGCGCGTGGTCAGGCACCTGTCCTCAGTGCACCGGCGGCCGCCCGCCCACCGTGGCCACGGCCGCCGCCCCCGCCCGGCAGCCCTCGGTCGCGGCGGTCACCTCGTCCGCGCCGGCCAGCAGGGCCGCCAGGAACCCGCCGGTGAACGCGTCACCCGCGCCCGTCGAGTCGACCGGCTCGGGCACCGGCGGGGCGGCAACGCGGCCGATCACCTCACCCCCGGCGGCCACCACGGCACCCCCCGCGCCCAGGGTGACCACGACCAGCGGGAACCACCGGCTCAGCTCGGCCGCCGAGGCGTCCGGTTCGGGCAGACCGGTGAGCAGCCGGGCCTCGTCCGCGTTCGGCAGGAGCAACTCCGCTCCCTCCGCGAACTCCAGGAAGCGCTTCGGCCCCAGCTCCCCGAGGAATCCGGCCGACGCCGGGTCCACGCTCACCGGAATTCCCCGCTCCACGGCGGTGCGCAGGGCGAGCAGGGCGGCTGCCCGGCTCACCGCGGCGAACAGGAGATAGCCGGAGAGATGCAGCCGTCCCACGCCGTCGAGCATCGTGGGCGCGAAGTCCTCGGCGGCGAGCCGCAGGACCGCCCCGCCATCGGTCAGAAACGTGCGCTCCGCCGCCGCGTCGACCAGGGCGATGACGGTCGCCGTAGGCACCTCGTCGTCCACCGCGAGGAACGCCCGTACCCCCGCCGCCTCCAGCGCTTCCCGGTGCCAGGCTGCGGACTCCGCCCCGGCCCGGGCGAGCAGCCGGACCTCCGGACAGCCCGAACGCACGGCCCAGCAGGCGACGTTGGCGCCCGCGCCGCCCGGCAGAGTGCGGATCCGGGCCTTCGTGTCCGTACCGTGCGTGAGCGCCGCACCGTGCCGCGCCACCACATCGGTGACCACGTCCCCCACCACCAGGAGCCCACCCCCGGCCTCCGGGCGGTTCACGCGGTGTCCGGGGCCCACGGGTTGTCCGGGGCCTATGGGGTGACCTGCACTCACCGGGTGCCCGAGGCCCACGGGGTGCCCGGCGCCCACGGGGTGTCCGGGGTCGTCGCCGCTCGGCGGGACCGCTTCACCGCGACCACGCACCGCGCCTCCACCGCCGGGACCGTTCATGGGGTGTCCGTCGCCGTGACGGCGATCCGCGCCGCGAGCGTCACGTTCCCGCGTACGGCCGCGAGGTTCGCCTCCAGCGACGCGCCTCCGGTCCTCCGCATCAACTGGTCCAGCAGGAACGGCGTCACGCCCTGCCCCGAGATGCCCCGCTCCCGGCACGCGTCCAGCGCCTCCGCCAGCACCCGGTCGTGCAGGGCCGGATCCAGCTGGTCCGCCTCCGCCACGGGGTTGGCGACGATCAGCGCGGAGGCCGGCCCGCCCAGCGCCTCTCTCGCCCGGATCACCTCCACCACCTCCTCGGGGCTGCGCACCGTCCAGTCGACGGGTTCACCGGAGCTGCTCAGATAGAAGCCGGGGAAGTGCCCGGTGCCGTAGCCGACGACGCAGACGCCGAGGGTTTCCAGCCGCTGGAGGGTCGCCGGGACGTCGAGGATCGACTTGATCCCCGCGCAGACCACGGTGATCCCGGTACGGGCGAGCAGCCGCAGATCGGCCGACTCGTCCTGGTCGGCGGCCCATTCCCGGTGTACGCCGCCGAGCCCGCCCGTGGCGAAGACGCCGACGCCCGCCCGTGCCGCCAGGAACGCCGTCGCGGACACCGTCGTCGCCCCGCTCGCCCCGGCGGCGAGAGCCGGGGCGAGATCACGGTGCCCCAGCTTGCGTACCGCTGGGTCCTCGGCGACCCGCTCCAACTGGTCCTCGCCGAGGCCCACACGGGCCCGGCCGTCGAGAACGGCGACGGTGGCCGGAACGGCGCCCGCGGACCGTACGAGCCCCTCCAGCTCGCGGGCGACGGAGAGGTTGCGGGGGCGCGGCAGACCGTGCGCGATGATCGTCGACTCCAGCGCCACGACGGGCAGACCGGTATGCAGCGCCGAGCGCACCTCCGCCGAGAGCACCGGCTCGTAGGGTTCTGGTGAGTTCTGAGGCATGCCCCATCCCTGTCGCGGGTGCGAGGGGCGCAAACCACGGCCGGACGTTCTCCGACGGGTCCCGGTCACCAGCTGGCCGGAAGTGGTCGCTAAGGTGACCGGCCATGACGACACATGACCAGGCCCCCGCCTCCTTCGCCGTGCACATCCCGGATGCCGAACTCGTACCGGAACCCCTCGATCCGGCGCAGGTCGTCTCGGGGGACCCCGTGGTGACGGGCAAGGTGCTGTGGGAGTCGCCCGACGGCCGGCAGATCCGGGGCATCTGGCAGATCACGCCCGGTGTGGTCACCGACACGGAGGCGAACGAGCTGTTCGTGGTCGTGAGCGGCCGGGCGACGGTCGCGGTCGAGGGCGGGGCGACGCTGGAGGTCGGCCCGGGGGACGCCTGCGTCCTGCGCGAGGGTGACCGGACGACCTGGACCGTTCACGAGACGCTCCGCAAGGCGTACCACATCAGCCTCTGAGGGCAGGTCGGCAGGTCGGCAGGCAGGTCGGCAGGCGGACGGGTCGATCGGCTGTTCGGCCGTTCCGCCGGTCGTGCGGCGCGGGTCAGCCGTCGGCCGCTGCCGGCCGCCGCAGGCTCCGGCGCAGGGCGAGCGCGGCGACCGGGAGCAGCAGCGCGGCGCCGAGCGCGTTGAGGAGCCCGTACCCCCACTGGGCGACGATCACTCCGGCCGCCGCCCCGCCGATGCCCGCCGCCGCGCTCATGGTCAGGTCACTCAGCCCCTGGACCGCCGCCTGGGCGGACCGGGGCACCGCGTCGGTGAGCAGCGCCGAACCGGCGATCATCCCCGCCGACCAGCCGAGCCCCAGCACGAAGAGGCCCGCCGCGGTCTGCCCGTGCCGGGGCCCGGCCGTGCCCGCGAGCAGCGCGGCGCAGGTCAGCAGTCCGACGGCGAGCCCGATCACGGTCAGTCGGCCGAACCGGTCGGCCAGCCACCCCATCACCGGCGAGAACGCGTACATGCCCGCGATGTGCCCGCTGATGACGAGCCCGATCAGCTGGAGACCGGCACCGTGCCGGCTCAGGTCGACCGGGGTCATCACCATGATCGACACCATGGCGGTGTGCGACACGGTGATCGTCACCAGGGCGAGCCGCGCCATGGGGGACACGCGCACGGCCTCGATCCCGGAGCGCAGGGAGCGCTTCGGCGGCCCCGCCGGGCCCTCGGGAGCCAGGGCCCGGGCGGTGAGGAGCGGATCCGGGCGCAGCGCGAGCGCCACGACGAGTGCGGCGACCAGAAAGACCGCGGCCGAGCAGAGGAAGGGCCCGGCCGCCTCGGGCACCGGCGTACCGCGGAACAGCCGGCTCGCCGGGGCCGAGATGTTGGGGCCCAGGACCGAGCCGATCGTGGTCGCCCAGACCACGGTGGAGATCGCCCGCCCCCGCCGCTCCGGCCCCACGAGGTCGGCCGCGGCGAACCGTGCCTGAAGACCGGCCAGCGACCCCGCGCCGAACCCCGCCATGCCGAGCAGCAGCAGCGGGAAGCTCGGCAGCATCGTGGCCAGGACCACCAGCCCGCCGCCCAGCGCACCGATCAGATAGGCCACCGTCAGTCCGGCCCGGCGGCCCCGGGAGGTCATCAGGGCGGCCAGTGGCAGAGACAGCAGCGCCGTGCCGAGGACGGACGCGGTCGGCGCAAGGCCGGACAGCGCCTCCGATCCGCTCACCTCGGCGGCGAGCATCGGGGCCAGGGCGATCCCGATGGCCACGCCGAGGCCGCCGAGTATCTGGCTGATGACGAGCACGGCCGACGTCCGCCGCTGCAGAGCGGGCAGGCCGACGGCCGGGACCGGGGGAGAGGAGAGGGGACGCGTCACCGGCGCAGTGTGTCACCGCCCGGCCGCCGCCGTGCACCCGGGAGGGTGAAGCGCCCTCGCGAGGAGCGCCCCGACGCTGCCGGCCCTCTTGGCCGGAGCCCCGGCGCCGTGCGGCTGAACCGGCCTCCCGGAACCCTCGCCCCCGGAACGCCCAGCCCTCCGGCACACGCAGGCCCTTGGACCTCCCGAACATCCGGCCTCTCAGCCCCCTCCGGGCATCCCTGGTCCCCGAACACCCCTGTCCTCGCCCGGAACGCCCGGCCCTGCGCAACGCCCAGCCCTCCGGCACACGCGGCCACTCGGCCCCTGGAACCCCGGGCCGGTGTGGACCTAGAACAGCGGCTGCGGCAGCACCCCCTCCAGTGCCAGCAGCCGTCGCTTGGTCTCCGTACCGCCGCCGAACCCGCCCAGGCCCCCGTCGCTCTCCACCACCCGGTGGCACGGCACCACCACCGGCAGCGGGTTGGCGCCCATGGCCGCGCCCACCGCCTGCGCCCCCTCCGGCCGGCCCACCCGCGCGGCCAGCTCGCCGTACCCGACGACCGTCCCGTAGGGCACCCCGGACGCCAGCTCGCGGAGCACCTCACGCTGGAAGCCGGAGGTCAGCGACCAGTCCAGGGCGAGGTCGAAGTCCCGCGCCGCGCCCGCGAAGTACGCCGCGAGCTCGCGTATCGGCTCGGCGAGCCGGGCGGAGCCGGGGGCCGCCACCGGTTCCGTGCCGAACCTGGTCCGCAACCGGTCGAGTGTCGCGTCGCGGACGGCGGGGCGGGCGTGGAAGGCCACGGTCACCAGGCCGGTCGCGGTCGCCGCGAGCAGCAGCGGGCCGACGCCGCTGTCCACGACGTCCCATGCGACGGTCGGCTCTCCTCCGACCTCGTAGCTGTCCATGCCCACCACCGTAGGACCCGCCACTGACAGCGACGGGCCGGTCGGTGCGGACAGGCCGCCGGCGGAAGGCGCGACGGCGTGCCCCCGTCGCGACGACGTGACCGCCCCTCCGCGACGCCGGCCCGCCGCGACGCCGGCCCGACGCAACAGCGCCGGCCCGACGCAACAGCGCCGGCCCGACGCAACAGCGCCGGCCCGACGTGACTGCGTCAGCTGGACAGCACGGCGTCAGTTCGACAGCACGGCGTCAGCTCGTCGCGTCGCGCACCACGTCGGGGAAGTTGGTGATGATGCCGTCGACTCCGTAGTCACGCGCCTTCACCGCGTCCGCGGCCTTGTTGACCGTCCACGTGTTCACCCGCAGACGCTTGCCGTGCGGGCCCTTCAGCCGCTGGACCGCCGCCACGTAGTCGGCGCCGATCGTCGCGTACGACGGGTTGATCTGGTCGGTGAACGCCGCGTACGAGGGCAGATCCGCCACCGCCGGAGTGCCCAGGAAGCCGGTCGTGATGTCGGGGCGCAGGGCGTGCACCGTCTTCACGCTGTCGGCGCCGAAGCTCTGGATGACCAGCCGGTTCCGCACGTGGGAGCGGTCCAGCCACCCCGACCGGCCCAGGGTCCGGATGATGTCGCGCTCGATGCCCGGGTAGGTCGCCGGGCTCTTGATCTCCAGGAGCAGCTTCTGCCGGTTGCGCTCCAGGCGGTGCAGGAACTGGGTGAGCGTCGGGATCCGGGCCCCGGCGAACTGCTCCCCGAACCAGCTGCCCGCGTCGAGTTCCGCCAGCTCCGCCGCGGTGAAGTCCTTCACCGCCCACGGCGCCCGGTCGGGGAAGACCTCCTCGACGTCCGTCGTGCGCTTCAGGTTGGTGTCGTGCAGCACGACGAGCACGCCGTCGCGGCTGCGCTGGACGTCGTTCTCGACCCAGTCGATGCCGAGCGCGTCCGCGGCGTCGGCGGCGGCGAGGGTGTTCTCCGGGGCGTAGCCCGACGCTCCCCGGTGGGCCACGACGACCGGGTTCGCCCGCTGCGCGGAGACCGGATCCGGGGTCTCGGGCCGGTCGGCGGGCAGCAGCAGGGCGCCTGCGCCGAGCAGGGCGACGGCCGTGGTGGAGGCGGTTGCGGTACGGACGAACACGGGGACTCCTCACGTCGGGAGTGTGCGGACACGCAGAGAGTGACAGCGGCCCGCCAACACCCGGCGGGGTGGCGATGGCCGCGACATGAACGGAACCCTCGGTCCCGGGGACCACCGCCGGAGCACGGCGTGCGGCCGTGCCGATAAGATGCGCCTTCTTTTGTCTGTCTGCCGGGACTCGCCCCTTGGGGACCCTCCTCGACCCCGGGCCTTCTCGAAGGGCGTACGCGTATGCAGGGAACAGTCGACGGGTTCACCTACGGCCTGGTGACTCCGGTCGCGGCGTTCCTCATGGCCGCCCTGGGAGCCGCCCTCGGGCTCCGCTGCACCACCCGGTCCCTGCACGCCACACGCTCCTGTCGGGTCGGCTGGCTGGCGCTGGGCTCGCTGTCCATCGGATCCGGGGTGTGGACCATGCACTTCGTCGCGATGACGGGCTTCACCGTCCAGGAGACGCCGATCTCCTACGACAAGCCCCTCACCTTCGCCGGCCTTGCCGTGGCCGTGGTGATGACCGGCATCGGCATCTTCATTGTCGGGTACCGGGGCGCGACCCGCATGGCGTTGATCACGGGCGGCACGATCACCGGCCTCGGAATCGCCTCGATGCACTATCTCGGCATGGCGGGCATGCGCATGGCCGCCAGGTTCGCGTACGACATCCCCCTGGTCGTCCTCTCGGTGCTGATCGCCGGGTGCGCCGCCACGGCCGCGCTGTGGGCGGCCGTCACACTGCGGGGAGCCCTCTCCGGCCTCGGCGCGAGCGTCCTGATGGCCGTCGCGGTCACCGGGATGCACTACACCGGCATGGCGGCGCTCGACGTGCACCTGCACCTGCCGGCCACCTTGTCCTCCGACCTGTCCGCCGTCCTGCCCGGAGACCGGCCCGCCGAGATGATCGGCCCGATGCTGGTGGGCCCCGGCTGCTTCCTGCTCCTCGCCGCCGTGGTGCTCCTGTTCGACCCCAGGGCGGTGGCGGGCGGGCCCGGTCCGGACCTCCGCCTCCGAGGCCGCCCGGGGGACACCCGGGACCGCATGGTCCCGCGGGCGCGACGGCACGTGCGGCAGGATCCGCGCGGGCGCGGGCGGCGCCCGCGGAGCACCGCCCGGGAGGACGCGGGAAGAGCCTGGTACCGCTGATCCGAGGCCGTTGTCAGTGGGGAGCCGTACGGTGGTTGCATGCGGCCCGTTTCCCACATCGAACGTTCCATGCGGCCCTTCGAGGTCGTCAGCCCCTACCAGCCCAGCGGTGACCAGCCGACGGCCATCGCCGAGCTGGAGCGGCGTATCCGCGCCGATGAGAAGGACGTCGTCCTGCTCGGCGCGACCGGCACCGGAAAGTCGGCGACCACCGCCTGGATGATCGAGAAGCTGCAGCGCCCCACCCTGGTGATGGCGCCGAACAAGACGCTCGCCGCCCAGCTGGCCAACGAGTTCCGTGAGCTCCTCCCGAACAACGCGGTGGAGTATTTCGTCTCGTACTACGACTACTACCAGCCCGAGGCGTACGTCCCGCAGTCGGACACCTACATCGAGAAGGACTCCTCCATCAACGAGGAGGTCGAGCGGCTGCGCCACTCCGCGACCAATTCGCTGCTCACCCGGCGCGACGTCGTCGTGGTCGCCTCCGTCTCCTGCATCTACGGACTCGGGACGCCCCAGGAGTACGTGGACCGCATGGTCCAGCTCAAGGTCGGCGAGGAGATCGACCGCGACCAGCTGCTGCGCCGCTTCGTCGAGATGCAGTACACCCGCAACGACCTGGCGTTCACGCGCGGCACCTTCCGGGTCCGGGGCGACACCATCGAGATCTTCCCGGTCTACGAGGAGCTCGCCGTCCGCATCGAGATGTTCGGCGACGAGATCGAGAACCTCTCCACGCTCCACCCGCTCACCGGCGAGATCATCAGCGAGGACCCCACCGTCCACGTCTTCCCCGCCAGCCACTACGTCGCCGGGCCCGAGCGCATGGAGCGGGCCGTCAGCGGCATCGAGCAGGAGCTGGAGCAGCGTCTGGCCGAGCTGGAGAAGCAGGGCAAGATGCTGGAGGCCCAGCGCCTGCGCATGCGCACCACGTACGACATCGAGATGCTCCGCCAGATCGGCACCTGCTCCGGCGTCGAGAACTACTCGATGCACTTCGACGACCGCGCGCCCGGCACCGCCCCCAACACCCTCCTCGACTACTTCCCGGACGACTTCCTGCTCGTCCTGGACGAGTCCCACGTCACCGTCCCGCAGATCGGCGCGATGTACGAGGGCGACGCCTCCCGCAAGCGGACCCTCGTGGACCACGGGTTCCGGCTGCCCTCCGCCATGGACAACCGGCCGCTGAAGTGGGAGGAGTTCCTGGAGCGGATCGACCAGACGGTCTACCTCTCCGCCACCCCGGGGAAGTACGAGCTCTCGCGTGGCGACGGGTTCGTCGAGCAGATCATCCGCCCCACCGGCCTCGTCGACCCCGAGGTCGTGGTCAAGCCCACCGAGGGCCAGATCGACGACCTGGTCCACGAGATCCGGGAGCGCACCGAGCGCGACGAGCGGGTCCTGGTCACCACGCTCACCAAGAAGATGGCCGAGGACCTCACCGACTACTTCCTGGAGCTCGGCATCCAGGTCCGCTATCTGCACAGCGACGTCGACACCCTGCGCCGCATCGAGCTGCTGCGCGAGCTGCGCTCCGGTGAGTACGACGTGCTCGTCGGCATCAACCTGCTGCGCGAGGGCCTCGACCTCCCCGAGGTGTCCCTCGTGGCCATTCTCGACGCCGACAAGCAGGGCTTCCTGCGCTCCGGCACCTCGCTCATCCAGACCATCGGCCGCGCCGCCCGCAACGTCTCCGGCCAGGTCCACATGTACGCCGACAAGGTCACCCCGGCCATGGAGCAGGCGATCGACGAGACGAACCGGCGCCGCGAGAAGCAGATCGCCTACAACACCGAGCGGGGCATCGACCCGCAGCCGCTGCGCAAGAAGATCAACGACATCGTCGCGACGATCGCCCGCGAGGAGATCGACACCGAACAGCTTCTCGGCACCGGCTACCGGCAGGGCAAGGAGACCAAGGCCCCGGTGCCCGCGCTCGGCGGCCAGGCGGCCAAGGGCGGGGCGAAGGGGGCGGCGAAGGGCAAGGCCGCCGGGCCCGGCGCGGTGACCGGCGACCGGCCCGCGACCGAACTGGCCGGGATCATCGAGGAGATGACCGACCGGATGCGGGCTGCCGCCGCGGATCTGCAGTTCGAGGTGGCCGCCCGGCTGCGCGACGAGGTCGGCGAACTGAAGAAGGAGCTGCGGCAGATGAAGGAAGCGGGCATGGCCTGATCCTGCCGTTCGTCGGAGGCCGCCGCCGACGCTCGCCGCCGCCCGTCCGGTGCCCGCGCGGTGGCGTGCGCCGTTTCCGCCGGCACCGGGCGGGACGCGCCCGGTGTGTTGCAAGACCGACACGAAAACGGACCGAACCTGCTGCCGCCCGGGGTGGAATGCGTAGGGTGCGGGGAAACCGCACACGGATGGCTGCGGGGCAATGCCGAGAGGGGACAGCGCGTGACGGTCAATATGACCAAGGGGCAGGCCATCAGCCTGGAGAAGACCGACGGGGGGACCCTGACCGCGGTACGCATGGGGCTCGGCTGGCAGGCGGCTCCGCGCCGTGGCCTGTTCGGTTCGCGCACCCGTGAGGTCGACCTGGACGCCTCGGCGGTGCTCTTCGCCGACAAGCAGCCCGTCGACGTCGTGTTCTTCCGCCACCTCGTCAGCGACGACGGCTCGGTCAAGCACACCGGTGACAACCTGGTCGGCGGGGCCGGCTCCGGCGGCGACGACGAGGCGATCCTCGTCGACCTCCAGCGCGTCCCGGTCCACATCGACCAGATCGTCTTCACGGTGAACTCCTTCACCGGGCAGACGTTCCAGGAGGTCCAGAACGCCTTCTGCCGCATCGTCGACGAGACCAACGGCCAGGAGCTCGCCCGGTACACGCTCGACGGCGGCGGCCAGTACACCGCCCAGATCATGGCGAAGGTGCACCGCGCGGGCAGCGGCTGGAAGATGACGGCCCTCGGGAACCCGGCCAACGGCCGCACCTTCCAGGACCTGATGCCGTCGATCCTTCCGCACCTGTAGGAACCGGACACGCCCGGGGCCTGGCCGGCGTGGCGCCAGGCGGGGGCGGCTCCCGGCGGCACAGGCCGCCGGGAGCCGCCCCACGCACAGCACGGCAGTAGGCAGCAGAAGCAGCAGCAACACGGCATCGCACGGCCCGGCGCCCGCAGCGGCGCACGGGCGCTCGTCGAGGGGGACAGGGCAATGACGGCCGAGCTGGTCCGGGGGCAGAACCACGTCCTGCCCCAGACCCGTCTGGAGATCCGGGTGTCGGCGGGCACGCCTGTCGTGGCCGGGGCCACCCTCGGCGACGAACGGGGCACGGTGCACGGCATCGAGTGGATCGCCCACCCCGGCTCGCCCCAGCTCCCCGGGCTCGACGTCTCCCAGCAGGCGGCGGCCGACCACCGGCTGGCCGTCGATCTGGAGGCCCTGCCCACCGGCGTCCACCGGGTCACCGTGCTGCTCGCGCTGCCCGTCGGAGTCGGCGGCCCGGTGCGGTTCGGCGCCGTCCCCGCTCCCTTCGTCGCCGTCACCGGAGTCGACGGCACCGGCATCGCCACCTTCACGCTCACCGATCTGGACGCCGAGTCCGCGGTCAGCGCCCTGGAGCTCTACCGCCGCCAGGCCGCCTGGAAGGTCCGGGCCGTCGGACAGGGGTATGCGGGCGGGCTCGCCGAGATGCTCGCTGACCAGGGCGTGACCGACGCCGCCGCCCTGGCCGCCACGGTCCAGGAGGCCGTCGCCCGGGGCCTGACCCGCGCGGTGGCCCCGCCACCGCCCCGGACTCCGGAAGGCGACCGCGTACGGCACGCGACGGGCTCCGCCGACCTCCGTCCGACCGCGCCGCCCCCGGCCCCGGGGACTCCCGGGCCGCCGGCCGACCCGGCCACCACCGGAGCGACGCCCGCCACCCGGCCGCAGGGCCCCTCCGGCCCGGCGCACACCACTCAGCCGCACAGCACCCAGCCGCGCACCGCCCCCGGACCGGCTGCCGCGGGGACTCCCACCGCGGGATCCTCCACCGGAGGGCCCATCGACTACGTGCACCCGCGGCGACAGCACGCCGCGCCCCCCACTCCGCCTCCCAGCGCGCCCCCCGCCCAGCCGGGACAGCCCGCTCAGCCGGTTGCGGGTGACGCCACCGGCTGGTCGATGGACGAGCGCCTCTACAACCAGATCTGGGGCATGTTCGAGGATCTGGCCCGCGCCGTCGCCGCCCACCGCAGCGCCGTGGACTTCGCCGAGTCCCGGATGGACCAGGAGCTCGACCGCGCCCTGTCCGACCCGCGCAACCGGATCGGCGGTGCGGGCGACCACGCCCGCGAGGCGGCCCGTGCCAAGCGCGACGAGCTGGCCTCCCGGGCCCGGGAGGCCCTCGACCGGGATCTGGACCAGCTGTCCGCCGAGGCGGCCGTCGTCGAGCCCGCGCTCCCGGCGGCGTACGCCGGCTGGGGCAACCCCGTCTGGCACGCCCACCGCATCCCCATGGAGATGCCGATGGCCCTGCGCATCGGAGATCTTCATCTGCCCGAGCGCACCGACCTGCGTATCCCGCTGCTCGTCCGGCTGCCCCTGGAGCGCGGGATGTGGGTGGACAGTGGCCGGACCGCGTCCGAGGCCGCCGCCGTCATCGAGCCGGACCGGCTGCGCGGCCGGGCGATGGAGACCGCGGTCGCCCACGCGGCCCGGCTGCTGGCGGTGTACCCGCCCGGGGAGTTCGCGGTACACGTCATCGACCCCGCGGGGTCGGCGGCGGGCCCCCTCGCACCGCTGGTCGACGCGGGCGTCCTCGCCGGACCGCCCGCCGCCGGGCCCGGGGGAGTGGCCTCGGTTCTCGCCCACCTCACCCGGCGGGTGGACCTGGTGCAGATGGCGGTGCGGGGCGGGGCGGCCGACTCGCTCCCGCCCGACCTGGACACCGGCGAGCAGCTCCTGGTCGTCAACGACTTCCCCCACGGCTTTGACGACCGCGCCGTCACCCAGCTCCGCTACCTCGCCGACGAGGGACCGGCGGTCGGGGTGCACCTCCTGATGGTCGCGGACCGGGAGGAGGCCCGTGCGTACGGGCCGGTCCTCGATCCGCTGTGGCGTTCGCTGCTGCGGATCACCCCGGTCGCCGACAACCACCTCGCCGACCCCTGGGTCGGGCACGCCTGGACGTACGAGCCGCTGACGATCCCGCAGGGCAGCCGCGTCCTGGAGCAGGTCCTGGCCGCGGTGGCAGCGGCCCGCAGAGCCGCCGGCCGCTGACCGGTCGAACCGCCCCGACCTGGCGTTTTGGCGATCCCTTTACCCTTTTCTTTACCAAACCTTGGTGATGCCTGTACTCTTCGGAGAACGGAGGGGAGTACTCCTTACGCGACGTACCCGTCAATACGGACCGCAGTCGGTCCCGGGGCGTCGGTCCAGGCGTGCACGGCACGCAGGGATGGAAGAGACCTCCGGCAGCGACGACGCTGATTCAGTAGCCGTAGCGAACTGCCGGAGGCGCAGTGGACGTTTCATGGACCGTATGGGCCCTGACCATCGTTGGTCTGTCGGCCCTCATCGCCGTCGACTTCTTCATCGGGCGCAAGCCCCATGACGTGTCGACCAAGGAAGCCGGGATCTGGACGGTCGTCTGGATCGCGCTGGCCATCCTCTTCGGGATCGGCCTCATGGTCGTCGGCGAGAGCCAGGCCTCCGGTGAGTTCTTCGCCGGATTCATCACCGAGAAGTCGCTGAGCGTCGACAACCTCTTCGTCTTCGTCCTGATCATGGCGAAGTTCTCGGTGCCCTCGCACCTCCAGCAGCGTGTGCTGCTGATCGGTGTGCTCATCGCCCTGGTGCTCCGGGCGATCTTCATCGCCGCGGGTGCCGCCGTGATCGCGAACTTCTCGTGGGTGTTCTACATCTTCGGCGCGTTCCTGATCTACACCGCCTGGAAGCTCATCCAGGAGGCCCGTGCCGGCGAGGAGGAAGAGGAGTTCGAGGAGAACCGCCTCCTCAAGAAGATCGAGCAGCGTTTCGGCGTCGCCGACCAGTACCACGGCACGAAGCTCTTCATCCAGAAGAACGGCAAGCGCATCATGACGCCCCTGATGGTGGTCATGCTCGCCATCGGTATGACCGACGTGCTGTTCGCCCTGGACTCCATCCCGGCGATCTTCGGCCTGACCCAGGACCCGTACATCGTCTTCACGGCCAACGCGTTCGCGCTGATGGGCCTGCGTCAGCTGTACTTCCTCATCGGCGGTCTGCTGAAGAAGCTGGTCCACCTCAGCTACGGCCTGTCGGTGATCCTCGGCTTCATCGGCGTCAAGCTGGTGCTGCACGCCCTGCACGAGTCCGGGGTGCACACGCCCGAGATCTCCATCCCGTTCTCGCTCTCCGTCATCTGCGGTGTCCTGGTGATCACCACGATCACCAGCCTCATCGCGAGCAAGAAGCAGGCGGCGGCCGAGGCGGAGGAGGCCGCGAAGGCCGAGACCGCGGGCTCCGCCGACGAGGAGAGCAAGACCCTCAACTGACCCGGAGCCGCCCCGGGCGGCCCAGGGAGACACCGGCGGCGGCCGGGGTGGACACGGTGAATTCCGTCCACTCCGGCCGCTTTCGTATGCGTGGAACGCGCGTACGCACGGGGAGGGCGCCTGCGCGGAAGATGCGCGCGCCCAGTGGGCGCGTGCGCGGAAGCCGCGGGTGTGCGGAAGGTGCGGCCGGGGGCGCGGTGTCACCAGCCGCGGGCGCGCCAGGCGGGCAGCTGGGGACGCTCGGCGCCGAGCGTCGTGTCGTGCCCGTGGCCCGGGTAGACCCACGTCTCGTCGGGCAGCACGTCGAACAGCTTCGTCTCGACGTCGCTCAGGAGGCTCGCGAAGGCCTCGGGGTCCTGGTGCGTGTTCCCGACCCCGCCCGGGAAGAGGCAGTCCCCGGTGAACAGGTGCGGGGCGCCGTGCGGGTCGTCGTAGACCAGGGCGATGGAGCCGGGGGTGTGGCCGACCAGGTGGCGTGCGGTCAGCTCGACCCGGCCGACGGTGATGGTGTCGCCGTCCTCGACCAGGACATCGGTCGGCACGGGGATGCCCTCGGCGTCGTAGCGGCCCGCGTACGTCCGGGCGCCCGTCGCCCCGGCCACCTGGGCCAGCGCCTGCCAGTGGTCCCCGTGCCGATGGGTGGTGACGACGGACGCGATCCCGTCGTCACCGATCAGCGCGAGCAGGGTCTCCGGCTCGGCGGCCGCGTCGATCAGCAACTGCTCGCCGGTGGCCCGGCAGCGCAGCAGATACGCGTTGTTGTCCATCGCGCCGACGGCGACCTTGGAGATCATCAGATCCGTCAGTTCGTGCACGCTCGCCGGTCCGCCGACCTTCACCGCTCCGCTGTACGTCATACGGCTCAGCCTATAGCGGGGGCAGCGTGGGCAGCGGGCCTCCGGCCACCGTCAGGGCGGAGCCGTCACGGCGCCCGCAGAGCCAGCCCAGCAGCTCCGCGGCGGGCCCCTGCACGGTCACCAGGTCGCTCGGCGGTCCGCCGCCCGTGCTCCAGGTGCGGCCGTCGAGATCGGTCAGCCCGGTGGCGGGCACGCTCTCGTTGCCCAGGAAGCGATCGGCGAGGAAGGCGATCTCCCGCTCCGTGAACTCGGCGGGGAGGTCCTCCAGCTCGTAGCCGATGCCGAGGTCGACGTGGTGCAGCTCCACCTCGACCCAGCGCCGGAAGGGGACCCGGGACGCGGAATCCGTCACCCCGTTGCGCAGGGTGACCGTCCGGGACCAGTCGGCCGGTTCGCCGCTGACCGCCCGCAGGGCGTCCGCGGTCTCCCGCAGGTCGGCCAGCTGCTCGGCGACCGGGCGGGACGCGCCGTCGGCGATGTCGGCGTCGCGGGTTTCGCTGCTCGCGTACATCGGGAGGCCCCGGAGAACATTTCCGAGCGCGTCGGCGTTACGTGACAGGTGGGCCAGAACATGGCCCCGACTCCATCCGGGCAGCCGTGACGGCTCGGTGACAGCGGCGTCGTCCAGTTTTCCGACTGCGTCGAGCAGCCGTTCGGTCGCTTCGCGTACAGCTCCCAGGTCGTGCGCATGATCCATCATGCGGCCGAGCCTAGCCCCGCCACTCATTCGGGTGAAGGAGGGGAAGCATGGCCGTAAATCGAATGTACGTGCTATACGCTCGGAATCGAAAGCTTCGTACACCGCTGTGGCGCCCCCCATACCCTGGGAGAGGGGCTCAGTTCCCCCGCTTCTCTCTAGAAAGGTGCGGACCGGCGTGGCCGACCGTCTCATCGTCCGTGGCGCGCGCGAGCACAATCTGAAGAACGTCTCGCTCGACCTCCCCCGCGACTCCCTCATCGTCTTCACCGGGCTCTCCGGGTCGGGCAAGTCGTCCCTCGCGTTCGACACGATCTTCGCCGAGGGGCAGCGTCGCTATGTCGAGTCCCTCTCCTCGTACGCCCGGCAGTTCCTCGGCCAGATGGACAAGCCGGACGTCGACTTCATCGAAGGTCTCTCCCCGGCCGTCTCCATCGACCAGAAGTCGACCTCGCGCAACCCGCGCTCGACGGTCGGCACCATCACCGAGGTCTACGACTACCTCCGGCTGCTCTTCGCCCGGATCGGCAAGCCGCACTGTCCCGAGTGCCGTCGCCCCATCTCCCGCCAGTCGCCGCAGGCCATCGTCGACAAGGTCCTCGGTCTGCCCGAGGGCAGCCGCTTCCAGGTCCTCTCGCCGCTGGTGCGCGAGCGCAAGGGCGAGTTCGTCGACCTCTTCGCCGATCTCCAGACCAAGGGCTACAGCCGCGCCCGGGTGGACGGCGAGACCATCCAGCTCGCCGAGCCGCCGGCACTCAAGAAGCAGGAGAAGCACACCATCGAGGTGGTCGTCGACCGCCTCACCGTCAAGGACAGCGCCAAGCGCCGGCTGACCGACTCGGTCGAGACCGCGCTCGGCCTCTCCGGCGGCATGGTCGTGCTCGACTTCGTCGACCTCCCCGAGGACGACCCCGAGCGCGAGCGGATGTATTCCGAGCACCTCTACTGCCCGTACGACGACCTCTCCTTCGAGGAGCTGGAGCCGCGCTCCTTCTCCTTCAACTCGCCCTTCGGCGCCTGCCCCGACTGCACCGGCATCGGTACGCGCATGGAGGTCGACCCGGAGCTGATCGTCCCGGACGAGGAGAAGTCCCTCGACGAGGGAGCCATCCACCCCTGGTCCCACGGGCACACCAAGGAGTATTTCGGCCGTCTGATCGGCGCGCTCTCCGAAGCCCTCGGCTTCCGTACGGACATCCCCTGGGCCGGGCTGCCGCAGCGGGCCAAGAAGGCCCTGCTCTTCGGTCACAAGATCCAGACCGAGGTCCGCTACCGCAACCGCTACGGGCGCGAGCGCGCCTACACCACCCCCGCCTTCGAGGGCGCGGTGCAGTTCGTCAAGCGGCGCCACACCGAGGCCGAGAGCGACTCCAGCCGGGAGCGCTTCGAGGGCTACATGCGCGAGGTGCCCTGCCCCACCTGTGAGGGCACCCGGCTCAAGCCGATCGTCCTCGCGGTGACGGTGATGGAGAAGTCCATCGCCGAGGTCGCCGCGATGTCCATCAGCGAGTGCGCCGAGTTCCTCGGCCGCCTCAAGCTGAACGCCCGCGACAAGAAGATCGCCGAACGGGTGCTCAAGGAGGTCAACGAGCGGCTGAAGTTCCTGGTGGACGTCGGCCTGGACTACCTCTCGCTGAACCGTGCGGCAGGCACCCTGTCCGGCGGCGAGGCCCAGCGCATCCGGCTGGCCACCCAGATCGGTTCCGGCCTGGTCGGCGTGCTGTACGTCCTGGACGAGCCGTCCATCGGCCTGCACCAGCGCGACAACCACCGGCTGATCGAGACCCTGGTCCGGCTGCGTGACATGGGCAACACGCTCATCGTCGTCGAGCACGACGAGGACACCATCAAGGTCGCCGACTGGGTCGTGGACATCGGCCCCGGCGCCGGTGAGCACGGCGGCAAGGTCGTCCACTCCGGTTCGCTCAAGGAGCTGCTGGGGAACAAGGCCTCGATCACCGGCCAGTACCTGTCCGGCAAGCGGTCCATCCCGACCCCGGACGCCCGCCGCCCGGTCGACCCGGACCGCTCCCTCACCGTGCACGGCGCCCGGGAGAACAACCTCCAGGACATCGACGTCTCCTTCCCGCTCGGCGTGCTCACCGCTGTCACGGGCGTCTCCGGATCCGGGAAGTCGACCCTGGTCAACGACATCCTCTACACGCACCTGGCCCGCGAGCTGAACGGCGCCAAGTCGGTCCCCGGCCGCCACACCCGGGTCGACGGCGACGACCTCGTCGACAAGGTGGTGCACGTCGACCAGTCGCCGATCGGCCGGACCCCCCGGTCCAACCCGGCGACGTACACCGGAGTCTTCGACCACGTCCGCAAGCTGTTCGCCGAGACCATGGAGGCGAAGGTGCGCGGCTATCTGCCGGGCCGCTTCTCCTTCAACGTCAAGGGCGGCCGCTGCGAGAACTGCTCCGGCGACGGCACGATCAAGATCGAGATGAACTTCCTGCCCGACGTGTACGTCCCGTGCGAGGTCTGCCACGGTGCGCGCTACAACCGGGAGACCCTGGAGGTCCACTACAAGGGCAAGTCCATCGCCGAGGTGCTGGACATGCCGATCGAGGAGGGCCTGGAGTTCTTCGAGGCCGTCCCGGCGATCGCCCGCCATCTGCGCACCCTCAATGACGTGGGCCTCGGCTACGTCCGGCTCGGCCAGTCCGCGCCGACCCTCTCCGGCGGTGAGGCGCAGCGCGTCAAGCTGGCGAGCGAGCTCCAGAAGCGCTCCACCGGCCGCACGGTCTACGTCCTGGACGAGCCGACCACCGGTCTGCACTTCGAGGACATCAGCAAGCTGATCACGGTGCTCTCGGGTCTGGTGGACAAGGGCAACTCGGTGATCGTCATCGAGCACAACCTCGACGTCATCAAGACCGCCGACTGGGTGGTCGACATGGGCCCCGAGGGCGGCAACGGCGGCGGACTGGTCGTCGCCGAGGGAACACCGGAGCAGGTCGCCTCGGTGCCCGCCAGCCACACCGGGAAGTTCCTCCAGGGCATTCTGGACGCGGACCGGATCGCCGAGGCCGCGGTGCCCTCGGGCGGGGCTCCCCGCGGGACGGCCGCCCGCAAGGCCGCCCCGGCGAAGAAGACGGCGGCCACGACGAAGTCGGCAGCCGCCAAGAAGGCCGCGGCGACCAAGGCGAAGGCCACGGCCACCGGCACCAAGGCCGCGGCCGCCAAGAAGACGACCCGAGCCCGCAAGGCCTGAGCCTCCGGGATCACCGACGGCGGCCCCCCCGGGAGGGCGACGGGGGGCGCCGCCGTCGGCGTGGGCGGCCTGCCCCGGCCGCCCCGGGCAGGCCACGCGGCGGCCGGGGGCGATCCCGGGCGTTGCTGCGTTCCTGGACGATCCCGGGACTGTCCTGGGCCTCCGGGGGCTGCGCTGGGACCGCCCCCGGGGGTCGCCCCACTCCACTTCGGCGCTCGGTTCCGGCCGTGGCCGTCCCCCCTCTCGACCGGCCCGGCCACAAGGCTCCCGTTCCCCGCCGGTATCGTCGGTTCTGTCACCGGTGCACGCGGCCGCCGTCGTCGCTCCGCGCCCGTCCGGCGACCCCGACTGCCGTGATCCACCGCGATCCGCCTCGAACGACACCCCGTGGAGTCCGCATGCCCGGCCTGCCCGCCGCCCGCCGTACCGTGCTGAAGGGCGCCGCGCTCGCCGGTGCCGCCGGCCTCGGAGCGGCCGCCTGCTCGACCGAGTCCAAGCTCGGGCATGCCAAGAACCCCACACCGACCGCACCCGTCGCCCTCGGTGCGGCCTCCGAGGTGCCGGTCGGCGGCGCCAAGCTCTACCGGGAACAGCGCCTCCTCGTGAGCTGCCCGGCCCAGGGCGAGTACAAGGCGTTCAGCGCCCAGTGCACCCACGGCGGCTGCGTCCTGACCAAGATCGAAGGCACCGAGGGCCACTGCCCCTGCCACGGCAGCCGCTTCGACACGACCACCGGCGAGGTCATCGAGGGCCCGGCCACCGTGCCGCTCCCCGCCGTCCCGGTCACCGCCGAGGGCGGAAAGCTCGTCGCGGGCCCCGACGCCTGAACCACGAGCGCCGGACGGCCGGGCCCCAGCCCGGCACCCCGAGAGGCACGGCGCCGCCGGCCGCGCCGCAGTCCGGCCCCTCCGGAGCAGCACACGGGGCTCGTCCGCCCCGCAGGCATCAGCCGCCAGGCTCACCAGCTCCCCGGGCCCGGCCACGCCCCAGGCACCAGCCGCCAGGCATACCGGCCGCCAGGCTCACCAGCTCACGGGACCCGGCCACGCCCCAGGCACTCGGCCGCGAGGCACACCGGCCCGCAGGCTCACCGGGGCCCGGCCACGCCGCAGGCACCGGGCGGAAACGCACACCGCGGGCCCCGCAGGCACACCAGCCGGCGGGAGCCCGGTGGCCGGCCGGACCTTCACTCCCAGTCCCAGTCGATCCCGATCAGGCCCGGCCGTACGCCCTCCTCCACCAGGTGCACGGTCCGGTGCCGGCCGGTCAGCGTGAGGTCCCCGCGGGCCCCGCGCGCCGCCCCCGCCGTCGCCTGGACGAAGCGGCGGCACCGCACCGGGAGCGCGGCCTCGTCGAACCCGACCTGGAGCACGTACTGGCCGCCCCCGAAGGTGAAGCCGCGCACGTACTCGCCGCTCGATCCCCCCGTACCGTCGTGGAAGCCGTATCCGAAGAGGTACGTCTCGCCGGACCGCAGCCGGGTGTCGAACAGCAGCTCCGCCACCAGCACCCCCGTGTCCCCGTCCCAGCGGACCCGGCCCGTCCGGCAGTTCTCCAGCGCCCGCACCGCGATCCGCGAAGGGTCGCAGCCGGGGTCGCCCCGGTACACCGCGAGATAGCGGTCCACGCCGTCCCGGTGCGCGCGCACCACATGCCGGGAGGTGCGGCCGGCCAGCTCCCGGCGGGCCCCGATCCGTACCCGCTCCTGGTGTCCCACCGTGTGCAGCCCGCCGTCCACGGGGGACTCCATCGCGGCGAGGAGCCGTTCCACCGAGCCCGACGCCTCCATCAGCGACCGGTACGAACGCCCCGCCGGGCGGTCCGTCTCGCCCGGCGCGTCGCCGTCGCGCAGCAGCCTCGACAGTGAGTCCTCCGGCAGTGCGAGCACCTCCTCCAGTGCCCGAACGGCCCGCAGGGACTCGGCCCGCCGGGGGCGGCGCACCCCCTGCTGCCAGTAACTGAGGCTGGTCACCCCGAGCTTGACGCCCCGGTGCGCCAGGTGGTGCTGCACCCGCTGGAGCGGCAGCCCGCGCACCGACAGGGCCGTGCGCAACGCCAGATGGAACGGTCCGGTCCGCAGAACCCGCGCCAGTTCGGTGTCGGTCTCGGTCTGCCGCATGGGCGGGCCTCCGGTGAACGTTCACGTGGGGAGTGGCGACACCGACCCCGGGGGATGCGGGGGAGCAGGTGACCGGGGCGGTGCCGTTCACACCGACGCCGTGCCGTTCACACCGTGATGTCACCTCGCATTGAAGCGTGTTGACCTGCTCCGGACAACGCCGGATGCTCTTCGTCAGCGTCCGGACGCGCTCCTCCGATCCCCACCCCCGTTTCGGGAGGAACGCCATGCGCAACCGAAAAGTCAGCCCCAGACGGCACGGAAGGTCAGGGAGGTCCGGGAGGCGCGAAAGGCTCTCGTTCACCGCCCTCGTGGCCGCCGCGCTGCTCGCCGTCCCCGCTGCCACCGCCACCGCCACCGCCGCCCAGCCCCCCGCCACGACCGGCTCCAGCGTCGCCGCCGCTCAGCGGCTCAACATCACCATGCAGGCGCAGCAGCAGAGCAACTGGTGCTGGGCGGCCGGCGGCAACACCATCGCCACCTGGTTCGGGCGCGGCTACTCCCAGAACCAGTTCTGCAACGCCGCCTTCAATCGCAGCCAGAACACCCAGTGCCCCAACTCCCAGGCCACCCTGGGCCATGTCCAGACCGGCCTGTCCTGGGCCGGGATCAGGCCCGGCAGCTACGTCACCGGCTGGCTGCGCTATACGACCGTGCAGACCGAGATATCCGCCCGGCGCCCCGTCGAGACCCGGATCCAGTGGTCGTCCGGCGGCGGCCACATGCATGTCATCTACGGGTACGACGACGCCAACAGCTGGGTCTACTGGGGCGATCCCTGGCCCTCCAGCGACCGCTACAACTGGGCCTCGCACGCCTGGTACGTGAACAACAACCAGTTCTCCTGGACCCACTCGCTCTACCGGATCGGGGCGTGAGGACATGAACTCCACCACCCGGCGGACCTCCACCGCACGGAGCACCGCGACCACCCGGCGCACGCCCGCCGCGCGGCAGGCGGCCACCACCCGGCGCCTCGCCGTCGCCACCGCGCTCACCGCGACCGCCCTGTTCACCGCCGCCGCTCCCGCCCTCGCCGACGACGGCCGCGCGGCCCCGCCGAAACTGAGCGCGTCGACCCTCGAAGCCGCCCACGAGGCCGCGACCGAGCCGGCCACCCTGGCCACCCTGTCCCGGTTCTTCGCCCGGGAGGGCGCGGTGAGCAGGAAGGCGAGCGCACCGCGGATCGCGGGCGAGGCCGTGCCCGTGCGCACGCTCTCGGCCGCCTTCGTCGCCGGAGAGCCCGGAGCCGCCCCGAGCACCTTGGACTACCTGGCCAGCACCGCCGTCTCCTCCGACGGCCAGAAGGCCTCCCTGTGGACCCTTCCCGAGGCGGGCGCCGACGGCGACTGGCAGGTGGTGAACATCGCCACCGGCGACGACGAGGCCCGCTACGCCGCCCGGGGCGCCCGCGCACTCCCCGGCGGCACGGTCTTCCGTGAACCGCAGATCGACGCCTGGTACGTCCACGACGACTCCCGGGTCCTCCCGCTCGACCAGGACGCGAGGACCGCTGTGGGAGCGAAGGGCACCACGCTCGACGCCTACCGGACCCGGGTGAAAGAGGCGTACGGCGACAAGCTGCCCGGGTCCGGATACGCCCGCTCCGGCCAGGCGGGCGGCTACGGCCCCCAAGCGGCCCCGGGCCCCGAAGCAGCCACCGGACCCGCACCGGCCCCCGGCCCCGTCTCCGGCCCGGCGGCGGACCGGGCGACCCCGGACCGCGCCGAGGGCGCCGCACTCGCGAATGCGGCCCAGGGCCCCGACACGGCCCTGACCGCGGTCTCCACCACCGCCGGGGCCGGGGCGCTGCTCGCCCTGGCCCTGTGCGGGGCCGCCGCGCTGCGCCGCCGGAGCCGTACCGGGCGATCCCCGGCCACGGACGCCTGAGCACCGGCTCCAGCGGCCCACCGGCCCGCGCTCCGGGGTGCGGAGCACCCCACGGCACTCCGGAGCGCGGCACCACGCGAGGACGACGCGCTGTCACTGCCCGCAAGTAGGGTGTGAGACATGGCAGACCCCTCCAGCTACCGCCCCAAGCCGGGACAGATCCCCGACTCCCCGGGGGTCTACAGGTTCCGCGACGAGCACCGCCGGGTGATCTACGTCGGGAAGGCCAAGAACCTGCGCCAGCGCGTGGCCAACTACTTCCAGGACCTGGCGGGCCTGCACCCGCGTACGCGCACGATGGTCACCACCGCCGCCTCCGTCGAGTGGACCGTCGTCTCCACCGAGGTCGAGGCGCTCCAGCTGGAGTATTCCTGGATCAAGGAGTTCGACCCCCGGTTCAACGTCAAGTACCGCGACGACAAGAGCTATCCCTACCTCGCGGTCACGCTCAACGAGGAGTTCCCCCGCGTCCAGGTCATGCGCGGCGCCAAGAAGAAGGGCGTGCGCTACTTCGGTCCGTACGGCCACGCCTGGGCGATCCGCGAGACCGTCGACCTGATGCTCCGGGTCTTCCCCGTCCGCACCTGCTCCGCCGGAGTCTTCAAGAACGCCGCGCGCACCGGCCGCCCCTGCCTGCTGGGCTACATCGGCAAGTGCTCGGCCCCCTGCGTCGGACGGGTCACCCCCGAGGAACACCGCGAGCTGGCCGAGGACTTCTGCGCCTTCATGACCGGGCGCACCGGCACCTACATCCGCCGCCTGGAGAAGGACATGATGCAGGCGGCCGAGGAGATGGAGTACGAGCGGGCCGCCCGGCTCCGGGACGACGCCGAGGCCCTCAAGCGGGCCATGGAGAAGAGCGCCGTCGTCCTGGCCGACGCCACCGACGCCGATCTGATCGCCGTCGCCGAGGACGAGCTGGAGGCCGCCCTCCAGATCTTCCACGTACGCGGTGGCCGGGTGCGAGGCCAGCGCGGCTGGGTCACGGACAAGGTCGAGGCGGTCGACACCTCCGGCCTCGTCGAGCACGCCCTCCAGCAGCTGTACGGGGAGGAGCGCGGCGACGCCGTCCCCAAGGAGGTCCTGGTCCCCGCCCTGCCCGAGGACCCCGAAGCGGTCTCCCAGTGGCTCGCCGAGCGCCGGGGCTCCCAGGTCAGCCTGCGCGTCCCGCAGCGCGGCGACAAGAAGGACCTCATGGCCACGGTCCAGCGCAACGCCCAGCAGGCCCTCGGGCTGCACAAGACCAAGCGCGCCTCCGATCTGACCACCCGCTCCCGCGCCCTGGAGGAGATCGCCGAGGCGCTGGGTCTCGACAGCGCGCCGCTGCGCATCGAGTGCTACGACATCTCCCACCTCCAGGGCGACGACGTGGTGGCCTCCATGGTGGTCTTCGAGGACGGTCTGGCCCGCAAGAGCGAGTACCGCCGCTTCCAGATCAAGGGCTTCGAGGGCCAGGACGACGTCCGCTCGATGCACGAGGTGATCGGCCGCCGGTTCAAGCGCTACCTCCAGGAGAAGGAACGCACGGGGGAGTGGGAGGAGCAGCCGGAGGACACCCCGGCGGGGGGCCCCGCCCCCACGGGCTCCGCGCCCGGTCCCACCCTCACCGGCAGCGCACCCGGCCCGGCCCCCGCCGCCCCGGCCACGGTTCCCGTCTACGGCCCAGCCTCCGCCGCCCCGGACCTCAGCACCGTCGGCACCGCCGCCCCGGCCCCCGGAGACGGCGCGTCCCCGGAGGACGCCCGTGCCGAGCCCCGGGAGGACGACGGCCGTCCCAAGCGGTTCGCCTACCCGCCGCAGCTCGTCGTCGTCGACGGCGGGCAGCCCCAGGTCGCCGCCGCCCGGCGCGCCCTGGACGAGCTGGGCATCGACGACATCGCCGTCTGCGGCCTCGCCAAGCGCCTCGAAGAGGTCTGGCTCCCCGACGACGACGATCCCGTGGTCCTGCCCCGCTCCAGCGAGGGCCTCTACCTCCTCCAGCGCGTCCGGGACGAGGCGCACCGCTTCGCCATCACGTATCAGCGCGCCAAGCGCGCCAAGCGCATCCGCTCCGGCCCCCTCGACGAGGTGTCCGGCCTCGGCGAGACCCGCAAGCAGGCGCTGATCAAGCATTTCGGCTCGGTGAAGAAGCTCCGGCAAGCGACAATCGACGAGATCTGCGAGGTCCCCGGGATAGGGCGAAGGACGGCGGAATCGGTGGCCGCCGCCCTCGCCTCGACCGCTCCCGCGGCCCCGGCCGTGAACACGGCCACAGGAGAGATCATGGAAGAGGACGACGGGGGCAGCTCATGACCGAGAACAGCCACGAGACCACACAGAACACCGCAGACCGAGCACACCGAGCAGACGGAGCAGCACACGTGAGTACGAACACCCCGAACGAGACGGGTGACGCGGCCATCCCCGAGCTGGTGATCATCTCCGGGATGTCGGGCGCCGGGCGCAGCACCGCCGCCAAGTGTCTGGAGGACCTCGGCTGGTTCGTCGTCGACAACCTGCCGCCCGCGCTGATCCCCACCATGGTCGAGCTGGGAGCCCGCTCCCAGGGCAACGTGGCCCGGATCGCCGTCGTCGTCGACGTACGCGGCCGGCGCTTCTTCGACAACCTCCGCGAGTCCCTCGCCGACCTGGAGGCCAAGCACGTCACCCGCCGGATCGTCTTCCTGGAGTCCTCCGACGACGCCCTCGTGCGCCGCTTCGAGTCCGTGCGCCGCCCGCACCCCCTCCAGGGCGACGGGCGCATCGTCGACGGCATCGCGGCCGAGCGCGACCTGCTCCGTGAGCTGCGCGGCGACGCCGACCTGGTCATCGACACCTCCAGCCTCAACGTGCACGAGCTGCGGGCCAAGATGGACGCCCAGTTCGCGGGCGAGTCCGAGCCGGAGCTGCGGGCCACGGTGATGTCCTTCGGCTACAAGTACGGCCTGCCCGTCGACGCCGACCTGGTCGTCGACTGCCGCTTCCTGCCCAACCCCCACTGGGTCCCCGAGCTGCGCCCCTTCACCGGCGTCAACGAGGAGGTGTCCGACTACGTCTTCGACCAGCCGGGAGCCAAGGAGTTCCTCAACCAGTACACCGAGCTGCTCCAGCTGATCGCCGCGGGCTACCGCCGCGAGGGCAAGCGGTACGTGACCATCGCCGTGGGCTGCACCGGCGGCAAGCACCGCTCGGTCGCCATGTCCGAGAAGCTCTCCGCCCGCCTCGCCGCCGAAGGCATCGAGACCGTCCTCGTCCACCGCGACATGGGGCGAGAGTGACCGGACGCAATCTGCGGATGCGGCGCCTGAGCCGCGCCACCTCGGCGCTCTCGGGCCGCAAGCGCGGTGCTCAGCCCAAGGTCGTCGCGCTCGGCGGCGGCATGGGCCTCTCGGCGTCCCTGACGGCGCTGCGCCGGATCACCGGCGATCTCACGGCCGTGGTCACCGTCGCCGACGACGGCGGCTCCAGCGGCCGGCTGCGCGAGGAGCTGGGCGTGCTGCCGCCCGGCGACCTCCGCAAGGCGCTCGCCGCCCTGTGCGGCGACGACGACTGGGGCCGCACCTGGTCCCGGGTCGTCCAGCACCGGTTCGAGTCCAAGGGCGACCTCCACGACCACGCGGTCGGCAATCTGCTGATCGTCGCCCTGTGGGAGCAGCTCGGCGACCACGTGCAGGCACTGGACCTGGTCGGCAAGCTGCTCGGCGCGCACGGGCGGGTGCTCCCGATGTCGGCCGTCCCGCTGGAGCTCCAGGCGCTGGTCAAGGGCCACGACCCCGAGCTGCCCGACGCGATCGTCACCGTGCGCGGCCAGGCCACGGTGGCGCTCACGCCCGGTGAGGTGCAGTCCGTGCACGTGGTCCCGCCCGACCCGCCTGCCGTCCCGGAGGCCGTCGCGGCGGTCCTGGACGCCGACTGGGTGGTCCTCGGCCCCGGCTCCTGGTTCTCCTCCGTGATCCCGCACCTGCTCGTGCCGGAGCTGCTCGACGCCCTGGTCACCACGAAGGCCCGCAAGGTCCTCTCGCTGAACCTCGCGCCCCAGCCCGGCGAAACAGAAGGCTTCTCACCGCAGCGTCATTTGGAGGTTTTGGGGCGACACGCCCCTAAACTCGCCTTGGACGTGGTGCTGGCCGACGAGGCCGCCGTGCCCGACCGTGAGTCCCTCGCCGACGCCGCCCAGCGGCTCGGAGCCGCGGTCGAGCTGGCGCCGGTGGCATCGCCCGACGGCGTTCCGGTCCATGATCAGGAGCTGTTGGCCGCCGCGTACGACCGTATTTTCCGGATGCATGGAAGGATCGGCCCATGGCGATGACGCCAGCGGTGAAGAACGAAATCTCTCATCTTCCCGTCACCCGGACCTGCTGCAGGAAGGCAGAGGTCTCGGCGATTCTTCGGTTCGCGGGCGGACTGCACCTGGTGAGCGGCCGCATCGTGATCGAGGCGGAGCTGGACACGGGCAACGCCGCCCGCCGCCTCAAGCGCGACATCCTGGAGATCTTCGGGCACAGCTCGGAGCTGATCGTGATGGCCCCCGGCGGACTGCGGCGCGGGTCGCGCTATGTCGTCCGCGTGGTGGCGGGCGGCGACCAGCTGGCCCGCCAGACCGGTCTGGTCGACGGCCGCGGCCGGCCGATCCGCGGGCTGCCCCCGCAGGTGGTCTCGGGGGCCACCTGCGACGCCGAGGCGGCCTGGCGCGGCGCCTTCCTCGCCCACGGCTCGCTCACCGAGCCCGGCCGCTCCTCCTCCCTGGAGGTCACCTGCCCGGGGCCCGAGGCGGCCCTCGCCCTGGTCGGCGCGGCCCGCCGGCTCTCCATCGCGGCCAAGGCCCGCGAGGTGCGCGGCGTGGACCGCGTCGTCGTCCGCGACGGCGACGCCATCGGCGCCCTCCTGACCCGGCTCGGCGCCCACGACGCCGTGCTCGCCTGGGAGGAGCGCCGGATGCGGCGCGAGGTCCGCGCCACGGCCAACCGCCTCGCCAACTTCGACGACGCGAACCTGCGCCGCTCGGCCCGTGCGGCGGTCGCCGCCGGAGCCCGGGTGGGGCGCGCGCTGGAGATCCTCGGCGAGGAGGTCCCCGAGCACCTCGCCGCCGCGGGACGGCTGCGCATGGAGCACAAGCAGGCGTCCCTGGAGGAGCTGGGCGCCCTCGCCGACCCGCCGCTGACCAAGGACGCGGTCGCCGGCCGGATCCGCCGGCTGCTCGCGATGGCCGACAAGCGGGCCCAGGACCTGGGCATCCCGGGGACCGAGGCGACCCTCAGCGAGGAGCTCGCCGACGGCCTGGTCGGCTGACTCGTCGGCGGGCGAGGGACGTTGGTCCCCGACCCGCCGGGACCTCGGTCCCGCGTCACCGGGACCCCTGCCCCGGCGGGCGAACCGGAGACCCGTACTCCTACTGGCGAGTACGGGTCTCCGGTCGTTTCCGGTGGCGCACAGTGCACCTCTCGATGTCACTCCCCGGCCCTCGGAGAGGTAGGGTCGGAACCGGTCGGGGACATCCCTATACAACTCGCCGGCGTCGAAAACCGGCGTACCTAACGAGGAGATCGGTTCGTGACGATCCGCGTAGGCATCAACGGCTTCGGCCGCATCGGTCGCAACTACTTCCGCGCGCTGCTCGAGCAGGGTGCGGACATCGAGATCGTGGCTGTCAACGACCTGGGTGACACTGCGACCACGGCCCACCTGCTGAAGTACGACACCATCCTGGGCCGCCTCAAGGCAGAGGTCAGCCACACCGCCGACACCATCACCGTCGATGGTCACACCATCAAGGTGCTCTCCGAGCGCAACCCGGCCGACATCCCCTGGGGCGAGCTGGGCGTCGACATCGTCATCGAGTCGACCGGCATCTTCACCAAGAAGGCCGACGCCGAGAAGCACCTCGCGGGCGGCGCCAAGAAGGTCCTCATCTCGGCTCCGGCCAAGGACGAGGACATCACCATCGTGATGGGCGTCAACCAGGACCAGTACGACGCGGCCGAGCACAACGTCATCTCCAACGCCTCCTGCACCACCAACTGCGTGGCGCCGATGGCCAAGGTCCTCGACGAGAACTTCGGCATCGTCAAGGGCCTGATGACGACGGTCCACGCGTACACCAACGACCAGCGCATCCTGGACTTCCCGCACTCGGACCTGCGCCGTGCCCGCGCCGCCGCCGAGAACATCATCCCGACCACCACCGGTGCCGCCAAGGCCACCGCTCTGGTCCTCCCGCAGCTCAAGGGCAAGCTCGACGGCATGGCGATGCGCGTCCCGGTCCCGACCGGCTCCGCCACCGACCTGGTCGTCACCCTCCAGCGCGAGGTCACCAAGGACGAGGTCAACGCGGCCTTCAAGAAGGCCGCCGACGACGGCGCCCTCAAGGGCTTCCTGACGTACACCGAGGACCCGATCGTCTCCTCGGACATCGTCGGCGACCCGTCGTCCTGCACCTTCGACGCCTCCCTGACGATGGTCCAGGAGGGGAACTCGGTGAAGATCCTCGGCTGGTACGACAACGAGTGGGGCTACTCCAACCGCCTCGTCGACCTCACGGTCTTCGTCGGCGAACAGCTCTGATCCTCGGGTCGGCAGGCACAACGATGTGAGCGGGAGGCTCGACCGGCGCAACGACGCGTCGGTCGAGCCTCTTAGCATGTTCATCCGTCCTTGCAAGGAGTAACGGAAGACCAGATGAAGACGATCGACGAACTTCTCGCCGAAGGGGTCGCGGGCAAGCGGGTATTCGTCCGCGCCGACCTCAACGTGCCGCTCGACGGCACCACGATCACCGACGACGGCCGCATCCGCGCCGTCCTCCCGACGGTCGCCAAGCTCGCCGAGGCCGGCGCGCGGGTCGTCGTCGCCTCGCACCTCGGCCGCCCCAAGGGCGCCCCGGACCCGGCCTTCTCGCTGGCCCCCGCCGCCGCCCGCCTCGGGGAGCTCCTCGGCGCCGACGTCGCCTTCGCCACCGACACGGTCGGCCCGTCCGCCCGCGCCGCGGTCGCCGGCCTCGCCGACGGCCGGGTCGCCGTCATCGAGAACCTGCGCTTCAACGCCGGCGAGACCTCGAAGGACGACGCCGAGCGCGGCGCCTTCGCCGATCAGCTGGCCGAGCTCGCGGACGCGTACGTGGGCGACGGCTTCGGCGCCGTCCACCGCAAGCACGCCTCGGTCTTCGACCTCCCGGCCCGGCTGCCGCACTACGCGGGCTACCTCATCGCCACCGAGGTCGGCGTCCTGAAGAAGCTGACCACCGACGTCCGGCGCCCGTACGCGGTCGTCCTCGGCGGCGCCAAGGTCTCCGACAAGCTCGGTGTGATCGACCACCTGCTGGAGCGGGCCGACCGCATCCTCATCGGCGGCGGCATGGCGTACACCTTCCTCAAGGCCAAGGGCTACGAGGTCGGCAGCTCGCTGCTCCAGGAGGACCAGATCCCCGCCGTGCAGGAGTACCTGCGCCGGGCCGAGGAGAAGGGCGTGGAGTTCGTCCTCCCCGTCGACGTCGTCGTCGCCCCCGCCTTCCCCGACCTCAAGACCAAGGCCCCGGCCCACCCCGCCACCGTCGCCGCCGACGCCATGCCGGAAGGGCAGATGGGGCTGGACAACGGGCCCGAGACCAACAAGCTCTACGCATCGAAGCTCGCCGACGCGGCCACCGTCTTCTGGAACGGCCCGATGGGCGTCTTCGAGCACCCCGACTTCGCCGACGGCACCCGCGCGGTCGCCCAGGCGCTCGTCGACTCCCCGGCCTTCAGCGTCGTCGGCGGCGGCGACTCCGCCGCGGCCGTCCGCATCCTGGGCTTCGACGAGAATGCTTTCGGACACATTTCGACCGGTGGCGGCGCGAGCCTCGAATACCTCGAGGGCAAGACGCTTCCCGGGCTCGCCGCACTGGAGGACTGACCTTTCATGACCACCCGCACCCCGCTGATGGCGGGCAACTGGAAGATGAACCTCAACCACCTCGAGGCCATCGCCCACGTCCAGAAGCTCTCCTTCGCGCTGACCGACAAGGACTACGAGGACGTCGAGGTCGCCGTCCTCGCGCCCTTCACCGACCTGCGCTCCGTGCAGACCCTGGTCGACGGCGACAAGCTGAAGATCAAGTACGGTGCCCAGGACATCTCGGCGCACGAGTCCGGTGCGTACACCGGTGAGATCTCCGGCCCCATGCTGGCCAAGCTGCGCTGCACCTACGTGGCCGTCGGCCACAGCGAGCGCCGCCAGTACCACGGCGAGAGCGACGAGATCTGCAACGCCAAGGTGAAGGCCGCCTATCTGAACGGTCTGACCCCGATCCTCTGCGTCGGCGAGGGCCTGGACATCCGCAAGGCCGGTGACCAGGTCTCCTACACCCTCGCGCAGCTCGACGGCGCCCTGAAGGACATCCCGGCCGAGCAGGCCGAGACCATCGTCATCGCCTACGAGCCGGTCTGGGCCATCGGGACCGGCGAGGTCGCCACCCCCGAGGACGCCCAGGAGGTGTGCGGCGCGATCCGTCGCCGTCTCGCCGAGCTGTACTCGCAGGAGCTGGCCGACGCCGTCCGCATCCAGTACGGCGGCTCCGTCAAGTCCGGCAACGTCGCCGCCATCATGGCGCAGCCCGACGTGGACGGCGCCCTCATCGGCGGCGCCGCGCTGGACGCCGACGAGTTCGTCAAGATCGTCCGCTTCCGCGACCAGTGAGTATGCGGTAGCGCCGATCCGTCGTACCCTTGCGGGGGCCGAGAGGGTGGTCATCCTCCGGCCCCCGCAGTACGTACAGGCAGTATTCGAGAAATCCGGAAAGTAGGGACCAGCCGTGATTCTGGCGTTCCAGATCGCCCTGATCGTCTTCAGCCTGCTGCTGATGCTGCTGGTGCTCATGCACAAGGGCAAGGGCGGCGGCCTCTCCGACATGTTCGGTGGCGGAATGCAGTCCTCCGTCGGTGGCTCCTCGGTCGCCGAGCGTAACCTCGACCGGATCACCGTGGTGGTCGGTCTGGTCTGGTTCGCGTGCATCGTCGTCCTCGGTCTGCTCATCAAGCTCGACTGAACGACCCGTTCCGCGATTCCGGTAACGGTGTAACTCCTTCCACTGGACGCGCGTTGGGCCTTACGTAGACTGGGGCATCCTTCGAGCACCATCACGCAGGGAGTTACGACCGTGGCAAGTGGCAACGCGATCCGGGGAAGCCGGGTCGGAGCGGGGCCGATGGGGGAGGCAGAGCGCGGCGAGTCGGCGCCGCGCCTCCGCATCTCCTTCTGGTGCTCGAACGGGCACGAGACGCAGCCGAGCTTCGCCCATGACGCGCAGGTGCCGGACACCTGGGACTGCCCGCGCTGCGGCTTCCCGGCCGGCCAGGACAAGGACAGCCCGCCCGACCCGCCCCGCACCGAGCCGTACAAGACGCATCTGGCGTACGTACGCGAGCGGCGCAGCGACGAGGACGGCGAAGCGATCCTCGCCGAGGCACTGGCCAAACTCCGCGGCGAGATCTGACACCTCGCCCGCACAGCTCCACGGAAACCCCCGTCGTTCACCGGCCGGACACCCCACGGGTGTCCGGCCGTATCGCGTTCCCGCGCCACCCTCCTCCTCCACGCCGCCGGCCTCCTCGATCAATTAGGTTGGAGGGGCAGCGGGGATGCTGATGACGAGTGAGAAGTGGGCTGATATCCCGGATGAACGCAGCAAGCCGAACCAAGCTCAACCAGACGCCCGAGTGGACGGCTCTCGCCAAGCACCGTGAGGAGTTCGGCGCGCCCCAGCTGCGCGAGCTGTTCGCGCGGCAGCCGGACCGGGGCACCGCCTACACCCTGCGGGTCGGCGACCTCCACCTCGACTACTCCAAGCACCTGGTCACCGACGAGACGCTGCGCCTGCTGCGCGAGCTCGCCGCCGCCACCGGGGTCGCGGAGCTGCGGGACGCCATGTTCCGCGGCGAGAAGATCAACACCACCGAGGACCGGGCCGTCCTGCACACCGCGCTCCGCGCCCCGCGCGACGCGGTCGTCGAGGTCGACGGCGAGAACGTCGTGCCGGCGGTGCACGCCGTCCTGGACAAGATGGCCTCCTTCGCCGACCAGGTCCGCTCCGGGCAGTGGACCGGCCACACCGGCAAGCCCGTCAAGAACATCGTCAACATCGGCATCGGCGGCTCCGACCTCGGCCCCGCCATGGCCTACGAGGTGCTGCGCTCCTTCACGGACCGCGACCTCACCCTCCGCTTCGTCTCCAACGTCGACGGCGCCGACCTCCACGAGGCCGTCCGCGACCTCGACCCGGCCGAGACGCTCTTCGTCATCGCCTCGAAGACGTTCACGACGATCGAGACCATCACCAACGCCACCTCCGCCCGGGACTGGCTGCTCACCGAACTGAGGGCCGGTCAGGACGCCGTCGCGAAGCACTTCGTTGCGCTGTCGACCAACGCCGAGAAGGTCGAAGAGTTCGGCATCGACACGGCCAACATGTTCGAGTTCTGGGACTGGGTCGGCGGCCGCTACAGCTACGACTCGGCGATCGGCCTCTCGCTGATGGTCGCCATCGGCCCGGACCGCTTCCGCGAGATGCTGGAGGGCTTCCACCTCGTCGACGAGCACTTCCGCACGGCCCCCGCCGAGCGGAACGCCCCCCTTCTGCTGGGCCTCCTCGGGGTCTGGTACGGCAACTTCTTCGACGCCCAGTCCCACGCGGTGCTGCCCTACAGCCACTACCTGTCCAAGTTCACCGCGTATCTCCAGCAGCTCGACATGGAGTCCAACGGCAAGTCCGTCGACCGCGAGGGCGACCGCGTGGACTGGCAGACCGGTCCGGTCGTCTGGGGCACGCCCGGCACCAACGGGCAGCACGCCTACTACCAGTTGATCCACCAGGGCACCAAGCTGATCCCGGCGGACTTCATCGGCTTCGCCGCCCCGGTCCACGACCTGCTGCCCGGCCTGATCGCCCAGCACGACCTGCTGATGGCCAACTTCTTCGCGCAGACGCAGGCCCTGGCCTTCGGCAAGACGCCCGAGGAGGTCCGGGCCGAGGGCGTGCCCGAGGAGCTGGTCCCGCACAAGACGTTCCGCGGCAACCACCCCACGACGACGATCCTCGCCGACAAGCTGACCCCCTCGGTCCTCGGCCAGCTCATCGCGCTGTACGAGCACAAGGTCTTCGTCCAGGGCGCCATCTGGAACATCGACTCCTTCGACCAGTGGGGCGTCGAACTCGGCAAGGTCCTCGCGAAGAAGATCGAGCCGCTGCTGACCGGTGACGGAAGCACGGACGCCGGGCAGCTCGACAGCTCCACCGCCGCCCTGGTCGACGCCTACCGCACCCTGCGCGGACGCTGAGCCGATGCCACAGGGGGAGGGGGAGACGGTCCGGCTGCGACCGCCGCGCAACACGCTGAACGGGCGCGCCGTCGGCTGGTGGCGGGCCCAGTGGCTGCTGACGACCGCCGTGCCCGT
The DNA here is from genome assembly GCF_018866325.1 of Streptomyces sp. YPW6. Classification (NCBI taxonomy): domain Bacteria; kingdom Bacillati; phylum Actinomycetota; class Actinomycetes; order Kitasatosporales; family Streptomycetaceae; genus Streptomyces; species Streptomyces sp. YPW6. The sequence continues at coordinate 6,235,382 of NZ_CP076457.1, forward strand.
CGTGCCGCTCGCGGTGCTGGGCGCGCTGATCGAGCCGGCCCGCCTCTGGCTGCTGCTGCCCGCCGCCGTCCTGGCCGCGGCGGGCACGGCGATCGCCCTCCTCCTCCCTCTGTGGTGGTTCCGCACGCACCGCTGGGAGATCACCGAGGACGCGGTGTACGTCCGCACCGGGTACTTCCGGCAGGAGTGGCGGATCGCCCCGATGTCCCGGATCCAGACCGTGGACACCGTGCGCGGCCCGCTGGAGCAGCTCTTCCGGCTCGCCACCGTCACGGTCACCACCGCCTCCGCGAAGGGCGCGGTACGGATCGAGGGCCTGGACCACGAGGTCGCCGCCGGCCTGGCCGAGCGGCTCACCCGCATCACCCGTGACACCCCCGGCGACGCCACATGAGCACCGCCGCCCCGCCCGCCGACTGGCACCGCCTCGACCCCCGTACGGTCCTGGTCACCGCCCTCGTCGTGGCGGGGGTCGTCGCGGGCGCCGCCGTCCCCGTCACACTCGGCCTCACCCGCTGGTCCAGCCTCCCCGCCGCCGTGCTCCAGGTGTTCGCCGGAGCTGTCCTGGTCATCGGGGTCGCGGCGGGCGCCGACCGGGTCCGCTGGCACCGCACCCGCTACCGCGTCGGTGAGGAGCGCGTCGACCTCCACACCGGTCTTCTCCTGGTCAAGCGCCGCTCCCTGGCCCGCGACCGCATCCGTACGGTCGACCTCACCGCCAACCTGATGCTCCGTCTCCTCGGTCTGGTCACCGTCCGGATCGGCACCGGCGAACAGGGCTCCGAGTCCACCCTCGAACTGGATCCGGTCGCACGCGCCGAGGGCGAACGACTGCGCCGCCTCCTCCTGGAGCGCGCTGCCGCCGTACCGACCGGAGGCGTTCACCGCGAGGGCGAACTCGCCGTCCTGGACCCCCGCTGGATCCGCTACGCCCCGGTCTCCTTCGTCGCCCCCATGCTCGGCGGGGCCGCCGCCGGGGCCGTGCTGCAGGTCAGCGACTGGATCGGGGCCCAGGGCCAGGTCATCGCGTGGGCCGGCGACCGCTTCCGGGAGACTCCGCTGCCCTGGGTGGTCGTCGTCCTCTTCCTGGCCGCCCTGGTCGCGGGCGTCGTCGGGGCGCTCGGCCTCTGGGTCGAGATGTGGTGGAACTACCGCCTGGAGCGCGAACCGGGCGGCACGCTGCGGGTCCGGCGCGGCCTGTTCACCTCCCGGTCCCTCTCCGTCGAGGAGGCCCGGCTGCGCGGCGTCGACCTGGTCGAGCCGCTGGGCGTCCGGCTGTTCGGCGCGGCCCGCCTCGACGCCATCACCACCGGCCTGGCCCAGGACCACGAGGCCAGGAACGCCGACCACAACACCCTGCTCCCGGCCGCACCCCGGCCCCGGGCCGACTCCGTCGCCGCCGGCGTCCTGCGGGAGGCGGCCACCCCGACCGGTGCGGCGCTCACCCCGCACCCCCGCGCCGCCCGGGGCCGCCGGCTGCGCCGGTCCCTCGCCGCGGCCCTCGGCCCGGTCCTGTTGCTCGCCCTTCTCGGGGTGCTCCTCACGCCCGTGCTGCTGTGGATCGCGCTCGGCTGCGCGCTGGTCCTCGTGCCGCTGGCGGTGGTGCTCGCCCTGGACGCGTACCGGGCGCTCGGCCACGCGCTCTCCGGCCGCTACCTGGTCACCCGCTCCGGCACGGTCCGCCGCTCCACGGCCGCCCTGGAACGGGCCGGGGTGATCGGCTGGACGGTGCGGCAGTCGGTGTTCCAGCGCCGGGCCGGTCTGCTGAGCGTCACGGCCACGACCGCGGCCGGAGGCGGTGCGTACACGGCGTACGACACCGACGCCTCCGAGGGCCTCACCTTCGCCGCCGAGGCGGTCCCGGTTCTGCTGGAGCCCTTCCTGGAGCGCGCCCCCGCCTCACGGGCGGAGGGGGCACCCCCGTCGCCGGCCGACGGAGCGTGAGGGAAAGCACCGTCCCGCCGCTGTGCTTCCGGCCCCGTCTGCGCGACGATGTCGATCATGACTTTCACCCACCGTCGCACGGTGCTCACAGCCCTCGCCACCGCCGCCGTCGGCGGCCCGCTGCTCGGCTCGCTCACCGCGACCCCCGCCCACGCCACCGGCGACCTGGACATCTACACCTCCAACACCGACCTCTACACCCAGCTCGCGGGGGAGGAGGGCGTCGAGTTCGCCCGCCGGTACAGAAGACACGCGTACGCCGACGCCTCGCTGTCGCAGACGTACCCGTACAACCGGACCACCGTCATGGCCATGCACGGCGGCGGTATCGAGATGGGTACCTCCGAGCTGTGCCTCGCCATGGCCGGCTACCACCCGGACACCCTCGTCCCGCTCGCGGACGGCCACGGGGTGCACGACTACTGGATGTTCGAGGGACTGCGGTCCTCCGGCAACCGTGATCTGCACGTCACGGCGAAGAACTGCGACGATCACGTGGCCATCTCCATGGCCGCGAGCAGCCTCAACGTCCTGAGCCTGCACGGCTGTACGGCGGCTCAGGCGGGCACCGTTCCCAAGGCCGTGGTCGTCGGCGGGCTGAACACCCGCTTCAAGACCCTGCTCAAGAGCGAGTTCGACCTCATCGGGGTCGCCTGGCGGGACGGCAACGAGGTCCCCGACCTGGCCGGAGTCAACCCCCGCAACCCCGTCAACCGCACCATGCTGTCCAAGGGCGCCCAGCTGGAACTCACCACGGACCTGCGCGCGGCCATGTTCGGGACCAACACCCGGGCGGGCCGGGCCGGCAGCACCACCGACGAGTTCGACCGGTTCGTCGGCGCCTGCCGGACCGCGATCACCAAGCTGCACCAGGACACGGACCAGATCATCCTCTGAGGCGCGGGGCGCGGGGCGCGGGGCGCGGGGCGCGGGGCGAAGGGCGCCGCCCCGCGCGCTGCCGGGCGTGAGGCCCTGACGGCCGTCCGCGGGCCCTTCAGCCGCCGTGCGTCGTGTCGATGACACAGAAGCGGTTGCCCTCGGGGTCGGCGAGCACCACGAAGTCCGGGTCCGGCGGATACAGGTCCCACGCGACCCTGGTCGCCCCGAGTCCGACCAGCCGCTCCACCTCGGCCTTCTGGGTGTCGGAGTAGAGGTCGAGGTGGACCCGGGGGACTTCCTGGACGGGAGAGGCGGAGCGCCCCAACGCCACACCGACGCCGGGCCCTTCGACGGGGACCAGCACCACCCAGTCCTCCGTCCCCGGCTCGCGCTCGGTGTAGGTGAGCGCGGCCTTCCAGAAGGCGGCTGCTCTGCTCACGTCGGTCGCACCCATCACCACGGTTCCTATATGCACCATGGGCCGAGTTTTTCATGCCACAAGCCCGGATCGCTCGGTAGAAACGGTACGGGCCTTTTTATGCGGCTCTGCTCTTGCGGAGTCGCCGCGGGCAGTTGCGCGAATGTTCAAGAACGTGTCGGGTGTCACATGAGTGCGCCACCGTTTGCCCTCTTTCGTCATTTTCCTGCGGTGGACAGGGTGTGAACGTTCGGGCAACATGGCCCCGCCGAAGTGGATCTTCGGGGCAGAATCCGGGGGGATTGCTTTCACGTGACGCGTCAAAGTGAACATCTTGTCGACGTTCTCGCTCCGGTCGTTTCGGCGGACCGGCCGAGAACCGAGAGGTGAGCATCCGAGTGACGGCACATGTCCCCCCGCGGGTCGACGAGTTCCCCGCGGAGCAGAGGGTCCTGCTGAAGCGCGGGGCGGCCCATCCTTCTCGCGGACCGTGCCACCGGCGCCTGCCTCGTCGAGGTGTGGGCGCACCGGCAGGGCGACAAGAGGATCTGCTTTTGCCGTCACCGGTCATTCGGGGTGGCTGACGATGGAAATTCCGGCCGCGCACTCCATCCAGGGCAACGACTGCACCACCGAAGTCGACAGGACCGTCGGTGCCGAGAAGAAGTCGTTCGACATCACCAAGAACGCGTGGACCGTGGTGGGTGGGAGTGCGGACGCCCAAGGCCGTGAGCACATGCTGGTGGAGATCCGGACCACCGAGTAATCACGCACCACGATCCTGGTTCGTATCGCGACAAAGGAACATATATGCAACGTACAGCTACTCTACGCTCCTCCGTGCTGGTCGCAGCCCTCACCGCGGGTTCGATCGTGCTCGCGGCCACGCCCGCCTCCTCCGTCGCCGGCGGGACCGCCGCCGGGACCGCCCATGCGTACACGGCCGAGATCACCGTCGGCGACCACGACCGCGGCTGTTCCGGCACCCTCGTCGACGCCGAATGGCTGCTGACCGCGGCCAGTTGCTTCGCCGAGGACCCGGCCGCCGGTACGGCCGTCCCGGCGGGCGTACCGCGGCAGAGGACCACCGCCGTCATCGGGCGCGCGGACCTGACCGGCACCCAGGGCGCCGAGCGCCGCATCGTGGAGCTCGTGCCGCGAACGGACCGGGACGTGGTCCTGGCCCGGCTGAACCGGCCCGTCACCGCTGTCACCCCCATCGCTCTGGCCACCACCGCCCCCACCGCCGGTGAGGAGCTGGCGTTCGCCGGATACGGGCGGACCCAGGACGAGTGGGCGCCCCTGAAGCTGCACACCGGCACCTACACCGTCGACTCCGCCGACGGCACCACGGCGGCGGTCACCGGCAAGGACGGGGCCGCCGCCTGCGCCGGTGACTCGGGCGGCCCCGTGGTCCGTTCGTCCGGTGGCACGGCCACCCTCGCGGCCCTGGTCAGCCGTTCCTTCCAGGGCGGTTGCTTCGGGACGGACGAGACCGTGACCGCCACCGGAGGCGTGGCCGCCCGGGTGGACGACCTGACGTCCTGGGTCGAGAGCCAGACCGGGAAGGCCCGCATCACCGACTTCAACGGGGACGGGGTCGAGGACATCGCGATCGGCGACCCGAAGGCCACCGTGGGAGGTCACGTGGCCGCGGGACTCGTCCGGATCGTCCACGGCGGGGGCAAGGGCACCGCCGAGATCAACCAGGACCTCGACTGGGTGCCCGGAGGGGCCGAGGACGGTGACTGGTTCGGGGAGTCCCTGGCCACCGTCGACTACAACGAGGACGGATACACGGACCTGGTCGTCGGCATCCCCGCCGAGGACGTGGGCAGCGAGGCCAACGCCGGCTTCGTCGACGTGCTCTACGGCGGCAGCGGCGGCCTGGGCACCGGCACCCAGAAGTACACGCACCTGGAGCAGGGTGTCGGATCCGGTGCCATCGCCGGCTCCGCCTCCGAAGCGGGCGACCGGATGGGCCACTCCGTCGCGGCCGGCACCACCGCCGCCGGGGAACCGTGGCTGCTGATCGGCGTCCCCGGAGAGGCCCTCGGCGCCGTCAAGGCCGCGGGAATGGCCTTCTACGTCCGTGGCGGCACGAGCGTTTCCCTGCACCAGGACAAGCCCGGTGTGCCCGGCGGGGTGGAGGCGGACGACGCCTTCGGCTCCAGCGTCACCGGCGACGCCCATCACTTGGCTGTCGGCGTTCCCGGCGAGGCCATCGGGACGAACAAGGAGTCCGGCGCGGTGGCCCTCTTCGGCCACACCCTGGACGCGCAGGGCATGCCCACCGTCGTCGGCGGGCTGGACCAGGACACCGAATCCGTCTCCGGGGCGGCCGAGCCCGGCGACGAGTTCGGCGCCTCCGTCGCCATGGCGGACTACCGGGTCTCGGGTGCATCGCAGGACCGGGCGTCGGTGCTCGTGATCGGATCGCCCGGCGAGGATCTGACCGTGGACGGCTCCGACCGGGTCGATGCCGGCCGGGCGATCCTCGTACGCATCGACGCCTCCGGCACCTGGACCTACCTGCGCTCGCTCAACTCGGGCACCAACGATGACGACGTCACCGGTACGGCCGAGACCGGAGACCGCTTCGCGGAAACCGTGGCCGTCGTGAACACCGCTCCGCGGCAGGTCGGCAGCACCGGCACGATGCGGATCGCGGTCGGCGCACCCGGCGAGGCCATCGGAACGGTCGCCGGAGCCGGCGCGGTGACGACCTTCTCGCCGTTCGGCGCGGCCGGCGCGGCCGACCGCTGGCTCGAGGCCGGCGACGGCGACGGCATCCCGGTCTCCCCGGGCACCGGCCACCACCTCGGCCGGAGCCTGCACTTCACCAGCACGCACCTGTACGTCGGCATGCCGTACGGCCCCTCCGCCCACGGCGCCCTGTACGCCCTGCCGATCTCCAACGTGACCGCGGGCGGCGTGATCGCCCCGGTGACCGCGTACGAGCCCGGCACCGGCGGACTCCCGGCGACCGGCGCCCGATTCGGCTGGGCGGCCCGCTAGCCCAGGCCCCCACCCCGGCCGAACGGCCGATGGAGTCCCCGAGCGCCGTGGCACTCGGGGACTCCCGCCTGTCGGGGCTGCGCAGGATCGCGCGGTTCCGGCTCTCTCCCCTGAACGGAACAGTACGTATGAGCCCCGAGAGCGACGGCGCCGACGACGCGCAGGACGTTCTGTACCGACTTGTCGACCAGGAGACAGGAGAAGTCCTGCTGGCCGCCGAGGACCTTCGCGGCTACTTCATGGAGGAGGACCCGGAGCCGCCGGAGACCGTCACCGTCACCTTTGTCCGGGCGCACCAGGTCGACCGCGCCCGGCGGAAGGCCGAGCACGCCGAGCTGCAGGTCGTCGACCGGCAGGGGAGAGAGATCGGGACGTACGTCATCGGGAGGGCTTCCGCCGTTTTCCGGTACGAGCCGGGGGCGTCCGGCGCCGACCGCCCCGACCTCGACTACTCCTTCGGTTATGCCTGCGAATACCCCCGGGCCGGAGAGATCTGGCGGAAGTGGGCCACGGGGAGACCCGTGGAGCGCGGAGAATGGGCTCGGTGCCCGTCCGACTGGCACGAGAGCCGGCTGCACGTCGTGCAGACCGCGTGGTTCGCGGCCGGACGGCGCGCGACCCGCTACGGGACCGATGCGACGGCGGTCGTCGACGGCACCGGAATCACCACGAGGGACGGCCTCTACTGCGCCCTGGGCGAAGCCGTCAACGGGCCCGGGGGCTACTTCGGCTCCAACCTCGACGCGGTCCACGACTGTCTGCGGAGCATGCGGGGCGACGGAGCTGCTCCGTTCCGCCTGCTGTGGCGGAACTTCGCGGCTTCCCGCGAAAGCCTGGGCGGAGACTTCACCGACGTCCTCCTCACCGTGCTGGAGGAGGGCGGTGTGGAGACCGAACTCTCGTCGGAGTGACACCGCCGGGCCGGCCTCCGGGTGACCGGCCCGGCATGCCGAAGGCCCGGCCCGCTCGTGAGGAGCGGGCCGGGCCTTCGGGTCGTCCGCGGCTCAGGCGGAAGCCGGGGGATAGAGCGCGCGCGGCAGCTGCGAGGCCGCCGCCGCGTCCAGCAGCCACAGCGTGCGGCTGCGGCCGTAGGCGCCCGCCGCCGGGGCCTGGATCTCGCCGGCCCCGGACAGCGCGATGGCCGCCGCCTCCGCCTTGTCCTCGCCCGCCGCCAGCAGCCACACCTCGCGTGCCGCGCGGATCGCCGGCAGCGTGAGCGAGACGCGGACCGGCGGCGGCTTGGGAGCCCCGCGCACCCCGACGACGGTGCGCTCGGTCTCCCGTACCGCGGGCAGCTCCGGGAAGAGCGAGGCCACGTGCGTGTCCGGGCCGACGCCCAGCATCAGCACGTCGAACGTGGGCACCGGGCCGTGGTCCTCGGGGCCCGCGGCGGCGGCCAGTTCGTCGGCGTAGCCGGCGGCCGCCGCGTCCGCGTCGTCGCCGTACGGGCCGTCGGACGCGGGCATCGCGTGCACCCGGGCCGGGTCCAGGGGCACCGCGTCGAGCAGCGCCTCGCGGGCCTGGGTGACGTTGCGCTCCGGGTCGCCCTCGGGCAGAAACCGTTCGTCGCCCCACCACAGGTCCAGGCGCGACCAGTCGACCGCGTCCCGGGCGGGCGCGGCGGCGAGGGCGGCCAGCAGGCCGTTGCCGTTGCGCCCGCCGGTCAGCACCACCGAGGCGTGGCCCCGGGAGGCCTGGGCGTCCACGATCTTCGTGATCAGCCGGGCCGCCGCGGCCTGGGCCATCAGCTCCTTGTCGCGGTGGACGACCAGTTGGGGAGGGGTCACTTGGAGGCCGCCTTCTTGGCCGGAGCCTTCTTCGCGGCGGGGGCCTTGGCCCCGGCGGACTTCTCCGCCTTCTCCGCCGTGTCCGCAGCGCCGCCGGCCGGCCCGGCCATCACCTCGCCGCCCGAGTGCAGCTTGTCGACGCCGAACTTCACCGCCGAGGCGTAGGTGTTGTCCGGGTCGAGCCGGCGCAGCTCCTCCGCCAGCAGCTCGGCGGTCTCCCGGCGCTTGAGCGCCACCGCGCGGTCGGGCTGGTTCTGCATGGAGAGCGTGGCCAGCGAACCGTCGGGCCGGTCCAGGACGATGACGCCGTTCTTCGTCTCCATCCTCACCGCGGTGAGACCGGGGCCCCGGGAGAGCGTGCGCTCCACCGGGACGCCGAGCCGGTCCGCGAGCCACATGGCCAGCAGCTCGCAGCTCGGGTTGTCGCTCTCGCCCTCGACGGTCGCGGCGATGACCTCGGCCGGCTGCTGGTCCAGCGCGGCGGCCAGCATCGAGCGCCACGGCGTGATCCGGGTCCAGGCCAGATCGGTGTCGCCGGGGCTGTACGTCGCCGCCCGCACCGCCAGCTCGTCGAGCGGCAGCTCCGCCGAGTAGGTGTCGGTGATCCGGCGCTGGGCCAGCGCCCCGAGCGGGTCGTTCGCCGGGTCGGCGGGGGCGTCCTCGGGCCACCACGCCACGACCGGGGCGTCCGGCAGCAGCAGCGGCAGGACGACCGACTGGGCGTGGTTGGCCAGTTCGCCGTGGAGGCGCAGGACGACGGTCTCGCCGGTCCCGGCGTCGGAACCGACCCGGACCTCGGCGTCGAGCCGCGCGTCCCGGCGGGCCCGCGGCGAGCGGCTGACCCGCTTGATCACCGCGATGATCCGCGAGGGGTGCTCGCGCGAGGCGTCGCCGGCCGCCTTGAGCGCGTCGTAGGCGTTCTCCTCGTCGGTGACGATGACCAGCGTGAGCACCATGCCGATGGCGGGGGTGCCGATCGCCCGGCGGGCCGAGACCAGCGCCTGGTTGATCTTGCTGGACGTGGTTTCCGTGAGATCGATCTTCATGGCCGCCTCCAGCTCCGTCCGTCACGTGCGAGCATCTCGTCGGCCTCGGCCGGACCCCAGGTGCCGGCCGCGTACTTCGCGGGCTTGCCGTGCTTGTCCCAGTACTCCTCGATCGGGTCGAGGATGGTCCAGGAGAGTTCGACCTCCTGGTGGCGGGGGAACAGGTTGGCGTCGCCGAGCAGGACGTCCAGGAGGAGCCGCTCGTACGCCTCCGGGCTGGACTCCGTGAACGACTCGCCGTACGCGAAGTCCATCGTGACGTCCCGGACCTCCATCGAGGTGCCGGGCACCTTGGAGCCGAAGCGCACGGTGACGCCCTCGTCCGGCTGGACCCGGATGACCAGGGCGTTGCCGCCCAGTTCCTCGGTCGCGCCCGACTCGAAGGGCAGGTAGGGGGCGCGCTTGAAGACGACCGCGATCTCCGTGACCCGGCGTCCGAGCCGCTTTCCGGTCCGGAGGTAGAACGGCACGCCCGCCCAGCGGCGGTTGTTGATCGTCAGCTTGATCGCCGCGTAGGTGTCGGTCGTCGACTTGGGGTCGATGCCGTCCTCCTCGCAGTAGCCGAGGACCTCCTGGCCGCCCTGCCAGGCGTGCTCGTACTGGGCGCGCACGGTGTGCAGACCGAGGTCCTCGGGCAGCTCGACGGCGGTGAGCACCTTGAGCTTCTCGGCGACCAGGGCCTTCGGGTGGAAGGAGCCGGGCTCCTCCATCGCGGTCAGCGCCAGCAGCTGGAGCAGGTGGTTCTGGATGACGTCACGGGCGGCGCCGATGCCGTCGTAGTAGCCGGCCCGGCCGCCGATGCCGATGTCCTCGGCCATCGTGATCTGCACGTGGTCGACGTAGGACCGGTTCCAGATCGGCTCCCACATCGTGTTGGCGAACCGCAGCGCCAGGATGTTCTGGACCGTCTCCTTCCCCAGGTAGTGGTCGATCCGGAAGACCTCGTTGGGCGGGAAGACGTCGTGCACGAGCTGGTTGAGCTCCTGCGCGCTGGCCAGGTCGTGACCGAACGGCTTCTCGATGACGGCACGCCGCCAGGAGCCCTCCTTCTGGTCGGCCAGGCCGTGCTTCTTCAGCTGCTGGACGACCTTGGGGAAGAACTTCGGGGGCACGGAGAGGTAGAAGGCGAAGTTGCCGCCCGTCCCCTGCGCCTTGTCGAGCTCCTCGATGGTCGCCTTCAGCGTCTCGAACGCCTCGTCGTCGTCGAAGTTGCCCTGGACGAAGCGCATCCCCTGGATGAGCTGCTGCCAGACCTCCTCGCGGAACGGCGTACGGGCGTGCTCCTTGACGGCGTCGTGGACGACCTGCGCGAAGTCCTCGTTCTCCCAGTCGCGGCGCGCGAAGCCGATGAGCGAGAAGCCCGGTGGCAGCAGGCCGCGATTGGCCAGGTCGTAGACGGCAGGCATCAGCTTTTTACGGGACAAATCGCCCGTGACGCCAAAGATGACCAGGCCCGACGGCCCCGCGATACGCGGGAGCCGTCGGTCCTGTGCGTCACGGAGCGGGTTGGCTCCGGGAACAGCAGACAAAGTGGTCAGCCCTCCGAGGGGGCGAGGCGCGAAAGCTCCGCCTCGGTCGACTTGAGCAGGTCGTTCCAGGACGCCTCGAACTTCTCGACGCCCTCGTCCTCCAGCACCTGTACGACGTCGTCGTAGGAGATGCCGAGCTTCTTGACGGCGTCGAGGTCGGCGCGCGCCCGGTCGTAGCCGCCGGTGACGGTGTCGCCGGTGATCTCACCGTGGTCGGCCACGGCCTCCAGCGTCGCCTCCGGCATGGTGTTCACCGTGTTCGGCGCCACCAGTTCGTCGACGTACAGCGTGTCCTTCAGCGACGGGTCCTTGACACCGGTCGAGGCCCACAGCGGACGCTGCTTGTTGGCCTGCGCCTTGTCCAGGGCCGCCCAGCGGTCGGAGGAGAAGACCTCCTCGTACGCCTCGTAGGCCAGGCGCGCGTTGGCCAGGGCGGACTTGCCCTTGGCGGCCTTCGCCTCGTCGGAGCCGATCGCGTCCAGCCGCTTGTCGATCTCGGTGTCCACGCGGGACACGAAGAACGACGCCACCGAATGGATCTTGGAGAGGTCCAGGCCCGCGGCCTTCGCCTTCTCCAGGCCCGCCAGGTAGGCGTCCATGACCGCGCGGTAGCGCTCCAGCGAGAAGATCAGCGTCACGTTGACGCTGATGCCCCGGCCGATCGTCTCGGTGATCGCCGGGAGGCCCGCCTTGGTGGCCGGGATCTTGATGAGCGTGTTCGGCCGGTCGACCAGCCAGGCCAGCTGCTTGGCCTCGGCGACGGTGGCCGCGGTGTTGTGGGCCAGGCGCGGGTCCACCTCGATGGAGACCCGGCCGTCCTGGCCGCCGGTGGCGTCGAAGACCGGGCGCAGGATGTCGGCGGCGTCGCGGACGTCCGCCGTCGTGATCATGCGCAGGGCTTCCTCGACGGTGACCCTGCGGGCGGCGAGGTCGGCGAGCTGCTGCTCGTAACCGTCGCCCGAGGAGATCGCCTTCTGGAAGATCGACGGGTTGGTGGTGACGCCGACGACATGGCTCTGGTCGATCAGCTCGGCCAGGTTGCCGGACGTGATCCGCTTGCGCGACAGGTCGTCGAGCCAGATCGCCACGCCCTCGTCGGAGAGGCGCTTGAGTGCGTCTGTCATGAGTTGCATCTCCTACTAGTCGTATCTACCGGCGTCAGCGTGCTGCGGCTTCGAGCTCAGCCGCACGTTCGAGGGAGTCCCGCGCGGCGGCGGCCACGTGCTCCGGCGTGAAGCCGAACTCACGGAACAGCACCTTCGCGTCGGCGGAGGCCCCGAAGTGCTCCAGCGAGACGATCCGGCCGGCGTCGCCCACGTACCGGTGCCAGGTCAGGCCGATGCCCGCCTCCACGGCGACGCGCGCCTTCACCGACGGCGGGAGCACGCTGTCCTGGTAACCCTGATCCTGCTCCTCGAACCACTCGACCGACGGCATCGAGACCACCCGGGTCGGCACCCCGGCCGCCTGGAGCTGCTCGCGCGCCTCGACGGCGACGTGGACCTCGGAACCGGTCGCGATGAGCAGCACCTGCGGCCGGCCGCCCTCGGCCTCGAACAGGACGTAACCGCCCTTGGCCGCGTCCTCGTTCGCCTCGTACGTCGGCACACCCTGGCGGGTCAGCGCCAGACCGTGCGGGGTGCCCTTGCCGAACACCTTGGTGTAGCGGCGCAGGATCTCGCGCCAGGCGATGGCGGTCTCGTTGGCGTCCGCCGGGCGCACGATGTTCAGGCCCGGGATGGCGCGCAGCGAGGCCAGGTGCTCGACCGGCTGGTGGGTCGGGCCGTCCTCGCCGAGGCCGATCGAGTCGTGCGTCCACACGTACGTCACCGGCAGGTGCATCAGCGCGGAGAGCCGCACCGCGTTGCGCATGTAGTCGGAGAACACCAGGAAGGTGCCGCCGTAGACGCGGGTGTTGCCGTGCAGCGCGATGCCGTTCATCGCGGCGGCCATCGCGTGCTCGCGGATGCCGAAGTGGATCGTGCGGCCGTACGGGTCGGCCTCCGGCAGCGGGTTGCCCGCCGGGAGGAACGACGACGTCTTGTCGATCGTCGTGTTGTTCGAGCCCGCGAGGTCGGCGGAGCCGCCCCACAGCTCGGGCACGATCTCGCCGAGCGCCTGGAGCACCTTGCCGGAGGCGGCACGGGTGGCCAGCCCCTTGCCGGGTTCGAAGACGGGGAGCTTCTCCTCCCAGCCCTCGGGCAGCTCGCCGGCGGCGATCCGGTCGAAGGAGGCGGCGCGCTCCGGGTTGGCCGTACGCCACGCGGCGAACGACTTGTCCCACTCGGCGCGGGCCTCACGGCCGCGGTCCAGGGCCTGACGGGTGTGGCCGATGACCTCGTCGGAGACCTCGAAGGTCTGCTCCGGGTCGAAGCCGAGGACCCGCTTGGTCGCCGCGACCTCGTCGTCACCGAGCGCCGAGCCGTGCGCGGCCTCGGTGTTCTGCGCGTTCGGGGCGGGCCAGGCGATGATCGAGCGGGCCGCGATGAACGAGGGGCGCTCGGTCTCGGCCTTGGCCGCCTGCAGTGCCGCGTACAGACCCGCCGGGTCCAGGTCGCCGCTCGGCAGCTGGTCGACACGCTGGACGTGCCAGCCGTACGCCTCGTACCGCTTGATGGTGTCCTCGGAGACCGCGGTCTCCGTGTCGCCCTCGATGGAGATGTGGTTGTCGTCCCAGAGCAGGACCAGGTTGCCCAGCTTCTGGTGCCCGGCCAGCGAGGACGCCTCGGCCGAGATGCCCTCCTGGAGGCAGCCGTCACCGGCGACGACCCACACCATGTGGTCGAACGGGGAGGCGCCGGGGGCCGCCTCGGGGTCGAAGAGGCCGCGCTCGTAGCGGGCGGCCATCGCCATGCCCACCGCGTTGGCGACACCCTGGCCCAGCGGCCCGGTCGTCGTCTCGACCCCGGTGGTGTGGCCGTACTCCGGGTGGCCCGGCGTCTTGGAGCCCCAGGTGCGGAAAGCCTTCAGGTCGTCGAGCTCCAGCCCGTAGCCGGCCAGGTAGAGCTGGATGTAGAGCGTCAGGCTGGAGTGGCCGGCGGAGAGGACGAACCGGTCGCGACCGGTCCACTCGGCGTCCGCGGGGTCGTGCCGCATCACCTTCTGGAACAGGGTGTACGCGGCAGGAGCCAGGCTCATCGCCGTGCCCGGGTGGCCGTTCCCGACTTTCTGTACGGCGTCCGCAGCGAGGACGCGGGCGGTGTCCACGGCCCGCTGGTCCACATCGGTCCACTGGAGGTCTGTGGTGGTCGGCTTGATGCTCACCCTGAGTCAGGGCTCCTCTCCACTGTTGTAAACCGGTGACTGTTACCGCACCGGGCGCTGTCGAGCCTACCCCCGTTGCCGGACGCACTTTCCGTGCACTTTCCAGGGTGTGGGCGACCCGTGGAGTTCGCCTCCCGACGGAATGAGCATCCGGCGAACAGTCACCCCCAACACGACCCCACCCCCGCGAAGGGCGGTGTATCCCCAACGTCTAGAGTGGTCGAGTTCGCGCAAGTCTTCACAAGGGCCTCAAGCCCGGAGCTTGCTGGGATTTCTCTGTCAGGGGTGTGCGTGACGGCCGTCGAGTCCCGACCCGCAGGGGTCGCCTTGACTCCCAGCCCAGGGGGCCATCGCCCGTTCGGGGCCCGCGTCAAGGCATTCGTGGCGCTTACCAAGCCACGGATCATCGAGCTGCTGCTCATCACCACCGTTCCGGTGATGTTCCTGGCTGCCCAGGGCGTACCCGACCTGTGGCTCGTTCTCACGACCACCATCGGGGGATACCTCTCCGCGGGTGGCGCCAACGCGCTCAACATGTACATCGACCGGGACATCGACGCGCTGATGGACCGGACGTCGCAGCGCCCGCTGGTCACGGGCATGGTCACCCCGCGTGAATGCCTGGCCTTCGGCATCGGCCTCGCGGTGTTCTCCACGCTCTGGTTCGGGCTGCTGGTCAACTGGCTCTCGGCCGCCCTCGCGCTCGGTGCGCTGCTCTTCTACGTCGTCGTCTACACGATGCTGCTGAAGCGCCGCACCTCCCAGAACATCGTCTGGGGCGGTATCGCGGGCTGCATGCCGGTCCTCATCGGCTGGTCGGCCGTGACGAACACGGTCTCCTGGGCCGCCGTCATCCTCTTCGCCGTCATCTTCTTCTGGACGCCGCCGCACTACTGGCCGCTCTCGATGAAGGTCAAGGACGACTACGCCCGGGTCGGCGTCCCGATGCTCCCCGTCGTCGCCACCAACCGCGTCGTCGCCAAGCAGATCGTCCTCTACAGCTGGGTGATGGTCGCGGTCTCGCTGCTGCTCACCCCGCTGGGCTACACCGGCTGGTTCTACACCGCGGTGGCGCTGCTCTCCGGCGGCGCCTGGCTGTGGGAGGCGCACAGCCTGCAGAACCGCGCCAAGGCCGGGGTGACCGGGGCCAAGCTCAAGGAGATGCGGCTCTTCCACTGGTCCATCACCTACGTCTCGCTCCTCTTCCTCGCCGTCGCGGTGGACCCCTTCCTCCGCTGACAGGCCCCGCTTCCGGCAGACGGGCGGGTCGCGTGGCACAAGCCACGCGACCCGCCGTCGCCAGTTCATCTACCCGTCGGTAGCATCCTGTTCATGGCAGAGACGGCAGCAGACGCAGCGGACACCGAGCAGACCTCACGGACGGACGCCAGGAAGGCGGCGCGCGACGGGCGCAGGGCGACGAAGCTCGCCCGCGAGATCGGCGCCTTCGCCAAGCAGCACGGCGGCGCGGAGGGACAGCTCGCCTACATCGGCCAGGCGGGCGCCCGCATCGTCCTGGTCGGCCAGGACGGCGCCTGGGGCGACCTCGTGGCCCCGACCTACGCGGTGGCCGAGAGCGCGGCCGCGAAGTCCGGCATCACGATGCACGACGCGTTCGACGGCGAGTTCGCGCTCAAGGTGCGCACCGGCCCCTACGAGTGGTCCCGGATGGCGGGAATCCAGGTCGGCGGCCCGTCCAACGACCGCTGACGCGGTCCTCCCCGGCCCGAGGGGCGCCCGGACATCCTCTCGGGCCCCTCGTGCGACCCCCGGAGCAACACCTCACCCGGGGCTCACCCGTTAGGCCGTGCGTACCCACGCCGTCCCAGGGAGCCCCGGATGACCGACACCGTGCCCGTGGCCGATCTGGTCGACCAGAACTGCCACGGAGTGCTCCGCGCCGAGCTGGGCCTCGGAACCTTCGAGGCCCGGCTCGGCGCCGCGCGCGCCCCGGCCGCCCCCGGCACCACCTTCTTCGACACCCAGACCGGCTTCGCCGTACGCCGGTGGTGCCCGCCTCTGCTCGGCCTCGAAGCGCACTGCCCGCCCGCCCGCTATCTGGCCAGGCGGCGCGAACTGGGCGTCGCCGAGACCTCCCGCCGCCTGCTGCGCGCCGCCGGGGTCTCCGCCCACCTCGTCGACACGGGCCTGCCCGGCGACCTCACGGGACCGGCCGAGATGGCCACGGCTGCCGGCTCCGAGGCCCGGGAGATCGTCCGGCTGGAGGTCCTCGCCGAGCACGTCGCCGACACGTCGGGCACCGTCGAGGCCTTCCTGGTCAACCTCGGCGAGGCCGTGCACACCGCCGCCTCCTCGGCCGTCGCCTTCACCTCCGTCGGCGCCGCCGCGTACGCCGCCCCCGAGCCGCCGGAGCCGTTCCGGTTGCGGGCGGCGGCCGGGCGCTGGCTGGCCCGGCGGGAGACGGAGCGCCGGGCCGCCCGCCGGGGCATGGCGGGCCGGGAGGGCGGCGGTGCTCCCGTCGAGCCGGAGCTGCTGGACCATCTGCGCTGGTCCGCGGTGGCCTGCGGGCTGCCGCTCCAGTTGCGCCTGGGCACGGCGGACCCGGCCTGCCTCGCGGACTTCGCCGCCGCCACCGAGGGGTACGGCTGCGATCTCGTTCTCCTGTACGGCTACCCGTACCACCGGCAGACCGCCGCCCTGGCCGGGCGGCATCCGCACGTCTACGCCGACCTCGGGGCCGTACCGGCGCGGACGGGGGCGCGGGCGGCGGCCGTGCTCGCGGAGGTCATGGAGCTGGCGCCGTTCGGCAAGCTGCTGTTCTCCAGCGGGGCACAGGCCCTGCCGGAACTGCACCTGGTGGCCGCGCGGCAGTTCCGCGAGGCGCTGGGGCGGGTGCTGGGCGCCTGGGTCGACGACGGCGCGTGGACCCGGCAGGACGCGGCCCGGGTCGCCACGATGATCGGGTCGGGCAACGCGCGCCGGGTGTACGGGCTGTGCGAACGGTGAGGGGGCGGAGGCACGGCTGAGGGGCGGCAGGCCCCCGCCGCCCCTCAGGCGTCGTACAGGTGTCCGTCAGACGGCCGTCGCCGGTGCCGTCTCCGGGCGCTCGGCGGACGGGCCGGGCAGTGGAGCGGGCGTGTCGTCGCCGCGCTCACGCATGCTCAGGACCAGGCGGACCACGGCGATCCACATGATGGCCGAGCCGAACATGTGGACGCCGACCAGGATCTCGGGCACATCGCTGAAGTACTGCACGTACCCGATCGCGCCCTGGGCGAGCAGGACGAGCAGCAGGTCACGGGCGCGGGCCCGGGTGTCGGCGGGCGCGTCGACCACCCGAAGGGCCAGCCACATCGCGATGGCCAGGGCGCAGACCACCCAGGCGGCGACGGCGTGGACATGGGCGGCGGCGGACCAGTCCCACGGCATGCGCGGTACGTCGCTGCTGTCGCCGGCGTGCTTGCCGGAACCGGTCACCGAGGTCCCCAGCACGATCAGGACGACCGTGGTCGCCAGGATCGCCCAGGACAGGCGGCGCACCGGCAGCGGGGCCCGGGGGCGCGGCGGGCCGTCGCCCTCGCCGACCCGCACCCAGGTGATCACGGCGATCGCCAGGAGTGCGTTGGCCAGCAGGAAATGCCCGGCGACCGTCCACGGGTTGAGCCCCGCCCAGACCGTGATCCCGCCGAGGACGGCGTTGCCCAGCACGATCCAGAACTGCGACCAGGCCAGCCGGGTGACCTTGCGGCGGCGCGGCTTCACCGCACTGACGGCGATGATCGTCCAGCCGACGGCGGCCGACAGCACGTAGGTCAGCATCCGGTTGCCGAACTCGATCGCACCGTGCAGCCCCTGCTCGGGCGTCGCGAACAGGCTGTCGTCGGTGCACTTGGGCCAGGTGTCGCAGCCGAGCCCCGAACCGGTGAGCCGGACGGCCCCGCCGGTGACGATGATGAGGACGCTCATCACGACGGCGGAGAGCGCGGCGCGCTTCACCACCCGGGTGGACGGCGTCCAGCGCTTGGCGATCAGGGAGATGGGGGTTTCCACGCGGACCATCGTAGGACGGGGCTTGTGCGCGTTTTCACGAGGGGGTGTTTCGTGGCGGCTTGCCCGTGAAGATCCCTGCCGTCGCGCGCTACTCCCAGCGGAAGAACTTCGCCGCCGCGCCGAGTCCCAGCGCCGCCCACACCGCGAGGATCCCGGCCTGGGCCCACGGCATCGGCGCCCCGTGCTGGAGGACGTCCCGCAGCCCCTCCGAGAGCGCCGACACGGGCAGCAGGCCCAGCACCGACTGCACCGCGCCCGGGAACCTGTCCAGCGGCACGATCACCCCGCCGCCGACCAGCAGCAGCAGGAAGACCAGATTGGCGGCGGCGAGCGTCGCCTCCGCCTTCAGCGTCCCCGCCATCAGCAGCCCGAGCCCGGAGAACGCGGCGGTCCCGAGGACGAGGAGCAGCAGCACCGAGAGCGGACTGCCCTCGGGCGACCAGCCGAGCGCGAAGGCGATCGCCGTCAGCAGCACGATCTGGAGCACCTCGGTGACCAGCACCGACAGCGTCTTCGCGGTCATCAGCGCCCAGCGGGGCAGTGGGGAGGCTCCCAGCCGCTTGAGGACCCCGTAACGGCGTTCGAAGCCGGTGGCGATGGCCTGGCCGGTGAAGGCGGTGGACATCACGGCGAGCGCCAGGATGCCCGGGGCGAGGAAGTCGACCGACTCGCCCGCGCCGGTGTCCACGATGTCGACCGCGCTGAACAGCACCAGCAGCAGCGTCGGGATGATCACCGTCAGCAGCAGTTGCTCGCCGTTGCGCAGCAGCATCCGGGTCTCCAGCGCGGTCTGCGCGGCGATCATCCGGGGGAGCGGGGCGGCGCCGGGGCGCGGGGTGTACGTACCGGCGCTCATGCGCGCAGCTCCTTGCCGGTCAGTTCGAGGAAGACGTCCTCCAGGGTGTGCTGCTCGACCGCGATGCCCTCGGGCATCACGCCGTGCTGGGCGCACCAGGAGGTCACGGTGGCCAGCAGCTGCGGGCCGACGTTCCCGGTGATCCGGTACGTCCCCGGCAGCGGCTCGGCCGCCCCGCACCCGTCGGGCAGCGCCTTGAGGAGGGAGCCGAGGTCGAGCCCCGGGCGGCCGGTGAAGCGCAGGGTGTTCTCCGCGCCGCCCCGGCAGAGCTCCTCGGTGCTGCCCCGCGCGATGACCCGGCCCGCGTCGATGATCGCGACGTCGTCGGCGAGCGCTTCGGCCTCGTCCATGAAGTGGGTGGTCAGCACCACGGACACGCCGTCGGCGCGCAGCTCGCGGACCAGGTCCCAGGTGGCGCGGCGGGCCTGCGGGTCGAGCCCGGCGGTCGGCTCGTCCAGGAAGACCAGCTCGGGCCGGCCGACGACCGCCAGGGCCAGGGAGAGCCGCTGCTGCTGGCCGCCGGAGAGCCGCCGGTAGGCGGTGCGGCCGCAGTCGCCGAGGCCGAGGCGCTCGATCAGGGCGTCCACGTCGAGGGGGTGGGCGTGCAGCCTGGCCATGTGGCGGAGCATCTCGTCGGCGCGGGCGCCGGAGTACACGCCGCCGGACTGGAGCATCACCCCGACCCGCGGACGCAGCCGCTCCGCGTCGGCGACCGGGTCGAGCCCGAGGACCCGTACGGTGCCCGCGTCGGGGCGGCGGTAGCCCTCGCAGGTCTCGATGGTGGTGGTCTTCCCGGCGCCGTTCGGGCCGAGGACGGCGGTCACCGCGCCGGCCGCGACGGCCAGGTCGAGGCCGTTCACCGCGGTCTTCGCGCCGTACCGCTTCACCAGGCCGGTGACCTGTACGACGGGCTCGTTCTCCATGGCAGGGAAGTCTAGGCAGGGTCCCGGGGGAGCCCGCCCCCGGGGCCAGATTAGGTAACCCTAAGTGACGAACCACACCGTAGATCGTTTCGGACCGTGGTTGTCAGGGTCGAACGAATTACGCAACAATGGTGTTGTGAAATACGACGGACGGGCTCCTCAGGAGGAACTCGCGACCGGTGAGCGTTCGACGCGCAACCGGGTCGCGCGCTCCATCCTGGACCACGGCCCCTCCACCGTCGCGGACCTTGCCGGGCGCCTCGGCCTCACCCAGGCCGCCGTCCGCCGCCACCTGGACGCCCTCGTCTCCGACGATGTCGTCGAAGCCCGTGAACAGCGGGTGTACGGGGCGCGGACCCGCGGCAGGCCCGCCAAGGTGTTCGCCCTGACCGACTGCGGCCGGGACGCCTTCGACCAGTCCTACGACAAGCTGGCCGCCGACGCCCTGCGCTTCATCGCCGCATCCGGCGGGGACGAGGCGGTCGCCGCCTTCGCCCGCGCCCGGATGGCCGCGACGGGCGAGGCCTACCGCGCGGCGGTCGAGGCAGCGGAGCCCGAAGGGCGCACCGACGCCCTGGCCAAGGCCCTGTCCGCCGACGGGTACGCTGCTACGGCGCGAAGCGCGCCGGGCCCGCAGCAGGGCGAACAGCTGTGTCAGCACCACTGCCCGGTGGCGCATGTCGCCGAGCAGTTCCCACAGCTGTGCGAGGCGGAGACGGAATTCTTCTCCAGCCTCCTCGGGACCCACGTGCAGCGGCTGGCCACCCTCGCCCACGGCGACGGCGTGTGCACGACCTACGTGCCGCGAAGCGGCCACGCAGCACCCCCACAGACCACCCATTCAGCATCTGCAAGCACGGCCGGGAGGAACCCCGCATGACGCTCCCCACGGAGACTGCCCACCCTGAGCTCGAGGGTCTGGGTACGTACGAATTCGGCTGGGCCGACTCCGACGCGGCAGGCGCGGCGGCCAAGCGCGGCCTCTCCGAGGCGGTCGTCCGCGACATCTCGGAGAAGAAGAACGAGCCCGAGTGGATGCTGAAGCTGCGGCTCAAGGGCCTCAAGCTCTTCGACAAGAAGCCCATGCCCAGCTGGGGCTCGGACCTGTCGGGCATCGACTTCGACAACATCAAGTACTTCGTGCGCTCCACGGAGAAGCAGGCCGCCTCCTGGGAGGACCTGCCCGAGGACATCAAGAACACGTACGACAAGCTGGGCATCCCCGAGGCGGAGAAGCAGCGCCTCGTCGCCGGTGTCGCCGCGCAGTACGAGTCCGAGGTCGTCTACCACCAGATCCGCGAGGACCTGGAGGAGCAGGGCGTCATCTTCCTGGACACCGACACGGCGCTGAAGGAGCACCCGGAGCTCTTCAAGGAGTACTTCGGCACGGTCATCCCGGTCGGCGACAACAAGTTCGCCTCGCTGAACTCGGCGGTGTGGTCCGGCGGCTCGTTCATCTACGTGCCCAAGGGCGTCCACGTGGACATCCCGCTCCAGGCCTACTTCCGTATCAACACGGAGAACATGGGTCAGTTCGAGCGGACGCTGATCATCGTCGACGAGGACGCCTACGTCCACTACGTCGAGGGCTGCACCGCCCCGATCTACTCCTCGGACTCGCTGCACAGCGCCGTGGTCGAGATCATCGTGAAGAAGGGCGGCCGCTGCCGCTACACGACCATCCAGAACTGGTCGAACAACGTCTACAACCTGGTCACCAAGCGGGCCGTGGCCTACGAGGGCGCGACCATGGAGTGGGTCGACGGCAACATCGGCTCCAAGGTCACCATGAAGTACCCGGCCGTCTACCTGATGGGCGAGCACGCCAAGGGCGAGACCCTCTCCATCGCCTTCGCGGGCGAGGGCCAGCACCAGGACGCCGGCGCCAAGATGGTCCACATGGCCCCGAACACCTCCTCGAACATCGTCTCCAAGTCGGTGGCGCGAGCCGGCGGCCGCACGTCCTACCGCGGACTCATCGAGATCGGCGAGGGCGCGCCGGGCGCCAAGTCCAACGTCCTCTGCGACGCTCTGCTCGTCGACACGATCTCCCGCTCGGACACCTACCCCTACGTCGACGTCCGCGAGGACGACGTGTCGATGGGCCACGAGGCGACCGTCTCCAAGGTCTCCGAGGACCAGCTCTTCTACCTCATGAGCCGCGGGCTGACCGAGTTCGAGGCCATGGCGATGATCGTGCGCGGCTTCGTCGAGCCGATCGCCAAGGAGCTGCCCATGGAGTACGCCCTGGAGCTCAACCGGCTGATCGAGCTGCAGATGGAGGGTTCGGTCGGCTAGGGCCTCGCCCGAGGACCACCGGGACGGCCGTCCGCGGCCGTCCCCGCCCCACCGAACCACCCCCCTTCTTGACTGAGAAAGCGAGCACTACGACAGCCATGGCTGAGGCTCAGAACACTCCGGTGGGCTCCACCACCGCCGGCTCCATCGCGGTCGCCGCGGAGTCGACCGTCGCCACGCGCATGAGCGCTCCCCCCTCCTTCGACGTCGCGGACTTCCCCGTCCCGCACGGCCGCGAGGAGGAGTGGCGCTTCACGCCGCTGGAGCGCCTGCGCGGGCTGCACGACGGCACCGCCGTCGCCACCGGCAGCGGCGTCAAGGTCGCCATCGAGGCCCCCGAGGGTGTCACCGTCGAGACCGTCGGCCGGGACGACTCCCGGCTCGGCAAGGCCGGCACCCCGGTGGACCGGGTCGCCGCCCAGGCGTACAGCGCCTTCGAGCAGGCCTCGGTCGTCACGGTCGCCAAGGAAGCCGTGCTCACCGAGCCGATCCGGATCGCCGTGCACGGCGAGGGCGGCACCGCCTTCGGCCACCAGCTCATCGAGCTGGGCGCCTTCGCCGAGGCCGTCGTCGTCATCGACCACACCGGTGACGCGGTGCTCGCCGCCAACGTCGACTACGTCCTGGGCGACGGCGCCAAGCTGACCGTCGTCTCCGTCCAGGACTGGGACGACACGGCCGTCCACGTCGGCCAGCACAACGCGCTGGTCGGCCGGGACGCCTCGTTCAAGTCGATCGTCGTCACCTTCGGCGGCGACGTCGTGCGCCTGCACCCCCGGGTCGCCTACGCGGCCACCGGCGGCGAGGCGGAGCTCTTCGGCCTGTACTTCACCGACAAGGGCCAGCACCAGGAGCACCGCCTCCTGGTCGACCACAACACCCCGCACTGCAAGTCGAACGCGGTGTACAAGGGCGCCCTCCAGGGCGACGGCGCGCACGCCGTCTGGATCGGCGACGTCCTCATCCAGGCCGCCGCCGAGGGCACCGACACCTACGAGATGAACCGGAACCTCGTCCTCACCGACGGCGCCCGGGTCGACTCCGTGCCCAACCTGGAGATCGAGACCGGCGAGATCGTCGGCGCCGGCCACGCCTCGGCGACCGGCCGCTTCGACGACGAGCAGCTCTTCTACCTCCAGTCCCGCGGTATCCCGGCCGAGGAGGCCCGCCGCCTCGTCGTGCGCGGCTTCTTCGCCGAGCTGGTCCAGCAGATCGGTCTGCCGGACGTCGAGGAG
This sequence comes from Streptomyces sp. YPW6, assembly GCF_018866325.1. Lineage (NCBI taxonomy): Bacteria > Bacillati > Actinomycetota > Actinomycetes > Kitasatosporales > Streptomycetaceae > Streptomyces > Streptomyces sp. YPW6. The sequence continues at coordinate 6,258,590 of NZ_CP076457.1, forward strand.
CGGCTCATCGAGAAGATCGAGGCCGAGCTGAAGGCGTCCGTCTGATGTCCTTCGTCAAGGTCTGTGCGCTGAGTGAGCTGGAGGACGACACCCCCAAGCGGGTGGAGCTCGACGGCACACCCGTCTCCGTCGTCCGCACCGGGGGCGAGGTGTTCGCGATCAACGACATCTGCTCGCACGCGAACGTCTCCCTCTCCGAGGGCGAGGTGGAGGACTGCGCGATCGAGTGCTGGCTGCACGGATCGTCGTTCGACCTCCGCACCGGCAAGCCGTCCGGCCTTCCCGCGACGCGCCCCGTCCCCGTATACCCCGTAAAGATCGAAGGGGACGATGTGCTCGTCTCCGTCACCCAGGAGTCCTGAGTCACCCATGGCAACGCTTGAAATCCGCGACCTGCACGTCACCGTCGAGGCCGACAACGCCACGAAGGAGATCCTCAAGGGCGTCGACCTGACCGTGAAGCAGGGCGAGACCCACGCCATCATGGGCCCCAACGGGTCCGGCAAGTCCACCCTCGCGTACTCGCTCGCGGGTCACCCCAAGTACACGATCACCGGCGGTTCGGTCACCCTGGACGGCGAGGACGTCCTGGAGATGTCCGTCGACGAGCGGGCCCGCGCCGGCCTGTTCCTCGCCATGCAGTACCCGGTCGAGATCCCCGGTGTCTCGGTCTCCAACTTCCTGCGCACCTCCGCGACCGCCGTCCGCGGCGAGGCCCCCAAGCTGCGGACGTGGGTCAAGGAGGTCAAGGAGACGATGGCCGAGCTCCAGATGGACCCGGCCTTCGCCGAGCGCAACGTCAACGAGGGCTTCTCCGGTGGTGAGAAGAAGCGCCACGAGATCCTCCAGCTGGAGCTCCTCAAGCCGAAGATCGCCGTCCTGGACGAGACCGACTCCGGCCTGGACGTCGACGCGCTCAAGACCGTCTCCGAGGGCGTCAACCGGGTCCGCTCGTCCGGCGAGGTCGGCACCCTGCTGATCACCCACTACACCCGCATCCTCAAGTACATCCAGCCCGACTACGTCCACGTCTTCGCGGGCGGCCGGATCGCGGCCTCCGGCGGGGCCGAGCTGGCCGACCAGCTGGAGAACGAGGGCTACGAGGCCTACACGAAGGGTGGCGCTTCCGCGTGACTGACGCCCGACAGGGGCTCTCCGGCCTCCTCGACACCGAGGCGATCCGCAAGGACTTCCCGCTCCTGGACCGCACGGTCCACGACGGCAAGAAGGTCGTGTACCTGGACTCCGCGGCGACCTCGCAGAAGCCGCGCCAGGTCCTCGACGCGCTCAACACGTACTACGAGCGCCACAACGCGAACGTGCACCGCGGCGTCTACACGATCGCCGAGGAGGCCACCGCGCTGTACGAGGGCGCCCGCGACAAGGTCGCCGCCTTCATCAACGCACCCAGCCGTGACGAGGTGATCTTCACGAAGAACGCCTCGGAGTCGCTGAACCTCGTGGCGAACATGCTCGGCTGGGCGGACGAGCCCTATCGGGTGGACCGTGACACCGAGATCGTCACCACGGAGATGGAGCACCACTCCAACATCGTCCCGTGGCAGCTGCTCGCGCAGCGCACCGGCGCGAAGCTGAAGTGGTTCGGCATCACCGACGACGGCCGCCTCGACCTGTCGAACATCGACGAGATCATCACCGAGAAGACGAAGATCGTCTCCTTCACGCTGGTCTCCAACATCCTCGGCACGGTCAACCCGGTCGAGACGATCATCCGCCGCGCCCAGCAGGTCGGTGCGCTGGTCTGCATCGACGCCTCGCAGGCGGCCCCGCACATGGTGCTCGACGTGCAGGCGCTCCAGGCGGACTTCGTGGCCTTCACCGGCCACAAGATGGTCGGCCCGACGGGCATCGGCGTGCTGTGGGGACGGCAGGAGCTCCTGGAGGACCTTCCTCCGTTCCTCGGCGGCGGCGAGATGATCGAGACCGTGTCGATGCACTCGTCGACGTACGCCCCCGCTCCGCACAAGTTCGAGGCCGGTACGCCCCCGATCGCCCAGGCCGTCGGCCTCGGCGCGGCCGTGGACTACCTCACCTCGATCGGCATGGAGCGGATCCACAGCCACGAGAAGGCCATCACCGAGTACGCGGTGAAGCGCCTCCTGGAGGTCCCCGACCTGCGGATCATCGGTCCGGCGACGGCCGAGGACCGCGGCGCGGCGATCTCCTTCACGCTCGGCGACATCCACCCGCACGACGTGGGCCAGGTCCTCGACGAGCAGGGCGTCGCCGTCCGGGTCGGCCACCACTGCGCGCGCCCGGTCTGCCTGCGGTTCGGAATTCCCGCGACGACGCGAGCGTCGTTCTATCTGTACTCCACGCCCGCCGAGGTCGACGCCCTGGTGGACGGCCTGGAGCACGTACGGAACTTCTTCGGCTGAGGGCGTAAACGGTGAAGCTTGATTCCATGTACCAGGAAGTGATCCTGGACCACTACAAGCACCCCCACGGGCGTGGCCTGCGGGACGGCGACGCCGAGGTGCACCACGTCAACCCGACGTGCGGCGACGAGATCACGCTCCGCGTGAAGTACGACGGCGAGACCATCGCCGATGTGAGCTACGAGGGCCAGGGCTGCTCCATCAGCCAGGCCTCCGCCTCCGTGCTGAACGAGCTGCTCGTCGGCAAGGAGCTGTCCCAGGCGCAGCGGATCCAGGACGCCTTCCTGGAGCTGATGCAGTCCAAGGGCCAGCTGGAGCCGGACGACGCGATGGAGGAGGTGCTGGAGGACGCCGTCGCGTTCGCCGGTGTCTCCAAGTACCCCGCCCGGGTCAAGTGCGCGCTGCTGAGCTGGATGGCGTGGAAGGACGCGACGGCCAAGGCGCTGTCCGAAGGGAAGACCGCATGAGCGACAACGAGACCGCGACCATGAAGCCGGCCTCCGAGGAGGAGGTCCGCGAGGCGCTGTACGACGTCGTCGACCCCGAGCTGGGCATCGACGTCGTCAACCTCGGCCTGATCTACGGCATCCACGTCGACGACGCCAACATCGCCACCCTCGACATGACCCTGACGTCCGCGGCCTGCCCGCTGACCGACGTCATCGAGGACCAGGCGAAGTCCGCCACGGACGGCATCGTCAACGAGCTCCGGATCAACTGGGTCTGGATGCCGCCGTGGGGCCCGGACAAGATCACCGACGACGGACGCGAGCAGCTCCGCGCGCTGGGGTTCAACGTCTGATCCCGTGCTCCGAGCACCGTGCGAACGGCCGTGCCCGCCAGGAATCCCTGGCGGGCACGGCCGTTTCCCGTACGGCAGCGGGTCAGACGTGGGCGGGCGGCGGCGGGCCGTACTGTTCGGGCAGCGTCGATCCGGCCGCCTCGGCCAGGACCGGACCCAGGTTCTCCGTCCGCATGCGGAGGTCGACGTAGAGCAGGCCGGTCACCAGCGGCGGGAAGACCGCCGTGAACAGCTGGGCGATCAGCTGGCTGACGAACGACAGCACTATCAGGCCGCCGAACAGGGCGATGAGCTCCCCGCCGCTCGGGTCGGCGCCCACCTCGTCGGGTTGGAACATGCCCGGGAGCAGGCCGATCATCTGGAACGGCATCTGGACCATGTAGCCGATCATGGACGCGAGCGCGTAGGCCAGCAGCGCGACGCCGAAGACGCGCCACCAGGTGCCGCGCACCAGCTGGGCCGAGCGGCGCAGGGCCGCGACCGGGCGCTGGTGCTCGAAGACCACCACCGTCGGCGCCAGGGAGAACCGCACCCAGAGCCAGACCGCGAACGGGCCGATGAGCAGCGCGCCGATGAGTCCGACGACGATCAGCGGGACGACACCGTCCTCGTCGCCCAGTGAGATCGTGTAGACCATCAGCCCGGCGAAGCCGGCCAGGAAGAGCGCCATCGGGACGAGCAGGATCAGCCCGGTCAGGAACACCGTGCCGATGATCGACCAGACCCGCGCCCACGCCCGCTTCCAGACCTCCCCGAAGCGGACCGGCCGGCCGAGGACGGCCTCCTGGAGGACGACGGGCACCGCCGCCTGCACCACGGCCGACGCCAGCAGATAGGCGATCATGCCGAGGATCATCAGCACACCGAACGCGATGCCCAGCGGGACCACGTGGGCCGCGTCCGGGGACCCCGGGGAACGGGACGTCAGCTCGTCCCACTGGCTCGCGACGGCGGAGCCGGCCACCACCAGCGCGACGATCATCACGAGCGTCGCCCCGCCGAACAACGTCAGCGCCATACCGATCAGCGGCTTCCAGTACCGCCCGATCGTCGTGAAGGCGCCGCTGAGCATGTCCGAGATCCTCAGCGGCGCCAGGGGTATCACCCCCGGCTTGGGCGGTGCGGCCCACCCGCCGTGCCAGCCGCCGCCCGGTCCCTGCGCGCCTCCGTGGAAGGGCCCCCCACCGTGAGGTGCGCCCCCGTACGGGCCGCCGCCCCACCCTGCATCCTGCGCCACTGCTTCTCCGTCGTGTCGTCGGCCCGCTGTACCGGGCCGTTCGGTCGGTCGGGACACCGTAACGTCCCCGACCCGCTCCGATGATATGTACGGCCGTACGCAACGTTGGGTACAGTCGTACACATGGGATACGCATACGGACTGCTCGCCGGCGCCATCGCGGCGGAGGTGGCCGGGACGACGGCCATGAAGTACAGCGAGGGCTTCACCCGGCTCTGGCCCTCGCTCGGCACCGTGGCGGGCTACCTCATCGCCTTCACCCTGCTCGCCCAGACCCTCAAGACCCTCTCCGTGGGCACCGCGTACGCCATCTGGGCCGGCGTCGGCACCGCGGCGGTCGCCCTCATCGGGATCCTGTTCCTCGGCGAGTCCAGCAGCCTGGTCAAGATCGCGGGCATCGCCCTGATCGTCGCCGGTGTCGTCGTCCTGAATCTGGGAGGGGCGCACTGATGGCCCGCCGGTACGACCCGGGGCGGCGGACGCGGATCATCGACGCGGCGCTGACCGTGATCGCGGCCGACGGCATAGCCGGGCTCAGCCATCGCACCGTGGCCGCCGAGGCCGACGTGCCGCTCGGCTCGACCACGTACCACTTCGGCTCGCTCGACGAACTCCTCGTCGCCGCCCTGCGTCGCTGCAACGAGAACTTCGTCCAGGCGCTGCGCTCCAGCGGCCTCTTCGCCGCGGACGGGGGCGCGGGGCGGGGCGCGGAGGGCGCCGGTCTCGCGGCGGAGCTGACCCGGCTGCTCGACCGGTGGTTCGCGGGCGAACGCGGAGCGATCGAGCTGGAGTACGAGCTCTACCTCGCCGCCCTGCGCCGCCCCGCACTGCGTCCCGTCGCCGCCGAGTGGACCGAGGAGGCGGTCGCGCTGCTGTCCCGGCGCACCGACCCGCGGACCGCGCGGGCCCTCGTCGCCCTCATGGACGGCGTCTGCCTCCAGGTGCTGCTGACCGGGGGCACGTTCGACGCGCCGTACACCCGCGTGATGCTGGAGCGGATCGTCGCGGGCGGCGAGGCCTGACCGCCGTCCGGGCCCGGCCGGACGGGGCGGCGGCGCCCGGTCCCGTCACGATCCCGCCCGGTCCGCCCCGCGGCGCACCGCTTCCAGTGCCTCCCGCACGCTCGCCCCGATGTCCGTGATCGGGTACAGCACCTCGCGGACCGTCCGCTCCCGGTCCACCACCAGCGTCAGCCGCTTGAGCCTGCTCACGCCCGCCGCCCGGAACGTCGGCAGCCGCAGCGCCGCCGTCAGGGCCAGGTCGGCGTCCGACAGCAGCGGGAAGCGCAGCCCCTCCTTCTCCGCGAACGCGCGCTGCTCGTCCGGGCGCTGCGCCGACACCCCGTGCACCGTCGCGCCCGCCGCGGTGAACTCGGCCAGCTGGTCGCGGTACGTGCACGATTCGAGGGTGCAGCCGCTCGCCCCCGGAATCCCCGCCCAGCCCGGCGGATAGGCGTCGCGGGCGGCGTAGGCGCTGGGAAAGCAGTACAGGACGGTGTACGGGGTACCGGCGACCGGGTCGTGGAGCCGGCCGTCGTTCCCCGGGAGCAGCAGCTCCGGCAGCCGCGTCCCCTTCAGCGCCCGTACCCGGGCGGCCTCCTGCGAGGCCTCGGTCGTCGTCGCCATCGTCTCCCCTTCTCCCAGGACCCAGGTGTCGCCCCAGTCCTGGAGCGCGATCAGCACGGGCAGCAGGGCCCGGCCGCGCGGGGTGAGCCGGTACTCGTAGCGGACCGGGCGGTCCTGGTACGGCTCCCGTGTCAGCACGCCGGCGTCGGCCAGCAGGCGCAGCCGTTCGGTCAGCACCTTGCGCGAGACGCCCAGCTCCCGCTGGAGCGCGTCGAACCGGTGCACTCCGCGCGCGGTGTCCCGCACGATCAGCAGCGTCCACCAGTCGCCCACGACGTCGAGCGCCTGGGCGATCGAGCAGTCGGCGTCGGCCAGGCGGGTGCGCTGGGGCATGGTCGTCCTCCGGTTGTGGCCGCTGTCCGCCCCGCCCACCCTGCCGGGGCCCTTCGGTTGACCCCGATGGAATCATGCTGCCATAGTCCGTTCCCATAAGGAACTCACTGCGGATGCGCGGGAGTCGTACCGAGGGGCGGGGGACGGGCATGGTGCGCGGAGTGCCGAGGACGGTACGGCTGCTGGCCCTCGGGGCGTTCCTCAACGCCGTCGTCAGCTTCACCTTCGTCTATCTCTTCGTGTACCTCGTCGGGCCGCGCGGCCTGAGCGTCACCCAGGCCGGAGTCATCAGCGGCGTCGGCGGCATCGGCCTGGTCGCGGGGAACTTCACCGGCGGCTGGTTCGGCGACCGGTTCGGCCACCGCCGCGCCCTGCTGACCGGCGCCTGCGTCAGCGGCACGGCGCTCGTCGTCCTGCCCCTCCTGCCGGTCGCCGCCCTGTACGGGGTGCTCCCGGTGGCCCAGTACGCGGCGGGCGTCGTCCGGGCCGCCAACGCCGCCCTCGTCGCGGTCTCCGTACCCGAGGGCGGAAGCCGCCGCCAGAGCTTCGCCCTCTTCCGGTTCGCCTCCAACGGCGGCTTCGCCATCGGCCCGCCACTCGGCGCGCTGGTCGCCACCCGCCTCTCGTACGACTGGCTCTTCGTCGCCGACGGCCTCGGCACCCTGCTCTTCGCGCTCTACGCCGCCCGGATCCTGCCCGCCCGCGGCAGCGCCCACGCGGTGCGCTCCCACGACCCGGACGCCCCGGGCCTCTGGCGCGAACTGCAGGCCAGGCCCGCCGTCCTCGTGCTGCTCACCGCGATCGTGGTCGTCGACACCGTCTACCGGCAGCAGTACTCGACCCTGCCGGTCTTCCTCGCCGGCCACGGGCACACCACCCAGCTCTACGGCTGGCTGCTCGCCCTCAACGGCGGCGTCATCCTCTGCCTCGAACTGCCCGCCGCCCACGCCCTGCGCCGCCGCGCCCCGCTCGGCCTCGTGGGCACCGGACTCCTGCTCGTCGGGCTCGGCTACGCCGTCCTCATCCCGGGCGCGGGCGTGCTCCTCGCCGTCACCATGATGCTCTCGGTCACCCTCGGCGAGATCCTCTACAAGACCCCCGCCACCGCCTATGTCGCCGACCAGGCGCCCGGCCACGCCCAGGGCCGCTTCCAGAGCCTGTACGCCGGTGCGTCGATCAGCGGGCAGGTGCTCGCCCCGCCGCTCGGGGGTGCCCTGTACGCGGCGGCCCCCGCGCTGCTGTGGCCGGTGTGCGCCCTGCTCGCGGCGGCCGCCGGGGGAGCGGTGCTGGCGTCGCGGCGGCTGCCCGGACCCGGGGAGCGGGCGGAGGCGGCGGGAAGGGGGCCGCACGCTGAGACCGGTTCGCCCGAGCGGGCCCCGGCCGGTTAGGTTGCTGTTCATGACCGACACGACTTCCCAGGGTTCTGCCCGTACCACCGGCGCCGTCGCCGCCGGCCTCGCCACCGTCGCCGGTGACGGCACCGTTCTCGACACCTGGTTCCCCGCCCCCGAGCTGACCTCCGACCCCGGCCCGGCCGGTACGACGCGGCTCACCCCGGACGAGGCCGTGAACCGGCTCGGTGAGGGCGCCGCCAAGGCGATCGGCGTGGACGCCCGGCGCGGCGTCGAGATCGTCGCCGTGTCCACGGTCATCTCCTCGCTCGACGACAAGCCGCTCGACGCGCACGACGCCTACCTGCGCCTGCACCTGCTCTCGCACCGGCTCGTCCAGCCGCACGGCCAGAACCTCGACGGCCTCTTCGGGCTGCTCGCCAACGTCGCCTGGACCTCGCTCGGCCCGGTCGCCGTCGACGACCTGGAGCGCGTGCGCCTCAACGCCCGCGCGGAGGGCCTGCACCTCCAGGTCACCTCGGTCGACAAGTTCCCGCGCATGACGGACTACGTCGCCCCCCAGGGCGTGCGCATCGCCGACGCCGACCGCGTCCGGCTCGGCGCGCACCTCGCCGCCGGCACCACCGTCATGCACGAGGGCTTCGTCAACTTCAACGCGGGCACCCTCGGCACCTCCATGGTCGAGGGCCGGATCTCCGCGGGCGTCGTCATCGGCGACGGCTCCGACATCGGCGGCGGCGCCTCCACGATGGGCACCCTCTCCGGCGGCGGCAAGGAGCGCATCATCATCGGTGAGCGCTGCCTGGTCGGCGCCGAGGCGGGCGTCGGCATCGCGCTCGGCGACGAGTGCGTCGTCGAGGCCGGCCTCTACGTCACCGCCGGTACCCGCGTCACGCTGCCGGACGGCCAGGTCGTCAAGGCCCGCGAGCTGTCCGGCGCCTCGAACATCCTCTTCCGCCGCAACTCGGTCACCGGCACCGTCGAGGCCCGCCCGAACAACGCGGTCTGGGGCGGTCTGAACGAGGTCCTGCACGCCCACAACTGACCCGTTCGCCCGTTCGCTCAGGCGGCGAGGACCTCCTCGTACGCCTTCCGCAGCCCGTCGGCCGCCTCGCGCCCGGCGGGCTGCAGCGGTTCCCGGACCGGCCCGGCGTCCAGCAGCGCCTTCGCGGTGACCGTCCCGGGCAGCCCGCTCGCCATCATCAGCGCGACGAGCCCCGCCGTGAGCCCGTTGAGCCGGGCCGCCTCGTCGGTGCGGCCCGCGTCGAACGCGTCCAGGGGCGCCCGCATCTGACGCGGGGCCACGTTCGCGACCGTACTGACGTAGCCCGCGCCGCCCACCGCGTACAGCGGCAGATTCAGCTCCTCGGAGCCCGAGTAGTACGCCAGCGACGTGCGGGCCAGCACCCTCGTCGCGCCGAGCAGGTCGTAGGAGCAGTCCTTCACCGCCACCACCCTCGGGTGGTCCGCCAGCCGCAGCAAGGTCTCCGGCTCGATCCGGACACCGGTGCGGCCGGGGATGTCGTACAGCATCAGCGGCAGACCGGTGGACTCGGCCACCCGCAGGAAGTACGCCTCGACGGCGGCCTGCGGCGGGCGGCTGTAGTACGGGCTCACCACCAGCAGCCCGTCCGCGCCCGCCTCCTCGGCCTGCCGGGCCAGGCGCAGGGCGGCCGCGGTGTCGGGGCCCCCGACACCGGAGAGCAGCGGCACGCCGTCACCGACCTCCGCCCGGACGGCCCGCAGCAGGGCCGACTTCTCGGCGTCCGTCGTGGTGGGGGACTCGCCCGTGGTCCCGCTGAGGACGATGCCGTCGCAGCCCCCGGCCACCAGGCGCGCGGCGTGCGCGCGGGCGGCGTCCGGGTCCAGGGCCCCGGCGGCGGTGAAGGGCGTGATCATGGCGCAGAGGGTCCGGCCGAAGGGGCGCGGTGCGGTGGCGGTCATGGGGGAAGTCTCCGCGCGGGAACCGTCAAGGTCCACTTAGATCTCCTTGTGGTGAACGGCAAGGGATGCTGAAGGGTGCGGCGGCCGGTGCCGCTCCTCCGGTCCCTCTGACACGATCGAACGCGCGGACGACCGGCCGCGTCGAGGGGTGGGCGACATGAACGAGCGCGTACGGGTACGGAGACAGGTCCGGGCGGCCCTGCTCGCGGCCACGCTGACGGCACTGACCGGCTGCTCCGGCTTCCTCGTCCCGGCCGGCGAGGGCGAACGGCCGGACCCCACGCCGTCCGCCTCCGCCTCCGGGCCCGGCGCCGTCCGCGCCGAGACGCTGCCCCCGACCCCCGCGCCGGGCGCGGACGCCCCCGCCCAGGGCGCCCCGGCGCAGACCGGGCCGACCTCCGCCCCGCCCGGGACGTGCCCCTCTTCCGGGGTCGTGGTGGACATGGGCCCGGTGGAGACCGGAATGATGCACCGGGCCGTCGTGCTCACCCTCACCAACTGCGGCCGCGAGCCCTACGCCGTCGACGGCTATCCCTGGGTCCAGGCCCTCGACGAGGACGGCAATCCGCTCCCCGTCAAGGTCAACGAGGACGGCTCGTACTTCGGCAGCGACCCGGGCCCGAAGAAGCTCGTGCTCGACCCCGGCCTCTCCGTGAAGTCGATCCTCGCCTGGGTCTCCACTCCCGAGGGCGGCGATCTCGTCGAGGGCGATGCCCTGGCCGTATCCGCCGCCCCCGGCCTGCCGGTGCGGGTCTTCCCGCTGGAGGGCCACGACATCCGGCTGATGGACGAACTCAACACGACGGCCTGGCGCACCGAACTCGGCGGCTGACACCAGGGGTGGCCGTGGGGACGGTATGCGTGACCCAGACCGCCCCCGCCGAAGCCCCGGGCAAACGGAGTCCGCCGGTATCGGGCGCGCGATGGGCTTGACCTCAAGCGGGATTGAGGTGTGAGCGTGGTTCTCCCGCGCGCCGAGCGGTGCGCGGGAGAGGGGAACACCGTGATGACCACGCATGTCACCGACCGCCCCGACCCGGCTCGCCCCGATGCCTCGATCGCCAAGGTCAGCATCTGGAACGTCGGAACACCGCAGCGGCAGCAGGAGGCCGTCGACGCGATTCGGAAGGTCTGGGGGAGCCGGGAGTGGCCGCATCCGGGACTGCTCTCCTACAGCGTCCACGCCGGGGAGGACGGCGCCACCCTGATGCACTACTCCCAGTGGACCGGCGAACAGGCCTACCAGGACTTCGTACGAGAGGCGCGCGACACCCGCAACGCCGAGATCGACGCGGCCGCGCGGCTCTCGCCGCACCCGGTGAGGGCATCGGTTCCCCGTCCCCGCTCTGGGAACGCGTCCAGAAGTACCCGGGTATGACCGGTGGCGGCGTGAACCGCTACACCCCCGCGCTCAGCATGGAACCGCACGCCGGTGCGCGTACGTAGGACCCAAAGGCGGGCCGGAGCGGCGGGCGACGGGAAAGAAGGACGCCGGGGGCGAGCGGTCGAAGCCGTGGGCGGCATGCGGTGAAATACGTCTAGGCTTGGGCGGCTGAACCGCGTACGCACTCCGTATGCTCCCGAGCACGCACCGAGGAGAACCCCCGATGTCCGCAGAGCGCCCTTCCCTGCCGCCGGTGCGGCTCAACTCCGAGGCCGAACTGGCACGGGACGCGCTCGCCGCTCCGCTGCTCGTCCGGGCCGTCAGGCTCGCCCGGTGGGCCGGTCCCGACACCCGGGTCGGCGCGGGCGGCGAACTCGTTGAGGCGCAACTGCCCGCGGCCGCCGAGCATCTCGGGCTCGCGGCCGACGAGGACGGCGCCGCGTACGCGAGCGAGGCCTGGCGGCTCGCCGTCGACACCGGACTCCTCGACGTGACCGACCCCGAGGAGGAGGACGCCGAGGGGACCGCTTCAGCGGGCGAGAACCTGGCCCTGCTCACCGGCGGCTCCCCGCAGGACGTCCTGTCCATCTGGCTCGACGGCCTGGACGCCGTGCACGCCGACGCCACCGCGCCCGTCCTGGACGACTTCACCGACCTCGTCGGGGAGGACGGCTCGATCGACTTCGACGCCCTGGACTGGGACCCGGAGGCCGAGGCGGAGTTCCTCGACGGCGTCCTCGGCAACCTCTACCTGCTCACCCTCGCGGACAACGGCGCGGGCGAAGGCCCCGTCCCGCTGCCCGCCCTCGCCGCGTCGATGATCGTCCCCGACGACATGGGCGAGCCCACCGACGACATCCTGGAGCAGGTGTCGGAGGCGATGATGCGCCTCGACGACCAGTTCCGGCTGCTCGAACCCATCGGGATCGTCGAGTACCGGCCGGTCGACGAGGCGCTGATGGTCGAGGAGGGCGAGGCGCCGGTGGACGCCGTCGGGGGCGACGAGGACGACGTCACCCGCTACGGCATGGTCAAGCTCACCCCTCTCGGCCTGTACGGCGTCCGGGCCCGGATGCTGGAGGCCGGGGTGGACGCCCCCGCCGTCGGCGACCTCGCGGACAAGGGCGCCGACGCCCTCCTCGACGGCATCGCCCTCTACCCGGAGTCCACCGCCCGCGCCGAGGTCAAGCTCTGGCTCGCGGGATACGCCGACGGCGCGGTGTCGGCGGCCGCCGAACTGCTGGCCGCCGCGCGCGGCACGGACGAGGGCGGACCGCTGCGCCGCCTCCACTGCCAGCAGGCCCTCGCCCTGGCCGGCCCCGAGGCGGAGCCCGCCGTACGCGCGGTGCTCGGCGACCGGGAACTGGGCGGCCTCGCCCGCGTCTGGCTCGCGGAGCACGGCGCCGCCGACGTGCCCGCCCCGCCGGAGGACATGATCTTCTGGCTGGCCATCGACACCATCGCCGCCCACCTGGACGCGGACGGCGAACTGGACGAGCTCCAGGGCCTGATCGAGGGCCTCTCCGCCCAGCACAGCGGCTTCTTCGACGAGGTCTGGCGCGTCGATCATCCGGCCACCGCCGATGTGCTGGAGGCCATGGGCCGGCTGCACAGCGACAAGAAGGCCGCCAAGGAGGCCCGCAAGGCGGCGTTCAAGGCCCGGTCGCGTGCGGGTGGCTGAGCGGGTAGGGAGCGGAGCGCGGCTCTTCCGCTGAGCTCCGCTCCTGCCGACGGACACCGGCGGAGACCGGTGGGGACCGGCGGAGACCGGTGGGGACCGGTGGGGACCGGCGCAGGACACCGGAGTACGGCGGAGGACGGCGGTGGACCCGCCACACGTTCGGGGTGCTTTTCCGGTGCCCATTCCCGTGTGGATCCGCCGCCGGACGCCGGGAAAGCCCAGACCGGGGCCGGTGGGCGCGGGTCACGAATCCGGTACGTCTGGGGGCCGAGCGGCAGAGGGGCATGGCGTCGGGCCTTCACAAGGCGCATACTCGACATGATGAAACAGTCAGCCGGTTCCCGGCGTCACCTGCCGTCCAGTCCCTTCAACCGCCCGGCCCAGGAGGCCCCACCGGTCGAATGCTTCGATGTCGGTGACAGGGTTTCGCACGACCAGTTCGGACTCGGCAGGATTCTTGCTGTCGAGGGCGACAACGACGCGGTCCTCATCGACTTCTCGGGGCGCCAGGGAAGGATCCTGAGCCCCTACTCCAAGCTGACCAAGCTCTGAGGCGCCCGGCTTCGCCGTATCCGGGGCACCTGGACCCGACCGGTCCAGGTGCCCCGGACGCGTCTAGAGCGCCTTGGCCGCGGGCTTCACCATGCCCCGCACGGTGCGCGACTTCACGAACTCGCCCATCGCGGTCATCTCCCACTCGCCGGTGAACTGCTTGATGAGCTTGGCCATCATCACCCCGGTCTGCGGCTCGGCGCCGGTGAGGTCGAAGCGGACCAGCTCCTCGCCGGAGGCGTCGTCGATCAGCCGGCAGTAGGCTTTGGCGACCTCGTTGAACTTCTGGCCGGTGAACGAGTTCACCGTGAAGACGAGGCCGGTCGCCTCGGCGGGGATCCGACCCAGGTCCACGACGATCGTCTCGTCGTCGCCCGCGCCCTCACCGGTGAGGTTGTCGCCGGAGTGCTTGATCGCCCCGTTGAGGATGGTCAGCTTGCCGAAGTAGCAGCTGTCCAGGTGGTTGCGGTTGGGGCCGTAGGCGATCACCGACGCGTCCAGGTCGATGTCCTTGCCGCGGAACGCGGGCTCCCAGCCCAGCCCCATCCGGACCCGGGAGAGCAGCGGCGCGCCGCCCTTCACGAGGGACACGGTCTGGTTCTTCTGGAGGCTGACCCGGCCCTTGTCCAGGTTGATCTTGCCGGATCCCGCGGCCGGCGCCGCCGGGGCGGGCGGCGCGATCCTGGGGTCGACGGGGGCGGCGACCGGGGCGGGCGGCTGGGCGGCGACCGGCGCGGGGGCCGCCGGAACCGCCTGGGCGACCGGGGCCGCCGGCTCCTCGACCGAGACGCCGAAATCGGTGGCGATCCCGGCCAGCCCGTTCGCGTACCCCTGGCCGACCGCGCGGGCCTTCCAGGCGCCGTTGCGCAGGTAGATCTCGATGACCACGAGCGCCGTCTCGGCGCCCAGCCGCGGCGGGGTGAACGTGGCGATCGCGCTGCCGTCGTCCGCGTTGCGCACGGTGGCGGTGGGCTCGATGCCCTGGAAGGTCTGGCCCGCGGCGTCCGGGCTCGCGGTGACGACGATCTTCTCGATGCCCGGCGGGACGGCGGTGGTGTCCACCACGATCGCGTCGGGTGCCGAGCCCCCGCCGGCGCGGTAGGTCACGCCGGGGCCCGAGGGCTGGTTGTAGAAGATGAAGTCGTCGTCGGAGCGCACCTTGCCGTCGGCGGTGAGCAGCAGGCCCGAGACGTCGAGCCGCACCGGAGCGGCGACGTCCACCGCCACGCGGGCGGCGGAGAGGGGAATGTTCGAGCCGGGGGTCATTGCGGTCATGCACGGGGTAACGAACGACCCGGCTTTGCCGTTCCCTTACCTTTGCCCCTCGTCCACCAGATGCTTTTCGGCCGTCGGTACGGCCCCGGAATGGACCCGGTACGGCTCCGGAATGGACCCGGTACGGCCCCCGGAACAGCCGGACAGGCGCGGAACGGGCTCAGCGGCGGTTGCGCGGGTGGTTGCGGGCCGTGCGCTCGTTGCCGTGCTTGTACGCGCCCGTCCAGCGCGCCATCACCAGCTGCGCGTCACCCTCCTCCACCTCCGCCAGGAACTTCTCCGCCCGGCCGCCGCGCAGCGTGCCCGCGGGCCTGCCGTGGTGGGTGATGGTGACACTCTGGTCGCCCTGCTGCTCGTACTGGAATCCGGAAGGTCTCGACATGGCCGTATCTTGCCCGTCCGCGGACGCCCGCGTCGCCCGGATTTCCGTCGTCCCCGCCCTCTGTCCGTCGTCTCTCCGTCCGTCGTCTCTCCGTCCGTCGTCCTCGTCGCCGCTTCCGGGCGGCTCACGGCCGGAAGCGGCGGGTCCGTCACGAAAGGGCCGCCCACGCGGGACCCGCCTCCGCCCGGAGCCGGAGGCAGCCGTGGCCGCGCTGCATCGCCCGGACGGCCGACCGCACGCCCGCTCGGCGGGTGCGACCGGGCCCCGTCCTCTCACGGTCGGGGTGAGGCGGGGGAGTCACGGGGCCGTCGCGCGCCCGCCGCCAGGACCACCGCGGCTGCCGCCGCCCCGGCTCCGGCCGCCGCCGTCAGCACCCGCACGTCCACCACCGCGACGAGCCCCGCCCCCAGGAACAGGGCCACCGCGTTGGGCGCCGTCATCAGGGAGCCCGCCGTGGCCGCCGTACGTCCCAGGACCGCGTCCGGCGTCTCCCGCTGCACCGCCGTCATCGCCGCGATCAGCACACACGGCAGACCGAACCCGATCGCCGTGCTCGCCCCCAGGGCCACCGCGTCCGACGGCACCGTCCGCGCCCCCGCCCCCAGCGCGAACAACAGGATCCCGCCGGCCGCGAACACCCGCTCCGGCAGTCGGCGCAGCAGCGTCCCCGCCAGGAGCCCCACCGTCACGGAACCCGCGCCCTGCACCGCGTACAGCACCCCCGCGTACGCCGGGGTGCGGTCGAGCACCTCGTCGACGTACGCGAAGGTCAGTGCCCCGTTCACCCCCGCCGACAGCATCGTCGCCGCACCCGCCGTCACCAGCGGGCGCAGGACGGCCGAGCCGCGGATCCGCCGCAGCCCGGCGGCGAGTTCGTCGCGCCAGGAAGCAGCCGGGGCCGGGCGCCCCTGGAGGGCAGGCGCCGACTCCGCGCACGGGGCCGAGTCCGCCCCAGGGGCCGGCTCCGGGCCCGGGGGAGACTCCGGCCCCCGGGCCGAGTGCCGGTCCGGGGGCCGGGGCGCTTCTCCTTTCGGCAGCCGGGCGAAGATCAGGGCGGCCAGCGCGCAGGTCGCCGCCGCCGACAGCGCCACGGCCGGGCCGCCGAACCGGACGTACAGCCCCGCGCCCGCCAGCGGGGCGACCAGCTTCATGCCCTCGTTGGCTGTCATCCGCAGCCCGTTGAAATCCGCCAGCAGCGAGGCGGGCACGGTCCCCGCGACGAGCGCCGACTCCGCCGCGCCGAGCAGGACGCCGATCGCCCCGTGGAGCACCAGCACCGCGAAGAGCAGCCGGAGGGCGTGGACCGATCCCACCAGCACCAGGGGGACCAGCAGACAGGCCATCACCAGATTGCCCCGCACCAGCAAGGTCCTCCGGTCCATCCGGTCCGCGAGCGCACCGAGCGCCGGACCGGCCAGCACCGGAGCCCACATCGCGCCCACCGTCAGCGCCGCCAGACTGTCCGACCCGGTCAGCGACTTGACCCAGATTCCCGCCGTGAGCCACATCGCCGACGTACCGAAACCGGAGACCACCACCCCCGCCAGACAGCGCCCCGCCGTCCGGTCCCGCAGGACCCCCACCACCGCCGAACCGCCCATGCCGCCCCCTCCACTCCACGCTCCGTGTCCGCGCCGTGTGCGGCTCATGATGGGGAGTAAGGCAGTCCGGCGGCATCGGGCGGATGCCCTAGTCAGGGCCTGTCGGCACGGGGGCGCCCGTCGGCGCGATGGGCCCCGGGGCCGTCCGGGGAGCCGATTCAGCCCGTGGCGACCCCGCTTCCGTGGGCTCCGGGGGGCCCGCTCACCGCTCCAGCGCCGCCTTCATCATCTTCTGTGCGACCGGCGCGGCCAGACCGTTGCCGCTGACCTCGGAGCGCGCCGAGCCGGAGTCCTCGACGATCACCGCGACCGCGACCTCCTTGCCGCTGCTGTCGTCCTTCGCGTACGAGGTGAACCAGGCGTAGGGGGTGTTGCTGTTGTCCACGCCGTTCTGCGCGGTGCCCGTCTTGCCGCCGACCTCGGCCCCGGCGATCCTGGCGTTGGTGCCGGTGCCCTCCTCGACCACGGTCACCATCGCGCTGCGGAGCTGCTCGGCGGTCTTCTCCTCCACCACGCGCCTGGTGTCGCCGTCCTTGGTCTCCTCCAGCACCGTGCCGTCCCCGTCGGTCACCGACGCGACCATGTGCGGCGCCGCCAGCTCGCCGCCGTTGGCCAGGGCCGAGCTGACCATCGCCATCTGGAGCGGGGTCGCGGTGACCTCGAACTGGCCGATCCCGGTCAGCGCCGTCTGCGCCTCGTCCATGTCCGTCGGATACACGCTCTTCGCCGCCCGCACCGGCACGTCCAGCTTCTCGGTGTCGAACCCGAACGCGTCCGCCATCTCCTTGACCCTGTCCTGGCCGAGATCGGCCGCCGCCTTCGCGAAGACGTTGTTGCAGGAGTACTGGAGCGCGGTGCGCAGGGTCGCGTTCTCGCAGGGGGCGGACGTGTTCTCGTTGCGCAGGACGGTGCTGGTGCCGGGCAGCGTGTACGGGTCGGGGCTGTCGGTGCGCTCGTCGACCGAGCCGTAGAGCCCGTTCTCCAGCGCGGCCGCGGCGACCACCAGCTTGAACGTGGACCCCGGCGCCAGCGGTTGCCGCAGCGCCCGGTTGACCAGCGGCTTGTCCGGATCGTCCAGCAGCTCGCGCCAGGCGTCGCCGTCCGTCGTCCCGCTGATCTTCGAGGGGTCGTACGAGGGGGTAGACACCATGCCGAGGATCCGGCCGGTCTCCGGGTCGATCGCCACCGCCGCGCCCTTGTCGTCGCCGAGCGCCTCGTACGCCGCCTTCTGGACCCCCGGGTCGATGGTGGTGAGGACGTTGCCCGGCTTCGCCTGCCCGCCGGTGATCAGGTCCTTCGGGTTCTTCAGCCGGTCGTCCGTGCCGTCCAGGATGCCGCTGTGGATGCCTTCGAGCTGGGTCGCCCCGTACGCCTGCGAGCTGTAGCCGGTGACGGCCGCGTACAGCTCGCCCTGGGTGTACGTGCGCTGGTAACGGAGGTCGCCGCCACTGGTCCCCTTCGATCCGGTGACCGGTGCACCGGCCACGATGATGTCCCCGAGCGGCTGCGCGTACTGCGCGATCGTGTTCCGCCGGTTGTGCTCGTCGTCTGCGAGCGCCTTGGCCTGGTAACCCTGCACCCAGGTCGCCCGCATCAGCAGGGCGAGCACCATGAGCAGGCAGAAGACCGAAGCGCGCCTGATGGTCTTGTTCATCCCGCTCAAGGGACGAGCAGGCTGGTTCCGGTCGTTCCCTTCCGTGCCCCTTCTCACCGTTTTCTCACCCGGCCCGCCCCCGCCGCGGCGCTCAGCCCGGGGTGATGAACCCGGACTCGTAGGCCGCGATGACCGCCTGGGTCCGGTACCGCGCACCGGTCTTCGCGAGGACCGCCGCCACCTGCGTCTTCGCCGTCGCCGGGCCCACCGAGAGCCGGTCCGCGACCTCCGCGTCGGCCAGCCCCGCCGCCATCGGCCGCAGCCCGGACCGGCGGTCGCACCGGTGGCCCGCAGCAGGTGGGTGACGCCGGGGACCAGGGCCGCCGACGCGGCGGCGACGGCCGTCGCGCGCAGGGCGGGCGTGGTCGGGCTCTCCGGCAGGTCCCGCAGCCGTGCCCGCCACGGACGGCCCCAGCGCTCCCTGGCGTACAGCGCGAAGGGGGTGCCGAGGGCGAGGCCCTGGACGATGAAGCCGCCGCAGACGAGTCGACGACCCAGGGATCGAGCGGAAGAGACGCGTCCGGCGGTACCGCGCGGTCCCTACGCGCGGAGGGTCACCAGCACCTCGTCGATCTCCTCGCCCCTGGCCCGGGCGAACCCCCGGTCCGCGCCGGTCACCACGAAGCCGCACTTCTCCAGCACCCGGCGCGAGCCGAGGTTGTCGGCCGCCGCCCGTGCGTGCAGCGGGCGCGTCGGCGTCGCGTCGAGGAACGCCCGCAGCGCGGCCGTCGCCAGCCCGCGGCCCCAGTGCGCACGGTCGATCCAGTACGTCACCTGGCGGTCGCCGATCTCCCCGTACGCACCGACATGGCCCACCACGACGCCGTCGGCCACCGCCGTGCGCATCACCACCCCGCCGGACCCGGACCGGATCCGTGTCCAGCGGGCGTCGAACGCCGCGCGGTCGGTGGGGTCCTCGGCGGTGAACGCGGCGACCCGGGTCGCGTCCGGATCGCTCATCCAGGCGAAGAACAGCGGCAGGTCGGCGTCCTCCACCGCGCGCAGCGACATCTCGGCCATCACAGCCGCCGCGTCGCGAGGGCGAGCCGGTCCCGGGCGTCGAACAGGGCGTCCTTCACCGTCTGCTCGTGGCCCGTCGTGAGCCGGGCGACCGGCACCGAGCAGCTGATGGCGTCACGGGCGGGGGTCCGGTAGGGGATCGCGACCCCGAAACAGCGCAGGCCGAGGGTGTTCTCCTCGCGGTCCACCGCATAGCCCTGCTCGCGGACCAGCCGCAGTTCCCCGATGAGCTTCTCGCGGTCCGTGATGGTGTGCTCGGTCAGCGCGGGCAGCGTCTCGGGCAGCAGCGCGCGGACCTGCTCGTCGCTGTGGGTGGCGAGCAGCGCCTTGCCCAGCGAGGTGGAGTGCGCGGGCAGCCGGCGCCCGACCCGGGTGAAGGGGCGCAGGTAGTGCTGGGACTGCCGGGTCGCGAGGTAGACCACGTTCGTCCCGTCGAGGCGGGCCAGGTGGATGGTCTCCGTGGTGTCGTCGGACAGCCGGTCCAGCGTCGGCCGGGCGGCGGCCACGACCTCGTCGCCGTCGATGTACGAGGTGCCGACCAGCAGGGCGCGGACACCGATCCCGTACCGGGTGCCCGTCGCGTCCGTCTCGACCCAGCCCAGCTCCACCAGGGTGCGCAGCAGCATGTAGAGGCTGGACTTGGGGTAGCCGACCGCCTCCTGGACGGTGGCCAGCGTGTGCATGCCGGGCCGCCCCGCGAAGTATTCGAGGAGTTCCACGGTCCGTACCGCGGACTTGACCTGTGCCCCACCGGACTCGGCGACCGACATCGCCCACGCCCCCTTCTTCTCCAGCTCATCAGCCTCCCGTCCGGGACGCCGTCCGAGAAGCCGCCACACGATTGCCAACACGGAACGCCCGGAAATAGAGTCCAGGGCATTCACGACCAGGAACTCTGTTCAGAATACCGAACACCTGCTGAGACGCGGCCGCCGTCGGCCGGGCCGCCGGGGGACGGCGAGGGGCGGCGGCGGGACGGCGATCGGGGACCGGCCGGTGACCGGTCGCGCGACGGAAGGGAATCACGGTGAGCGCAGTACCAGTCTGGAGCGTCGACCCCCGAACGGGGAACCCGCGCGAGCAGGTCGCCGTGGAGGCCACCGCCGAGGAGGTCGACCGCGCGGCCGGATCGGCCCACGCCGTGCGGGACGCCCTCGCCGACCGGGTGGCGCGGGCCGCGTTCCTGCGGACGGCGGCGCGGCTGCTGGAGGAGTCCGGCGCGCACATCATTGAGGCCGCCGACGCGGAGACCGCCCTCGGGCCCGCCCGGCTCACCGGCGAACTCGCGCGCACCGCAGCCCAGTTCAGGGCCTTCGCGGAGGTCGTCGACGAAGGCGACTACCTCGACATCCGCATCGACCACCCGGACGCCGCCCGGACCCCGCCCTGGCCCGACCTGCGCCGCTACAGGATCCCGCTCGGGGTCGTCGCCGTCTACGCGGCGAGCAACTTCCCGCTCGCCTTCTCCGTCCCCGGCGGCGACACCGCCAGCGCGCTCGCGGCCGGCTGCCCCGTCGTGGTCAAGGCGCACCCCGACCACCCGGCCACCTCCGAACTCTGCGCCTCGGTCCTGCGCCGCGCCGCCGCCCGCGCCGGGCTGCCCGAGGACGTCCTCACGGTGGTGCACGGGTTCGACGCGGGAGTCGAACTGATCCGCCACCCGCTGGTGAGCGCGGCGGGCTTCACCGGCTCCGTACGCGGCGGACGCGCCCTGTTCGACGCGGCGGCCGCCCGCCCCGTGCCCATCCCCTTCCACGGCGAACTCGGCTCCCTCAACCCGGTCGTCGTCACCGCGGCCGCCGCGGTGGCGCGCGCCGGGGAGATCGGCGCGGGCCTCGGCGGCTCGATGACGCTCGGGGTCGGCCAGTTCTGCACCAAGCCCGGCTTCGTGCTCGTCCCCGAGGGCGCGGCGGGCGACCAGCTCCTGAAGACCCTCACCGAGACGGTCAGCTCGACCGGTTCCGCCGTCCTGTTGGACCACCGCATGCGGGACGCCTTCGTCGCCGGGGTACGGGAGCGGGCCGCGCTGCCCGGTGTCGGCGCCCCGGTCACCCCCGGTGCGGCCGGCGAGCACACCGTCTCCGCCGGATTCCTCACCGTGCCCGCCGCCCGGCTCACCGCCGAGGGCCCGCACGACGCGCTGCTGGAGGAGTGCTTCGGCCCGGTCACGGTCATCGCCCGGTACGGCTCCACCGAGGAGGCCGCCGCCGTCCTCGCCCGACTGCCGGGGAACCTCACCGCCACCCTCCAGTGCGCCACCGACGAGGGCCGGGACCCCGACGCGGGGCAGCTGCTCGCGGCCCTCACCCCGCTCGCCGGACGCGTCCTCGTCAACAGCTGGCCGACCGGGGTCGCCGTCGCCCCCGCCCAGCACCACGGCGGCCCCTACCCGGCCACCACGTCCACCTCCACCTCGGTCGGCGCGACGGCGGTCGAACGCTGGCTGCGCCCGGTCACGTACCAGTCCACCCCCGAGTCCCTCCTCCCGGCCGAGCTGCGCGAGGACAACCCGCTCGGCCTGCCCCGCCGGGTCGACGGACGCCGCGCGTGAGCCCTCACCCGGAGCGTCTCGCGGGCCCGCCGGAGCGTCTCGCGGGCCGCCCCGGACGTCAGGAAGCCGTCGCGGCCCGGTCGCGGTCGCCGCGCAGGACGCAGAACTCGTTGCCCTCGGGGTCGGCGAGCACCGCCCAGCCGGAGCCGTCCGGGTTGCGGAGGTCGGCGACGAGGGTGGCGCCGAGGGTCAGCAGCCGCTCCACCTCCTCCTCGCGCGAGGAGGACGGGCGCAGGCACAGATGGAGCCGGTTCTTGCCCTTCTTCTCCTCGGGGACCTGATGGAAATAGAGCATCGGTCCCTCCGCCATCATCACCTGCGTCTCCGGCATGCCCGGTTCGTCCTCCGGATGCAGCGGACGGCCGGTCACCTCGCTCCAGAACCGCGCCAGCTCGTACGCGTTCACACAGTCGATCGCCACGTTCTGCACCACTGAGACCATGCGCGCGAGCCTTCCCGATTTCCGCTCCGGGCGCCAGCGGTTCGCGGCCCGGGAATCACCTGGTCAGGTTCGGTGTTCGGACAGAGACGTGACGTACGGAGGGCTTCTCCGCACGCCCCCCGTGAGTCTGGGAGAGAAGAAGAGTCATGCGCGTCGAGATCTGGAGCGACATCGCCTGCCCGTGGTGCTACATCGGCAAGGCCCGCTTCGAGAAGGGCCTCGCGGAGTTCGCCCACCGGGACGAGGTCGAGGTGGTGCACCGGTCCTTCGAGCTCGACCCCTCCCGGGCCAAGGGCGACACCGCGCCCGTGATCGACATGCTGGCCCGGAAGTACGGCCGTACCCGTGAGGAAGCCGCCGCCATGGAGGCCGGCGTCGCCGCCAACGCGCACTCCGAAGGGCTCGGCTACCGCACCGAGGGCCGCGACCACGGCAACACGTTCGACATCCACCGGCTGCTGCACCTGGCCAAGGCCCGGGGCCGCCAGGACGAGCTGCTGACCCTCGCCTACCGGGCGAACTTCGCCGAGGAGCGCTCCGTCTTCGACGACGAGGTGCTGATCGCCCTCGCCGAGGAGGCCGGACTCGACGCCGACGAGGCCCGCGCCGTGCTCGCCGACCCCGAGGCGTACGCGGACGACGTCCGGACCGACGAACGTGAGGCGGCCGAACTGGGCGCCAACGCCGTGCCGTTCTTCGTGCTCGACCGGCGGTACGGCATCTCCGGCGGCCAGCCCTCCGAGGTCTTCGTCCAGGCGCTGGAGCAGGCATGGAAGGACCGCCCGGCCACCGCCCTCACCACGGTCGGCGGGGACGCGGCGGCCTGCGACGCGGAGGGAGCCTGCGAGGTTCCGCGGAGCTGAGACCGGGGCCGGGCCCCGGAGCCGAACGGCGGCACCGGGACCCGGCCGGTCGCCAACCATAAGAATATCTTTGGTGTGACCCTTAACTATCTGTAATTGACTTTGAGTTGAGGGGGCTTCAGGGTGGACGCATGACGATCCTCGCGCCCATCCAAGCAGCAGCCGCCGAATTCGCGCCCGAGGTCACCTACCTCAACACCTCCAGCTGGGGCCTGCTGCCCCGCCGGACGATCGCCGCCGTGAAGGCCCTGGCCGACGAGAACGCCGCGGGCCGCCGGGTGGGCGCCGGCAGCTTCGAGGCCGTGGAGGCGGCGCGGGCCGGCTTCGCCCGGCTCGTCGGGGTCCACCCGGACCGGGTCGCCACCGGCAGCTCCGTCACCGTCCATGTCGGCCTGATCGCCGCTTCACTGCCGCCCGGCGCCGAAGTCCTCTGCCCCGAGGGTGAGTTCTCCTCCGTGGTCAGCCCGTTCGCGCTCCGCGGTGATCTGCGTATGCGGTACGTGCCCCTCGCGGACCTCGCCGCTGCCGTCCGCGACTCGACCGCGCTGGTCGCCTTCTCCGCCGTGCAGTCGGCCGACGGCCGGGTCGCCGACCTCGCCGCCGTGCGTGCGGCCGCCGCCGCGCACGGGGCCCGCACTCTGCTGGACGCCACCCAGGCGGCGGGCTGGTTCCCGGTGGACGCCGGCGCGTGCGACTACACCGTCACCGGCGGCTTCAAGTTCCTGCTCTGCCCGCGCGGTACGTCGTTCCTGACCGTCACCGAGGAGGCGCAGGACACCCTGCCGGCCCTCTTCGCGGGCTGGGTCTCCGCGGGCGCCCCCTGGACGAGCAACTACGGCCCGCTGGAGCGCCTCGCCCCCACCGCCCGCGGCTTCGACGAGCCGCCCGCCTTCCTCTCGTACCACGGGGCCGAGCACTCCCTCGCGCTGCTCGCGGAGGCCGGCGCCGACGCCCTGTACGGGCACGCCACCGGGCTCGCCGCCCGACTGCGCAAGGGGCTCGCCGCTCTCGGGCACCAGGCGGTCCCCGGGGAGTCGGCGATCGTCGCGGTGCCGGGACTCGACGGCCGTCAGCCCGCACTGGCCGAGGCCGGGATCGCCGTCTCCGCCCCGGCCGGGAATCTGCGGATCTCCTGCCACCTCTACAACACCGAGGCCGACGTGGACCGGCTGCTGGACTTCCTGGCCTGAGCCGTACGGGCACGCCTCGGCCGGCCGCGGCTCACCGCCGGTCGGGGCAGTCCTCGGTCTCCCGGCAGAGGTTCTCCTCGACCTTCGCCAGCAGCCGGACCAGCTCCGTGCGCTCGGCCGGGTCCAGGCCCGCGAGCGTGTCCTCCTCCAGGCTGCCCCACGCGGCCCGTACCGCGGCGCGCAGCCCGCAGCTCTGTTCCGTCGCCTCGACCAGCACGGCCCGCCGGTCGGCCGGGTCGGGGCGGCGGCGCACATGCCCGGTCTGCTCCAGCCGCTGGAGCATCTTCGTGACCGTGGAGGGGTCCAGCTCCAGGGCCCGGATCAGCTCGGTCTGCCGGACCGCCCCCCGGTCCCACAGGTGCATCATCAGCAGCTCCTGTCCCGGGTAGAGGTCCACCCCCCTGAGCGCCTTGCCCGCCGCGATCCGGTGCAGCCGGGCCACCCGCGAGACGGCGTGGCTGACGGGCCCGCCGAGCGCCGCCGTGGGCCGGGCGTTCGTACAGGCGTCTTCCGCGGGGGTGGCGCGGCCGGTGGTCATGGCGGGCTCCTGAGGTCCTCGGGCGGTGAGCGGAGGCCGCGGTGGTGGCCTCGGTGACGGCTTCCGATGATGCCCGACGTATTCGGGCCACTTTACCTTGGTCGGCCAATGAATGGGTTACAGTTGCCCCCGGCGGCATTCATTGGCCGACCACATACCTATTCCGGGAGACCCCCATGACCACCGCTTTCGACCCCGTCGACCTGTCCGGCACGCGCCTGGCCAACCGCATCGCACTGGCCCCGATGACCCGCAGCCGGGCCGGCGAGGGCGGCACCGCCACCGAGCTGACCGCCACCTACTACGCCCAGCGCGCCTCGGCCGGCCTCGTGATCACCGAGGGAATCCAGCCCTCCGTGGTGGGCCAGGGCTACCCCTCCACGCCCGGCCTGCACAGCGCCGAGCAGGTCGCCTCCTGGCGTACGGTCACCGACGCGGTGCACGCGCGGGGCGGCAGGATCTTCGCCCAGATCATGCACGCCGGCCGCATCGGCCACCCGGTCCTGCTCCCCGACGGACTCGTCCCGGTCGCCCCCTCCCCGGTCAGGGCCACGGGCCAGATCTTCACCGCCGAAGGCCCCAAGGACCTCGTCGAGCCGCACGAGCTGACCGAGGCCGAGATCCGGCAGACCGTCGCCGACTTCGTCTCCGCCTCCCGCAACGCCGTGGAGGCCGGGTTCGACGGGGTCGAGCTGCACGGCGCCAACGGCTACCTCATCCACCAGTTCCTCGCCCCCAACACCAACCGGCGCACCGACGCGTGGGGCGGCTCCGACGAGGCCCGCACCCGCTTCGCGGCCGAGGTCGTCAAGGCCGTCGCCGCCGAGATCGGCCCGGAGCGCACCGCGCTGCGCATCTCGCCCGGCAACCCGTACAACGACATCGACGAGCCCGCGCCGGAGGCCACGTACACCGCGCTGGTCCGCGCGATCGAGCCGCTCGGCCTCGCCTATCTGCACATCCTGGAGGCCACCCCGATCCGCGAGCTGACCCTCGCCCTGCGCAAGGCGTTCTCCGGGGCCCTCGTCATCAACGTGCACTCCGAGGGCCCCACCGGACCCGGCGACCACACGGTGATCGACGACGGCGTCGCCGACCTGATCTCCTACGGGGCGCTCTTCCTCGCCAACCCGGACCTGCCCGCCCGGCTGAAGGCGGGCGGCCCGTTCAACACCCCCGACCCGTCGACCTTCTTCGGCGGCGACGCCCGGGGCTACACCGACTACCCGGCGCTCGACGCCGTCTGATCCTCCAGGGGCCGCCCGTCCCACCGCCACGCGGTGCGGCGCGGGTGGCCCGGCAGCCCGGCGCGGCCGGTGGCCCACAGCAGCACGGCCCACCGGTCGCCGCCCGGGGGCGCGTCCGGGAAGAGCCGGGCCAGCGCCCGGTCGCAGAGCGCTGCGGGCGGCGCCCACGCCAGCCCCAGGCCCTGTGCCAGGTCATGGGCGTGCACCAGGGTCTCCACCACACCCATCGCGGCGAAGCCCTCCGGGTCGGAGATCCCGTATCCGTGGTACGAACGCACCTCGGGCGGTGTCGTCCGCGCCATCGAGGCCAGCAGCGCCCCGCTCGCCTCCACCGTCGCCAGCAGCCCGGCGGGCCCGGCCTCCCGGTCGGCGAAGACCGCGTTGTACGGTCCGCCCGACCGCTCCGGCGTCCACCGGTAGGGCACCTCGCGATCCAGGGGAGGGGTGCGGAGGCCCAACTGCACCGCGTACGCGAAGAGATCGTCGCCCAGATGCTCCGCCGTCTCCCAGCAGGTCCACTCCAGCGATCCCGCCCGGTCCTCCCAGCGCTCCGCCGGGGCCTTCGCCAGCACGTCCACCGCGAGCCGTACGGCGGTCGTCACGTCGTCGGCGGTCACCGGCAGCCGACTCCCGGTCAGCGCGGCCCGCTCGGCCGCGCCGCACTCCACGCAGAACTCGTTGCCCTCGGGGTCGGCGAGCGTCGCCCAGCCCCGCCCGTTCGGCCTGCGGTGGTCGCCGACGAGGGTCGCGCCGAGCGCGAGCAGCCGCTCGACCTCCGCGTCGCGGGAGCGGTCCTGCGGCTGGAGGTCGAGATGGACGCGGTTCTTGGTCTGCTTCTTCTCGGCCACCCGCACGAAGAGGACCGCCGCGCCGGGGGTCTCCAGCAGCACCTCCGGGTCGCCGGGTCGGTCCTCGCCGGAGAGCGGCGCGTCGAGCGCCCGGGCCCAGAAGCCGCCGAGCGCGTAGGGGTCGGCGCAGTCGATCGTGATGTGGCGTATGTGGGAGGTCATGCCGGACACCCTCGCCGCCGGCTCGCCTCCGGTCCAGCGGGTTTCGCGACGACCGGTCCGGCGTACCGCCCGCGCCGCGGTCCCGCGCGGCACACGCGAGGGGCCGGGACGGCACGCCGTCCCGGCCCCTTCGCCCGCGCGTCGCGCTACTTCACCGGGGTGAAGTCCCGCGCCCCGATGAACTCGGGGCGGCGGATCGGAGCCGCGAAGGGCTCCTGCGCCGCGTTCTCCACGCTGTTGAAGACGATGAAGACGTTGCTGCGCGCGTACGGCGTGATGTTGTCGCCGGAACCGTGCATGGCGTTGCAGTCGAACCAGGTCGCCGAACCGGCCTTGCCCGTGAAGAGCTTGATGCCGTGGCGGTCGGCCATCTTCGTCAGCGCCTCGTCGGACGGGGTGCCGGCGTCCTGCATCTGGAGCGACTTCTTGTAGTTGTCCTTCGGCGTCTCGCCCGCACAGCCGAGGAACGACTTGTGCGAACCGGGCATGATCATCAGCCCGCCGTTGGTGTCGAAGTTCTCCGTCAGCGCGATCGACACGGACACGGTCCGCATGTTCGGCAGACCGTCCTCCGCGTGCCAGGTCTCGAAGTCCGAGTGCCAGTAGAAGCCCGAGGCCCCGAAGCCCGGCTTCACGTTGATCCGGGACTGGTGGACGTACACGTCCGAGCCGAGGATCTGGCGGGCCCGGCCCACCACCCGCTCGTCGCGGACCAGCCCGGCGAAGACCTCACTGATCTTGTGGACCTCGAAGACGGACCGCACGCTCTGCGTCTGCTTCTCCACGATGGAGCGCTCGTCGGCACGGATCAGCGGGTCGGTGACCAGGCGATCCAGCTCCGCCCGGTAGACGGCGACCTCGTCCGGCGTGATCAGCTGCTCGATGCTGAGGAAGCCGTCGTGCTCGTAGCTCTGGAGGTCCTTGGCGGCGATCGGGCCCGGTGCGCCCGGCGCGGACCAGATGACCGGGTCCTGGCGGGGAGTGGTCATCTCGGCGGCGCCGCGCGAGGGGTACAGATCGGCGCGTACTTCGGTGGTCATGGTTCAGCCCTCCTCGGTCAGCAGTGGGTAGACACCGTTCTCGTCATGGTCCTCCCGCCCGGTGACGGGGGGATTGAAGACGCACACGCAGCGGAAGTCGGTCTTGGGCCGCATGGTGTGCCGCTCGTGCCCGTCCAGCAGATACATCGTGCCGGGCGTGATCCAGTGCTTCTCGCCGGTCTCGTCGTTGGTGAGTTCGGCTTCGCCCTCGGTGCACAGGACCGCCTCGATGTGGTTCGCGTACCACATCGAGGTCTCCGTGCCCGCGTACAGCACGGTCTCGTGGAGCGAGAAGCCCACCTTCTCCTTGGCGAGCACGATGCGCTTGCTCTCCCAGGTGCCGGACGCGGCCTTCACATGCCGGTCGGTGTTCTCGATGTCACTGAACGATCGGACGATCACGGTGAGCGGTTGCCTTTCTCTTCTCTGCACGGGCCCCGGGCCTCACGGCCCGGGGCCTCTCTTCTTCCACCTGCCCCGGCAGTACCGGGTCAGGCCGTCTCACGGACGGAGCGGGCCAGCGTGCGCAGCCCCTCGTCCAGCTCTTCGGGGGTGATGGTCAGCGGCGGCAGCAGCTTGACGACCTCGCTCTGCGGGCCGGAGGTCTCCAGCAGGAGCCCCAGCTCGAAGGCGCGGGCGCAGACCGCCGAGGCCCGTGCCGGGTCCTCGAACTCCATGCCCCACACCAGGCCCCGGCCGCGGAACTGCGCGCTCGGCTCCTCGGCGCAGATGGCCAGCAGCGTCTGCTCGACCTGCTCGCCGCGGGCCAGGGTCTGCTTCTCCATCTGGCCGTCCGCCCAGTACGCCTGGAGCGCGGCGGCGGCCGTGACGAAGGCCGGGTTGTTGCCGCGGAAGGTGCCGTTGTGCTCGCCCGGCTCCCAGATGTCCAGCTCCGGCTTGAACAGGCAGAGCGACATCGGCAGCCCGTAGCCGCTGATGGACTTCGACAGCGTGACGATGTCCGGGGTGATCCCGGCGTCCTCGAAGGAGAAGAAGCCGCCGGTACGGCCGCAGCCCATCTGGATGTCGTCGACGATCAGCAGCATGTCCTGGCGGTGGCACAGCTCCTGCAGCGCCCGCAGCCACTCGGCACGGGCGACGTTGATGCCGCCCTCGCCCTGGACCGTCTCCACGATCACCGCGGCGGGCTTGTTCAGACCGGAGCCCTGGTCCTCCAGGAGCCGCTCGAACCACAGGAAGTCCGGGACCGTGCCGTCGAAGTAGTTGTCGAACGGCATCGGGGTGCCGTGCACCAGCGGGATCCCGGCCCCGGCGCGCTTGAAGGCGTTGCCGGTGACGGCCAGCGAGCCCAGCGACATGCCGTGGAAGGCGTTGGTGAACGAGACGACGGCCTCGCGGCCCTTGACCTTGCGGGCCAGCTTCAGCGCCGCCTCGACGGCGTTGGTGCCGGTCGGGCCGGGGAACATGACCTTGTACGGCAGGTCGCGCGGGCGCAGGATCACGTTCTGGAACGTCTCCAGGAACCCCCGCTTGGCGGTGGTCGCCATGTCCAGGCCGTGGGTGATGCCGTCGCGCTCGATGTAGTCGATCAGCGCTCGTTTCAGCACCGGGTTGTTGTGGCCGTAGTTGAGCGAGCCGGCGCCGGCGAAGAAGTCCAGGTAGGAGTGGCCGTCCTCGTCGGTCAGCCGGGCGCCCTGCGCGCGGTCGAAGACGGCGGGCCAGCCGCGGCAGTAGCTGCGGACCTCGGACTCCAGGGTCTCGAAGACGCTCAGTTCGGGCGGGGTGATGGTCACAGCGGGTCTCCTGCGTGAGGGGGTGTGACGGGCGGTGGTCTGGTGCTCCCCGCCGCACGGATGCGGCCGGGACCGCGCCGGGTGGTCGGCCGACGCGAAAAGTCGTGGGAACCGGGCGCACGGGTCGGGTGCGCCGGACGGGGGTCGGGCGGCGGGCGTACGGGTCGGGTACGCCGGAGGGCGTGCCCGGGCGTGCTCAGGTGGTGAACGGACCGATCCGGTAGAGCACCTCGGGCAGGTGGGTCCCTTCGGGGAACAGGTCGCCGTCGAAGAGGACCTCCTGCTCCAGTGCCACGTCGTGCCGCTGGGCGTAGGACGTGAACAGCCGGTCGGAGGCGGTGTTGTCCGGGGTGATCGTCGTCTCCACGGACGACAGGCCCTGGTCGGCGGCGACCCGGGCGGTCAGCGCGTCCAGCAGCGTCGCGGCCAGCCCCTTGCCGCGGTGGGCCGCGTCGACGGCCACCTGCCAGACGACGAGGGTCTGGGGGCGGTCGGGCCGGATGTAGCCCGTCACGAAGGCGATGGGCTCGCCGCTCTCGCCACGGGCGACGACGGACGTCGCGGCGAAGTCACGGCACCACAGCAGGTAGCTGTACGAGGAGTTCAGGTCCAGGACCTTGGAGTCGCGGGCAATGCGCCAGATCGCGGCTCCGTCCTCCACTCGCGGCGCATCGATACTGAGGAATTCGCTTCGGGCACGGGCAAAATCTGCTGGTGCGGCGGTCATGTGAATTGAATTTACCCAGCAAATTTCGAAATTGCATCGAGGCAAGGGGTTGGGTGAAGGGCTTGTGTGTGTTATCAGGCGTGCGCGAGCCACCCCATGATCCGGGGGCATTTTCTTCCACTTTGTCCCGAATTAATCGGTCATAACGCCGCGCCTGTGGGGTCGGTCACAGGATCGTAACTCTCCTGCTACGTGTCCGAATCGTGAAGCTCGACCCGCGCAGAAACTTCTGCGTTTAGCCGAAGAGATAGCGGGCAAAAGAATACGGGGAGCTGCTTTCGATAAAGCAGCTCCCCGTATCGTGGAGAATTCAGTGGGCCGGCCAGGTTTCCGAAACGGTCCGGCGGGCAGCCTCGATATCGACCCGCAGGCCCGCATCGGTCAGCGCCGCCCCCAGAGCCGCGAGCGAGGACAGCACCGCGCCCCGCGTCGCATCCGCCCCGTAATGGTTGACCCGGATCATCTCCTTGGAGAGCGCCCCGCCGCCCGCGACCAGCGGCAGCGCGGGGTCCGCCGCCAGCGCCGCCGCGACCAGGGCTGCCGCGTCCGTCCCCGCCGGGACGCGCAGCGTCGTCGCCACCGGGGCCGCGTCCCGCGCCCGGTGGACGTACGGCTCCAGCCCGCCGCCCAGGGCGACCGCTCCCGCCCGGGTCGCCGCGGCGGCCGAGGCGTGGCGGGCCATCACCGTCTCCGGTCCCTCGTCCTCGATCCGGGCGACACATGCCTCCAGGCCCAGCATCTCCAGCTGCGCGGGGGCGTGCGGCAGAGCCGTGCGGCCGCCGTCGATCCAGCGCTCCTTCCAGTCCAGCAGCGACAGGTAGGAGCGGCGCGGGGCGGCCGGGTTGGCGGCGATCCGCTCCCAGGCCCGCGCGCTCACCGACACCGCGGAGACCCCGGCGGGTCCGCCCATGGCCTTCTGCGCGCCGATCACGCACAGGTCGACGCCCCAGGCGTCCGGCAGCAGCGGCTCGGCGCCCACCGAGGCGACCGCGTCCAGCATGAACAGCGCGCCGTGGGCCCGGACCACCTCGCCGATCTCCGCGACCGGGTTGGTGTTGCCGGTCGCCGCCTCCGCGTGCACCAGCGAGACGAAGTCGATCTCCGGGTGCTCGGCGAGCGCCTCGGCGACCTGGGCGGCGGTCACCGCCGTGTGGAACGGCACCGCGAGGTCGACGACCTGGGCGCCGCAGTCCCGCAGCCAGTTGCCGAAGGTCTGCCCGTACGGGCCCGTGACCACGTTCAGCGCGGTCGAGCCGGGCCGCGCGCCGCTGCGGATGCAGCCCTCCAGCGGCAGCAGCGCCTCGCCCTGGGTGATGACGACGTCCTGCTCCGTCGCGAGGAGCCGGGCCACGCGCCGCTCGATCGCCGCGAAGTGGCCGGCGGTGAGCGGGGGCAGATCGAGGAAGGGGTGCGTCACGGTGGGGGCTCTCTTCGGGTTCGTCCGACGGTCGGAAGGCACTGGCAGCCTACCGACGGCCCGCCGGCGGCCTCGTACAGTGCCGCGTATGAGTGATCGGGTGAGTGATCGGACGGGTGGTCGAAGTGCGTGAGGGGAAGGAGCGGCCGGTGCTGCGGGTGAAGGGCCGGGTGCTCGTCGGCCCGGACGAGGTGCGGGACGAACTGTGGGCCGTGGGAGGACGGATCACCTACGAGCGGCCGCCCGGCGCCGACGGTGCGGAGACGGTGCGGGGCTGGGCGCTGCCCGGCCTCGTCGACGCGCACTGCCATGTCGGTCTGGACCGGCACGGCCCGGTCGACGCGGCGACCGCCGAGAAGCAGGCGCTCACCGACCGGGAGGCCGGGACCCTGCTGATCCGGGACGCCGGATCGCCCTCCGACACCCGCTGGATCGACTGCCGCGAGGACCTGCCGAAGATCATCAGGGCCGGCCGCCACATCGCGAGGACCCGCCGCTACATCCGTAACTACGCGCACGAGATCGAGCCCGGCGACCTCGTCGCGTACGTCGCCCAGGAGGCCCGGCGCGGCGACGGCTGGGTCAAGCTCGTGGGGGACTGGATCGACCGCGACGCCGGGGACCTCACCGCCTGCTGGCCGCGCGGCGAGGTCGAGGCGGCCATCGCCGAGGCCCACCGCCTGGGCGCCCGGGTCACCGCGCACTGCTTCGCCGAGGAGTCGCTGCGCGATCTGGTGGAGGCGGGCATCGACTGCATCGAGCACGCCACCGGACTCACCGAGGAGACCATCCCGCTCTTCGCCGAACGCGGCGTCGCGATCGTCCCGACGCTGGTCAACATCGCCACCTTCCCCGACCTCGCGGCGGGCGGCGAGGCCAAGTTCCCCCGCTGGTCGGCCCATATGCGGCAGCTGTACGACCGCCGCTACGACACCGTGCGCTCCGCGTACGACGCCGGAATCCCGGTCTACGTCGGCACCGACGCGGGCGGCTCGCTGGCGCACGGCCTGGTCGCGGGCGAGGTCGCCGAGCTGGTCAGGGCGGGCATCCCGCCGCTGGAGGCGCTCTCCGCGACCGCGTGGGGAGCCAGGCGCTGGCTGGGGCGGCCGGGCCTCGACGAGGGAGCTCCGGCCGACCTGGTCGTCTACGACGAGGACCCGCGCGCGGACGTGCGGGTGCTGGCGGCGCCCCGCCACGTCGTCCTGAACGGGCGGGTCGTCGGCTGAACGGCGGCGCGTTGACGGGCAGTGACGGATGCGGCCCCCGGCTCGTTGATACAGCCCGGCCCGTTCACGCGCCGCGGCCCCTTCCGCGTGAGACGGGTGACGGGGAGGGACAGGAGGGAACACGCGTGCCGAAAGATTCGAATGTGCGCGCGGAAAACCCCCATTGGGGTGAACTCACGCCAGGTGTCCGTCAGTTCACCCTCAGTGCGTAAAGATTCACGGAGTCGACGTCACCGGCGCAGGCCATGTCCCCCATGGGGCTGCGCCGGTGGCTCCATGTCTCTTGTGGGGGTTCCACGATCTTGAACAGCAACACCTTCCGTCTCGCCGCCGTGGCGGTCGCCGCCGCCCCCGTCGCTCTGCTTGCCGCCGTCCCCGCGCACGCAGCCCCGGCGACGCCCACCACCGGCGGTGAGGGCAGGGCGAGCGCGGTCGTGCTCCGCACCGGGCTCGATGTCTCGCTCCTCAACAAGTCCCTCCAGGTGCCCCTCAAGGTCACGCTCAACGAGGTGCAGGCCCCGGCCAGCGCCGAGAAGACCGCACTGAGCGTCAACCTGGACGGAGTGGAGGGCCGCCCGGTCAACGTGCTGCGTGCCGACGTGGCCACCGCCGAAGCGACCGTGGACGAGCACGGGGCCGAGGGCTACACCCATCTGGCGAAGGCGCGGATCCACGTCCCCGGACTCGCGGCGCTCCCGCTCGTCGAGGTCCAGAAGGTCACCTCCAAGGCGGCCTGCGAGACCGGCAAGCAGCCCGTCGCCGAGTCGAACGTGCTCGGCCACGTCAAGGTGCTCGGCAAGAAGGTGACGCTCAGCGCGGGCGGACCGACCCAGGTCTCCGTCCCGGGCGTCGGTGAGGTCTCCCTCGACCTGTCCCACACGGTCACCACCGAGCGCACGGCGGCGGCGACGGCGCTCCGGCTCAAGGTGGCGGTCAACCCGCTCCAGCTCAACGTCGCCGAGGTCAACGGCGAGGTCACCCTCGCCGAGGCGACCTGCGAGACCCCGGCGGGGCCCCAGACCCCCGAGGAGCCGGGCGACACCGCGGGCGGCTCCACCGACGGCGGGGCCACGGGCGGCGACAGCGGCGGCGACGGCAGCACCGGCGGCGACGGCGGCAGCAGTGACGGCGGAAAGGGCGACGGCGACGTGAAGACGCAGACCGGCTCCGACACCGGCACCGCCCCCGTCGAGGCCAACCTCGCCGAGACCGGAGGCAGCTCGACCACTCCGTACATCGCGGGCGGCGCGGCCCTCCTCCTGGCCGTCGGCGCGGGCGCCACCGTGCTGGCGCGCAGGCGCAGCAGCGGCCAGAGCTGATCCGTGTGACGGGGGCGGCGTTCGCCGGACGGACGCCGCCCCCACCCGGTGCGGCGGCGTCCGCCGGACCGACGGCACCACCTGTGCGCGGCGTCGTCCGCCGGACCGAAGCCGCCTCACCCCGTGCGGGGCTCCCTCAGCGCCCCGATCGCGTCGGCAGGGCCTGCACCGCCTGGTCCAGGGCCTGGAGGAAACGATTGGTCGTGGCCCGGTCACGGACCGCGAGCCGCAGCCACCGCGCCCCGAGCCCGGGGAAGGTATCGCCGCGCCGGACGGCGAAGCCCAGCAGCCGCAGCCGCTCCCGGACCTCCGCCGCCCGCTCCAGCCGCACCAGCACGAACGGGCCCCGGGCCGCCTCCACCACCTCGACCTCGCTGAACTCCGCCAGCCCGGCGAGCAGATGGGCCCGGTCCACCGTGATCCGGTCCGCCGCCTGAGCCGCCTCCACCAGCGCCCGCGGCTCCATGCACGCCTCCGCCGCCGCCAGCGCCGGGGTGGACACAGGCCACAGCGGCTGCGCCTCGGCGAGCAGCGCCACCGTCTCCGGCTCGGCCAGCACGTAACCGATCCGCAGCCCGGCCAGCCCCCACGTCTTGGTGAGGCTGCGCAGCACCACGAGCCCCGGGATGTCCGTCCGGTCGCACACCGCCTCGCGCTCGCCCGGCACGACGTCCATGAACGCCTCGTCGACCACCAGGGTCCGCCCCGGCCGGGCCAGCTGCTCCAGCAGGGCCGCCGGATGCAGCACGGACGTCGGGTTCGTCGGATTGCCGATCACCACGAGGTCCGCCTCCTCGGGGACCGCCGCCGGATCGAGCCGGAAACCGTCCTCGGCCCGCAGCAGGACCCGCCCCACCTCGTGCCCGGCCGCCCGCAGCGCCGCCTCCGGCTCCGTGAACTGAGGGTGCACCACGACCGGCCGACGGGCCGGCAGGGCCCGGGCGATCAGGACGAACGCCTCGGCCGCGCCCGCCGTCAGCAGCACCCGCTCCACCGGCAGCCCGTGCCGGCCGGCGACCGCGGCCCGCGCGGACGCCCCGTCGGGATAGGCGGCCAGCGAGGTGAGCGACGCGGCTATCCGCTCGCGCAGCCACGGGGGAGGGGTGTGGGTACGGACGTTCACGGCGAGATCGGTCAGATTCTCGCCGCGGACCTCCGCGTCGCCGTGGTGCCGCAGGTCCGGCCCGGCGCTCTCGATGTTCCGCATGGGGGGATGCGTGGGGGGATTCATGGCAGCCATGGTGAACGGGCGGGAGCCTGCCGTCACCGGTGAGGTGGAAGTTTTCCCGCCGGAAACACCGAAAGTCCTGTCGGCGGCCGGAAAACGGCGGGCCACCGCACAGGTCGCCACCCCCTTCCCGCCCGGGGCCCGGGTCTTGGGCACCACCAGCTCGTCCGCCTCGATCAGCGCCGCGGCCTCCGCGACCGACGCCGTCCCCACCGCCGCGCGCACCGCCCCCGAGGGGTGCGGCACCCGGACCGAGGCCAGCGCCCCGGCCGGATGGGTCCGCACCGGCACGCCGAGCCGGGCCGCCGCTCCCACGATCCCCGGCTCGTCCCCCCTGGCGTCGACCGTGGCCACCTCCAGCACGTCCGCCATCTCCAGCCCCGCCCCGCTCAGCACCGCCTCGATGAGGGCGAACACCGTGTCGCCCGAGGCACCTCGCCGTGCGCCGACCCCCACCACCAGACTGCGGGCGCCGGACTCGGGTCCGGGGCCGAGGGATGCTCCGGTCATCGGCGGAGTCCTGCCTTTCAGGTCATACGTCTCGGTGGTGGTGCGGGGACGGGCGCGGGACCGCTCCGTATACGAAGCACGGAGGCGGGCGGTATGCGCGGCACAACAGCGCACGGCACACGCGGCACGGCAGCGGGCGGGAGGGACGCGGTGAGCGCCGCCGGTAAGGACACCCTGAGATGCGCGGAGGGGGCCCGATCGGCTAGCAAGGCCCCATGGCGGTGTTCGTCGCGCTCGGCGCGTTCCTGATGACCCTGGCCGGCGGCTGGGTCGCCCAGCGCGTCACCGACCGCCGCCATCTGGTGCTCGGCCTGGCGGGCGGGCTGATGCTCGGCGTGGTCGGCCTCGACCTCCTGCCCGAGGCGATCGAGGCGGCGGGCGAGCCGGTGCTCGGGGTCCCGATGGCGCTGCTGCTGTTCGTGGGCGGCTTCCTGGCGGCCCATCTGGTCGAGCGGCTGCTCTCCGCCCGCCAGGTGGCGCACGGGGCGGGCGGGCACCACGGCGACCGCGTACCGCAGGTGGGGCTGACGGCGGCCGCCGCGATGGTCGGCCACAGCCTGATGGACGGCATCGCGCTCGGCGCCGCCTTCCAGGTCAGCGGCTCCATGGGCGTGGCCGTCGCGCTGGCGGTGATCAGTCATGACTTCGCCGACGGATTCAACACGTACACCCTCACCAGTCTGTACGGGAACGCCCGCCGCAAAGCGCTCCTGATGCTGTTCGCGGCCGCCGTGGCACCGGTCGTGGGCGCGGCGACGACGCTGCTGTTCACCCTTCCGGAGGAACTGCTCGGCGGCTATCTCGGCTTCTTCGGCGGAGCCCTGCTCTACCTGGCCGCTGCGGAGATCCTTCCCGAGGCGCACCACACCCATCCCGCCCGCTCCACCCTTCTCTGCACCATCGGGGGCGTGGGCTTCATCTGGCTGGTCGTCGGCATCGCCGAGTGAGCCGCGCGTACGCCCCCGACGCCCCCGCACGCCGCACGCGCCGTCGCTGAACGCGCCGACAGCGCCCGGCAGCACGCGGCCCGCGAGGCCGGGCGGCGAACCGCTCACCGCGCCGGAAGCGCCCGGCAGTGCTCGACGAACCGCCGGGCCACCTCGGGCGACGCGGCCCAGTGGGTGTGCAGATAGCTCGCGTGGACGCCCCGCTGGACGTACCCCTCGACCCGCCGCTCCGGCTGGTGCATGCCCCAGGCCGGCGTGGTCCCCGCCGCCGGGTCCAGCACCGTGCGGTGGAACTCATGACCCCGCACCCGGGTCCCCGCCGGCGCCAGCGGGCTGTCCGTGACCGCCACCGCCTGCCGGTACCCGAGCGTGAGGCGCTCCGACATCCGGGCCTCGGCGTCCAGCAGCCCGCACATCGGCCTCCCGTCCAGCTCCCGGGCCAGATACAGCAGCCCCGCGCACTCCGCGGCCACCGGCGCCCCGCTCCGGGCCAGTGCCGTGACCGCCCGCCGCAACGGCTCGTTGGCCGAGAGCTCGGGGGCGTACATCTCCGGGAACCCGCCACCGATCACGAGCCCCGCCGCACCCGTCGGCAGCTTCTCGTCCCGCAGCGGGTCGAAGGTCACGACCTCCGCACCGGCCGCCGTCAGCAGCTCGGCGTGTTCCGCGTACGCGAAGGTGAACGCCGCCCCGCCGGCCACGGCGACGACGGGCCGGGGGCCTTCCGCAGGGGCGTACGCCGGTGCCCACGGCTCGTCCGGCAGCGCGGGAGCCGTCCGGGCCAGCGCCAGCAGCGCGTCCAGATCGCACCCGGCGCGCACCCGCTCGCCCATGGCCCGTACGGCGTCCACCGCCTCGCTCCGCCGCTCGGCCACCGGGACCAGACCCAGGTGCCGGGAGGGCGTCGCGACCTGCGGCGCCCGCCGGATCACCCCGAGCACCGGCAGCCCCGACTCGTCCAGCGCGTCCCGCAACAGCGCCTCGTGCCGGTCGGAGGCCACCTTGTTCAGGATCACCCCGCCGATCCGCACCTGCGGATCCCACGAGGCGAACCCGTGGACCAGGGCCGCCACCGACCGCGACTGCGAGGACGCGTCCACCACGAGCACCACCGGGGCCCTGAGCAGCTTCGCCACCTGCGCGGTCGACGCCAGCTCACCCTGCCCCGAGGCGCCGTCGTACAGCCCCATCACGCCCTCGACCACGGCGAGATCGCACCCCGCCGCCCCGTGCGCGAAGAGCGGGGCGACGAGATCCGTCCCGCACATGTACGCGTCGAGGTTCCGGCCGGGGCGCCCCGTCGCCAGGGAGTGGTAGCCCGGATCGATGTAGTCCGGACCGACCTTGTGCGGTGAGACGGCCGACCCGCGCGCGGCGAAGGCGGCCATCAGACCGGTGGCGACGGTGGTCTTGCCGCTGTTGGAGGCAGGCGCGGCGATGACCAGACGGGGCACGTTCACCACTCGATGCCCCTCTGGCCCTTCTGCCCCGCGTCCATCGGATGCTTGACCTTCGACATGTCGGTCACCAGGTCGGCGGCCTCGATCAGGGCGTCGGGCGCGTTGCGGCCGGTGATCACCACATGCTGGGTGCCGGGCCGGTTCCGCATGACCTCGACGACCTCGTCGGTGTCGATCCAGCCCCAGTGCAGCGGGTAGGCGAACTCGTCGAGCACGTACAGCTTGTACGTCTCGGCCGCCAGGTCCCGCTTGACCTGCTCCCAGCCCTCACGGGCCTTCTCCTCGTTGTCGAGCTGGCCGTCGCGCTGGACCCAGGACCAGCCCTCGCCCATCTTGTGCCAGTCGACCGTGCCGCCCTCGCCGCTCGCGCCCAGCACCTTCAGCGCGTTCTCCTCGCCGACCTTCCACTTCGCCGACTTCACGAACTGGAACACCCCGATCGGCCACCCCTGGTTCCAGGCCCGCAGCGCGAGCCCGAAGGCGGCGGTCGACTTCCCCTTCCCGACGCCCGTGTGGACGAACAGGAGCGGGCGGTTGCGGCGCTGACGGGTGGTGAGTCCGTCGTCCGGCACCGATATCGGCTGTCCCTGCGGCATTAAGCGGCCCTCCCGGCTGCGGTGACGTCCTTGACGAGCCCGGCGATCGAGTCGGCCCGCAGCTCGTCGAGCGTGACGGCGGCGCCTCCCAGGTCCCGGGCCAGCTCCCCGGCGAGACCGAGGCGTACGTACCCCGACTCGCAGTCCACGACGACCGAGGCCGTCCCCTCGGCCCGGTGCAGCCGCGCGGCCCTCCCCGCGAGCGCCACGGGCTCCGGCCCGCCGGTGGCCCGCCCGTCCGTGACGACGACGAGCAGCGGCCGCCGCGACGGATCGCGCAGCCGCTCCACCCGCAGCACGTCGTGGGCCTTCAGCAGCCCGGCGGCCAGCGGCGTGCGGCCCCCGGTCGGCAGGGACTCCAGCCGGGCGGCGGCCGCGTCGACGGACGAGGTCGGCGGCAGCGCCACATCGGCCTCCCTGCCCCGGAAGGTCACCAGACCGACCTTGTCCCGCCGCTGGTAGGCGTCGAGCAGCAGCGACAGCACGGCTCCCTTGACCGCGCTCATCCGCTGCCGCGCGGCCATCGACCCGGAGGCGTCCACGACGAACAGCACGAGGTTGCCCTCACGTCCTTCCCGGGTCGCCTGCCGCAGGTCGTCCCGGCGCACCACGAGCCCGCGCCCGGACCGGCCGCGGACCCGCTGGTGCGGGGCTGCGGCCTGCACGGTGGCGGCCAGGTGCAGCTTGGTCAGCGCCCCCTCGGGCCGCCGCGCGCCGGTGGTACGGCCATGCTCGGTACGCGCCCGGGAGCGCCGCCCGGCAGCGCCCTCGCCGAGCCCCGGCACGCTGAGCACCTTCGTCCGGAACGGCTCGGCGGCGGCCACGGGCCGCTGCTCGCCCCGGCGGTCCGTCCGGGCGCGTCGGGCGCACCCTCGGGCGCCGGGGACGGCGTGTCGTCCGCCGGGCCCCGGGGCGGCGTACGGTCCTCCCCGTCGGCCTGCGGCGGCACGCCACCGCCCCCACCACCGTCGCCCCCGCCGTCGGGACCCGGGTCGGGATCGTCGTCACCGCCGTCGGTGTCCTGCCCCTGATCCCCGTCGGCCTCGTCCAGGGTCCGGTCGAGCTTGTCCTCGTCCAGGCCCGGCGCGTCGAACGGGTTGCGCCGCCGCCGGTGGGGGAGGGCCAGCAGGGCGGCCTGCCGGACGTCGTCGGCGGTGACCTCCTCGCGGCCCGCCCAGGCGGCGAGCGCGGTGGCGGTCCGGGCCATCACGATGTCCGCCCGCATCCCGTCGACCTCGAACGCGGCGCAGGTGGCGGCGATCTGCCGCAGTACGCCGTCGCTCAGCGCGACCCGGGGCAGCAGGACGCGCGCGGCGGCGATCCGCTCGCGCAGGGCGCCCTCCTCCTCGGCCCAGCGCGCGGCGAAGCCCTCGGGGTCGTCGTCGTACGCGAGCCGCCGCCGCACGACCTCCACCCGCTCGTCGGTGTCCCGGGACGCGGCGACCTCGACGGTCAGCCCGAACCGGTCCAGCAGCTGCGGCCGCAGCTCGCCCTCCTCCGGGTTCATCGTCCCCACCAGCAGGAACCGTGCCGCATGCCGTACGGAGACGCCTTCGCGCTCGACGTACGAAGCCCCCATGGCCGCCGCGTCCAGCAGCAGGTCCACCAGGTGGTCGTGGAGGAGGTTGACCTCGTCGACGTACAGGATCCCGCGGTGCGCGTCGGCCAGCAGCCCCGGCTCGAACGCCTTCACTCC
The DNA here is from genome assembly GCF_018866325.1 of Streptomyces sp. YPW6. Classification (NCBI taxonomy): domain Bacteria; kingdom Bacillati; phylum Actinomycetota; class Actinomycetes; order Kitasatosporales; family Streptomycetaceae; genus Streptomyces; species Streptomyces sp. YPW6. Next base: position 6,299,592 of record NZ_CP076457.1, read on the forward strand.
CTCCGAGAGCGCCCGCTCGATGTCCAGGGCCCCCACGAGCCGGTCCTCGGACGCCCCGACGGGCAGCTCCACAGTCCGCGCGGCCCGCGACACACCGGCGGCCTGAGCGTGCGGCCCGTCGGGACACGCCGGATCGGGGGAGCCGGGGTCACAGGAGAACCGGCACCCCGGTACGACGGAGACCTCCGGCATCAGCGCGGCCAGCGCCCGTACGGCGGTGGACTTGGCGGTCCCCTTCTCACCCCGCACGAGCACCCCGCCGACGGCCGGACTGACGGCGTTCAGCAAGAGCCCGAGCCGCAGGTCGTCCTGCCCGACGATCGCGGTGAAGGGATACGGCGTACTCACAAGGCCTCCTCGTCGACATGCTGTTCAGCTTCTGCGTGACCGGTCGCACCAGGCCCCTCGCCCCTCGCCCCGGTGGACCCGGCATGGTCGAGCCCCTCCGGCGATCGAGGAGCGGGGGCCGGAGCGGCGCCCCGGCCCGCCACACCATCCGCACCCGCGCCACCCGGCACCGAAGGCGCCCCGGGCGGCACGAACGGCAGCCCGGGGGGCGCCCCGCCCTCGATCAGCCGCCACAGCGCGTCCGTGTCCGCGTGCTCCTCCACCAGATCCCCGAGCCGGTCCAGCTGCTCCTCCCGCAGCACCCCGAAGCTCGTGTCCGGCGCGGGCACGAACCGCCGTCCGGCGGCCCGGGCCACCTCCACCAGGAACCGCCGCCGGAACGCGTCGCTCTCCAGCGACCCGTGCCAGTGCGTCCCCCACACCGCCCCCACCCGGCACCCGTCCAGGAACGGCTCCCCGCCCCGCACGTCGGCCACCCCGTGGTGGATCTCGTACCCTTCCACGGGCTCGCCCAGCGCCGAACCGACCGGCCGCGCCAGCGTCTTGTCCCGGTCGAAGCGAATGCGCACGGGCAGCACGCCGAGCCCGTCCACGACCCCCGCCCGCGACTCCACCTCGTCCTCGATCCGCTCACCGAGCACCTGGAAACCGCCGCAGATCCCCAGCACCGGACGCCCCTCGGCCGCCCGCCGCACCAGCGCCTCCGCGAGACCGCGCTCACGCAGCCAGGCCAGCGCCTTCACCGTGCCGCGCGTCCCCGGCACGATCACCAGGTCCGCGTCGGCCAGCTCCTCCGCCCGGTCCACGAACCGCACGACGACGCCCGGTTCGGCGGCCAGCGCGTCCACGTCCGTGAAGTTGGACATCAGCGGCACCGCGCAGACCGCGACCCGCAGCACGTCCTGCCCGTGGGGCGGCGCCACGACCGACTCGCGCACCGCACCCCGCAGGGAGACCCGCAGGCCGTCCTCCTCGTCGATGCCGAGCCCGTGGGCGTACGGCAGCACGCCGAACGTCCGCCGTCCGGTCAGCCCGTGCAGCATGTCGAGCCCCGGCTCCAGCAACGAGACGTCGCCCCGGAACTTGTTCACCAGATAGCCCGCGACCAGCGACTGGTCCTCGGCGCCCAGCAGCGCCGTCGTCCCGAAGAACGAGGCGAAGACCCCGCCCCGGTCGATGTCCCCGACGACCAGCACGGGGAAGCGGGCGGCCCGCGCGATCCCCATGTTCACGATGTCGGTGCGCCGGAGGTTGATCTCGGCCGGCGAACCGGCCCCCTCGCAGATCACCGCGTCGTACGTCGACCGCAGCTCCGCCAGGCAGTCCGTCACCGTGCCGAGCAGCGCCTCCTGACGGCCCCCGTGATACCCCCGGGCGCTCATCTCGCCGACCGGCTTCCCCATCAGGACGACCTGGCTGGAGCGGTCGCTCCCGGGCTTCAGCAGCACCGGGTTCATCAGGGCCGTCGGCTCCACCCGGGCGGCCTGCGCCTGCATCGCCTGGGCGCGCCCGATCTCCGCGCCCTCGCGGGTCACGAAGGAGTTGAGGGACATGTTCTGCGCCTTGAACGGCGCGACCTTCACGCCCCGGCGCACCAGCCACCGGCAGATGCCCGCCGTGACGACGCTCTTGCCCGCGTCCGAGGTCGTGCCCGCGACCAGGAGCCCGCCGCCGTTCATCCCCGCCCCCTCTCCTCCCGTACCGCGTACCGCACGCGACCGTGCCGTCCCGCGGCCTGCCGTTCCGCTCATGCCCGCCCCCGCATCCGTCCGGCGGCCCGTCGCCGCGCGACCAGGTGGCCCGCCGTCAGGCGGCCCGCCACACACACCCCCAGGGCCAGGGCGCCCACCCGGCGCGACAGCCGCACCGCGCGCTCGATGTCCGCGCCCCGCACGTCCCGCCCGGCCGCCCCGTTCAGCACCGGCCGGTGCTCGACGCGCCCCGCGTACGCGAGCGTGCCGCCCAGCCGTACGCCGAGCGCCCCCGCGAAGGCGGCCTCCACCGGGCCCGCGTTCGGGCTCGGGTGGCGGTGCGCGTCCGCTCTCCAGGCGCGTACGGCCTGGGCGGGCCGCCCGCCGGCCGCCACGGCCAGCACGGCTGTCAGCCGGGCGCCCGGCCACCCCGCCACGTCGTCCAGGCGGGCCGAGGCCCAGCCGTAACGCCGGTGGCGGGGCGACTTGTGGCCCACCATCGCGTCCAGCGTGTTCACCGCCCGGAAGCCGACGAGCCCCGGCACCCCGCCGATCGCCCCCCACACCAGCGCGCCGACGACGGCGTCCGAGGTGTTCTCGGCGACCGACTCGACGACGGCGCGGGCGATGCCCGGCCCGTCCAGGGAGTGCGGATCGCGCCCGCACAGATGTGGCAGCCGCTCCCGGGCCGCTTCCAGGTCCCCGGAGGCCAGCGCACCCCCGATGGCACGGGCCTCCCGGCCCAGCGACGTTCCGCCGACGACGGACCAGGCGGTGGCGGCGGTCAGCGCGAGCGCGAGCGCGGGGCGTTCGCGGACGGCGCGGGCGGCCAGCGCGGCGGCCCCGACGGCGCCTCCGGCGCACACCAGGGTGTGCAGCGCGCCCCGGCCGCGGTCGTCACGCCACAACAGGGCCTCGACCCGCGCCGCGACGCGGCCGAATCCGGCGACGGGGTGGCCTCGCCGGGGGTCGCCGAGCAGCGCGTCGGCGATCAGCCCGGCCGTGGCGCCGCAGGCGAAGACACGGTCGGCACGCACGGCTCAGCCCGTCGCGGGACGAGGGGTTCCGGCACGGAGGGACACAGCGGGCGGCGCAGGGAACGGCACACGGCGGCCGGGCATGGCACAGGTCCTCACTCAGGGTCCGCGCCCTGGTTCGACGTGACCGGCGACGAGAGTCTCCTGGCTCCCGGATCCGCAGTTCCCCCGGCCTTCCAGCCCGCGTACCGCGAGCCGTGACGTCCGATGTGGGGGAGTGCTCCCCGGTGACAGTGGCGGGACCGCGCCGGATTCGCACCGGCTTCCTCTGCTGTCGCCGTAAATGGCTCCGGCAGTCCACCACGCCCCGAGAACAGCCGTCAACTCGCTGTTGACCTGCGGGGCTCGACTGTGGGCGGACGCACACCGGGCCGGACACACGAGGTGTGTCCGGCCCGGGGGAGTGCGAGGTGGGGGGTCAGGCGACGATCAGATAGATCCCGTACGAGACCGCCGCCACGCACAGCCCGAAGCAGGCGTACGCGCCGGTGCGCGCCAGTGCGATCGTCCCGCCGGACGCGCGGCCCTCGGCCGTCGCGGACTGCTTGGAGAGGGCGACGATGCCCAGGGTGAAGAGGCCGACCAGCGCGACGGTGACCACGAGGCTGACACCGAAGACGGAGGCGAGAGCTGCCCAGTCGATTTTCATGCTGATCTGTCCTTACACCTTGGCCGGCGGCCGGGCCGGGTCGTCGGGCGCCGAGGCCGGGGCCGGGATGGTGGTCGTGAGGTCGGAGGCCGGGGCCCCGACGGGCGGCGGCTGGACCGCGGCGATGGCCGTGGTGACGACGCCCTGGGGCTCGTCGCCGTCCGTGTCGTTGACGTTGGTGTGGTCCACGGGCTGGCGGCGCGAGGCGAGCCAGATCGCGAAGGAGCCGCCCACGAGCAGGATCGCGGTGACGGTGATGCCCCACGTGCCCTGCTTGGTCAGGAACTCGGCGCCCGCGCCGACCAGACCCGCGGCCGGCAGCGTCAGACCCCAGGCGACGAACATCCGGGTGGCGGTGGACCAGCGGACCACACCGCCCTTGCGGCCGAGGCCCGCGCCCATCACGGCGCCGGAGCAGGACTGCGTGGTGGAGAGCGAGAAGCCGAGGTGCGAGGAGGCCAGGATGACGGTCGCCGCGCTGGTCTGGGCGGCGAAACCCTGCGGCGGCTTCAGGTCGGTCAGGCCCTTGCCCATGGTGCGGATGATGCGCCAGCCGCCGAGGTAGGTGCCGAGCGCGATGGCGATGCCGGCGGAGACGATGACCCACAGAGGCGGGTTGGAGCCGGGGGCCAGGACGCCGCTGGTGACGAGGGCGAGGGTGATGATGCCCATCGTCTTCTGGGCGTCGTTGGTGCCGTGGGCGAGCGAGACGAGACCGGCGGAGGCGATCTGCCCGGCCCGGTAGCCCTTGGCGGTCGACTTCTGCTGGTTGGGGTCGGTGACGTTCCGGTTGATCCGGTACGTCAGCCGGGTGGCCAGCATCGCGGCGATACCGGCGACCAGCGGGGCGGCGATCGCGGGGAGCAGCACCTTGGTGACGACGGTGCCGCCGTTGATCGAGGACCAGCCGGCCGACATGACCGCGGCGCCGATCAGACCGCCGAACAGGGCGTGGGAGGAGCTGGAGGGGAGCCCCAGCAGCCAGGTCAGCAGATTCCACAGGATGGCGCCGACGAGCGCCGCGAAGATGACCTCGGTTCTGATGCCGTCTTCGTTGACGATCCCGCCGGAGATCGTCTTGGCGACCTCCACCGACAGGAACGCGCCGATCAGGTTGAGAACGGCGGACATGGCCACCGCTGTCTTGGGCTTCATCGCGCCGGTCGAGATGGTGGTCGCCATCGCGTTGGCGGTGTCGTGGAAACCGTTCGTGAAATCGAACACGAGAGCTGTTACGACCACAATCGCAAGCAGCAGCGTGATGTGTTCCATTTACCCAGGCAATCGTTCGACGTCAGTGGCTCGTGGACCGTAGGCAACCTGGGTGAACGGAAGATGAACTGGGCAGGGCGCTGTGGTGACCCCAAGCGGAGTGGGATGCTTCCGCTTGTGTGCGGGTGAGGTGGCGCGAGGCCGGTGAGGCGCGGCGTGGACTGGTCTTTGCCGCCCTTTGGCGAACATTTTGAGCGGCTGTTCGGCGTCGCGAAGAGATCCCCGTCACCCCCCCCGTGTGACGTTCCGGTTGCGCGCCTTCACCCCTACGCTCGCCCCATGAGCGAGCAGCAGCCGGAATCCGTCCGCCGGGCCTGGCAGGGCGTCGTCGACACGGCCCGCCGGAGCGCGGCGGACGGCCTCGTCGTCGGAACCTCGGGCAATGTGTCCGCCCGTGTCGGCGACCTCGTCCTGGTGACCCCCAGCGGGGTGCCCTACGACCGGCTCGGACCCGAGGACGCGGTCGGCGTCGACCTGGCCGGCCGACAGGTCCTCGGGGATCTCGGGCCGACCAGTGAACTCCCCCTCCACCTGGCGGTCTACCGCTCCACCGACGCCGCCGCCGTGGTGCACACCCACGCCGTGCACGCCACCGCCGTCTCCACCCTCGTCGCCGAGGTGCCGCTCGTGCACTACGCGGCGGCCCTCCTCGGCGGCCCCGTCCGCACCGCCGCCTACGCGCGCTACGGCACCCCGGAGCTGGCCGACGCCATGCTCGAAGCGCTCCGGGGCCGCACCGGCTGCCTGCTCGCCAACCACGGCACCGTCACCTACGGCGACACGCTCGACCAGGCCTACGACCGCACCGCCCAACTGGAGTGGCTGTGCCACCTCTGGCTCACCGCCGGCTCGCTGCCGGGCCGCAGCCCGGCGCTGCTCACCCCCGCCCAGCTGGCCGAGGTGACCGAGGCGCTCAAGGGATACGGCCAGCCCGGCTGACGGGGAGGGGCCGAGAACCTGCCCCGCGTCGGCCGGGTCCCTGCCCCGCGTCGGCCGGGTCCTCGTCCCGCGTCGGCCGGGTCCCTGTCCCGGCGTCGCCCGGCCCCGTCCCGCGCCGCCCGGGTCCCTGTCCCGGCGTCGCCCGGCCCCCGTCCCGCGCCGCCCGGGTCGTGGTCCCGCTTCGCCCTGGGCTCGGCCCTGAGCCGCAGGAGGCCGGGTCCCGCGTCGCCTCGGGCCGGCTCCCGCGCCGCGCGAGAATCGGTGTGGGGCCGCCCGGGGCCGGGGCCCGGGCCGCCCGAGGTCGGGTCCGAGGCCGTCGGCGTCCCGAGCCGCCCCCGGCAGCCCGTTTCGGAGGGCCCGCCCGGGCAGCCCGGCCCCGGGAGGGCCGCCCTGGGCAGCCCCGGCCCTGGAGGGCGCGCCCTGGGCACCCTCCCGCGTCCCGGCGGCCCGCCCTGGGCCCCCGCGTCCCGGGGCAGCCCCCGGCCCCGGACGGACCCCGCCCCCGGACGGCCCCCGCCCACTGGCAGGCCGCCTCCCGGCCCACGACACTGGAGCGGTGCGCCCGGTAACCGCGACGGCAGCGGCCGTCACCTCGATCCTCGGCGTCGGCGCGGCAGCGGTCGCGGCCGGCCGGTACGCCGGTGACGTCGCCCTCAAGGCGACGCCCGAACGCCCCCTGCCCGCCGACCGCAGACTCACCGTGCACGCCACCGCGGCCGGGCAGGTCACCCTGACCCGTTCCTTCTCGGCGCTGCGGCCCGGCACCTGGGGCCTCGTCGGGCCAGGGGTCCACGCGGTCGTCGGCCCCGTCGTGGAGGGGGCGTCCGAGGGTGCCGACACCGTCGTCCGCAGGCTGGAGAGCGTCGGCAGGGGCACGCTCGAACCCGGCGTGAAGGTCCGGCTCACCCCCGCCCTGTACGGCGGCGACCCCGGCAGCGACCTCGGCCTCGACCACCAGGAGGTCGAGATCCCCGGTGAGCTCGGGACCCTGCCCGCCTGGTACGTCCCCGGCGCGCGCGACACCTGGGTCATCACCGTGCACGGCCTCGGCGCCACCCGGGCCCACCCCATGAACCTCATGGGGTTCCTGCACCAGCAGCGCTTCCCCGTGCTCGACCTCGCCTACCGGGGCGACCCGGGAGCTCCCCGCCCCGCCGAGGGCCTCGGCCACTTCGGCGCCTCCGAGTGGCGCGACCTAGACGCCGCCCTCCGCTACGCCCTCCGCTACGGCGCCCGCAACGTGATCGTCCACGGCTGGTCCACCGGCGCCACCATGGCCCTGTACGCCGCCGTCGAGTCCCCGCTCCGCGACCGGATCAGCGGCATCGTCCTGGACTCCCCGGTGCTGGACTGGCCGGTCACCCTCCGCGCCCTGGCCGCCGCCCGCGGGGTCCCGGCCGCCCTGCTCCCGCTCGCCGTCCGCGCCGCCCAGGGCCGCACCGGGATGGCCGCCACTCCGGTGCTGGAGACCTCCGTACCGGCTTCCCTGCGCACCCCGACCCTGATCCTGCACGGCCCCGACGACACGATCGCCCCCTGGGACCCCTCCCGCGAACTCGCCGCCCGCCGCCCGGACCTGGTCAGCCTGCACGCCGTACCGCAGGCTCCGCATGGGTCGATGTGGAACGCCGGTCCGGCCCGCTACGAGGAGACCCTGCGGCGCTTCCTCACGCCTCTGATGTGAGCCGATGGAGTGAACTCCGCCCCTTGCCGCCGCGCCCGGGGAACCTTTCGCGTACCGGGGAAACGGCTTCCGTTTGGGCTTTCGGGCCGTCAGGGGCAAGACTGCTCCCGTGACGTCCCGTACTCCGCGCGACTCCAGGCTGCGACTTGTCCGCCCGCGACCCCTTGCCACCGCCCGCAAGGCCGTGACCACCCGGCGCACCAGGCCGGCTCCCCGGCCCCCCGAGGGCACCCCGCCCCGCGCGGAACTGGCCCGCCAGGCCAGGGCGGTGCTCGCCGACGCCGTACGCATCGCCCACTGGGCCGCGGGTACCCCGGGGCCGGGGACCGCGACCCCGCTCGCGGCCCACGCCCTCGAACGCGCGGCCACCGCCCTGGAGCTCTCCCCGGCGCAGGTCCGCGCCGGCTGGGACCGGGCCCGGCTGGCCGGACTCGTCGAACTCCACGGCGACACCGCCCGCCCCGGCTGGCGGCTGCGCGCCTGGGACCGGGACGACTCCGCCGTGCTGCGCGGCTGGGTCGCGCTCTTCGACGCCTGGTCGCTCGTCCACGCCGCCCCCGAAGGCGTCGAGGCGGGCGCGGTCGCCGAAGCCATCGAGGCCGTGCCCCAGGTGCTCTCCCTCCTCCAGCTCTCCGCGGGGCCCGTCACCGTCCCCGCCCTCCTCGACCTCCTCGGCCAGCGCGTCGCCGAACTCCACGAGGAGCGCTGCGAAGTGCCCCTGGGGCCCGGCAGAACCGCCTCCGCCGCCCCGGCCGGGACGGACGCCGGCCGGGCCGCCGCCACTGCGGGACCCGACCGGAGCGCCGACCTCAACGCCCTGCTGCTCGACTGGGCCCTGGAGGGCCTCGCCGCCGTCGGGGCGCTGACCCTCGGCAGAGGGCACGCCACCCTCACCCCGCTCGGCAACTGGGCGGTCTGGGTCAAGCTGGAACAGATCTGCGTCGCCGCCCAGAGCCCCGCCGGCAACATCGAGCAGTCCGCCGCCGACATGCTCCTCGGCTGCGCCCGGCTCACCCCGGGCCCGGCCCGCGACGAATACCGCGCCTGGCTCGCCGCCCGCACCATCCGAAGCGCCGTCGCCGAACTGCTCGCCGTCGCCCGGGGTGAGGACGCCCTGCTGCGCGGACTGGCCTTCGAGGCGCTGCGCGTCGTCGGCGCCCCCGCGGAGCCCGAGGTCCGCGCCGTGCTCGCCGAACCCTCGCTGCGTCCCTACGCGCTGCTCTGGCTCGCCGAGTACGAGGGCAACGACCCCGACGACGCCCAGGACGTGCTCAGCCGTGAGGAGTCCACCTGGCTCTGGGTCGACACGGCCGCCGCCGTCGCCGACCACGGCGAGACCGGACTGCTGGTGCGCCACCTCGACTCCGCCGTCCAGGGCACCGTCCCGGCCCTCCTCGACGAGGTCAGGGCCGTGGGCCACCCCCGCACCGTCCAGGTCCTGGTCGCCCTGGCCGCGGCCCACCCGGACCCGGCCCTGGCCAAAGCGGTCCGCCGGGCCGCCTTCCAGGTGCACACCGGAGGAGCCTGACCCGCACGCGCCCCGGGACCCTCGCTCAGCCGGCGGACCCCGGGGCGTACGTCCCGAAGCTCCACACGTTGCCCTCGGCGTCCCGCGCCATGTAGTCCCGGGAGCCGTAGTCCTGGTCGGTCGGCTCCATCAGGATCTCCACGCCGAACTCCCGGGCCCGGGCGCAGTGCTCGTCCACCTCGTCGACCACCACGTACACCCCCGCCGGGCCCGCGCCCGCCATCGCCCGCGCGAAAACGCCCTCGCGTCCCGTGGAGCCGAGCATCACCCTGCCGTTGCCCAGGGACAGCTCGGCATGCAGCACACCGCCGTTCTCGCCTTCGTAGACGGCCTCCTCGGTGAAACCGAAACCCTGGGTCAGCGTTCTGATCGCCGCCCTCGCGTCGTCGTAGAGGATCGTCGGGTAGATCGTCGCAACCCCGCTCGCCGCGCCTGCCATGACACGCACCTCTCCTGCCGGTCACATCCCTCCGATGTGATCTGTGTCTCAGTCTTCCACCGGGGACTGACAACGGCGTGCCGCCCGGGGCCGCGTGCCCGCCGGTCCGGGCCCGCCGGGCACGCGGAAAAGCAGTTGCGCACCGCCAGTAGAATGGGCCGTATGGCCTATCTCCTTGTGCATTAGCGGCGTCGAGAGACCTCCGCCCTCGTCCCTCCGCCGTCCTGACTGCCCTGGAGTTTTCCCGTGATCACCGCTTCCGGCATCGAGCTGCGCGCCGGCGCCCGCATCCTCATCGAATCCGCCTCCTTCCGCATCGCCAAGGGCGACCGCATCGGCCTCGTCGGGCGCAACGGAGCGGGTAAGACCACCCTCACCAAGTGCCTCGCGGGCGAGGGCGCCCCCGCGGCCGGCGCCATCACCACGTCCGGCGAGGTGGGCTACCTCCCGCAGGACCCGCGCACCGGTGACCTCGACGTCCTCGCCCGGGACCGCATCCTCTCCGCCCGTGGTCTCGACGAGATCCTGCGCAAGATGCACGAGAACGAGGACCGGATGGCGAACGGCAAGGGCGCCACCCGCGAGAAGGCGATGAAGAAGTACGAGCGCCTGGAGACGGAGTTCCTCACCAAGGGCGGGTACGCCGCCGAGGCCGAGGCCGCGACCATCGCCGCCGCGCTCAACCTGCCCGACCGGGTCCTCGGCCAGCCGCTGCACACGCTCTCCGGTGGTCAGCGCCGCCGCGTGGAGCTGGCCCGCATCCTCTTCTCGGACGCCGACACCCTGCTCCTGGACGAGCCGACCAACCACCTCGACGCCGACTCCATCGTCTGGCTCCGCGACTACCTCAAGTCCTACCGGGGCGGCTTCGTCGTGATCTCCCACGACGTCGAGCTCGTCGAGACGGTCGTCAACAAGGTCTTCTACCTCGACGCCAACCGGTCCCAGATCGACATCTACAACATGGGCTGGAAGCTCTACCAGCAGCAGCGCGAGGCCGACGAGAAGCGCCGCAAGCGCGAGCGCCAGAACGCCGAGAAGAAGGCCGCAGCCCTCAACTCGCAGGCCGACAAGATGCGCGCCAAGGCCACCAAGACCGTCGCCGCGCAGAACATGGCCAAGCGCGCCGACCGGCTGCTGGCGGGACTGGAGGCCGTCCGGGTCGCCGACAAGGTCGCCAAGCTCCGCTTCCCCGAGCCCGCCCCCTGCGGCAAGACCCCGCTGATGGCGGAGGGCCTGTCCAAGTCGTACGGCTCGCTGGAGATCTTCACCGACGTCGACCTCGCCATCGACAAGGGCTCCCGCGTCGTCATCCTCGGCCTCAACGGCGCCGGCAAGACCACGCTGCTGCGCCTCCTCGGCGGTGCGGAGAAGCCCGACACCGGCGAGATCATCCAGGGCCACGGCCTCAAGCTCGGCTACTACGCCCAGGAGCACGAGACGCTCGACCCGGAGCGCACGGTCCTGGAGAACATGCGCTCCGCCGCGCCCGACCTCGATCTCGTCGAGGTCCGCAAGACGCTCGGTTCCTTCCTCTTCTCCGGCGACGACGTCGACAAGCCCGCGGGCGTCCTCTCCGGCGGTGAGAAGACCCGGCTCGCGCTCGCGACCCTGGTCGTCTCCTCCGCCAACGTGCTCCTGCTCGACGAGCCGACGAACAACCTCGACCCCGCCAGCCGCGAGGAGATCCTCGGCGCGCTGCGCACCTACAAGGGCGCCGTCGTCCTCGTCACGCACGACGAAGGTGCTGTCGAGGCACTCCAGCCGGAGCGGATCATCCTGCTGCCGGACGGCGTCGAGGACCTCTGGGGAGCGGACTACCGCGACCTCGTCGCCCTCGCCTGATCCACCGGGGGCCCGCCCGATCCGCCGGGGATGGATCATTCGGCCTACGCGCGCTCCGTCATCTGTGTGAGGGCGTCTCGTACTCCGGTGGTGCGCCCGGCGCTCATCCGTCGCGCACCCCTTTTCCGGACGTCCTTCCCCGTACGGCCCTGACCTGCCGGTTCTCCGGCCGGTCAGGGCCGTACGCCCTGGTACGGCGATGGGAATCAGGGATTCCGCTCGTGTCGAAGCCCCTTTCGTCCGGGAAACCGCTCGCACCGACCTTGCCGAATGGGTGGCCAGGAAGCGCGGAAGGGGTGATCATGAGAAGTCCAGAGCGCACTTCCCCGAGGAGGCACGGGTGGCTGAGACTCTGAAGAAGGGCAGCCGGGTGACCGGCGCCGCGCGTGACAAGCTCGCGGCAGACCTGAAGAAGAAGTACGACTCCGGTGCGAGCATCAGGGCGCTGGCCGAGGAAACCGGCCGCTCCTACGGGTTCGTCCACCGGATGCTCAGTGAGTCCGGAGTGACGCTGCGGGGACGTGGCGGCGCGACCCGGGGCAAGAAGGCCGCTTCAGCCTGAGGGCCTTCGAGGTTTCGTCGTCGGCGTCATCCGGAACCGACGGAACAGGGGTGGCCACCCGGCTGACCGCAAGGTCGTCCGGGTGGTTACTGTTCAGTCACTTACTACCGAGTGCTGACTGCACCCCATCCGGAGGCGCCCCATGACCTCGATCGACCCTGTGCTCGACAAGGACGGCGTACGGCTCACCGTCGACGACGCCGTCGCCACGGTGACGCTCACCAACCCGGCCAAGCGCAACGCTCAGTCTCCCGCTCTGTGGCGGGCGTTGACGGAGGCCGGACGGGTGCTGCCCGGCACGGTTCGGGTCGTGGTCCTGCGCGGCGAGGGCAAGTCCTTCTCCGCGGGCCTCGACCGGCAGGCCTTCACCCCCGAAGGCTTCGACGGCGAGCCGTCGTTCCTCGACATGGCGCGCGGCCCGGAGGCCGAACTCGACGCGACCATCGCGGAGTACCAGGAGGCGTTCACCTGGTGGCGTCGCAACGACCTCGTGTCGATCGCGACGGTCCAGGGCCACGCCATCGGCGCCGGCTTCCAGCTCGCCCTCGCCTGCGATCTGCGGATCGTCGCCGAGGACGTGCAGTTCGCCATGCGCGAGACCAGCCTCGGCCTCGTTCCCGACCTCACGGGCACCCACCCCCTGGTGAACCTCGTGGGATACGCCCGCGCGCTCGAAATCTGCGCCACGGGCCGCTTCGTCCACGCGGAGGAGGCCGAGCGCACCGGCCTCGCCAACCTCGTCGTCCCCGCCGACCAGCTCGACGCCGCGGCCCGGGACCTGGCCGCGGCCCTGGTGGCAGCGCCCCGCGACGCCGTCGTCGAGACGAAGGCTCTCCTCGCCGGCGCGCTCTCGCGCGACTACGAGCAGCAGCGCGTCGCGGAGCGGGCCGCCCAGGGCCGTCGGCTCCGCGACCTGGCGGGGATCACCGACTGACATCCCGGGAGGCACCGCGAACGGCGGCCCCCCCCCACACGGCCCCCGACCGTGCCGCCGGACGCCGTCCCCCGTCGTACCGACCGCATGGCCGGACGCGACGCCCCGCCGCCGATCGCCGCCGCCCGGCGCGAGGGTGTCGGCGTCATCGTCGCCGTCACGCGGCGTTCCGGCGGGGCTTCGGCACCGCAGGACCCCACCAGGGGGCCGGTCGGAGCTGTCTCGCCGCGCGTCATCACCCGGAGCCTCCGCCCGGCCCGGTCGGCGGGTGGCCCGGCCCGCTTCGCCACCGTCGCCGTCACCCGGCAGCCGGGCCGGGTTCCGTCGCCGGAGCCCCGCCCGGCCCCACCACGTCCGTGACCAGCACCGATACCGGCAGCCGCGTCTCCGTGGCCGCCGCCACCGCCCTACGCACCGACCGGGCGACATCCAGCGCCCGGCTGTTCCCGGCCGTCGCCACCTCGACCCGTACGTGGTCCCGGGCGGTGTGCACCGGGCTGCCGAGGACCCGGGTCAGCGAGACCACGCCCGGCGCTCCGGCGGCGGCCGCCGCCACCGTGCCCTCCGGCTCCGCAGCACGGGCCGTCGACGTGGCCGGAGCCTCGGTCACCTGATCGGGCGTACCGTCCTCCAGCAATGCCGTCACCGTCAGGTCCACCTCGGCGATCTCCAGGCCCAGCCGGGCCGCGGCGGCCGTCAGGAGCGCCGCGCGCAGGGCCGCCGCGGTGTCCGGCAGCGGCCGGTCCGGGGCCGCCGAGAACTCCGCCTCGATCCGCAGGGGCCCCGGCGGCAGCGCGCTCGGCGGAGCCGGGGCCGCACCGAGCCGCCCCGGCCCTCCGGGGCCCGCGGAGCACCGGCTCCGTCCTCGGCGCCCGGCGCCGCTGCGTCCCCGGCGCCCGCCCCCGTACCCTCCCCGGGAGCCGCCTCCTCCGCCAGACCGATCCGCAGCTCCCCGAGCACCGCCCCGGGACGGGCCGCCGCCCCGCGCAGCACCGACGCGGCAGCCGTCTCCGCGATCCACACGCCGTCCGCCGGAGTGCCCAGCGGCAGCAGCCGGCCGAGCCCCAGCCGTTCCCGTACCCCAGCGGTCCATCCGTCGGCCCTCCACGGGCCCCGCGCCGTCGTCATCGCCCCAGCCTGCCGCATCCACGGCGCGGGATGGGGAAAGCGCACTTAACGTGGGCAAGGAAGTCCAACCCTGTCCCGAAGGGAAGAGTGGCGATGACCGAGAGCTCACAGCGCAACAACCCCACCGGCGGTTCGGGCGACAAGTCCCTCGGCAAACGCGGCGGCGGCGACCCCGGCACCCGGGGCCGTACCAGCATCGCGGACGGCGTCGTCGAGAAGATCGCCGGGATGGCGGCACGCGACGTCGGCGGCGTCCACGCCATGGGAAGCGGCCTGTCGCGCACGTTCGGCGCGGTCCGCGACCGGGTCCCCGGCGGCGGCAAGTCCGTCACCCGCGGTGTGAAGGCCGAGGTCGGCGAGTCCCAGGCGGCCCTCGACCTGGAGATCGTCGTCGACTACGGCGTGTCCATCGCCGACGTGGCCCGCGACGTCCGCGAGAACGTCGTCGCCGCGGTCGAGCGGATGACCGGCCTCGAAGTCGTCGAGGTCAACATCGCGGTCAGCGACGTCAAGCTGCCCGACGAGGACGACGACGAGGACGAGACCGAGCAGCGGGTCCAGTAGCCCTTCCGCACCTCCGTCGCACGGCAGTTGAGGAGAGAGACACGATGAGCATGGCTGTCGCCGGCCTGTTGGCCGGCATGGCGCTCGGGTTCGCCGGATACTTCGGCGGCTTCGGAGCCTTCGTCCTGGTGGCCGCGCTGGGCGCGATCGGCTTCATCGCCGGCCGCTTCCTGGACGGTGACCTGGAGCCCGGCGACTTCTTCCGGAGTCGCGAGCGCGGCGACCGGCGACGGTGACGGCGGTGACCGGCCGGGTCGCCGCCGCCGAACGGGGCGAGACCCGGATCGCCGACCGTGTCGTCGCCAAGATCGCCGCCCACGCGGCGAAGGAGGCGGTCGAGGAACCGCCCGCGGACGGCGCACCGCCGCGTGCCACGGTCACCGTGCACCGTGACACGGCCCGGGTCCGGGTCAGTCTGGAGCTCGGCTATCCCAGCGACATCGGCCGCCAGTGCGGTGCCGTACGCCGCCGGGTCGCCCAACGGGTCACGACACTGGCCGGCATGGAGGTGCCCGAAGTGGCCGTCCAGGTCGAGCGGCTGCATCCCGCCGGAGCGAACGCCGCACACGGGAGGATCCGATGACCGAACCCGGCGACCCGACCGGCTCCACCCGGCGGATGCCCACCGTGGAGCAGAGCGACGACGCGCACACCCCGGCCCCGGACGCGCCGGGTGAGGCGCGCGAACCGGTCCCCACTCTGGACCAGGGCGACGGCCGGGCCGGCCG
Source organism: Streptomyces sp. YPW6 (assembly GCF_018866325.1). Lineage (NCBI taxonomy): Bacteria > Bacillati > Actinomycetota > Actinomycetes > Kitasatosporales > Streptomycetaceae > Streptomyces > Streptomyces sp. YPW6. The sequence goes on from NZ_CP076457.1 coordinate 6,314,940, forward strand.
TTTCTGGTCCGCGCGCCGGGTCCCGGCCGCCCTGTCGGCCCTCGTGCTGCTCGGCGCGGCCGGACTGCTCCTCTACGACATCGCCGCCGTACGGGCCGGCCATCCGGCCATGCAGTGGCGGCGCTCCCTCGCCGACGGCCTGGCCGAACAGCGCCTCGAGGACACCCCCGTGCTCATCGGAGCCGGGGTGGCCGCGGCGCTCGGCCTCTGGCTGATGCTGCTGGCCCTCACCCCCGGACTGCGCGACCTGCTGCCGATGCGCCGCGACCGCGCCGACGTCCGGGCCGGACTCGACCGCACCGCCGCGGCCCTCGTGCTGCGCGACCGCGCCGTGGAGGTCTCCGGTGTGCAGTCCGTACGGGTCAGGATGGGGCGGCGGAAGGCGAAGGTGCGGGCACTCTCGCACTTCCGGGAGCTCGACGACGTGAAAGGCGACCTGGACGCCGCGTTGGAGAACGCCGTCCTGGAACTGGGCCTCGCCAGACCCCCGGCCCTCTCCGTCCAGGTGCACCGACCGGCGAAGAAGGGATGAGCCGCATGCGCTCCACCGTCAACCGGGTCCTGCTGGCCCTGGCCGGGCTGGTGCTGGTGGTCGTCGGCGGGGCCGTGCTCGCCACCGGCCTCGGCGCGTCCGTACCGTCCTGGTGGCCCTGGGACGGCAGGGGCGATGTGCTGCTGAGCGCGGCCGACCGGCAGCGCTGGCGCGACGACGGCTGGTGGTGGCCGACCGTCATCGCCGTCCTGGCCGTCCTGGTGGTCCTCGCCCTGTGGTGGTTCCTCGCCCAGTTCCGCCGCGGCCGGCTCACCGAGGTCCTGGTGGACAGCGGCGACGGCGAGGGCGCCCGGCTCCGGGGCCGGGCCCTGGAGGGCGTGCTCGCCGCGGAGTCGGGCGAACTGGACGGAGTGGCCCGCGCCCAGGCGATGCTGACCGGCCGCCGCACCGCGCCCCGGTCCCGGCTCCGGCTGCAGCTGGAGCCGCACGCCGCGCCGCTCGGGACGCTGCAGGCGGTCGCCGACGGGGCGCTGGCGCACGCACGCGATTCGGCCGGTCTGGACGAACTTCCCGCCGAGGTGCGCCTCAAGGCCGTCAAGCACCGCGCGGAACGGGTGTCCTGACGGCCCAGGGGCGTACGGCCGGGAGTCCCGGCGGTCAGAAGCCGTGCCGGAATCCGCCGTCGACGGGGACCATGATGCCCGTCAGATAGGAGGCGGCGGGGGAGAGCAGGAAGGCCGCGGTCTTCCCGAACTCCTCGGGCGTCCCGTAGCGCCGCAGCGGGATCCGTGCCTCGTTCGCCGTGCGGGCGGCCTCCGCGTCGCCGGACAGCGCGTCCAGCTCGCGGACCCGGTCGGTGTCGATCCGGGCGGGCAGCACGCCCACCACCCGGATACCGCGCGGGCCCAGCTCGTCGGCGAGCGACTTGGCGAAGCCGGCGAGGCCGGGACGCAGCCCGTTGGAGATGGTCAGCCCCGCGATCGGCTCGTGGACCGAACCGGAGAGCACGAAGCCGATCACCCCGCCCTCACCGAGCGCGGCCGCGGCCGTCCGGGCCAGCCGTACCGCGCCCAGGAACACCGTCTCGAACGCCGTCTGCCACTGGTCGTCCGTGTTGTCCGCCAGGAAGCCGGGGGCGGGCCCGCCGACGCTGACGAGGATGCCGTCGAGCCGCCCGAAGCGTTCCCGCGCCGTGTCCACCAGGCGCTGGGCGGCGCTCGGGTCGGCGTTGTCCGCGGCGATCCCCAGCACGTCCCCGCCCAGCTCGGCGGCGGCCTCCTCGACGGACTGCTCGTCCCGGCCGGTGATGATCACCTTCGCGCCGTCGGCGGCCAGCGCCCGTGCCGTGGCGTTGCCGAGGCCCCGGGTCGCTCCGGTGACGATGTAGACGCGGTCCTTCAATCCAAGATCCATGGCCCTATCCTGCCGGGTCGTCCCCGCCGAGGTCGACAGCCGAGTTCACCAGTCCGATATGGCTGAAGGCCTGCGGGAAGTTGCCGAGCTGCCGTCCCGCCGCCACGTCGTACTCCTCCGCCAGCAGCCCCATGTCGTTGCGCAGCTGGAGCAGGTGCTCGAACAGCTCCCGCGCCTCGTCCGTTCTGCCGATCCGCTGCAACGCGTCCACCAGCCAGAACGAGCAGGCGAGGAACGCTCCCTCGTCGCCCGGCAGCCCGTCCACCGAACCGCCGTCCGTGCTGTAGCGGCGGACCAGCCCGTCGCTGCCCAGCTCGTCGCGGACCGCCTCGACCGTGCCGATCACCCGGGGGTCGTCCGGCGGCAGGAAACCGGTCCGCACGATGAGCAGCGTCGCGGCGTCCAGCTCCCGCGACCCGTAGGACTGGGTGAAGGTGTTCCGCTTGGGGTCGTACCCCTTCGCGCAGACCTCGGCGTGCACGGCGTCCCGCATCGCCCGCCACCGGTCCGCGTCGCCCGGCAGCTCCGGGTTCTCCTCCAGCGAGCGGACCGCCCGGTCGGCGGCGACCCAGGCCATCACCTTGGAGTGCACGAAGTGCCGCCGCGCGCCGCGGATCTCCCACAGCCCCTCGTCCGGCTCGCGCCAGGTCGACTCCAGGAAGCCGAGCAGGCTGAGCTGGAGGTTCCAGGCGTGCGGCTTGTCGTCGAGCCCGGCGACGCGGGCGAGCCGGAGCGCGTCGATGACCTCGCCGTACACATCGAGCTGACGTTGCCGCACGGCCGCGTTCCCGGTCCGCACCGGACGGGACTGGTCGTACCCGGCGAGCCAGGGAAGCTCCACCTCGGGCAGCCGGCGCTCGCCCGCCAGCCCGTACATGATCTGGAGGTCGGCCGGGTCCCCCGCGACGGCCCGCAGCAGCCAGTCCCGCCAGGCCGCCGCCTCCTCCAGATAGCCGGCCGAGACCATCGCCCCGAGGGTCAGTGTGGCGTCCCGCAGCCAGCAGAAGCGGTAGTCCCAGTTCCGTACGCCGCCGATCTCCTCCGGCAGCGACGTGGTCGGGGCCGCCACGATGCCGCCGGTCGGGGCGTACGTCAGCGCCTTGAGCGTGATCAGCGAACGCAGTACGGCCTCGCGATAGGGCCCCTCGTAGGTGCACCGCGCGGTCCACTTCGCCCAGTCGTGCAGGGTGTGCTTCAGCGCCTTGTGCGGGTCGACCAGCTTCGGGCGCGGCGAGTGCGAGGGGTGCCAGGTCAGCACGAACGCCACGCTCTCGCCCTCGGTGACGGTGAACGAGGAGCAGGTGCTGAACTGCTGGCCCCACGTCTTCACGGGCGGCTCGCTGCGCAGCCACACGGAGTCGGGCCCGGCGATGGCGACCCGGTGATCGTCGGACTTGCGGACCCAGGGCACCACGGAACCGAAGTCGAAGCGCAGGCGCAGCACCGAGCTCATGTCGACGGTGCCGCTGACGCCCTCGACGATCCGCATCAGGTCCGGCGCCTTGTCGCGCTGCGGCATGAAGTCGATGACCTTCACCGTGCCGGTCCGCGTCTGCCAGTACGTCTCCAGGACCAGCGAGTCCTTGACGTAGGCGCGCCGGGTACAGGTGTCCGAGGGGCCCGCTCCCCGGGGCGCGATGCGCCAGTGGCCGTTCTCCTCGGTGCCGAGCAGGGCGGCGAAGCAGGCGCCGGAATCGAAGCGGGGCAGGCAGAGCCAGTCGACGGAACCGTTCCTGCCGATGAGCGCGGCGGTCTGGAGATCGCCGATCAGGGCGTAGTCCTCGATACGTGGGGTCACGCCTGGCGTTTTCCCGAACCGGGCCTCCGTCAACCAGCCCGCGTGCCCCGACGGGTGTGGAGCATGTCTCAGGCGCTCGCCGGTTCGGGCTGCCCGGGGGCGTCCGCCGTCGCCTTCCCGGCCGCGGCCTGCTCGCGGTCGCGCCTCTCGCGGCGTACGAGAACGATCCAGCCGACCGGGACGGCCGCGACGAACAGCCACCACTGGACGGCGTAGGCCATGTGCGGGCCGATCGAGCTGTCGTCGGGGCGGGCGATCCGTTCGGGCAGCTCACCCGGCGGCGTGGGCCCGGTCTGCTCGATGTATCCGCCGAGAACCTGCCGGGACAGCAGCTGGGACTGCTGCTCGCTGTTGATCAGCATCACCTGCCGGTCCGGCAGCCCCGCCAGGTCCTTGATGCCGCTGCTGCCGGTCGTCTCGTCCGCCTTGAGACGTCCGGTGACGGTCACTTCTCCCCGGGGCGCGGGCGGCACGTCGGGGAAGGCGGTCTGGTTCGGCGCGGCCGGGACCCAGCCCCGGTTGACCAGGACGGTGCCGCCGTCCTTGAGGTCCAGCGGGGTGAGGACGTGTACGCCGATGCGGTCGTCGTCCGAGGTCCGGCGGCGGACGACCACCTCGTGCTCGGTGTCGAAGGTGCCCGTCGCGGTGACCGTCCGCCAGTAGTCCGTGCGGGGGACGGTGTGCCCGGCGGAGGTGAGGTCGGTGACCGGGACCGGCCGCGCGTCGAGGTTCCGCGAGATCAGCGCGTTCTGCTCGACCCGGTGCTCGTGCTTGTGGAACTGCCAGAAACCCAGCTCGATCATCGTCGGGATCAGCGCGAGACCGAGCAGGGTGAGGATCACCCACTGCCGGGTCAACAGGAAGCGGTACACCCCATGACCGTACAGCCGGGGTCATGGGGTGCGGCACTCAGGGGTACTGCCGGGAAAGCCCGGCCATCAGGCGATCCATCACACTTTGTCCACGATGCCCGCCTTCCCTTCCGCGCGGGCGCAGTGGGCGCCGCAGTACCAGTGCCCGTCGGCCTCGACGCCCTGCCCGATCACCTGGACCCGGCAGTGCTCGCAGATCGGCGCCATGCGGTGGATGGCGCAGGAGAAGCAGTCGAAGACGTGCACCGCACCCTGTGCGTGCACCTCGAAGGACATGCCGTAGTCGTTTCCGCAAACCTCACAACGTGCCATGCGCCACAGGGTGGGACGCCGGGCCGCCCCGGGCGAGCGGCTGCCGGGCGAGTCGTGCCCGGTTCACTCCGATGACGCGGTCGGCTCCGGCGGCGCGGACGCCTGCTGCGGCAGGACCGCCCGGTCGGCGGGGGCCACATCGCGCAGCAGATGGGTGAAGGCGCTCTCCTCCAGGATCGGCGTGCCGAAGGACCTGGCCTTCTGCGTCTTGGAGGTGGCCGCGTCCGGATCGTTGGTCACCAGCAGACTGGTCAGCCGCGACACGCTCGTCGCCACATGGAGCCCGGCCTCGATCGCCCGGTCCTCCAGCAGCTCCCGGTCGACCGAGGTGTCCCCGGAGAAGGCCACCCGCATCCCCTGCTTGAGCGGCTTCTCCTTCTCGTACCGCCCCGGGTTGGGATACGGGCAGGCCGGCCGCTTGCGCGAGGGCCGCCAGCTGTTCGGCTGCCGCGCGGTCCGATACCCGACGCGCGGGGTGACGGGGGAGTCGGACCACTCGGTCAGCGGCCGGCACTCCAGCAACGGCAGCCGCACCCCGCCCCGGGCCGCCGCGTGCAGACTCGGCCGGAACGCCTCGGCCAGCACCCGCGCGTCGTCCAGGGCGTGGTGGGCCTGCTGCTGGACGACCCCGAAGTGCGCGGCGAGGGAGGCCAGCTTGTGGTTGGGCAGCGGCAGCCGCAGCTCCTTGGCCAGCGCGATCGTGCACAGCCTCTGCTCGACCGGGGCGACGACCGAGGCCCGGGCGTACTCCCGGGCGATCATCGACCAGTCGAACGCCGCGTTGTGCGCCACGAGCACCCGGTCCGCGAGCCGGGCGGACAACTCCTCGGCCACCTCGGGAAAGCGCGGCGCGCCTTCGAGCACGTCGCTCGTCAGTCCGTGGATCCAGACGGGCCCGGGGTCGCGCTCCGGGTTGACCAGCGTGTACCAGTGGTCCTCGACGTCGCCCAGGGCGTCCAGCCGGTAGACGGCGGCGGAGATGATCCGGTCGTCGCGGGCGAGGCCGGTGGTCTCCACGTCGACGACCGCGTACCCCTGCGGGTAGGCGGTCGGCCACGGTGCGGCTGTCTGGCGGTCGTCGAGCATGGTCACAGAGAATACGGGCCGCGACTGACAGTCCCCTATTCGGCGGTCCTTCGGGGGGCGGGCCGGGGGCGACGTGCGAGGCGTTCGGTCGGGAAGGGGGCAACCTCCCTGTCGGACAAGCGCGTTCCTCTCTCTCGGCTGCCCGTGTCCCGCAGATCCCGCGACGCGGGTTCTTGGCAGAAGGTGCCAAAGACTGCTGACAGCAGGTCTCGCATACTTGTGGGTAACAACCTCTAGCCCTCACCGACCGACGGCTCTACGGTGCTCGCATGGAGCCGAACCTGCCCGATGTCGTGCTGTGGTCAATACCGGCCTTCGTGCTGCTCACCGTGATCGAGATGGTCAGCTACCGCCTCCATCCGGACGAGGAAGCGGCCGGATACGAGACCAGGGACGCCGCCACCAGCGTCACCATGGGGCTCGGCAGCCTGGGCTTCGACCTGCTGTGGAAGATCCCCATCCTGGCGATCTACATGGGCGTCTACGAGCTGACGCCGCTGCGGGTGCCCGTGCTGTGGTGGACCGTCCTGCTGATGCTCCTCGCCCAGGACTTCTTCTACTACTGGTCCCACCGCGGCCACCACGTGATCCGCATCCTGTGGGCCTGCCACGTGGTGCACCACTCCAGCGAGAAGTTCAACCTCACCACCGCGCTGCGCCAGCCCTGGACGTCCGCGACCGTCTGGCCGTTCTACCTGCCGCTGATCGCCTGCGGCGTCCACCCGGCGGCGCTCGCGTTCTGCCAGTCGGCCAACCTCGTCTACCAGTTCTGGGTGCACACCGAGCGGGTCGGCAAGCTCCCGCGCCCCTTCGAGTACGTCCTCAACACGCCCTCCCACCACCGCGTCCACCACGCCTCGCAGGGCGGCTACCTGGACCGCAACTACGGCGGCATCCTGATCATCTGGGACCGGATGTTCGGCTCCTTCGCGGAGGAGGCCGAGCGGCCCGTCTACGGGCTCACCAAGAACATCTCCACCTACAACCCGCTGCGCGTCGCGACCCACGAGTACGCCGCCATCGCCCGGGACGTCCGGGCCGCCGACACCTGGGGCGAGCGGGCCGGCCGGGTCTTCCGCGGGCCGGGCTGGCAGCCGGCGGCGAAGGCGGGACGGGCGAGGACGGAGGCGCCACAGGCGAAGGCGGCGGCCACGGCGCCCACGGACACCGCGGCGGCCACGCCCCTCGCGTCCGCCTCGGTCACCACGACCCTCGCACCCGCCACGTCCACGCCGGAGAGCCTGCCCTCGCCGCAGGCCACCGCCCCGGAACGCGCCCTGTGACCGCCACCGCCGCCCGCTCCGACGCCACCGCGGCCGGCGGGCGAGCCGAGCGCTTCGCCCGCCCCGTGCTCCTCACCTTCCTTCTCGTCGCCGCGGCCGACCTGGCCGGGCTCATCGCCGGGGCCGGGACCATCCACCTGATCGCCAAGCCGCTGCTGATGCCGCTGCTCGCCGGGTACGCGGCGCTGCGCGGCGCACCCCGGCTCCTCGTCGCGGCCCTGCTGTTCGGGTGGGGCGGCGACGTCTTCCTGCTCGCCGATCACGACCTGGCCTTCCTCGTCGGCATGGGCTCGTTCGCCGTCGGCCACGTCTGCTACCTGACGCTGTTCGGGCGGGGGGAGGGCCGGGACCCGGGAGGTTCCCGGTCCCCGGCGCGCCTGGTCACGGGGGCCGGGTACGCCGTCGTCCTCGTCGTCTTCCTCGTGCTGATCTGGCCGGACCTCCCGGCGGACCTGCGGATCCCGCTCACCGGCTACAGCCTGCTGCTCACCGCCATGGCCTGGCGGGCGGGCGTGTTCGGCACGTACGCGGCGGTCGGCGGCGGGCTCTTCCTGCTCTCCGACGCCCTCATCGCCACCGGCATCGCCGAGTGGCCGCAGGCGCCCGCCCCCGACTTCTGGGTGATGCTCACCTACATCGCCGCACAGGCCCTGCTGACCTTCGGGGTGCTCACGCGGCGGACGCCGAAGGCGTGAACCGGCGACCTGCGAGGGCGTGAACCGGCGAAAGCCGTGGGCGTGAGCCCGGAGGAATGCCCGAGGGGCCGGGGGAGAACGTTCTCCCCCGGCCCCTCGGCCGTACCGCGGTGTGCTGCTACCAGCGCACCGCGTCCAGCGCGTCCACCACTCCGGCCCCGTAGAAGCCGTTGTAGTTCTTGCCGCCCTCGCAGACCGCGTCGATGACGCCGTCACCGTTGATGTCGTACGGCTCGCCGCACGCCTTCGCGTCCGCCTCCACCGTCAGCAGCGCCTTGACGGCGGCCGGCGAAGCGTAGGGGTGCTTCGACTTGATCAGCGCCACGACGCCCGCGACGTGCGGGGACGCCATCGACGTACCCGCCTTGTAGCCGAACTTGCCGCCCGGCAGCGTGGAGAGGATCAGGCCGCTGACGGCGGGCGCGTCCGGGGTCTGGTAGACCGTCGAGTCGCCGCCCGGGGCCGCCACGTCGATGACGCCCCTGCCGTAGTTCGAGTACGAGGACTTCAGGCCCTTCGCGCCCGTGGCGGAGACCGTCACGACGCCCGGCAGCATGGTCGGGATGTCCAGGCAGATGCTCGGGTCGATCGTCCGCGTGACCGGCTCGGTGTCGTTCGGGCTGGTCGTGTCCTCAATCGCGTCGACCGCCAGGTCGTGACGGGAGTTGCCCGCCGCCGCGACGTTCACCGTGCCCTTGCGCTCCGCGTACTTCACGGCACGGGTGAGCGCCTCGACCAGGGCGCCCTGGTCGGCGTCGTTCTTGCAGTTGAACAGCCACGGGTCGGTGTAATAGCTGTTGTTGGTCACCTCGACGCCGTGATCGGCGGCCCAGAGGAACCCGCAGACGACGGCCTCGGTGTAGAAGAACCCGTCCGGGTTCGACACCTTGATGCCCGACACCTTCACGCCCGGCGCGACACCGGTGACGCCGAAGCCGTTCTTCGCGGCGGCGATGGTGCCCGCGACGTGCGTGCCGTGGTCGCTCTCGCCCGCCGCCGGACGCCAGGAGCCGGCGGTGGTGTCCGGAGCGCCCGACACGCAGTTCGCCGAGGCGCGCTCGTCGAAGTTGGGGGCCAGGTCCGGGTGGGTGTCGTCGACGCCCGTGTCGATGACGGCGACCGTCACCTTCCTCGAGCCCAGCGACTTCTGGTGCGCCTTGTCCGCCTTGATCGCGGGCAGCGACCACTGGAGCGGCTCCAGCGGGTCCTCGCCGGCCTTCGCGTCCGCGGCGGCGGCCGCCGCCTGCTCGGCGGTGAGCGGCTCCGCTATCGAGCCGACGTCCTTCGTGGCCTGGGGCACGATCGGGTTCGTGCGGGTGGCGCCCGCCGACTCCACGCCCCGTGCGCGACGGATCGTTTCGCCGAAGGCCGGGTTCTGCGAGTGGACGACGATGACGCCGATCTGCTCATAGGTGATGACGACGGTGCCGCCCGCCTTGGCGATCGCCTTCTTGACCTTCTTCACCGTGCCGTGGCCGCCCCGGACGTTGACCACGTACGACAGCTTCGGTCCGTCGGTCCGCACGCTCACGGCGGCCTGCTCGCCGGTGGGCGCCGCCGCGGCCGTCGCCGTCGGCAGGAAGCCGATCGAGGCGGTCAGTGCGAGTCCGAGAGGCACCGCGAGTGCGCGGGTCCGTCTCGATGCCAGATGAGCCATGGGTTCTCCACATCATCCGTGCCGAACGACCGGACACCTGGCGTGTTCGGTCGCGTACATGACGAGTGAAGCTATCGCTGATCATCCCGGCACATCAACGTTTACGGGCAAGTGAGTTCGAAGAGTGACCGATGCGGCCGAATGTGAGCGGGTGACGCCCCGCCGACCGGCCCTGCGGCGACACCCCCGGGAAGGCGAACGAGAAGGCGAAAGACACCGTGAACCGCTTCGTCGCGCCCTCCGTGCCGTTGTCCAGGAGGTACATCACCGTCCCCCGCCGGCAGAGAGGCCTCCTGTGACACCCCACGTCCCCCAGATCACCGCACCCGCGTCGCGAGGAGATTCCGTGGCTACCGATGCACCGCCCCCCGGGGGCCCATCGCCCAACGGACCTGTCCAGCCCACCACCGAGGCGTTCGTCGCGGTGCAGTCGAGCCCGGAGTTCGCCGACCTGCGCCGCTCCCACCGGTCCTTCGCCTTCCCCCTGACCATCGCCTTCGTGACCTGGTACCTGCTCTACGTCCTGCTCTGCAACTACGCGGGCGGATTCATGGCCACCAAGGTCGTCGGCAACATCAACGTGGCGCTCGTGCTCGGGATCGCCCAGTTCGCCACCACCTTCCTCATCGCCTGGCTGTACTCCCGGCACGCGGCCGACAAGCTCGACCCCAAGGCCGAGGCGATCAAGTCCCGTATGGAGGCCGACGCATGAGCGCCGCCCACGCCCTCCATCCCACCGTCCAGCTCGCCGCCACCGAGGGGGCGAGCGAGCACCGGCCGCTGATCATCACGCTGTTCGCCGCGTTCGTCGTCGCCACGCTCTTCATCACCGTGTGGGCCGGCCGCCAGACCAAGAGCGCCTCCGACTTCTACGCGGGCGGCCGCCAGTTCACCGGATTCCAGAACGGACTCGCGGTCTCCGGCGACTACATGTCCGCCGCGTCCTTCCTCGGTATCGCCGGGGCCATCGCCCTCTTCGGGTACGACGGCTTCCTGTACTCCATCGGCTTCCTCGTCGCCTGGCTCGTCGCCCTGCTCCTGGTCGCCGAACCGCTGCGCAACTCAGGCCGTTACACGATGGGCGACGTCCTCGCCTACCGGATGCGCCAGCGCCCCGTCCGCACCGCCGCCGGCACGTCCACGATCGTCGTCTCGATCTTCTACCTGCTGGCCCAGATGGCCGGAGCGGGCGTCCTCGTCTCGCTGCTGCTCGGCATCACCAGCGACTCCGGGAAGATCCTCATCGTCGCCCTGGTCGGCGTGCTCATGATCCTCTACGTCACCGTCGGCGGCATGAAGGGCACCACCTGGGTCCAGATGGTCAAGGCCGTCCTGCTCATCGCGGGCACCCTGCTCATCACCTTCCTGATCCTGCTGAAGTTCAACTTCAACATCTCCGACCTGCTGGGCACCGCCGCCAGCAACAGCGGCAAGGGGGGCGCCTTCCTGGAGCCCGGCCTGAAGTACGGTGCCGACGGCGTCTCGAAGCTGGACTTCATCTCGCTCGGCATCGCCCTGGTCCTCGGCACCGCCGGCCTGCCGCACATCCTGATCCGCTTCTACACCGTGCCCACCGCCAAGGCCGCCCGTAAGTCCGTGAACTGGGCGATCGGCATCATCGGCGCCTTCTACCTGATGACGATCGTGCTCGGCTTCGGCGCCGCGGCGATCCTCAAGCCGGACGACATCATCGCCTCCAACAAGGCGGGCAACACCGCGGCGCCCCTCGCCGCACTGGAGATCGGCGGCGGCTCCGGGTCCACCGGCGGCGCCATCCTGCTCGCGGTCATCTCGGCGGTCGCCTTCGCCACCATCCTGGCCGTCGTCGCCGGACTCACCCTCGCCTCCTCCTCGTCCTTCGCGCACGACATCTACGCCAACGTCATCCGCAAGGGGCAGGCCACCGAGAAGGAGGAGGTCCGCGCGGCGCGCTGGGCCACCGTCGCCATCGGCATCGTCTCCATCGCGCTCGGTGCGCTCGCCCGCGACCTGAACGTCGCCGGACTCGTCGCCCTGGCCTTCGCGGTCGCGGCCTCCGCCAATCTGCCGACGATCCTCTACAGCCTCTTCTGGAAGCGCTTCACCACCCAGGGCGCCCTGTGGTCCATCTACGGAGGCCTCGCCTCCTCCGTCCTGCTGGTGCTGTTCTCGCCCGTCGTCTCCTCCGAGCCCAGCTCGATGTTCCCCGACGTCGACTTCGCCTGGTTCCCGCTGGACAACCCCGGCCTGATCTCGATCCCGCTCGGCTTCCTGCTCGGCTGGATCGGCTCGCTGGTCTCCAAGGAGAAGGCCGACACCGACAAGTACGCCGAACTGGAGGTCAAGTCCCTCACCGGCGTCGGAGCCCACTGAGCGCGGCCCCGGACCGCACCGGGGTGTCCCGGACCACTACGGGGCACCCCGTGGCCTCACCGGGTCACCCCGGTGACCCGTCGGGGGCATCCCACGGGTCACGCCTGGTCACACCGGGGGCGGGTGCCCTTCGGGCCTTCACCCACCACCCGCGGCCGGGCCGCGTCGTAGAGTCCTACGACGCGGCCCGGCCGCACCTCGTGGCAAACGGGCCACGCCGTTGTCACATGTCTCACGTAGGCTCGGAAGTACCGGAGACCGAGAAGAGCGACCGCGCCACCGCGGACCACCCGGGGGAGGGACCCACCGTGCTCATCGACACCTACGACAGGGTCGCCACCGACCTACGCGTGTCACTCACCGACAAGTGCAATCTGCGCTGCACCTACTGCATGCCGGAAGAGGGCCTTCAGTGGCTCGGCAAGAGCGAGCTGCTCTCCGACGACGAGATCGTGCGCCTGATCCGGATCGCCGTCACCTCGCTCGGCATCACCGAGGTCCGCTTCACCGGCGGCGAGCCGCTGCTGCGCCCCGGCCTCGTCTCCATCGTCGAGCAGTGCGCCGCGCTCACCCCCCGCCCCCGTATGTCCCTCACGACCAACGGCATCGGGCTCAAGCGGACCGCCGCCGCCCTCAAGACCGCGGGCCTCGACCGGGTCAACGTCTCGCTGGACACCCTGCGCCCCGACGTCTTCAAGACCCTCACCCGTCGTGACCGCCACACGGACGTGCTGGACGGCCTGGAGGCCGCCCACGAGGCCGGGCTCACCCCGGTGAAGGTCAACTCCGTGCTGATGCCGGGACTCAACGACGACGAGGCCCCCGAGCTGCTCGCCTGGGCCGTGGCCCACGACTACGAGCTCCGCTTCATCGAGCAGATGCCGCTGGACGCCCAGCACGGCTGGAAGCGGGACGGCATGATCACCGCCGGGGACATCCTCGCCTCGCTGCGCACCCGCTTCACCCTCACCCCCGAAGACGACGCGTCCCGCGGCTCCGCCCCCGCCGAGCGCTGGGCCGTCGACGGCGGCCCCCACCGCGTGGGCGTGATCGCCTCCGTCACCCGGCCGTTCTGCCGGGCCTGCGACCGTACGCGGCTCACCGCCGACGGCCAGGTCCGCACGTGCCTCTTCGCCCGCGAGGAGACGGACCTGCGCGGCGCGCTGCGCGGGGACGCGCCGGACGAGGAGATCGCCCGGCTGTGGCAGGCGGCGATGTGGGGCAAGAAGGCGGGCTCCGGACTGGACGACCCGTCCTTCCTGCAGCCCGACCGCCCGATGTCGGCGATCGGCGGCTGACGCCCGGGAGCCCCGCGGGCCGATGCTCGGGGCTGCCGCGGGCCGACGCTTGGGAGTGCTACGAGCCGACGCTCGGGCCGACGTCCGGGACTGCCGCCAGCCGATGCTCGGGCCGATGTTCAGGAGTCCCGGGGGCTCGTACCCGGGCTGTCTCCCCGAGCCGACGCCCAGGCGCCCCGCCAGCCGGGGCTCAGGCGTTGCGCGGGCCCTCGCTCCCGGGCCCGGGAGCCCAGTCCTCCAGCGCCACGACGTCCTTGAGGAAACCCCGTACATCGAGGAACGAGGACAGGTGCTCCCGGTGCTCCTCGCAGGCCAGCCAGGTCTTGCGCCGCTCGGGCGTGTGCAGCTTCGGGTTGTTCCAGGCCAGCACCCACACGGCGGCGGCCCGGCAGCCCTTGGCCGAACAGAGCGGGGCACCGGTGGGGCTCTCGGCGGACGTCTCGGGGAAGATCACGGGTCCCAGCCTAGATCAGGGGCCCGCGAGCCAAGTCAGCTGCTCGGCCGGTCCACTGACGCCGTTCCGCCCACGCGTCCGCGACGCAGCCCCTGCCGGAGAAAAGGCGACGCCGGGCAGCCACGGGGGGAGCTGCCCGGCGTCGGTCTTTCGCTCCGACGGGGGATGCGGAGCGCTTTCGCAGTATGTCACGGGCACCGGGGTGCGGTGCACCGAACGTCATGATTGATCTGAGCTTTTCCCGACCTCCGCACACCGCGGGGTCTCAGCCGGGCTCATGCGGCGGCGGGACCCGGCCGGACGCCCCCCGCGCGTCCCCCGACTCCGCCGAACCGGCCGCCGGGGCCGCCTCCAGAGCCGGGCGCATCGGCATCGGCACGAACGTCGTCGGCAGCGAAGTGGCGTTCTCCCGGCCCGCGTTGGCGATGACCACCGCCACGTACGGCAGCAGGACGCCGAGCACGAGGGCGACGATCGCCACATGCCGCTCCACGTTCCACAGCACCGCGGCCAGCACCACCGACACCGTGCGCACCGACATCGAGATCACATAGCGCCGCTGCCGGCCGCGGACGTCCTCCGTCAGCCCCTGACGGGCGCCCGTGATCCGGATGACCTCCGAATCCGCGTTCTTCCGCAGCATGCTCCACCACCAGATGTCGTCGCCGGACGCTCACGGACCGGGCCGCATCCACGGTACGCCCGGCATACGCCGGGCAGGCGACCGGGGCCCGCCCGACGGGTGAGATCCGGGGTCCCCCGGACGGCGCAACCGGGCATGCGGACGCCCGGACGGCGGGCCGAGACTGGGCGGACGCGCACTCCGCGCCGTACGAGGAGGCGAAAATGAGCTGGTTGTGGGCAATCATCGTGGGGTTGGTGCTCGGCGTCATCGCCCGAGCGATCCTGCCGGGCAAGCAGGACATCCCGCTCTGGCTGACGGCCGTGTTCGGCATCCTCGGCAGCATCCTCGGCAATGCCGTGGCGGCCTGGATCGGTGTGGAGGACACCAAGGGCATCGACTGGATCCGTCACGTACTCCAGCTCGCGGGTGCCGTGGCGGTCGTCGCCGTCGGTGACATGGCCTGGCAGAAGATCCGGGGCGGTCGCAGTCAGAGAACCTGACCGCCCCACCGCTCCACCGAAGCGCCGCGGCCGGACACGCGAGGAAAGCGTGTCCGGCCGCGGCGTCGTGCTGAGCGCCAGGGGGCGGGAGGGATCAGCCCGCCGGGCTGACCTCCACGGCCGCCAGGTTCTTCTTGCCGCGGCGCAGCACCAGCCAGCGCCCGTGCAGCAGCTCCCCGGCATCCGGCGCGATCTCGCCGTCGGCGACCTTCACGTTGTTCACGTAGGCGCCGCCCTCCTTGACCGTGCGGCGCGCCCCCGACTTGCTGGGCGCGAGCCCCACCTCGACCAGCAGGTCCACCAGCGGGCCCAGCTCGGCGACGGTGGCGTGGGGCACCTCGGACAGGGCCGCGCTCAGCGTCGCCTCGTCCAGTTCGGCCAGGTCGCCCTGGCCGAACAGCGCCTTCGACGCCGCGATCACGGCAGCGCACTGCGCACCGCCGTGCACCAGCGTCGTCAGCTCCTCGGCCAGCGCCCGCTGCGCCGAACGGGCCTGCGGCCGCTCCTCGGTCAGCTTCTCCAGCTCCTCCAGCTCCTCGCGGCTCTTGAAGCTGAGGATGCGCAGGTAGCGGGAGACGTCCCGGTCGTCCACGTTCAGCCAGAACTGGTAGAACGCGTACGGCGTCGTCATCTCCGGGTCGAGCCACACGGCGCCGCTCTCGGACTTGCCGAACTTCGTGCCGTCCGCCTTCGTCATCAGCGGCGTCGCCAGTGCGTGCACGACCGCCCCCGGCTCCAGCCGGTGGATCAGGTCGATGCCCGCGGTGAGGTTGCCCCACTGGTCGCTGCCGCCCTGCTGGAGGGTGCACCCGTGCCGGCGGTACAGCTCCAGGAAGTCCATGCCCTGGAGCAGCTGGTAGCTGAACTCGGTGTAGCTGATGCCCTCCTGCGACTCCAGCCGCCGGGCGACCGAGTCCTTGGTGAGCATCTTGTTGACCCGGAAGTGCTTCCCGATGTCCCGCAGGAACTCGATCGCGGACAGGCCCGCGGTCCAGTCCAGGTTGTTCACCATGGTCGCGGCGTTGGGGCCCTCGAAGGTGAGGAAGGGCTCGATCTGCCCCCGCAGCCGCTGCACCCACGCCGCGATGGTCTCCGGGTCGTTCAGCGTCCGCTCCGCGGTGGGCCGCGGGTCGCCGATCTGGCCCGTCGCCCCGCCGACCAGTGCCAGCGGCTTCAGCCCCGCCTGCTGGAGCCGCCGCATGGTGAGCACCTGCACCAGGTGCCCCACGTGCAGGCTGGCCGCGGTCGGGTCGAAGCCGCAATAGAAGGTGACGGGACCGTCCGCGAGAGCCTTGCGCAATGCGTCCTCGTCAGTGGACTGGGCGAACAGCCCGCGCCACTTCAGCTCGTCGACGATGTCCGTCACGGTTCCGTGTCTCCTTGGTACGCCATCGAAATTCAACCGTTGAATTTCACCATGCAGTCTAGGCGGGTCACACTCCCCGGCTGACCGAGCTCATGTTGAAGTCCGGGATGCGCAGCGCCGGCATCGCCGCCCGGGTGAACCAGTCGCCCCACTCGCGCGGCAGCGTCCTCTCCGTACGCCCGGCCTCCGAGGCCCGCGACAGGAGGTCCACCGGCGACTCGTTGAACCGGAAGTTGTTCACCTCGCCGACCACCTCGCCGTCCTCGACCAGATAGACGCCGTCCCGGGTCAGCCCGGTCAGCAGCAGCGTCGCCGGGTCCACCTCGCGGATGTACCAGAGGCAGGTCAGCAGCAGCGCCCGGCCGGTCGTCGCGGCGACCATCTCCTCCAGGGACCGCTCGCCGCCGCCCTCCAGGAGCAGGTTGTCGATGCCCGGGGCGACCGGGAGGCCGGTCAGGCCCGCCGAGTGCCGGGTCGTGGTCAGCCGCTCCAGCCTCCCGCCCCGGACCCAGTCCGTCGGGGCGAGCGGCAGCCCGTTGTCGAAGACGGAACCGCTGTCGCCGGAGGAGTGGGCGATCACGAACGGCGCCGACTCCAGACCCGGGGCGTGCGGGTCGCTGCGCAGGGTGAGGGGGAGCGGAGCGAGCTGCTCGCCCAGCCTGGTCCCGCCGCCCGGCGTGGAGAACACCGTCCGGCCCTCCACCGCGTCCCGCGCGGTCGACGACCAGAGCTGGTAGATCAGCAGGTCCGCCACCGCGGTCGGCGGCAGCAGCGTCTCGTACCGCCCGGCGGGCAGCTCGATGCGCCGCTCGGCCCAGCGCAGCCGCTGTGCCAGCTCCGCGTCCATGGCCGCCGGGTCGACGTCCTTGAAGTCCCGGGTCGCCCGGCCCGCCCACGCCGAACGCGTCCGGTCCGGCGACTTCGCGTTCAGCTCCAGCGTCCCGTTCGGCTGGTCGTGCCGCAGCCGCAGCCCTGTCGACGTCCCCACGTACGTCGAGGTCAGCTCGTGGTTGGCGAAGCCGTAAAGCTCACGGCCCCCGGAACGGGCGCGCGCGAAGGCCTCGCCGAGCGCCGGGGCGAAGTCCGCGAAGACCTCCGAGCCGGTCTCGGCGGGCGCGTCCGTGAAGTCGGGAGAGGCGGGCACCCCGCTCACCAGCGGCTGCGCGTCCTCCGCCGGACCGGCGCCCCGGGCGGCGGCCTCGGCGGCGCGGACCAGCGGCTCCAGGTCGTCCGTGGTCACGGCGGACCGCGATACGACACCGGAGGCGGTTCCCTCGGCCCCGTCCACGGTCGCGATGACGGTCAGGGTCCGCCCCCGGGTCACCCCGTTCGTGGTGAGCGCGTTGCCCGCCCAGCGCAGATTGGCGGAGGACTGCTCGTCGGCGATGACCACCAGGCCGTCCGCGGTGGACAGCTCCAGAGCCCGCTCGACGATCTCGTACGGCTTGCTGACGCGGCTCATCGCCCGGCCTCCTGCGTCGTGTTGAGGATGTTGACGCCCCGGAAGAGGGCGGAGGGGCAGCCGTGCGAGACCGCCGCGACCTGGCCCGGCTGGGCCTTGCCGCAGTTGAACGCGCCGCCGAGCACGTACGTCTGGGGGCCGCCGACCTTCTCCATCGAGCCCCAGAAGTCCGTGGTCGTCGCCTGGTACGCCACATCGCGCAGCTGTCCGGCGAGCCTGCCGTTCTCGATCCGGAAGAACCGCTGCCCGGTGAACTGGAAGTTGTAGCGCTGCATGTCGATGGACCACGACCGGTCGCCGACCACGTAGATCCCGCGCTCGACCCCGCCGATCAGGTCCTCCGTGGACAGCCCGCCCGGATCCGGCCGCAACGACACGTTCGCCATGCGCTGGACGGGGACATGGCCCGGCGAGTCCGCGTACGCGCAGCCGTTGGAGCGGCCGAGGCCCGTGAGCCTGGCGATCCTGCGGTCCAGCTGGTAGCCGACGAGCGTGCCGTCCTTCACCAGGTCCCACGACTGCGCCGCGACGCCCTCGTCGTCGTACCCGACGGTCGCGAGCCCGTGCTCGGCCGTGCGGTCTCCGGTCACGTTCATCACGGGGGAGCCGTACGCCAGCTTGCCGAGCTGGTCGAAGGTGGCGAACGAGGTCCCCGCGTACGCCGCCTCGTACCCCAGCGCCCGGTCCAGCTCGGTGGCGTGGCCGATCGACTCGTGGATCGTCAGCCACAGGTTCGACGGATCGACGACCAGGTCGTACGCCCCCGCCTCGACGCCCGGCGCCCGCATCTTCTCGGCCAGCAGCCCGGGGATCTCCTCCAGCTCGGTGCCCCAGTCCCAGCCGGTGCCGGTCAGATACTCCCAGCCCCGGCCCACCGGCGGGGCGATCGTGCGCATCGAGTCGAACTCACCGGTCGTGCCGTCCACCGCCACGGCGGTGAACTGCGGGTGGATCCGCACCCGTTGCTGCGTGGTGACGGTGCCCGCCGTGTCCGCGTAGAACTTGTTCTCGTGCACGGTGGTCAGAGACGCGTCCACGTGCGCGACGCCCCGCGCTCCCAGCAGCCGCCCGCTCCACTCGGCGAGCAGCGCCGCCTTCTCCTCGTCCGGTACGGAGAAGGGGTCGACGTCGTACGCCGAGACCCAGGTCCGCTCCCCGTGCGACGGCTCGTCCGCCAGCTCCACCAGCTCGTCCGAGCCGGCCGCGGCGATCACCTTCGCCGACAGCTTGGCCATCGCGACGGCCTGCGAGGCCACCTTCGCGGCCGCGTCCATCGTCAGATCGACCCCGGACGCGAACCCCCAGGCTCCGCCGTGCACCACCCGGACCGCGTACCCGAGGTCCGTGCTGTCCGACGCCCCGGCCGGCCGCGCGTCCCGCAGCCGCCAGGAGGCGCTGCGCACCCGCTCCAGCCGGAAGTCGGCGTGCGTCGCGCCCAGGGCCCGCGCTCGGGCGAGCGCCGCGTCGGCCAGCGCGCGCGACGGCAGTGCCAGAAACGATGGATCGATCTCGTTGGCCATGTGCGGCCTCCCCTCATGGTCATGCGCAGTCCGGGTGAGTGAATCATGACGCCCGCGTCGTGGTGGGGCTTTTCGACAGCGGCGAGAGACCGGAGCGGGGCGGTCCCGGAACCGGGGGCAGAAGCCAGCGGCAGGGAGCATCGCCGGTTAGGCTCGACGGGTGATCACAGCGTACGAGTGGCGGTGGCTCTCGTACTACTGGAAGGTGGTATCAACTCCATGAGCAGCGCAGACGGGGTGCCGCAGGCGTCGGACCCCCGACTTGTACGCTTGGCAGGACGGACCCGCAATTTCGGCTTCCTGCTGCCGCACCTCCCGCTGCTCGTCGTCTATGGAAGCGCCGCCGAGAGTCATGTCTTCAGTGACCCGAACACGTCTCTGATCAAATCCCGCCAGTTCGCCGAGGCCATGGCGGCCGACCTGGTCAGCCGAGGGCGGGTCCGCGCAGAAGGCACCACCCAGTTCGACCGGCTGCGAGCCCTGGAGCGGGAGGGCTACCTCCACGGCGACGTGGGCACCGCCTTCCACGAGGTGCGCACCCTCGGCAACGACGCGAACCACTCGGGGCTCGACGACGCCGACGACGCCTTCCGAGCTCTGCGTACCTGCTTCCGCCTCGGAGTCTGGTACCACCGGCTGCTCACCGGCTCACGTGAGCACCTGCCGTTCGTGCCGCCCAGCCCCGACCACACCCCCGCCGCCGAGAACGCCCGTCTTCTCCAGGATGTCGCCCAGGCACGCAGAGAACTGGAAGAGGCCCGTCTCAGCTACCACGACCAGGCATCCCAGGCCCAGGCCGAACAGGCCGCCCGGAGCGTCGTCGAACGCGAGCTCGCCCAGGCGCACGCCGAGCGCGAGGAAATGGCCCGCGCGGTCGCCGCCATGCAGCATCAGCTCAAGGAGCTCCAGGCCGCTGCCGAGGCGACCCAGCTCGACCGCCGTCACACCGCCATCACCGACCGAGCCGCCGCCTCGGCGGCCGTCGCCGAGCGCGCCCGCCTCCTTGACAACGCGGAGCAGGCATCCCGCGAACCGCTCAGCGAAGTGCAGGTCCGCAAGCGACTCGACGCCATGCTCGCGGCAGCCGGCTGGGACGTCCAAGACGGCGGCGCGGACCTTAACCTTCACATCCGGGGCGACCGCCGGGGCAATGGTGTAGCCGTCCGCGAGGTCACTACGGCCCAGGGCCGCGCCGACTACGCCCTCTACGTCGACCGCAAGCTCGTCGGCGTCATCGAGGCCAAGCGTGAGGGCGCCGACCTATCCGCCGCGGAGACCCAGGCCGACCGCTACGCCGACCATCTCACCGACGCCCAGCAGCGTTTCAACGCCTGGCGCACCCCGCTCCCGTTCCGCTACGTCAGCGACGGCGGCGAGACCCGCTTCCGGTCCGTTCTCGACCCGGACTCCCGCACCCGCCGCATCTTCTCCTTCCACCAGCCGCGCACCCTGGCCCGCTGGGTGCGCCAGGCCGAGGAGGACGAGCAGGCTCCCAGCTACCGTGCCAGGCTGCGCCACCGCATGCCCGACCTCGAGGAACGCCCCCTGCGCCCCGCACAGATCAAAGCGGTACGCGGCGTGGAGAACTCGCTGGCACTGGGCAAGGGGCAACAGGGCATGGGCCAGGCCCGTGCCCTCGTCCAGATGGCCACAGGCGCCGGCAAGACGTTCACGGCCGTCACATTCTCGTACCGGATCCTCAAGCACGCCCGCGCCGAGCGCGTCCTGTTCCTCGTGGACCGCAACAACCTCGGCGCGCAGGCGTTCGCCGAGTTCGAGAACTTCAAGACCCCGGACACCGATCGCAAGTTCGCCGACCTCTACAACGTCCAGCGTCTCGGCGCGGAGGGCATGCTCACGTCCTCCAAGGTCGTGATCTCCACCGTGCAGCGCCTTTACATGGAGCTCACCGGTGCGAGCCTGCCGGGGGCCGTGCAATGGGACGGGGAGATCGAGTACGACATCGATGTGCCCGGCGGCATCGACGTCGGCTACAACGCGGACATCCCCCCGGAGGCGTTCGACCTGATCATTGTGGACGAGTGCCACCGTTCCATCTACGGCAAATGGCGCTCCGTCCTCGAATACTTCGACGCACTTATCGTCGGCCTCACTGCCACCCCCGTCGCCCAGACCTTCGGCTACTTCAACGGCAACCTTGTCAGCGAATACTCATACCAGGAGGCCGTGGCCGACCGCGTCAACGTCGACTTCTCCGTCTACGAGATCGAGACGCGGATAACCGCCCAGGGCGGCGTCATCGCACAGGGCACCATCCCGGTCCGTGACCGCCGCACGCGCCGCCAGCGCTACGAGGACATCGACGAGGACATCGCGTATGGCGCGAACCAGGTCGGTGTCGGGGTCATCAGCAAGGACCAGCTCCGTACGGTCGTCCAGACCTTTCACGACCGGTTGTTCACGGAGATCTTTCCCGAGCGGGCGAAGCGCGAGCCGGCCACGGGAGCTCTGCTGTGGGACGAGATTTACGTGCCCAAGACGCTGGTCTTCGCCAAGAACGACAATCACGCGGAGGAGATCGTCGAGGTTGTCCGCGACGTTTTCGGTAAGGGCAACGACTTCTGCGCGAAGATCACCAGCGCTGCCCGCAACGCCACGGAACGCCTCGCCGCCTTCCGTAATCTTCCCGACCTTCGCATCGCGGTCACGGTCGACATGATCGCCACCGGCACGGACGTCAAGCCGCTGGAGTGCCTGCTCTTCCTCCGGGACGTCAAGAGTTGGGCCTATTTCGAGCAGATGAAGGGGCGCGGCGCCCGGACTCTGTCCCTCACGGAGTTCGAGAAGGTCACCCCCGGCGTGGGCCCGAAAACCCGCTTCGTGATCGTGGACGCGGTCGGTGTGACGAAGAAGCCGAAGGTCGACGCGGCACCGCTGGAACGTCACACCGACAAACAGATCAGCCTCGAGAAGCTGCTCCGCAAGACCGCCGCGAACACCATCGAGGAAGAAGAGGTCTCCACCCTAGCGGCCCGCCTCGCTAAACTCGACATTCAGATGACGGACGAGGAGCGGGCCGAGATTCAGCGTCTGAGCGGTGGACTGGAGCTGACGAAGATCGTCCATAAAATGGTCGACGCCGTTTCGGCGGACCGGCAACTGGAGGCCCGCGAGGCTGCCCAGCGCGCTGGCCGCGACCCCGAGCACGCGGTACGCGACCTCGTCGAACGGGCCGTGCGGCCCCTCGCCGCCCAGCCACCGCTGCGGGCTCGGCTGCTGGAGATGCGGCGGGCGAAGGACATCCTCTACGACGAGACCGGCACGGACGAGCTGCTCGGGGCGGGCGCGGTTGTGGAGGACGAGGACTCGGCGCTGCGGACCGTCCGGGACTGGCGCCAGTACATCGCCGACAATCGGGACGAGATCGCGGCCATGTCCATCGCGTTCAGCGCTGGCTCGGACGTGCCACCGAGCACAGCCATGAACAGGCTTGACGACGTGGCCCGCAGCATTGCCCGTCCACCGCGTGCCTGGACCCCGGACCGGCTCTGGCAGGCGTACGAGCGACTCGGCGAGGCGGTGACCGACGGCGCCCGTCGCACACGCTCGGTCTCCGATCTGCTTGCTCTGCTCCGCTACGAGCTTGCGGGCGGCGCGGAGCGGGGGGCGCCGGCTCCACGTCCGTACGAGGAGGTGGTGCGGGAGCGCTACCGGGCGTGGATCGCCCGCCAGGAACAGATGGGCAACCGGTTCACGACGCGTCAGCGCTGGTGGCTCGACCGCATCGCCGAAGCCACGGCCAGGCGTGTACGCTTCGACACCGCTGACCTGGATTACCCCCCTTTCACCAAACACAATGGTACGGACGGCTTCATCGCCGAATTCGGGGGAAAGAGGGCCGAACACATCATCACTGAACTAGACAGGGAGCTGAGCGCGTGACGACCGACTCGGGAACGGGGCCGGAGCCCGAGGGCTCGGGGGTCGAGGAGGGCGTTGCGAGGGAGCTGCCGAAGGGATGGGTGCGGGCGACCATTGGCGAACTGTGCGACGTGAATCCACGGAGCTTTGATGAGGAACCGAGCGACGATGATCTAATCTCGCAGGTTCCGATGGCTGCTGTCGAGGCCGTGTCGGGACGCATGGACGCATCGGTGCAGGTGCGATATGGCGATCTGAAGAAGAAGTCGCTCACCAGGTTCCAGGAGAACGACGTACTTTTCGCAAAGATCACGCCGTGTATGGAGAACGGGAAGATCGCGAAGGCGCAGGGGCTGACTGGTGGGCGCGCTCTGGGAAGCACGGAGTTTCATGTGCTGCGGAGCCGTGGAGCCATACTCCCCGAATATTTGATGCACTTCTTGCTGCAGTCGCATGTTCGGACGGAAGCGGAGCGACACATGGTCGGTGCCGTGGGTCAGCGTCGCGTTCCGCGCCCCTATCTAGCGGAGCTGGAGCTCCCCGTGCCACCCCTCGTCGAACAGCACCGCATCGTCGCAAAGCTGGACGATCAGCTGGCACGTGTCGAGGCGGGAGAGGCAGCTTTGACTTTGGCCGCTGCGAAGCTTGACGATCTTGTCCACGCGGCGCGTTTTCGATGCGTATGGCCGACAAGTGGAAATTCGCTGCCCGAGGGTTGGACATGGGGCACGGTGGGGAACGTCCTCGAGAGAATTGAGGCAGGTAAGTCCTTTGCGTGCCTTCCAAGGGTGGCCCGTGATGGTGAATGGGGAGTCATCAAGGTCAGTGCCATGACCTGGGGTGAGTTCAGAGAAGGGGAAAATAAGGCGCTGCCCCCCGAACGTGAACCGAATCCGAGCTATGAGATTCGCGACGGCGACATTCTTGTGAGCCGTGCGAACACCGTTGACTACGTCGGCGCCCCTGTTATGGTCCGTGGCACTCGCGCCAAGTTGATGCTGAGCGACAAGAGTCTGCGGTTGGTGCCGAAGGCCGGCGTGGACAAGGACTGGCTCATTGAAGTCCTCCTGTCCCGGCCAGTGCGGTCCCAGTACTCTGCTGCGGCCACGGGGACAAGTGACTCGATGCGGAATATCTCGCAGAGGGCTGTCCGCTCCGCTCGAATTCCCATCCCTCCCCAAGGCGCGGGTCAGAAACGTGTAGCGGCAGCTGTTTCGGATGCAATGAGGCGAGTGATCCCGCTGAAAGCGCCACTGGACGAGCAGGCTTACGAAGCCAGGCGTCTCCGTAACGCCCTCCTCCACGCCGCCTTCACCGGCACCCTCGTCCCCCAGGACCCCGACGATGAGCCCGCCTCCGCCCTCCTCGACCGAATTCGCGTTCAGCGGGCCGCCGACATCAAACCGGCCAAGAGTGAGCGCGCGCGCCGCAAGGCATCCCCTGCCGCACCTGAGACCCCCGGCCGGCCGGTTCCGGCCGGTACCCAGGACACACTTCCCCTGTGAGCACGATCATGAGCAGCAGTACTGAGACCCCAGCCTCCGAGAGCTCCGCCAACGTGGAGGCCGAGTCCGCACCCGGCGCGGCCACCCCCCGCGTGGCCGGAGCCAAGGGCGAGACCAAGGCTGCCTCGGCGGCCCCCGTCTCGACCTCCACCCTCGTCAACCGCCTCTGGTCGTACTGCGAACTGCTCCGCCACTCCGGCGTCTCGACCCTCGACTACGTCGAGCAGCTCACATACCTCCTCTTCCTGAAGATGGCCGACGAGCGTGCCAGCCGTCCGGCCGTCTTCCGGCGCAATGCTCCCGAACATCCTCTCGTGCCCGAGGGCCGGGACTGGAAGAGCCTGATGACCCGGTCCGCCGAGGCGCTGCTCGACCACTACGAGTTCATCCTCAAAGACCTCGGCCAGCGCGGCGGCAC
This sequence comes from Streptomyces sp. YPW6, assembly GCF_018866325.1. NCBI lineage: Bacteria > Bacillati > Actinomycetota > Actinomycetes > Kitasatosporales > Streptomycetaceae > Streptomyces > Streptomyces sp. YPW6. The sequence goes on from NZ_CP076457.1 coordinate 6,339,931, forward strand.
CATGCTCGGCGAGGTCTTCACCAAGGCGCAGAATAAGATCCAGGAACCGGCGGTCCTCGAACGGCTGATCAAGGACCTGATCGATCCCTACACCTGGACCACCGAGAACCAGGACCTCAAGGGCGACGCCTACGAAGGCCTCCTCCAGCGCGGAGCCGAGGACCGCAAGACCGGCGCGGGTCAGTACTTCACACCCCGCCCCCTCATCGACGCGATGGTCGACTGCGTGCGGCCGAAGCCCGGTGAGACCATCACCGACCCCGCGTGCGGCACCGGCGGCTTCCTCATCGCGGCGCACGCCCACCTCGTCCAGCACTACGAGGACGAACTCTACGGCGACAAGGGACGAGCCCTTCAAACCGGTGCGATCACCGGCTACGAGCTCGTCCGCGAGACCGGCCGCCTCGCCCTGATGAACATGCTGCTACACGGCATCGGAAACTCCGAGGCCAAGCCGCTCATCACCATTCAGGACTCACTCGCCCGCCCTCCGAAGCGGCACTACGACATGGTGCTCGCCAACCCGCCCTTCGGTGTCGGCTCGGTGACCGGCCAGTCGTACACGGCTCGCACCGACTTCTGGGCGCAGACGACCAACAAGCAGCTCAACTTCGTCCAGCACATCTACAACCTGCTGAAGACCAACGGCCGGGCTGCCCTCGTCCTCCCCGACAACATCCTCTTCGAGAGCGGCGCCGGCGAGACTATTCGCAGGAACCTTCTCAACCTCTGCGACGTCCACACCCTCCTGCGCCTGCCAACCGGCATCTTCTACGCCAATGGCGTCAAGGCCAACGTCCTGTTCTTCGATAAGACGGGCCAGCGCACCGGAGGCCGCCCCGGCACCCGCAAGCTCTGGGTCTACGACTTCCGCACCGAACAGCGCTTCACGCTCAAGCAGCGTCAGCTGGGCCGTCAACACCTCGACGACTTCGTCGCCGCCTACCACTCCGGCGGCACGGACCTCACCAAACGCACCCCGAGCGGCCGTTTCCGCGCCTACGAGTACGACGAGCTGATCTCACGGGACAAAGTCAACCTCGACCTCACAGTCCTCAAGTCCGATTGCGCCACGACCGCGGCGTATGCGTCTCCGGACGTGATCGCCCAGGAGATCGTCGACGAGCTCGAAGTGGCACTGGCCGAGTTCACTGCCGTGGCCCAGGCCCTGAAGAAGGATGCACCGCCGTCGGGTAGCGAAACGTAGGAACGACGGTGGGCCCGTGGTTCTCCCGGAACCACGGGCCCACCGTCGTGCCCTTCACTACGGGCTCAGAGGGTGCAGGCTGCCCATGGCCGACCTGCTCGCGCCGTGGCGGCGGGTCGCGGGGGCGGTCCGGAAGCGGATGCGCTGCCGGATTCCGTTGAGGGAGAGACGGGAGCTGACGCGCTTCCCTGTCACCGACCGCCAATCTTGTCGTACTGATCGTGAAGATATGTTTACGATGGGACGGAGTTGATCGCCTGCGGCCCGGGCGTCCGGGGCCGATGTCCTGTCAAGAGCCTCGGCCGCCGCAGTCGGCGTCTGCCTGGGTCGGTGAACGGCCGGTCGGCGTATCGACTCGGACCGGGACGTATGAGGATGGGCGGGGCATGGCAGCGCAGCGCGATGGAGTCGGGGCGAGAGGGCCAGAGACGTACTGGACGGCGAAGAGGATCTTCGAGCGCTGGCAGCGTTTCTACGAACTCAAGACCAGCGCCAAGGCGCTGACCCGGCTAGAATTCACCGAGCACATCGCCTACCTGCTATTCCTTAAGCTCGACCACGAACACACCCAGCGGTCCGGGATGTTCGCAAGCCGGCCGATTGCCCCGGCGGAGAGCTGGCCGAACCTCGTTCTCGCTAGTGGGGAGGGTCTGCACGCCACGCTGACCCGGCTGATGGCCGAGCTCGGCAGGCCGAATCCGGAGGACCCGCGCCGGGCCATCGCCAGTGTTCTGTTCCAGGAGTCCCGCCCTTGGCCCGTGGACCGGATGGCAGAACTCGGACGGTTGATCATCGAGGAGTTCGATCCGTATCGCTGGGCGGATGTGAAGCGGGATGAACTCGGCGCGGCCTTCTCCCTGCTGATCGGCGACTGCCGCGACGACATCCGGGCCAAGCGGGAGACGGGCCAGTTCCTCACCCCTCCGTACCTACTGAAGGTCATAGTCGAGGCGCTTGCCCTCACTCCTGAGGACCGCGTGATCGATGCGGCCGTCGGGGTGGGCACCAGTCTGATCGCCGCGCACCGCCAGATGGCGGCGCACGGGGACCGCGTCGACGCTTCCGCCATAGCCGGTGCCGACATCGACGTACAGATGTGCCGCCTGGCGACGATGAACGTGCTGCTGAACACCGGGCGCCAGTTCCACGACGTCCCCCCGGTCCTGCGCGCGGACTCGCTCAGGGTGAAGGACCGACTGGTGCGTCGGCACGAACGGGACGTGGTCGCGACGGTCGCCATCTGCAACCCGCCGTTCAAAAGCGTGGAGACGAACACGGAGCAGCGGGACGACTTCTGGGCGCAGAACGCCACACTTCCGGCCAACTTCCTCCAGCACCTGGCCATCACTTTGCCCCGAGGTGCCAGGGCGGCCGTCTTTGTCTCCGATGGTGTGCTCTTCCAGCGCGGTGCCGCGGCAACCATCCGCAGGGAGCTGCTGAAGAACTGCACCGTGCACACACTGCTGCGCCTGCCCACCGGCATGTTCCACGACACCAACTCGAAGTCGAACGTCCTCTTCTTCACCAAGTCGGTGAGGCCTCCGACCGGCGAGCCGAACACCGACGAGCTCTGGGTGTACGACGCTCGCGACATTCACCACACGGACACCGAGAACCCTCTTTCCGAGGACGACTTCGCGGACTTCCTGGAGGCGTTCCGTCCTGGGAAGGAACGGTTCACCGGGCGTGCCGAATCGTCGCGCTTCAAGCGCTACGACCGCGACGCCGTACAGAAGATCCTGGACAGTCCCGGCGCCAGCCTCGACCTGCGGGCCAACCTCGCCGACGCACCGGACGACTCCGGCGATCCACGCGACATCGCGCGCTCGATCATCGACCACCTCGGCGACGCGCAGCGGAGCTTCGAAGCGGTCCTGGACTCTTTCGGCTGAGACCGCCACACCCGTCATCCACGCGCAGCCGGCCGGACAGGAAGACCACCATGAACGCCACTCCCCAGCAACCCGATGTTCCCACCCAGGTCCGCCAGACCGAGCGCGCCTTCGACGAAGAGTACGCCGACCTCATCGACATGAGCGACTTCGGCAACCGGCCGCCGGAGCAGACCGCGTCCGCCTTCCGCTCTCGTGCGCTGTCGGCGCACGCCGTGCGGATCATGACCGGATGGGCGGCTGAGCAGGCGGCCGACTGTGTCATTGACGGCGGCCAGGACCAGGGGATCGACGCCATTGCCATCGATGAGGCAGCGGCACACATCTACCTCGTACAGGCCAAGTGGAGTCCGAACGGGACGGCAAAGGCGAACGAGGTCGCGGTGCAGAAGCTCTTCGCGGGGCTGACCCTGATCGACTCGGGAGAGTCCGCCCAGTTCAACCCGCGCGGCCAGATACTTGCCAAGCGGGCGCACGAACTCATCGGTGAGAAGGCGACCCGGATCACGCAGGTGATCGTCCTCATGGGCACCGAGCCGCCCGCGCCGGGCGTTTTGCGGGCCATCAAGAACGGTGAGAGCGAGTTCAACTCCCACGGCGACTACGTCGATCACACGTTCCTGCACGCCCCGGAGGTTCATGCTCTGGTACGTGAGGACCAACGAAGCGAACCCGTCACCCTGGAAATGACGCTGCGCCCCTGGTTCAGTGTGACCTCGCCCTACCTCTCGTACGAGGGGATCGTGCAGGCGGAGGAGATCGCGACCTGGGCCGAGCACGGCAACGAGCTGTTCGCCCGCAACATCCGCAATCCGCTGGGTCTTACCCCCATCAACAAGGAACTGGTGGACACTCTTACCGAGGAACCGTCCCACTTCTGGTACTTCAACAACGGCATCACGGTTCTGTGTGACTCCGTGGACGCCGTACCCGTGTCCCAGAAGTTCCCTGAACGTCACCCGGTCCGCCTGACGGCCCACGGTGCCAGTGTGGTGAATGGTGCCCAGACCGTGCGCTCGGTCATTGACGCGGCCCAGCAGGCTGAGGACGCCGAACTCGCCCAGGTCACCGTCCGTTTCATCGTCACCGGCGGCGACGCCGACTTCGCCAACCGGACCACCCAGGCCACCAACCGGCAGAACCACATCACTGAACGGGACCGCATCGCCCTCGACCCCGTCCAGGCGGAGCTCATGGCCGAGTTCCGGGCAGAACTCGGCCTCGTCTACAGCGTGCGCCGTAGCGAACTCGAACCGCAGGACAACGAGGGCTGCTCCGTCGTGGAGGCCACGTGTGCGCTGGCCTGCGCCCACACCGGCAGCCGGTTCGCGGCGCGGCTTGTGGCGGCCGGTTCCACCGATGTGCTGTGGGAGCGGGGCGGCAGCGGTATCTACGACCCCCTCTTCCGCTCCGTGCCCGGCGTGTACGAGATCTGGAACGCGGTGAAGGTCCTGCGGGCGGTGCGAACGGCTCTCCGCACGGAGCGCGAGCAGTACGCCGGGCGTGCGGCAGCAGTGGTCGACGACGGTGCTTTCCTCATCACCCACCTGGTGTTCCGGCGGCTGCTCGCTCAGGACGCCGGTATGGGGGAGCCGGACCAGTCTCTGACCTGGGCCGCTGAGGCGGTGGCGCAGGTCTCTGATCTCGTTAAGCGCGTGGTACCCGTACTCGTACAGGTTCTGGACGACGAGGTAGGAGCCCGGACGAGTATCCAGCGCGTGTGCGCCGACCCTGGGCAGGCCGCTGAGCTCGGCACCGCGGTTCTGGCAGCTCTTGAAGGGGGCGGGATCGGAGAAGCTGCTGCGAAGTACCGGCGGCAGGAAAGCAAGCCGCGCAAGCGACGTAGGCCCAACGCCGTGCACGTAATCGTCGACAGTGGCGCTCTGGACGAAGGCGCCCCCCTTCACCTGGCCCTGTACCTTCAGCCGGAGAAGGAAGCGCTGGCCGAATGGCTGGCTGCCAATCCGCGTCGGGCGTTGGGGAAGTGGACCCGGACCAATCGGACGCGCCCGATCGTCTGGGCCGCCGACGGGCTTTCGTACTCGCCCAGTGGACTCATCGCACGTATGTGGGAGCTGGCGGGCTGGGAAGGGCGCCCAGTCTCGAACCAGGGCACTGCCCGTTGGGCGACCCAGGAGGGGGAAACGCTCGCTGTCCTCGCCCGGCGGCTCCTTGACAGCATGGAGGAGGAGAAGGGCGGAGAGTGAGGGTGCGGGCGCACCCTGTGGCGCAGCTTGTCAGCTGGGCGCGTGTGGCGACAAGCGTGGACCTTGCGGACACGCCGGGACGGATTGCGCGTATAGCTCAACGTAGTCACAGGGCGCGTTGGACGCGTCCTCCCGAGTGAGGCCAGGGCGTCTTCCTTCTGTAGGGATCCAACAGTCGCGGCCCGGTGGCGCTGTCAGAGGCCGATTCTCTGGAAGAGGGGCGGTACCGATAGGTTTTCGACGTACCCGACCGCCCGGGAACACGCACCAGACCGCCAAGGAAAGGGTGATCCGTTGAGCCGCTCGGTTCTCGTCACCGGAGGAAACCGGGGCATCGGCCTCGCCATCGCCCGCGCCTTCGCCGACAACGGCGACCAGGTCGCGATCACCTACCGCTCCGGCGAGCCCCCTCAGGACCTCACCGAAGCCGGTGTCCTCGCGGTCCGCTGCGACATCACCGACGCCGAACAGGTGGAGCAGGCCTACAAGGAGATCGAGGACAAGCACGGGCCCGTGGAGGTGCTGGTCGCCAACGCGGGCATCACCAAGGACCAGTTGCTGATGCGGATGTCGGAGGAGGACTTCACCTCCGTCCTCGACACCAACCTCACCGGCACCTTCCGGGTCGTCAAGCGCGCCAACCGTGGCATGCTGCGCGCCAAGAAGGGTCGGGTCGTCCTCATCTCCTCCGTCGTCGGCCTCCTCGGCTCGGCCGGTCAGGCCAACTACGCCGCCTCCAAGGCCGGGCTGGTCGGCTTCGCCCGGTCGCTGGCCCGTGAACTCGGTTCGCGGAACATCACCTTCAACGTCGTCGCCCCCGGTTTTGTCGACACCGACATGACCCAGGTGCTCACCGAGGAGCAGCGCAAGGGCATCGTGGCCCAGGTGCCGCTCGGCCGCTACGCGCGGCCCGACGAGATCGCCGCCGCCGTGCGCTTCCTCGCCTCCGACGACGCGTCGTACATCACTGGAGCCGTCATTCCCGTTGACGGCGGATTGGGCATGGGTCACTGATCACCATGAGCGGAATTCTCGACGGCAAGCGCATCCTCATCACCGGGGTGCTGATGGAGTCGTCCATCGCGTTCCACGCCGCGAAGGTGGCCCAGGAGCAGGGTGCCGAGGTCATCCTGACGGCCTTCCCGCGCCCCACCCTGACCGAGCGCATCGCCAAGAAGCTGCCGAAGCCGGCCAAGGTCATCGAGCTGGACGTGACGAACCAGGAGCACCTGGACCGGCTGGCGGGCCTGGTCCGCGAGGAGCTCGGCTCGCTCGACGGCGTCGTCCACTCCATCGGCTTCGCGCCGCAGGACGCGCTCGGCGGCAACTTCCTCAACACCCCGTTCGAGTCCGTCGCCACCGCGATGCACGTCTCGGCGTTCTCGCTGAAGTCGCTGGCGATGGCCTGCAAGCCGCTGATGAGCGAGGGCGGCTCGATCGTCGGCCTCACCTTCGACGCCCAGTACGCCTGGCCGCAGTACGACTGGATGGGCCCGGCCAAGGCCGCGCTGGAGGCCACCTCCCGCTACCTCGCCCGTGACCTGGGCAAGGACGGGCTGCGCTGCAACCTGATCTCCGCCGGACCGATCCGCTCCATGGCCGCCAAGTCCATCCCGGGCTTCGAGGAACTGGCCGACGTCTGGAACACCCGCGCCCCGCTGGCCTGGGACATGAACGACCCGGAGCCGGCCGGCCGCAGCATCGTCGCCCTGCTCTCCGACTTCTTCCCGCGCACCACGGGCGAGATCATCCACGTCGACAGCGGCGTGCACATGATGGGCGCCTGACCGGGCACATTCCGAGCCTGACGGCCCCCGGCCGCGTCACCCCTCCCGTCCCGGAGGCGGTGACGCGGCCGGGGGCCGTCGCCGTGCGTGGCCGCTCCGGTCGAAAAGTCCGCCGATCCACCGCAGAATATGGAGGAACCGGACTTCTGGTCAGGCTGCGGGAGGGAGACCGCTGTGCGCCCCACGCGTCGCCGCACCCGTCTCCTGCTGGCCGCCACGCTGGCCGCCTCGGCCCTCGCCGTACCCCTGGGGGTGCACGCCGCCAGGGGGGCCGACTCCGGTACGCCGGGGGCGCCCCCGGAGCCCGAGCCCGCCGGATCGGAGTGCCGTACGTCCGTCGAGGGGTCGCGGGTCGTCGCGTACTGCCACAACCCGTATCCCTCCACCGACCTGGTCCAGCTGCACACCGAGTGCGAGCGCTGGTGGGACGTGGACGCGGACGGCGCGGCGGTCGCGGTGGAGCCCGGCCGCACCGTACGGCTGGAGGACCGCTGCTGGAAGGAGATCGCGACCGCCTGGGTCAGTCACCGCCCGGCCCCGGCCTGAACGGCCCTACACCCGGTCCGTCAGGCAGTGCAGCGCGTGGCTCGCCGCCTCGGCCGCCGCCGTCTCCGTGTCCCCGGCCCGGATCGCCTCGACCAGCCGGCCGTGGTCCATGTGGTTCTCCGGCCGCAGCTCGGGACCCACGTCGCCGCGCAGGTAGTCGCGCAGCAGGTCTCCGAGGTCGGCGTAGAGCCCGGTCAGGACGTCGTTGTGCGATGCGGCCACCACCGCCAGGTGCAGCGTCGCGTCCGCCGCCACGAACGCCTCCGCGTCACCCGACTCCCAGGCCTCCTCCCGGCGTGCCATCAACGCGTCCAGCTGCCGCAGATCCCGGTCCGTGCGCCGGGTGGCCGCCAGCCGGGCCGCCGACGACTCCAGCGTCGAGCGCAGCTCCGCGACATGGCGGGGGTCCGCCGCCGCGAACCTGCGGTGCATCACCCCGGCCAGCTCGCTCGTGGCGATCACGTACGTGCCCGAGCCCTGCCGGATGTCCAGCAGCCCGTTGTGCGCCAGGGCCCGCACGGCCTCGCGCACGGTGTTGCGGGCCACGCCCAGCTGCTCGACCAGCTCGGGCTCGGTCGGAATCCGTGAGCCGACCGGCCACTCGCCCGAGGTGATCTGGTTCCGCAACTGGGCGATCACCTGGTCGGAGAGTGCCGAACGCCGGGGAGACGTCAGCGCCATGGTGCTCCTTGCTCGTGAGCTTGAGGTCCGGGCCCGATTCTCTCCCGTATCCGCTCGACGGTCGCGGGGGATCCCGGGCTATGGCCGGATTGGACAATCAATCATCCCATGATTCTATGATGGCTCCATGCCGGACGACGAGACGCAGACCCCGACCCTGAACCGCGAGGCCACCGCGCGCACGCCCCACGACCCCCGGACCCGGCCGCTCCCCGGAACCGCCGCCGGGCCCTCGCCGTGGCTGCTGCGCCTCATCGCCGTGGGACTGGTCCTGGCCGCGCTCAACCTCCGCCCCGCCATCACCAGCCTCGGCGCCCTCCTCGAAGAGGTCCGCGAAGGGCTGCACATGAGCGGCAGCGTGGCCGGTGTCCTCACCTCCGTACCACCGCTCTGCTTCGCCGTCTTCGGCGTCATGGCACCGCGCCTCGCCCGCCGCTTCGGCGCGGGCGCCGTCGTCTGCGCGGGCATGGCCGCCATCGCGGCCGGCCTGGTGGTCCGCCCGTACATCGGCTCCACCGCCGGATTCCTGGCCGCCAGCGCGCTGGCCCTGATGGGCATCGCCGTCAGCAACATCCTGATGCCGGTGATCGTCAAGCGCTGGTTCCCCGACCGCGTCGGCACCATGACCGGCCTCTACTCCATGGCCCTGGCTCTGGGCACGGCCCTGGCCGCCGCTGTCACCGTCCCGGTCACCGGGGCGCTGGGCGGCAACTGGCAGACCGGTCTGGTCGTCTGGGCCGTGCTCGCCGCCGTCGCCGTGCTGCCCTGGGTCGTCCTCGTACGCGACCGCACCCCGGCCCCGGACCGGCCGGCGCCGGCCGCCGCGAACACCACCGATGCGCCGCCCCTGAAGATCGCCCGCTCCCGGACCGCCTGGAGCCTCGCCTGCTTCTTCGGCCTCCAGGCCACCGCCGCCTACATCACCATGGGCTGGATGCCGCAGATCTTCCGCGACGCCGGGGTCTCCGCCGGCACGGCCGGACTCCTCCTCGCGGTCACCATGGCGATGGGCGTCCCGCTGGCCTTCGTCATCCCCCGGGTCGCCTCCCGGCTCAGGAACCAGGGCCCCATCGTCGTCGTCCTCGGCCTGTGCGGCCTCATCGGCTACAGCGGCCTCTACCTCGCCCCCGCCGCCGGAGCCTGGGCCTGGGCCCTGCTCCTCGGGGTCGCCAACTGCGCCTTCCCGCTCGCCCTCACCATGATCGGCATGCGGGCCCGGTCCGGCGCGGGCGTGGTCCGCCTCTCCGCCTTCGCCCAGTCCACCGGCTACCTGCTGTCCATCCCCGGCCCGCTGCTCGTCGGCGTCCTCTACCAGCACAGCGGCGGCTGGGGCCTGCCGATCGCCCTGATGGCGGGCCTCATGATTCCCCAGATGGCGGCCGGGATCCTCGCCGGCCGGGACCGGACGATCGAGGACGAGTGCTGAGATGCGACACTGACCTCATGCCCGTGCTCGATCCGAATCCCCAGAACGGCCAGAAGAAGCTTCTCCTCGTGTTCGGGGCGATGCTCCTCGTCACCGTCGTCATCGGTGTGATCGCCACGATCGCCTCGCCCTGACGCCGCCGAATCCCCCAGGGGGTGGGGCTGGCCCCCCTCCCCCTAGGGGGCCAGGGTCAGGGTGAAGTGGGTGGGTCACCGGATGGGACCGGCCGTCCCCGTTCCGTAGGTTCTTGCGTGACGAACCGATGACTTCACGGAGGCGGACATGCCGGCACCGACGCACCCCAGGTCCCACCGACCGGCCGCCGACAGTGTCGAGATACGGCTGCCGTGGTGGGCCGTCGCCCTGCCCGCCGTCGCGTTCGCCGCACTGCTGCTGATGATCCTCAGCCCCGGACGGGCCCAGGCCGCCACCACCGGCCCCGCACTCGGACAGCTGATCGATCTGACCCTGCGGCTGCTGTTCCGCTGAGCCGAAGCCGCCCCGGACCAGCGCGTGCACGGTCCGGACGGGCCCGTCAACACCCTGCGCCGGAGGGCACGTTTCATGCGAAGCTGAGATGTATGAGCGTCGAGACACCTCGCAGGATGGTCCTTCTCCGGCATGCCAAGGCGGAATGGTCGCAGGCTTCCGATCATGAGCGCCCGCTGGCCGAGCGCGGCCGGAAGGACGCGCCCGTCGCCGGCCGCAGGCTCGCCGATTCCGGCATCGACTTCGATCTGGCCCTGTGCTCCAGTGCCGCCAGGACACGGGAGACCTGGAAGCTGGCCGTCCATGAATTCTCCCAGCGCCCCCGGACCGTCTATGAGGAGCGGCTCTACGAGGCCTCCCTCGGCGAACTGATCGCCCTGTTCAACGAGACCCCCGACGAGGTGCGCAACCTCCTGGTCATCGGCCACAACCCCGGGATGCACGGGGCCGCCGACGCCCTCTCCGGCTCGGCCGAGGGCGACACCCTGGCCCGGATGACCCGGGACGGATTCCCCACCGCCGCCTACGCCGTGGTGGAGTTCCCCGGCTCCTGGAAGAGCGTGGAGCACGGAGCGGGCCGGCTCACGGAGTACTGGACCCCGAACGACTGAGTACGCAGCGGGCCCCGGCACCACTGCGGTGCCGGGGCCCGGTCCTTCGTCCGGACGGGTTCAGTCGACGAGGCCGTCCGCCGCCTCGACCTCTTCCCGGGTGATGCCGAGCAGATAGAGCACGGTGTCCAGGAACGGCACGTTCACCGCGGTGTGCGCCGCCTCGCGGACCAGCGGCTTGGCATTGAACGCGACGCCGAGCCCGGCGGTGTTCAGCATGTCGAGGTCGTTCGCCCCGTCCCCGATCGCCACGGTCTGGGCCAGCGGTACGCCCGCCTGCTCGGCGAAGCTGCGCAGCAGCCGGGCCTTGCCCGCCCGGTCCACCACCTCACCCACGACCCGGCCGGTGAGCTTGCCGTCCACCACCTCCAGGGTGTTGGCCGAGGCGAAGTCCAGCCCGAGCCGCTCCTTCAGGTCGTCCGTGACCTGGGTGAAACCGCCGGAGACGACGCCGACCTGGTAGCCGAGCCGCTTGAGCGTACGGATCAGGGTGCGGGCCCCGGGGGTGAGCCGCACCTCGGTGCGCACCTTGTCCACGACCGAGGCGTCCAGCCCGGCCAGCAGTGCGACCCGGGCGTGCAGCGACTGCTCGAAGTCCAGCTCCCCGCGCATCGCCTGCTCGGTCACCTCGGCGACCTTGCTCTCGCAGCCCGCGTGCGCCGCGAAGAGCTCGATCACCTCGTCCTGGATCAGCGTGGAGTCGACGTCCATGACCACCAGCCGCTGGGCCCGGCGGCTCAGCCCGGCCGAGACCACCGCGACGTCCACGCCGATCTCCGCGGCCGCGGTCGCCAGCGCCGTCCGCAGCTCGGGCGTACCGGTCCCCGACACCGCGAACTCGACGGCGGTGACCGGGTACTTCGCCAGCCGGAAGATCCGGTCGATGTTCCCGCCGGTCGCGGTGATGGTGGCCGCTATGGCGGCGGTCGACTCCGCGGTGAGCGGGTGTCCCAGCACCGTCACATGGGAACGGCCGTCACCGCGGGGCCGGTTGTCGCCGATGCCGGAGATGATCTCGGCCTGCAGCTTCAGGGAGTCGGCCCAGCTGTGCACGGTCGCCCGCAGGTCGCCCTCGGTGGTCCCGCCCGCCGTGGGCGCGGTGACCAGGGCGCACAGCACGATGCGGCCACGGGTGACGACCTGCTCGATGTCCACCACGTCGACCGCGTACGCGGCGAGGGTGTCGAAGAGCCCGGCGGTGATACCGGGACGGTCCTTGCCGAAGATCTTGACCAGCAGCGTGGGTGCGTCGCTGCCCGGAGGGGGCCCGTCGCCGGGCCCGTCGCCCCGGCGGGGACCAAGGGGCTCAAGAGACTCAGAGGGCTCAGAAGACGAGGGAGGCTGAGGTGGCTGAGATGCGCTCATGGTGCTTCCACCGTATCGGTCCCACCCCCTCCTCCGGCCCTCCGTCCCGAGTGCCGGACGCAATCGCACCGGTGCCGAGGGCAGCGTGTCCGGATCTGGCCGGTAGAGGTCTTGCGCTCGGCCGTACCAGATGCCGTGTATCTGCCGGTATCACAGCGCTCAACACCTTCTGGGCGGTACCAGCTCTTCCTCCTCGCCTGACCACGTCCATGACCCTTTGACCCCCCGGTATCGGGGTGTTCGGGCGGGTCTCCGCGCGGTCTTGGCCCGCTCGACTTTCGGATCGGGGACTGGTCCTGGAATAGTTCCCCACGATGTTCAGCATCCCTAGACTCCCTGCGACGGGGGTATCACGGGGGACAACTAGTGGGGCGCGGAGTGCCGGAACTCGTACTGGAATTGAATGGCAGCACCTGGACGCTCGATCCGTCCAGGTCGTACACCCTCGGGCGTGATCCCCAGGGCGACCTGACGATCGACGACGCCAGGGTGTCGTGGCGGCACGCCACGATCAGCTGGAACGGCCGCAGTTGGTCCGTCGAGGACCACGGCAGCACCAACGGCACCTATGAGCAGGGCCGGCGGATCCAGCAGGCGGAGCTCGGCGTCGGCTCGGTGCTGCACCTGGGCAACGCCACGGACGGACCCCGGGTGAGTCTCAGCGCCGCCGCGGACGCCGGAGTGGCCGGCGGCCAGGCGGCCGGCGCCCACCAGGCCCCGGCGCACCAGCCCCACCAGCAGCCCGGAGGCGGCGCCGCCGGCCCGCACGGACAACAGGCACCCGCCCAGCACCAGCCACCCGCCCAGCACCAGGCCGCTGCCCAGCACCTGGCCTGGCAGCAGCCGCAGCACGCGCCCCAGCAGCAGGTCCCGCACCAGAACGTGCCCCACCAGCAGAGCCCCGGGCAGGGCGGACCGGGACAGGGCGGCGCCGCGGGGGCGCCGCCGGTCTACGGCGACCGCAGCCCCACCACGTTCCACCAGCTGGCACTCGGCCGGGTCATGCGCATCGGCCGTGCGCTGGAGAACGAACTGGTCGTCTCCGACCTCCAGGTCTCCCGCCACCACGCCGAGTTCCACGCGACGCCCGACGGCCGCTTCGAGATCCGCGACCTGGGCTCGCACAACGGCACGTACGTCAACGGCCAGCCGCTCCACAAGTCCGGCTCGGCCCTCATCGGCCCGAACGACATCGTCGGCGTCGGCCACTCGACGTTCCGGCTGGTCGGCGACCGGCTGGAAGAGTTCGTCGACACCGGTGAGGTCTCCTTCTCCGCCCGCCACCTCACGGTGACGGTCGACGGCGGGAAGCAGATCCTCAAGGACGTCTCCTTCGGCGTCCCCGAGAAGTCGCTCATCGCGGTCATCGGCCCGTCCGGCTCCGGAAAGTCCACCCTGCTCAAGGCGCTCACCGGTTACCGGCCCGCCAACCAGGGCGACGTCCTCTACGACAACCGGAACCTGTACAAGCAGTTCGCCGAACTGCGCCAGCGCATCGGCCTGGTCCCGCAGGACGACATCCTGCACAAGGAACTGACCGTGGCCAAGGCCCTCAAGTACGCGGCCAAGCTGCGCTTCCCCGCGGACACCACCGAGGCCGAGCGCCAGTCGCGGATCACCGAGGTCCTCACGGAGCTCAAGCTCGACATCCACAAGGACAAGAAGATCACTTCGCTCTCCGGCGGCCAGCGCAAGCGCGTGTCGGTCGCCCTGGAGCTGCTCACCAAGCCGTCGCTGATCTTCCTGGACGAGCCGACCTCCGGCCTCGACCCGGGTATGGACCGCGATGTCATGCAGCTGCTGCGGGGCCTCGCCGACGACGGCCGCACGGTGCTCGTGGTCACGCACTCGGTCGCCGAGCTGGCGATCTGCGACAAGCTCCTCGTGATGGCGCCCGGCGGCTCCGTCGCCTACTTCGGTCCGCCGGAGGAAGCGCTGAACTTCTTCGGCTACACCAGCTGGGCCGACGTCTTCTCCGCCTTCGAGAACTACCGCGACTACGACTGGGCGGGCCGCTGGCGGGGATCGCAGCACTACCAGATGTACGCCGCCGACATCGACGCCGTCGCGGCCCAGCCGGTCACCATGCCGTCCCCGCAGCAGATACGCCCGCCGAAGCCGCAGACCTGGGGCACGCAGCTGTGGACCCTGGTGCGCCGGTACGTCGCCGTCATCGCCTCGGACAAGGCCTTCCTCGGCCTGATGGTGGCGCTGCCCGCGGTGATCGGCGTGCTGGCCGCGGTCATCCCGGCGGACTTCGGACTGGCCGCGCCCACCCCGCCGACCCGGTTCAACGGCAAGGCGGGAATGATCCTGCTGATCCTCGCGGTCGGCATCTGCCTCGCCGGCTCGGCCAGCTCCGTACGAGAACTGATCAAGGAACGCGTCATCTACGAACGGGAACGGGCCACCGGCCTCTCCCGCTCGGCCTATCTGACGTCCAAGGTGATCGTGCTCGGCGTGATCACGGCCTTCCAGAGCGTCATCCTCTGCGGCATCTGCTTCGCCGTCCGTGACCTGCCGGAGGAGGGGCTGCTCATGCCTCCGGCCGTCGAGATCTGCCTCTCCATCGTGGCCCTCGGGTTCACCTCGATGATGTTCGGCCTGATGATCTCCGCGCTGGTCAAGACCTCCGAGATGACCATGCCCCTGCTGGTCATGTTCGCGATCGTCCAGCTGGTGTTCACCGGGGTCCTCTTCCAGGTCTACGGGACGCCGGGCCTGGAGCAGCTCACCTGGCTGATGCCGTCCCGCTGGGGCGTGGCCGCGGCCGGCACCACGCTGGACCTGGCCAACCTGATGCCGCCGTGGGACCCGAAGAACCCGACCGACCTGGACCCGCTCTGGGAGGCCACGGCGCCCCAGTGGGGGATCAACCTCTTCGTGCTGCTGGCGATCGGAGCCCTCTGCGCGGTCGCCGTCGCGCGCCTGCTGCGCCGCCACGAGCCCGAGGTCATGCGCAAGTAGGCACCGGGAACGCACGCCGGAGGCCGGCACCCCGCGGGGTGCCGGCCTCCGGCGTTGGGCACGACCGTGCCGGGTGGATCAGTACGCGCTGTTCACGTTGTCCATGGAGCCGTAGCGGTCGGCCGCGTAGTTGCAGGCGGCGACGATGTTGGCGACCGGGTCGTACAGGTCCTTCTTGGTGCCCGCCACGTGGTAGCGGTCGAAGGTCGGCTGGATCACCTGGAGCAGCCCCTTGGACGGGACGCCGTTGCGGGCGTTGATGTCCCAGTTGTTGATGGCCCAGCGGTTACCGCTGGACTCGCGCATGATGTTGCGGTGGATCCCGTCGTAGGAGCCCGGGATGCCTTCCTTCTTCATGATCGCCATGGCCTCGCGGATCCACCCGTCCAGGTTGTTGGCGTAGACGGGCTTGCGCGCGGTGGAGCGGTTGGCCTTCTCGGACGCGCGCTTCTTCGCGTCCGCCTTGGCCTTGGCGGCCTTCTCCGCCTTCTCCTTCGCGTCGGCAGCGGCCTTGGCCTTCGCGTCGGCCTCGGCCTTGGCCTTCGCGGCCTTGGCCTTGGCCGCGGCGGCGGCCTTCGCCTTGGCGGCGTCGGCGGCCTTCACGAGCTTCTCGGCGGTGGAGTGCTGCTCGATCATGCTGTTCTGCACGGTCTTGGCCTGGGCGGTACCCGTGGCGTTGGTGAAGGCCACGGGCGCAGCGGCGGCTGCCGCCTGCGGGGCAATCTCGGCATCGGCGTTCGACGGGACGAGCGAGAAGGTCAGGGCGGCGACGCCCAGGGCCGACACACCGGCCACGGAGATCTTCTGGACCTTGTTCAGACGACGGAGACGACGGGGAATGCGAGTCGCAGACATGTAGGGCTACCTCTTCGAATGCTCAGGTGTCCTCACGGAGGACGAGACCGGAGGCGGTGATGCGCACCTCCGTCGGGGACGAGAGCAATTCTTAGCGGCAGCAAAATCCTGAGGCAAAGGTGTGACGTACGAAGCCGGGTAGTGGAGAAGGGTCCCGTTAGTCCGAAATGACCCTCATTCGCGCCTGCTCAAAACACCCTTATGGGCCCACTAGGTGTGTTCGTAAGTGACGTGCACCCTATGCCTGGGCTCACATCGGGGAGGTAACAGTCTCACCATTCGTTGCTGGAGCAATTCGGAGCGTTACGTTCCTCATCCGGCAGGATGAGGTGGACGTCCCCGAACTCATGCCAGAGGTACCGCTCCTGGAGCGCCGCCTCGTACCCGCGGCGCAACGCCTCGCGCCCCGCCACCGCCTCCAGCATCAGCAGATGCGAGGCCCGCGGCTCGTGCAGCCCGGTCAGCAGACCGTCCACCGCCCGGACCCCGCGCCGCGGCGTCACCACGAGGTCCGTCCACCCGTCGGCGGGCCGCACCGCCCCGTCCGCGCCGACCGCCGACTCCAGCGCGCGCACGGCCGTCGTCCCCACGGCGACGACCCGCCCGCGACCCGCCTCCCGTACGGCGTTGACCAGCCATGCCGTCGCCGCCGGCACCGCGAACCGCTCCGGGTACGGCGGCTCGTGCGCCTCCGCCGAGGCCACCCCCGTATGGAGGGACAACGGAGCGAACAGCACCCCCCGGCGCACCAGCTCCGCCACCAGCGGGACCGTGAAGGGGCGCGCGGCGCTCGGCATCTCCGCCGAACCGCTCCCGTCCGGGGAGGGCACCGCGAACACCGTCCGGTACGCCGACAGCGGCTGGTCCCGGTCCGTGTACCCGTAGCGGATCGGCCGCCCGTACCGGTGCAGCAGCTCCGGCACCCGCTCCGGCACCCGCGCCCACCACAGCCGGGCCCCGGCCGCGGGCCCGAGCGGCTCCTCCAGCACCAGGGCCCGCCCGCCCGGCAGCCGCACCACCGCCCCCGCCGGACCACCGGGCCGCGGCCCCGTCACCCCAGCCCCCGCCGGCGCCCGCAGCTCCACCGCCCACCGGCCGTCCGCACCCCGTGTCGAGAAGTGCACGACGACCTGCTCCCCGCCGACCCGGCCGTTCACCGCCGCGGGCAGCGTCATGGACGTGTTCACCACCAGCACGTCACCGGCCCGCAACTGCTCAGGCAGCTCCCGGAACGCGTGGTGCGCGACCGCCCGCCCCCGGGAAACGAGCAGCCGCACGTCGTCCCGCCCTGCCCCGCGCTGCTCGGCCGGCACACGTGCCGACAACGCGTCCGGCACTCGCAGAGCCTCCAGAGCGGTGGCTCCCGCGCCCGCCGCCGCCCCCGCACCGGCCGGCCGCGCGGTGGACAGCCCGGAGACCACGCCGGCCGCCGCACCGGGCCCGGCCCCGCCCGGGTCCGGTGAGGGCACGCCCGCGCCCCGGAGCCCGCGCCCGTCGCCCCCGCGCCGGCCGGGCCCGGCCGGGAGCCTTCCGCTCCGCCCGGTCCCAGCGCGGCGAGAGCGACATCGCCCTCGTACGACCTCCGCGCCGTCATCGCGCGTCCCCGCCCTGCCCCGCCGACCCCTCCAGCAGGGCCGGGGCCGTGTACCGCCCGCTAGCCGGCCGCTCCCGCACCAGCCGGAGGAACGCGGGCGCCACGCTCCGAGGCGACGGCCGTACCTCGTCCGCCCCCTCCGGCACCGCCGCGGCGTACAGGTCCGTCGCCATGTCACCCGGGTCGACCGCCCAGACCCGCAGCCCCGGTTCCTCCACGCTCAGCACCGCCGCCAGCTGGTCCAGCGCCGCCTTCGACGCCCCGTATCCACCCCACGTCGGGTACGGCTCCGCCGCCGCGTCCGAGCTGACCACCACCACCGACCCCGCCGCCGAGGCCCGCAGCGCAGGCAACGCCTCCTGCACGAGACCGAGCGCCGCCACCACGTTCACCTCCAGCGCCCGCCTGAGCCCCTCCAGCGGCACCGCGTCCAGCCTGACCAGCGGCTCCGCGTCCAGCACGCTCGCGTTGCTCACCAACAGGTCGAGACCGCCCAGCGCCCCGGCCGCCGCCACCAGATCCGCCCGGTGCGCCGCGTCCGTCACGTCCCCCGGCACCGCCGCCACCCGGCTCCCGTACCGCCCGCGCAGCTCCCGCGCCGCCTCCTCCAGCACCCCGGCGGTCCGGGCGTCCAGCACCAGGTCCCAGCCCTCCCCGGCCAGTGCCTCCGCCAACGCCCGTCCCAGCCCCTTCGAACCACCCGTGATCATCGCGACCGGCATGGTGACCGTCCCCTTCGCACCCTCGACGTTCGCCGGGAGCCCCCGGCGACCTCACCGTAGGAAGCCCCGCCCGCACGGCGCCTCGCCCTGGAGCCGCACCCGTACCCGGCACTTCGGCGTAGGTCCGGGGAGGTCCTACGCCCTCCGGCGGAGCGGCCGCCCCGACCGGTCCTAGGCCCACGGCCGCCGGACACCGACCCGGGCCCGATACGGCCGCCGGGCCCCGCCGGTACGGTGATCCCATGAGTCATCGCCCACCGTCGGGCCTCGCCGCGGTGAGTGCCGCGCTGCTCGCCATGAGCCGGCACCTCGAAGTGGGCGACGTGCTGAAGACGATCGTCGCCTCCGCCCGTGAACTGCTCGACGCCCAGTACGCGGCCCTCGGCGTCCCGGACGACCACGGCGGCTTCGCCCAGTTCGTGGTCGACGGCGTCAGCGACGAGCAGTGGAAGGCCATCGGCCCGCTGCCCCGCCAGCACGGCATCCTCGCCGCGATGCTCCACCAGGCGAAGCCCGAACGGCTCGCCGACGTCCGCGAGGACCCCCGCTTCGAGGGCTGGCCCGACGCCCACCCCGACATGTCCGACTTCCTCGGCCTGCCCATCGTGGACGGCGACGAGATCATCGGCGCGCTGTTCCTCGCCAACAAGACGTGCCCCAAGCCCGTGGGCGGCTGCGGCTTCACCGCCGAGGACGAGGAACTGCTCTCGATCCTCGCCCAGCACGCGGCGATCGCCCTCACCAACGCCCGCCTCTACGAGCGCAGCCGCGAACTGACCATCGCCGAGGAGCGCTCCCGCCTCGCCCACGAACTGCACGACGCGGTCAGCCAGAAGCTGTTCTCGCTCCGCCTCACCGCCCAGGCCGCCGCCGCCCTCGTCGACCGCGACCCCGTCCGTGCCAAGGGCGAGCTCCAGCAGGTCGCCGACCTCGCCGCCGAAGCCGTCGACGAACTGCGGGCGGCCGTGGTCGAACTGCGCCCGGCCGCCCTCGACGAGGACGGCCTGATCGCCACCCTCCGTACCCAGATCCAGGTCCTGGACCGGGCGCACGGGGCCCAGGTCGCCTTCGAGAGCCGCGGCGTGCGCGCGCTGCCCGCCGCCCAGGAGGAAGCACTGCTGCGGGTCGCCCAGGAAGCCCTGCACAACGCCCTGCGTCACTCCGGGGCACAGCGCGTGGGCGTCACCCTGGCCCGGCGCGGCACCGCCACCGTCTTGCGCGTCACCGACGACGGGAGAGGGTTCGACCCCACCGCCGTCCGGCGGGCGGGACGCCACCTCGGCCTCGTCTCCATGCGCCACCGGGCGAACAGCGTCGGCGGCCGACTCACCGTTGCCTCGGAGCCCGGCAAGGGCGCCACGATCGAGATGGAGGTCCCCGGTGGTTGACAAGACCATCAGGGTGCTGCTGGTCGACGACCATCAGGTGGTCCGGCGCGGACTGCGCACGTTCCTGGAGATCCAGGACGACATCGAGGTCGTCGGCGAGGCCTCCGACGGAGCGGAGGGCGTGGCCCGGACCGAGGAACTGCGCCCCGACGTGGTGCTGATGGACATCAAGATGCCCGGCACCGACGGCATCGAGGCGCTGCGCCGGCTGCGCGAGGCCGGCAACCCGGCCAGGGTCCTCATCGTCACCAGCTTCACCGAGCAGCGCACCGTGGTCCCCGCCCTGCGCGCGGGAGCCTCCGGATACGTCTACAAGGACGTCGACCCGGACGCCCTGGCCGGTGCCATCCGCTCCGTCCACGCCGGTCACGTCCTGCTCCAGCCGGAGGTCGCCGGGGCCCTCCTCACCCAGGAGGAGGCGGGCACCGGGACGGGCCGGGGGAGCACCCTCACCGAGCGGGAGCGCGAGGTCCTCGGCCTCATCGCGGACGGCCGGTCCAACCGGGAGATCGCCCGGGCGCTCGTCCTCTCGGAGAAGACGGTCAAGACCCACGTGTCGAACATCCTCATGAAGCTCGACCTGGCCGACCGCACCCAGGCGGCGCTGTGGGCGGTACGCCACGGAGCGGCGGGCTGACGCCGGTTCCCGTGCGGTCCGAGATTCATACTGTCGGGTGTATGTCACCCGAACGGCGCATCCTTCCGGGCGGCACGGCGTTCTCCAGGACGTGCTGCGGCGGCTTGCCGCAGCCTCTCTGGGAGGAACTGAAGTGAAGAAGCTGAAGAAGGCCGCCGCCGTCACGATGATCGCGGGCGGGCTCATCGCCGCCGGCGCCGGTGCGGCCTCCGCCACCGGCCACAGCGGTGCCGACGCCCACGGCATGGCCACCAACTCCCCGGGCGTCGCCAGCGGCAACCTCGTACAGGTTCCGGTCGCCGTCCCCGTGAACGTGGTCGGCAACACGGTCAACGTCGTGGGCCTGCTCAACCCGGCCTTCGGCAACCACGGCGTGAACCACTGACCGGCCCCTGACGCCGGAAGCCCCGCCCAGCCCGCTCCCCGTCCGCTGCCCGGCTGTTCCCGCCGGACCGGCGCGCTGTTCCAGCCGCCCGGTGTCCGAGGACGGAACCACGGAGGGCGGGGCTCCCGCATGCCCACGGACGCCCCGCCCCGGGTCCCGTCCCGGCCCGACCGGGACCCTCAGCCCGTCCACGGCACGAGGACGGACCCCTCCCAGCGGGACTCCCGTACCGGAACCGGGGCACGCCACCCCAGCCCGTCCGGCGCTCGGGGACAACGGGCCCGCACCCCTACCGCCGCACTTCCCCACCTTCCACATACGCGTTGTACGCCGCCACCAGAGCCCGCCGGGCCACCCGCTCCACCGGCCGCAACGCCTCCCCCCGCGCCGCGATCTCCGATGCGCTCACCGCACCGCCGTGACCGTTCTCGTACGCCACCGAGACCAGCAGGCCCACCCGCTGCGCCATCTCCAGCACCCGCACCGCCCGCGGCGGATACCCGGGCGCCAGCACGTCGCGCCCGCGACCCCGCTCCACCCGCGCCCGGTACGCGTCCACCGCCGCCTCCGCCACCGGCCCGGAACCGGCCACGTCCAGCCGCGACAGCACCGCCGTCGCATCCCGCAGCGCCTCCGCCAGCTCCCGCTCCGCCTCGCCCAGCGACGGCACATCCGCGGGCGGCGCCTCCCGCACCGGCAGCACCCGCCACACCACCTCGACGTGCAGGTCCCCCTCCGGCCCGGCCTCGCTCACCTCCGGCACCAGCCCGTACGGCACCCCGTACGCGACGACCGCCTCCTCCGCCTCCAGCGCCCGCGCGTTGAAGTCCGGCGGACCGCTCAGTCCCAGCGGATGCCCCGGCACCGGCAGGGCCACCCGGAATCCGGTCGCCCCCAGCCCCCTCAGCCGGCCGAGCGCCAGCGTGAGCCCGACCGGCCCCGCCTCACCCGGCAGTCCCTCGACGCGGTGCACCGCGTCCTCTCCGACAATCGCGAGGGCCGCCTCGTCCGGTGAGACGAGTCCCGCCAGAAGCGCGTTTCCCCAAGCGGCCAACAACCCTGAACGTGGTTCGACAAGCATGCCGACAGCCTAGGGAACACCGGGGCCGTGCCTGGGGTACGGACCTCACGCCCGATCCACTCGCCCGGTGGCGTAGGTTTTCCCTGGGAGCCGTGCCCACCGGCACGCGACGATCGACGAGACTGCTTGGGGAGACAACGCGCCATGAGCGATGTACTGGAGCTGGTGGACGTATCCGTGGTCCGCGACGGACGCGCTCTGGTGGAAGACGTCTCCTGGTCGGTCAAGGAGGGGGAGCGCTGGGTCATCCTGGGCCCCAACGGCGCCGGCAAGACGACCCTCCTCAACCTCGCCTCCAGCTACCTCTTCCCGAGCAAGGGGACGGCCACCGTCCTCGGCGAGAAGCTCGGCGGCGTCGGCACCGACGTCTTCGAGCTCCGCCCCCGCATCGGCATGGCGGGCGTCGCGATGGCCGACAAGCTGCCCAAGCGCCAGACCGTCCTGCAGACGGTCCTCACCGCCGCGTACGGCATGACCGCCACCTGGCACGAGAACTACGAAGCCGTCGACGAGGAGCGCGCCCGCGCCTTCCTCGACCGCCTCGGCATGACCGAGTACCTGGACCGCAAGTTCGGCACGCTCTCCGAAGGAGAGCGCAAGCGCACCCTCATCGCCCGCGCCATGATGACCGACCCCGAGCTGCTGCTCCTCGACGAGCCCGCCGCCGGACTCGACCTCGGCGGGCGCGAGGACCTCGTCCGCCGCCTCGGCCGCCTCGCCCGCGACCCGTACGCCCCCTCCATGATCATGGTGACCCACCATGTCGAGGAGATCGCACCCGGGTTCACCCACGTCCTGATGATCCGCCAGGGCAAGGTCCTCGCGGCCGGCCCCATGGAGACCGAGCTCACCTCCCGCAACCTCTCCCGCTGCTTCGGGCTGCCGCTCGTCGTCGAGCACACCGGCGACCGCTACACCGCCCACGGCCTGCCGCTCTCCTGACCCTCCCCACCCCGATCGGCAGGCATTTCACCGGAGTTGGCCCCCGTGCGCCCTGTCGGTGACGCACCGACAGTCCTACGATGACCATGTGGACATCGACGCATGGATCTGGTGGCTGATCGGCGCGGTGGGACTGGGCATCCCCCTCGTCCTGACCGCGATGCCCGAATTCGGCATGTTCGCCGTCGGGGCGGTGGCCGCGTCGGCCGTCGCGGCCCTCGGCGGCGGAGTCGTCGCCCAGGTGCTGGTCTTCGTCCTGGTGTCGGTCGCGCTGATCGCCGTCGTGCGCCCGCTCGCCGCCAGACACCGGGCCGGGCAGACCGGGCAGGCCAGCGGCATCGACGCCCTGAAGGGCCGTCAGGCGGTCGTGCTGGAACGGGTGGCGGGCGACAGCGGGCGCATCAAGCTCGCCGGCGAGGTCTGGTCGGCCCGCTCCCTCGACGCCGACCAGGTCTTCGAGCCCGGCAGCCAGGTCGACGTCGTCGACATCGACGGAGCGACGGCCGTCGTCATGTGACCGAAGCGCGCACAGGGCGGGCCCAGGTCTGCCAGACTCGAAGTCGATCATGCCGATCATCAGGGGAGCCCGGTCCGGCCCGCAATCCGCCGACCACCCACCCCATGAGAACCGGCCCCGATCACCGCGATCCACCGGCCAACCGAAGGGCACGAGAGACACGATGCAACCGATCATCATCGTTCTGATCATTCTGGTGGTGCTCGTCTTCATCGCCCTGATCAAGACGATTCAGGTCATCCCGCAGGCCAGCGCCGCCATCGTCGAGCGATTCGGCCGCTACACCCGCACCCTGAACGCGGGCCTGAACATCGTCGTCCCGTTCATCGACTCGATCCGCAACCGGATCGACCTCCGTGAACAGGTCGTGCCCTTCCCGCCGCAGCCGGTGATCACCCAGGACAACCTGGTCGTCAACATCGACACCGTCATCTACTACCAGGTGACCGACGCCCGCGCCGCGACCTACGAAGTGGCCAGCTACATCCAGGCGATCGAGCAGCTCACCGTCACCACCCTCCGCAACATCATCGGCGGCATGGACCTGGAGCGGACCCTCACCTCCCGCGAGGAGATCAACGCGGCCCTGCGCGGCGTCCTCGACGAGGCCACCGGCAAGTGGGGCATCCGCGTCAACCGCGTCGAACTCAAGGCGATCGAGCCGCCGACCTCCATCCAGGACTCGATGGAGAAGCAGATGCGCGCCGACCGCGACAAGCGCGCCGCCATCCTCACCGCCGAGGGCATCCGCCAGTCCCAGATCCTCACGGCCGAGGGTGAGAAGCAGTCCGCGATCCTGCGCGCCGAGGGTGAGGCCAAAGCCGCCGCCCTGCGCGCCGAGGGCGAGGCCCAGGCCGTCCGCACGGTCTTCGAGGCCATCCACGCCGGAGACCCGGACCAGAAGCTCCTCTCGTACCAGTACCTCCAGATGCTGCCGAAGATCGCCGAGGGCGACGCCAACAAGCTCTGGATCGTGCCCAGCGAGATCGGCGACGCCCTCAAGGGCCTCAGCGGTGCCTTCGGCAACCTCGGTGGCGGCGTGCCCGGCTTCAACACCGGCGGCGACGGCGGAAACGGTGGCAGCGGCGGCGGAGCCAGGGGCGGCATCCCGGCCCCCGCGACGGAACGGCGCGAGGAACCCCCGGTCTCCTGACCCGGAAACCCCTTCGTGCATGATCAGTGAGGCCCCTCGACCTTGATGGCGGGGAGGCGTCACTGACACGAAGGAGATGGTTTTGTCCATCTGGGAGATACTCGCCGTCTTCGCGGCCGGAGTCGGAGCCGGCACGATCAACACGATCGTCGGCTCCGGCACCCTGATCACCTTCCCCGTCCTGCTCGCCACCGGCCTCCCCCCGGTCACGGCGACGGTCTCCAACGCGCTGGGTCTCATCCCCGGCTCCATCAGCGGAGCCATCGGCTACCGCAAGGAACTGGCCGGCCAACGCCGCCGGATCATCAAACTGGGCATCGGAGCCGCCATCGGCGGCGTCACCGGCGCCACCCTCCTGCTCGCCCTGCCCTCCACGGCCTTCGAGACGATCGTCCCCGTCCTCGTCGCCATGGCGCTCGTCCTCGTCATCCTGCAACCCCGCATCAGCAAGGCCGTGCAGCGCCGCCGGAAGGACTCCGGCACCGAGGCCCGCACCGACGGCGGCCCCCTCCTGTTCACCGGCCTGATGCTCGCCAGCGTCTACGGCGGCTACTTCACCGCTGCCCAGGGGATCATCTACCTCTCCCTCATGGGCATGCTGCTCGACGACACCCTGCAGCGCCTCAACGCCGTCAAGAACGTCCTGGCCGCCATCGTCAACAGCGTCGCCGCGCTGTTCTTCCTCTTCGTCGCCGACTTCGAGTGGACGGCCGTCGTCCTCATCGCGGTCGGCTCGGCCATCGGCGGCCAGATAGGCGCCAAGGTCGGCCGCAGGCTGAGCCCCACCGTCCTGCGCGCCCTCATCGTGGCCGTCGGCACGATGGCCATCGTGCAACTGCTGCTCCGCTGACAGGCATGGGCCCGCCCCGGGGAGGGACGGGCCCATGCCGTATCACCGGACGTACGCCGACTACGCGGCGGCGGCCGCCCGGTCCAGCCACTCGGGCAGCTCGGCGCGGCTGCCGGACCCCATCGCCAGCAGCATCGCCTCGGCGGGGGAGGGGACGAACGGCTGCTTCAACAGCGGCATTCCCGCCTGCTCCGGCGTCCGGGCCGCCTTGCGGTGGTTGTCCTCGGCACAGGAGGCCACCGTGTTCAGCCAGGTGTCCTGCCCGCCCTGGGCACGCGGCACCACATGGTCGACGGTGGACGCCCGCCGCCCGCAGTACGCGCACCGGTACTGGTCCCGTACGAGCACACCTCTTCTGGACCACGGGGCCTGTCTTCGGAACGGCACCCGTACGTACCGGCAGAGCCTGATCACCCGGGGCGCCGGAATGTCCACGGCGGCACCACGCATACGGAGTTCGGGATGCGACTGCTCGACGACGGCCTTGTCCGTCAGGATCAGCACCACCGCACGGTTGAGCGTCACCGTCGACAGCGGCTCGAAGCTGGCGTTGAGAACCAACGTGTCACGCATCCTGCCCACCTCCCGTGTGCCGCCCGCCCCCTGGCAGGCCCGGATCAACTCTGGCTGGGCAGGCCGCGATGGACAACGCAATAAAAAATGCCCTGCTCTGGTCTATCCAAGACCAGAGCAGGGCAAACAGCAGACGAACTAATCGCCGGCGGGAGCCCGGTACTCACCGATCAGCTGTGCCCGCCCGAGCGTGTGGAACCGGAGGTTGAACCCGACCACCGCGGGCGAGGAATCACTGTCGATCCCGAGCTTCTCCGTATCCACCGCGTACACGGTGAACACATACCGGTGATTCTCACCGGCCGGCGGAGCCGCGCCACCGAACTCCTTCGCCCCGTAGTCGTTGCGCGCCTGAACGGCCCCCTCCGGCAGCCCCTTGAACTCCCCGCTGCCCGCACCGGCCGGCAGCTCGGTCACCGAGGCCGGCAGGTCGAAGAGGACCCAGTGCCAGAATCCGCTGCCCGTCGGCGCGTCCGGGTCGAAGCACGTCACGGCGAAGCTCTTGGTCCCCTCGGGGAAACCCTCCCACCGCACGTGCGGCGAAGTGTTCCCGGCCGCGAGCACCTGCGCGTCGCCCAGCACCGCCCCCGGTGCGAGGTCGTCGCTCACCACGGTGAACTCCGGCACCTCCGGATGGAAGTCATGCGGCAGCGGGGCCCTGTTCGACTCGGTCACGTCTCGCACCTCTCCTGATCGGTTCGTCTGCCTTCTTCCCCGACTGTAGGGGGCGTACCGCCCTCGTTCCGGAGGGCGTCCCGCCGCCTAGAGCCAGTTGCGCTGACCGCCGACCTGGGCCAGCCACTGGTTGAGGTACGCCGCCCAGTCGGTCTGCTGGTAGTCGTGCAGTCCCACCTGGAACGCGCGGTAGGAGTCGCTGCCCTCGCTGAACAGCCCCCCCTTCTTGTCCATCTCCAGGACGACGTCCATCTCCCGGTCGTCGGCGACGAAGGTCAGCTCCACCTGGTTCAGCCCGCGGTACTGCGCCGGCGGGACGAACTCGATCTCCTGGTAGAACGGCAGCCGCTGCCGCGTCCCGCGGATGTGGCCCCGCTCCATGTCCGCGCTGCGGAAGCCGAAGCCCAGCTGCCGGAAGGCGTCGAGAATGGCCTCCTGCGCCGGGAGGGGGTGCACGTTGATCGGGTCCAGGTCACCGGAGTCCAGCGCGCGGGCGATCTCCAGCTCGGTGGTCACGCCGATGTTCATCCCGCGCAGGTGCTGGCCGCCGAACATCGTGATCGGCGTCTCCCACGGGATCTCCAGGCCGAACGGCACCACGTGCACCGCGCCCGCCTGCACCTCGAAGGCGCCGCCGAGGTTCAGCTTGGTGAACTCGATGTCCTGCTTGATCTCCTGGTCGCCGCTCTCCACCTCGACGCGCGCCTGGAGCCCGACGTTGAGCCCCTCGATCTGCTGGGAGACCGAACCGCCCTGGATCCGCACCTCGCCCTGCACGACCCCACCGGGGACGACGTTCACCTCGGTCAGCTCGGTCTCCACCGAGGCACCGCCGGCACCCATGCTCGCGAGCAGCCGCTTGAAGCCCATAGTCACTCCTTCTTGGTCCTGACCCCTACATACGCGCCACGACGGTAGCCGGTTCCCGCCGCAGCGATCCCAGTACCCTCGGACGCCATGACGGACAGCCTCGACCGCACTCCGCTGACGCGGGACTTCTTCGACCGCGACGTCCTGGAGGTCGCGCCGGACCTGCTCGGCCGCACCCTCGTACGCCGGGAGCCGACGGGCACGATCGAACTGCGCCTGACCGAGGTGGAGGCCTACGCGGGCGGGATCGACCCCGGCTCGCACGCCTTCCGCGGTCGCACAGCCCGCAACAGCGTGATGTTCGGTCCGCCCGGTCACACGTACGTCTACTTCACGTACGGGATGTGGCACTGCCTCAACCTGGTGTGCGGTCCGGAGGGACACGCGAGCGGAGTCCTGCTCCGGGCCGGCGAGATCAACGTCGGCGCCCACCTTGCTCGTGACCGACGTGTCTCGGCCCGCAACGACAAGGAACTGGCCAAAGGACCGGCCCGCCTCGCCACCGCCCTGGACGTCGACCGCAGCCTGAACGGCAGCGATCTCTTCGGCGGCCCCACCCCGGCGCTGTCCGTCCTGCACGGGACCCCGCCGCCCCGTGACCTCGTCCGGAGCGGACCCCGCACCGGAGTGGGCGGCGACGGAGCCCACCAGCCGTGGCGCTTCTGGATCGACCAGGACCCCACAGTGAGTCCCTACCGTGCCCACGCGCCTCGTCATCGGCCGACCCAGAAGGCGACTTGACGCGCCCTCGGCGGACACCTAAGGTAGTCCGAGTCGCTTGACACGGGTACAGCTCTCGGCGCAGTCCATCGGACCGGACCGAGCCACTCGAAGCGGCCACACCACTACCTACGAATCACCCCTGGCGGGTGCGAATTCGGCATGCTCGTCATTCGCCCCTTCGGCTCGATTATGAGCTGCCGAGAGAATCGGTTAACGTAGTGGACACGCCGAAAGGCAAGGCCACTCCACAGGCCACCGGAAATCGAATTCGGACCGGAAACGGAACGGAAAAGAGTCTGGTAAGTTGGAAACGCCGGAAAGGGAAAGCGCGAAAGCGGTGGACCTGGAAAGCGAAACTGCACGGCCCGCTTCGACCGGGAATCGGACACGCAAGAGTCTGATAGAGTCGGAAACGCAAGACAGCAGGACAAAGAAGAAAACGAAGGGAAGCGCCCGGAGGGACCCGGTGATACGGGACCGAAGGAAGCGTCCGTTCCTTGAGAACTCAACAGCGTGCCAAAAGTCAACGCCAGATATGTTGATACCCCGTCTCCGGCCGTTTGGTCGGGACGCGGTTCCTTTTGAAATACACAGCGAGGACGCTGTGAACAACGGGTCTTATTCCGACCGGTTGTTCCGCTCTCGTGTGTGTGCACCCGATCACGGGTAAACATTCACGGAGAGTTTGATCCTGGCTCAGGACGAACGCTGGCGGCGTGCTTAACACATGCAAGTCGAACGATGAAATCACTTCGGTGGTGGATTAGTGGCGAACGGGTGAGTAACACGTGGGCAATCTGCCCTTCACTCTGGGACAAGCCCTGGAAACGGGGTCTAATACCGGATACCACTCTGTCCCGCATGGGACGGGGTTGAAAGCTCCGGCGGTGAAGGATGAGCCCGCGGCCTATCAGCTTGTTGGTGGGGTAATGGCCTACCAAGGCGACGACGGGTAGCCGGCCTGAGAGGGCGACCGGCCACACTGGGACTGAGACACGGCCCAGACTCCTACGGGAGGCAGCAGTGGGGAATATTGCACAATGGGCGAAAGCCTGATGCAGCGACGCCGCGTGAGGGATGACGGCCTTCGGGTTGTAAACCTCTTTCAGCAGGGAAGAAGCGCAAGTGACGGTACCTGCAGAAGAAGCGCCGGCTAACTACGTGCCAGCAGCCGCGGTAATACGTAGGGCGCAAGCGTTGTCCGGAATTATTGGGCGTAAAGAGCTCGTAGGCGGCTTGTCACGTCGGATGTGAAAGCCCGGGGCTTAACCCCGGGTCTGCATTCGATACGGGCTAGCTAGAGTGTGGTAGGGGAGATCGGAATTCCTGGTGTAGCGGTGAAATGCGCAGATATCAGGAGGAACACCGGTGGCGAAGGCGGATCTCTGGGCCATTACTGACGCTGAGGAGCGAAAGCGTGGGGAGCGAACAGGATTAGATACCCTGGTAGTCCACGCCGTAAACGTTGGGAACTAGGTGTTGGCGACATTCCACGTCGTCGGTGCCGCAGCTAACGCATTAAGTTCCCCGCCTGGGGAGTACGGCCGCAAGGCTAAAACTCAAAGGAATTGACGGGGGCCCGCACAAGCAGCGGAGCATGTGGCTTAATTCGACGCAACGCGAAGAACCTTACCAAGGCTTGACATATACCGGAAAGCATCAGAGATGGTGCCCCCCTTGTGGTCGGTATACAGGTGGTGCATGGCTGTCGTCAGCTCGTGTCGTGAGATGTTGGGTTAAGTCCCGCAACGAGCGCAACCCTTGTTCTGTGTTGCCAGCATGCCCTTCGGGGTGATGGGGACTCACAGGAGACTGCCGGGGTCAACTCGGAGGAAGGTGGGGACGACGTCAAGTCATCATGCCCCTTATGTCTTGGGCTGCACACGTGCTACAATGGCCGGTACAATGAGCTGCGATGCCGCGAGGCGGAGCGAATCTCAAAAAGCCGGTCTCAGTTCGGATTGGGGTCTGCAACTCGACCCCATGAAGTCGGAGTTGCTAGTAATCGCAGATCAGCATTGCTGCGGTGAATACGTTCCCGGGCCTTGTACACACCGCCCGTCACGTCACGAAAGTCGGTAACACCCGAAGCCGGTGGCCCAACCCCTTGTGGGAGGGAGCTGTCGAAGGTGGGACTGGCGATTGGGACGAAGTCGTAACAAGGTAGCCGTACCGGAAGGTGCGGCTGGATCACCTCCTTTCTAAGGAGCATCTAGACCCTTTCGGGGGTCCAGAGCCACTACGTCGGCAAATGTCCGACGGTGGTCAGCTCATGGGTGGAACGTTGACTATTCGGCACGACAGGTTGATCACTGCTAGTACTGCTTCGGCGTGGAACGTGGTGGGGGATCGGTCGTGTCGGGCACGTTGTTGGGTATCTGAGGGTACGGCCGTAAGGCAGCCTTCTGATCCGGTCCCAGTGAACTCGTCCGGTTTCGGGCGGGGTGGTGGGTGGCTGGTCGTTGTTTGAGAACTGCACAGTGGACGCGAGCATCTGTGGCCAAGTTTTTAAGGGCGCACGGTGGATGCCTTGGCACCAGGAACCGATGAAGGACGTGGGAGGCCACGATAGTCCCCGGGGAGCTGTCAACCGAGCTGTGATCCGGGGGTTTCCGAATGGGGAAACCCGGCAGTCGTCATGGGCTGTCACCCGCTGCTGAACACATAGGCAGTGTGGAGGGAACGAGGGGAAGTGAAACATCTCAGTACCCTCAGGAAGAGAAAACAACCGTGATTCCGGGAGTAGTGGCGAGCGAAACTGGATGAGGCCAAACCGTATGCGTGTGATACCCGGCAGGGGTTGCGTATACGGGGTTGTGGGATCTCTCTGTCATGGTCTGCCGGCTGTGAGACGAGTCAGAAACCGTTGGTGTAGGCGAAGGACATGCGAAAGGTCCGGCGTAGAGGGTAAGACCCCCGTAGCTGAAACATCAGCGGCTTGTTTGAGAGACACCCAAGTAGCACGGGGCCCGAGAAATCCCGTGTGAATCTGGCGGGACCACCCGCTAAGCCTAAATATTCCCTGGTGACCGATAGCGGATAGTACCGTGAGGGAATGGTGAAAAGTACCGCGGGAGCGGAGTGAAATAGTACCTGAAACCGTGTGCCTACAAGCCGTGGGAGCGTCGCACAAGGAACTTGTTTCTTGTGTCGTGACTGCGTGCCTTTTGAAGAATGAGCCTGCGAGTTAGCGGTGTGTAGCGAGGTTAACCCGTGTGGGGAAGCCGTAGCGAAAGCGAGTCCGAACAGGGCGTTTGAGTTGCACGCTCTAGACCCGAAGCGGAGTGATCTAGCCATGGGCAGGTTGAAGCGGAGGTAAGACTTCGTGGAGGACCGAACCCACCAGGGTTGAAAACCTGGGGGATGACCTGTGGTTAGGGCGTGAAAGGCCAATCAAACTCCGTGATAGCTGGTTCTCCCGAAATGCATTTAGGTGCAGCGTCGTGTGTTTCTTGCCGGAGGTAGAGCACTGGATAGGCGATGGGCCCTACCGGGTTACTGACCTTAGCCAAACTCCGAATGCCGGTAAGTGAGAGCGCGGCAGTGAGACTGTGGGGGATAAGCTCCATGGTCGAGAGGGAAACAGCCCAGAGCATCGACTAAGGCCCCTAAGCGTACGCTAAGTGGGAAAGGATGTGGAGTCGCAGAGACAACCAGGAGGTTGGCTTAGAAGCAGCCATCCTTGAAAGAGTGCGTAATAGCTCACTGGTCAAGTGATTCCGCGCCGACAATGTAGCGGGGCTCAAGCGTACCGCCGAAGTCGTGTCATTCATACACATATCCTCAACGGGAGTATGGATGGGTAGGGGAGCGTCGTGTGCCGGGTGAAGCAGCCGCGGAAGCGAGTTGTGGACGGTTCACGAGTGAGAATGCAGGCATGAGTAGCGATACACACGTGAGAAACGTGTGCGCCGATTGACTAAGGGTTCCTGGGTCAAGCTGATCTGCCCAGGGTAAGTCGGGACCTAAGGCGAGGCCGACAGGCGTAGTCGATGGACAACCGGTTGATATTCCGGTACCCGCTTTGAAACGCCCAGTACTGAATCAGGCGATGCTAAGTCCGTGAAGCCGGCCCGATCTCTTCGGAGTTGAGGGTAGTGGTGGAGCCGATGAACCAGACTTGTAGTAGGTAAGCGATGGGGTGACGCAGGAAGGTAGTCCAGCCCGGGCGGTGGTTGTCCCGGGGTAAGGGTGTAGGACGCACGGTAGGTAAATCCGTCGTGCATGGAGTCTGAGACCTGATGCCGAGCCGATTGCGGTGAAGTGGATGATCCTATGCTGTCGAGAAAAGCCTCTAGCGAGTTTCATGGCGGCCCGTACCCTAAACCGACTCAGGTGGTCAGGTAGAGAATACCGAGGCGTTCGGGTGAACTATGGTTAAGGAACTCGGCAAAATGCCCCCGTAACTTCGGGAGAAGGGGGGCCATTTCTGGTGATAGCACGTGCTGCTTGAGCTGGGGGTGGCCGCAGAGACCAGCGAGAAGCGACTGTTTACTAAAAACACAGGTCCGTGCGAAGCCGTAAGGCGATGTATACGGACTGACGCCTGCCCGGTGCTGGAACGTTAAGGGGACCGGTTAGCTGCTCTTCGGGGTGGCGAAGCTGAGAACTTAAGCGCCAGTAAACGGCGGTGGTAACTATAACCATCCTAAGGTAGCGAAATTCCTTGTCGGGTAAGTTCCGACCTGCACGAATGGCGTAACGACTTCTCGACTGTCTCAACCATAGGCCCGGTGAAATTGCACTACGAGTAAAGATGCTCGTTTCGCGCAGCAGGACGGAAAGACCCCGGGACCTTTACTACAGTTTGATATTGGTGTTCGGTTCGGCTTGTGTAGGATAGGTGGGAGACTGTGAAGCGGCCACGCCAGTGGTTGTGGAGTCGTCGTTGAAATACCACTCTGGTCGTGCTGGATGTCTAACCTGGGTCCGTGATCCGGATCAGGGACAGTGTCTGATGGGTAGTTTAACTGGGGCGGTTGCCTCCTAAAGAGTAACGGAGGCGCCCAAAGGTTCCCTCAGCCTGGTTGGTAATCAGGTGTTGAGTGTAAGTGCACAAGGGAGCTTGACTGTGAGACCGACGGGTCGAGCAGGGACGAAAGTCGGGACTAGTGATCCGGCAGTGGCTTGTGGAAGCGCTGTCGCTCAACGGATAAAAGGTACCCCGGGGATAACAGGCTGATCTTCCCAAGAGTCCATATCGACGGGATGGTTTGGCACCTCGATGTCGGCTCGTCGCATCCTGGGGCTGGAGTCGGTCCCAAGGGTTGGGCTGTTCGCCCATTAAAGCGGTACGCGAGCTGGGTTTAGAACGTCGTGAGACAGTTCGGTCCCTATCCGCTGTGCGCGTAGGAATATTGAGAAGGGCTGTCCCTAGTACGAGAGGACCGGGACGGACGAACCTCTGGTGTGCCAGTTGTTCTGCCAAGGGCATGGCTGGTTGGCTACGTTCGGAAAGGATAACCGCTGAAAGCATCTAAGCGGGAAGCCTGCTTCGAGATGAGTATTCCCACCTCCTTTGAGGGGTTAAGGCTCCCAGTAGACGACTGGGTTGATAGGCCAGATGTGGAAGCCCGGTAACGGGTGGAGCTGACTGGTACTAATAGGCCGAGGGCTTGTCCTCAGTTGCTCGCGTCCACTGTGTTGTTCCCGGGTTGCGAACAGTTATCGCACCGGTTGAACAGTTTCACTACTTAATTGAAGAGTGTGCTTGTTCGCTAGAACCCGATAGGGTTTCGGTGGTCATTGCGTTAGGGAAACGCCCGGTTACATTCCGAACCCGGAAGCTAAGCCTTTCAGCGCCGATGGTACTGCAGGGGGGACCCTGTGGGAGAGTAGGACGCCGCCGAACAATCTTTCAAGGACCCCTGGTCCCAGCGTTCACGCTGGGACCAGGGGTCCTTTTGTTTTTCTGGAGCGCGTCGGCTGGTCGGCTGCGCGAGAATGTCTGTGGTACCCGAAGACAGGAGTCACACCCATGTCCACCAACTCTCCCGACGACCGTCCGGAGCGCGAGCCGCGTCGCCGGGACGGCGGTGACCGGGGCGGTTACCGCGGTGGTCGTGACGACCGGTCCGGTTCCGGCGCACCTCGACGCGACAACGACCGTGGCGGCTACCGCCGCGACGACCGGGATCGCGACCGGGGCCCGCGCCGAGACGACAGCCGGCCTTCCGGTGGTGGTTTCCGTCGTGATGACAGCCGTGGTGGTTCCGGTGGTGGGTTCCGTCGGGACGACAACCGTGGTGGTTTCGACCGGCGTGATGACCGTCCGCGCGGTCCCCGCCGAGATGACGACCGGCCTTCTGGTGGTGGTTTCCGTCGCGACGACAGCCGTAGCGGTGGGTTCCGTCGGGACGACCGCGACCGTGACCGGGATCGCGGTCCCCGTCGTGATGACGACCGCGGTGGGTACCGCGGTGGCCGCCCCAGCGGTGGCTTCGACCGGCGCGATGACCGCGGTGGCCGCCCCGGCGGCGGTTTCGACCGGCGTGATGACCGCCCGCGCGGTCCCCGCCGCGACGACGACCGGCCTTCCGGCGGCGGCTTCCGCCGGGACGACAGCCGGGGTGGTTCCGGTGGTGGGTTCCGCCGGGACGACAACCGTGGTGGTTTCGACCGGCGTGATGACCGTCCGCGCGGTCCCCGCCGAGATGACGACCGGCCTTCTGGTGGCGGCTTCCGTCGCGACGACAACCGTGGTGGTGGCTTCCGTCGGGATGACAACCGTGGAGGCTTTGACCGGCGTGATGACCGTCCGCGCGGTCCCCGCCGTGACGACGACCGGCCTTCTGGTGGTGGTTTCCGTCGCGACGACAACCGTGGTGGTGGGTTCCGTCGGGACGACCGCGACCGTGACCGGGATCGCGGTCCCCGTCGTGATGACGACCGCGGTGGGTACCGCGGTGGCCGCCCCAGCGGTGGCTTCGACCGGCGCGATGACCGCGGTGGCCGCCCCGGCGGCGGTTTCGACCGGCGTGATGACCGCCCGCGCGGTCCCCGCCGTGACGACGACCGGCCCTCCGGCGGCGGTTTCCGCCGGGACGACCGTGACCGTGACAGGAGCGGCTCCGGTGGTGGGTTCCGCCGTGACGACAGCCGCGGTGGTGGCTTCCGTCGGGACGACAACCGGGGCGGTGGCTTCCGCCGCGAGGACCGCGGTGGATACCGTGGTGGTCAGCGCGATGACCGGGACCGCGGAGGTTTCCGGGGACGCGACGACCGTGACCGGGACCGGGAGCCGATCAAGCGGCTGCCGATTCCGGAGGACGTCACGGGCGACGAGATCGACAAGGACGTGCGCCAGGAGCTCATGAGCCTGCCGAAGACCCTCGCCGAGGATGTCGCGCGCAACCTCGTGATGGTGGCCCGGCTGATCGACGAGGACCCGGAGGAGGCGTACGGGTACTCCCGGATCGCCCTTCGGCTCGCCTCCCGCGTCGCCGCCGTCCGTGAGGCGGCCGGGTTCGCGGCGTACGCGACGCAGCGGTACACCGAAGCGCTCGCCGAGTTCCGGGCGGCCCGGCGGATGACCGGGTCCGTCGAGCTGTGGCCCGTCATGGCGGACTGCGAGCGCGGGCTCGGCCGGCCCGAGCGGGCGATGGCCATGGCCGGCGAGCCCGAGGTGCAGAAGCTGGACAAGGCCGGGAAGGTCGAGATGCGGCTCGTGGCCGCCGGCGCCCGACGGGACATGGGCCAGCTCGACGCCGCCATCGTGACGCTCCAGAGCCCCGAGCTGGCGTCCAGCTCCGTGCAGCCGTGGACCGCGCGTCTGCGGTACGCGTACGCGGACGCCCTGCTGGAAGCCGGGCGCGAGGACGAGGCGCGGGAGTGGTTCGGGAAGGCGCTGGAGGCCGACAAGGACGGCTCCACGGACGCGTCGGACCGGCTCGCCGAGCTGGACGGTGTCGAGTTCGTCGACGCCCTCGATGACGAGGATGCGGACGCGGCCGACGAGGCCGAGCCTCGTGACGAGGACGGACCTGCGGACGGTTCCGGCCAGGCCTGATCGCTGAGACGAGAAGCGGGGCGGCACTCCGACCGGAGTGCCGCCCCCGCTTCACTGTCCGGCCGGTGGTCAGTCGAGCGCGAGACTCCGCATGACCAGGCCCGTGGCCGGCTTCGGTCCGAACGACGTCGACTTGCGCGGCATCGTCACGCCCTGGCGGGCCAGGTCCCGGACGACCTCCTCGCGTACGGGATGCATCAGGACCGCCGTGGCGCCGAGGCGTTCCGCCTGCTCGACGGCTGCCGCGGTGTCGTGGATGTAGCCGATGTGTTCGGGTGCGTCGGGGATCCGCCACACCTCGTCGAGCAGTGCGGAGTGCAGGACCGTCGCGTCCAGGGTGCGCCAGGCATGGGGGCGGTCCGCCCGGACGGTGCGGGCCAGCAGGGCCGGATCCGGGCGGTCCACCAGGTGGAAGCCCCCGTCGCCGGCGAGGAGGAACGCATTGCCGGCGGCCGCCGCTTCGGCCAGGACATCGAGGGCCCGGGGGAGCGGCCCGTCGACCCGCTGGAGGCGGAAGTGGCCGGAGAGCGCCTTCAGGGCCCGGGAGAGGGGCAGACCGCGCAGGAGCCGGTGGATGGCGCGGACCTGGAGCGGGTGGCGGGCCGTGTCGACGAGGAGGACTAGGCCGTAGTCCCAGGGGCCCGGGGCGGTCCGTTCCCGCTGGAGCCGGAGGTAGGTCGCCCAGCGGTGGTGGCCGTCCGCGATGAGCGCCTGGTGCCGGGCGAGGTCTGTCTCGATCTCACGCCGGTCCGACGGGTCCGTCACCGCCCACAGCCGGTGCCGGAAGCCGTCCTCCGTCGTCGTGGCGAGCAGCGGTTCCCGCAGCACCGTACGGTCGATCACCGCCCCCGCCCCCGTCTGCCTGTCCCCGTCGCCGCGGTACGTCAGCAGGAGCGGCTCCAGATGGGCCCCTGTCGTACGCATCAGTTCCGCGCGGTCCTCGACGACGTCGTCCATGACGTCCTCGTGGGGCAGCACGATGCCCTCGTCGGCGGGGGAGAGGGCCAGGGCGCCGATCAGGCCGCGCTGGAGGATCTCGTCGTTGCGCTGCTCGTAGACGTACAGCACCGGGTCCGGGTCCGGGGCGATGACCCCCTCGGCCAGCCAGCGGTCCAGCGTGTCGGCCGCCTGCCGGTGCCGGTCCCGGGCCGTGCCGGCCTGGGGGAGGATGAGGCGCACGATGTTGTGCGGATCCGCCGACTCCAGGTGGTGCAGCCCGTCCGGCCGCACGACCACGTCGTACGGGGGCGAGGTCACGGCGGCAAGGCTGCCGACCCGCTCGGGGACGTATCGCAGTCCGCGGAACGGGAACAGCCGCAGCCCCTGGTCGACGGGACCTGAAGTGTTCATCAGGGCATCGTATGTGTGCCTGGGGCATACGCGATGATCGGGGCAGACGCAGAGCGAAGAGGAGCGAGTCATATGAGCCACCAGCAGGACCGCGTTCGGCCGTCGGGGAGCGCCACGGCGCTGAACGAGGCGTACGACACGGCTCTCCTCGACCTCGACGGGGTGGTGTACGCCGGCGGCGAGGCCATCGTCCACGCCGTCGACTCGCTGGCCGCCGCGCGGGCCGGGGGCATGCACCTCGCGTACGTCACCAACAACGCGCTGCGGACGCCGGACGCGGTGGCGGAGCATCTGACGGAGCTGGGGGTGCCCGCCGAACCCTCCGACGTGATCACCTCCGCCCAGGCCGTCGCCCGGCTGGTGGCCGACCAGCTGCCCTCCGGGGCGCGCGTGCTGGCGATCGGTGGCGAGGGCCTGCGGGTCGCGTTGCGGGAGCGCGGTCTGGAGCCGGTGGAGTCGGCGGACGACGACCCGGCCGCCGTGGTCCAGGGGTACGGGGGGCCGGACATGACGTGGGGCCGGTTCGCCGAGGCGAGCTACGCCGTCCGGCGCGGGCTGCCGTGGTTCGCGTCCAACACCGATCTGACCATCCCGGGCGCCCGGGGCATCGCACCCGGCAACGGGGCCGCTGTCGAGGTTGTCCGGATCGCCACCGGGGCCGAGCCGCAGGTGGCGGGAAAGCCGTTGCCGCCGATGCACCGCGAGACCGTGCTGCGGACCGGGGCGCAGCGGCCGATCGTCGTCGGGGACCGGCTGGACACGGACATCGAGGGGGCGTTCAACGGGGGCGTGGACTCACTGCTGGTGCTGACCGGGGTGACCGAAGCGGCCCAGCTCCTCGCCGCTCCGCCGGAGCACCGGCCGACCTATGTGGACCGCGATCTGCGGGGGCTGCTGACCGGGCAGCCCGAGGTGACCCCGGACATGGACGCGTACCGCTGCGGCGGCTGGACGGCCTTGGTGCGCGGGGACGCGTTGGCCCTGGAGGGGGAAGGCGACGCGCTCGACGGGCTGCGGGCGCTCTGCGCGGCGGCCTGGGCGTTCGCAGGTGCGGGTGTGTGCGGGCTGGACGCGGGGAAGGCCCTCGCGAGCCTTCAGCTCTGAACCGCTCTGCCACGCTTGGAGCCGTACCCCTCCGAGTCGTACCCCTCCGAGCCGGGAGCAGCCGCACCGGACCTGCCTGCACCCGGACCCGCCCGCACCGGACGTGCCTGCATCCGACCCGTCCGCATCGGTCCCGCCTGGATCCGCCCCGTCCGAACCGGTCTCGGCTGGGGGCGGTTCGAGGCTCCGGATCACCCCGCCCGCTGCCGCCCGATGTCCCTGCCCCGCGAGGGGGTTGGGCGTCGGGGAGGCCACCGGGACCCGCGGCGCCAGGCGGAGGATAGGTTAACCTAACCTGGTGCTGCCGGTGGTCCGCCCGTGCCCCGCGCCGTACCGCTCCACCTCACCGACTCCGGGAGTACGACCATGCAGCGCCTCACCGCGGAATCGGTGACCCTCGGATACGACCAGCGGGTCATCGCGGAGAACCTCTCGGTCGAGATTCCCGACCACTCCTTCACGGTGATCGTCGGCCCCAACGCCTGCGGCAAGTCCACCCTGCTGCGGGCCCTCGCCCGGATGCTGAAGCCGAGCCGGGGACAGGTGCTGCTGGACGGGCAGACCATCCACCAGCTGCCGGCGAAGAAGGTCGCCCGGACGCTGGGGCTGCTGCCGCAGTCCTCCACCGCCCCCGACGGGATCACCGTCGCCGACCTAGTCGCCCGTGGCCGCTATCCCCACCAGGGGCTCCTGCGGCAGTGGTCGCCGGAGGACGAGCGGGTGGTCGACGAGTCGATGGAGTCCACCGGTGTGGCCGGGCTGGCCGAGCGCCACGTCGACGAGCTGTCCGGCGGGCAGCGCCAGCGGGTCTGGATCGCCATGGCGCTGGCCCAGCAGACGCCGCTGCTGCTGCTCGACGAGCCGACGACGTACCTCGACATCCAGCACCAGATCGACGTACTGGACCTCTGCGCCGAGCTGCACGAGACGCAGGGCCGCACCCTGGTCGCCGTCCTCCATGATCTGAACCACGCCGCGCGGTACGCCACGCATCTCATCGCGATGCGGGACGGGGTGATCGTCGCCGAGGGGGCGCCTTCGGAGGTCGTCGACGCGGAGCTGGTGGAGCGGGTGTTCGGGATGCGGTGCCAGGTGATCGACGATCCGGAGACGGGGACGCCGCTCGTGGTGCCGGCCGCGCGCAAGGCGCGGAAGGTTGCCGCCTGAGAGGCTCGTCCTCCATCGCCGGACGGGCTCGGCCTACAGCAGGGACCGCAGTTTCAGCAGGTCCCGGAAGCCCGCCTCCAGACGTACGCGGCCCGACGCCCACGCCTTCGCGAAGTTCAGGTCGCCGTCCACCAGGGCCACCAGGTCGTCGCCCGTCATCGCGAGCCTGATCTCCGCCTTCTCCCCGGGCGGTCCTTCGACCGTGTCCGCCACCTGGATCCGGCCATCGGCCAGCCGGCCGGTGAACGTGATGTCGAGATCCTTGATGTGGCAGCTCAGCGAGCGGTCGAGGGCAGCCGCGCTGCGCACGTCGCCCTCGGCGGCTGCGAGGTTGTCGGACAGTCTTCTCAGTGCGCTGCGGCACTCCGCCATGGTCGCCATCGTGCTCGACGGTACACCGCCGGGTCGCGGTAGCGTTTCGGCATGAGCGACTGGACGCCGGAAGCGGGGACACCGCCCGTGAGCACGCCCGACGCCCCGGTGGACGGGCAGCCGGCGGACGGTGGGCCCGCCGTGACGGCACCCTCCTTCGAGCCCGCCGGGCCCGCGCCGCTCGGGGTCGTGCGCACCCCCACCGGCCACGGCGCGGTGGACGCCCGGCTGGAGCGGCTCGCCGACGCCGACCACCTCCCTGCGGACGGGCACATCGAGGTGTACGAGGATGTACACCGTGGGCTGCGGGCCGAACTGACCTCGCTGGACTCCCGTCCGGCCGCCGCACCCGGTCCCGTACCCACGCCCACGCCGCGCGCGCACGACACGCAGCACACGCACCGCACGCACGACACGCGTCACGACAACAGGAGCTGAACCGAACGTGGCAGGAGTGGCACGTCGCCGCCTCGACGCCGAGCTGGTACGCCGCAAGCTCGCCCGCTCGCGCGAGCACGCGAGCCAGCTGATCGCCGCGGGGCGCGTCACCGTCGGCCGGACCACCGCGACCAAACCCGCCACCCAGGTCGAGACGGCGGCCGCGATCGTCGTCACCCAGGACGACGGCGACCCGGACTACGTCTCGCGCGGCGGGCACAAGCTGGCCGGGGCGCTCGCCGCCTTCGTGCCGCTCGGACTCGCCGTCGAGGGGCGGCGGGCGCTGGACGCCGGGGCCTCCACCGGCGGGTTCACCGATGTGCTGCTGCGGGCCGGGGTCCGGCAGGTCGTCGCGGTGGACGTCGGCTACGGGCAGCTCGCCTGGTCGTTGCGGTCCGATGAACGGGTCGTCGTCAAGGACCGTACCAACGTACGGGAGTTGACGTTGGAGGACATCGACGGTGAGGCGGTCGACCTGGTGGTGGGAGATCTGTCCTTCATTCCGCTGGGGCTCGTGCTGCCCGCCCTCGCCCGCTGCGCCGCGCCCGACGCGGACCTGGTCCTCATGGTCAAGCCGCAGTTCGAGGTGGGCAAGGAGCGGCTCGGCAGCGGCGGCGTGGTCCGGAGCCCGGAGCTGCGCGCCGAAGCGGTACGGGAAGTGGCGCGGCGTGCCGGGGAGCTCGGGCTCGGCGTGCGCGCGGTGACGGCCAGTCCGCTGCCGGGACCCTCGGGGAACGTCGAGTACTTTCTGTGGCTGCGGGCCGGCGCTCCCGAGCTGGATCCCGCGGATGTCGACCGTGCAGTGGCGGAGGGGCCCCGTTGACGACGAATGTGACGACCGATACGGCACGAACCGTCTTCCTTCTGGCGCACACCGGCCGCCCGGCCGCGATCCGCAGCGCCGAGCTCGTCGTGCAGGGGCTGCTGCGCAACGGCCTCGGCGTACGGGTCTCCGCGGACGAGGCCGCCGATCTGCCGCTGCCGGACGCCGTGGAGACGGTCACCGACACCAGCCCCTCCGCCGTGGACGGCTGCGAACTGCTGATCGTCCTCGGCGGGGACGGCACCCTGCTGCGCGGCGCGGAGTTCTCCCGGGCCTCCGGGGTGCCGATGCTCGGCGTCAACCTCGGACGCGTCGGCTTCCTCGCCGAGGCCGAGCGCGACGACCTCGACAAGGTGGTCTCCCGGGTCGTCACCCGCGACTACGAGGTCGAGGAACGCATGACGATCGACGTCCTCGTGCACAGCAACGGCGACGTCGTCCACAGCGACTGGGCGCTCAACGAGGCGGCCGTGCAGAAGGTGTCGCCCGAGCGGATGCTCGAAGTCGTCCTGGAGATCGACGGCCGTCCCGTCACCGGGTTCGGCTGCGACGGGATCGTCTGCGCGACCCCGACCGGTTCGACCGCGTACGCCTTCTCCGCGGGCGGGCCCGTCGTGTGGCCCGAGGTCGAGGCGCTGCTGATGGTCCCGATCAGCGCCCACGCGCTGTTCGCCAAGCCGCTGGTGACCTCGCCCACCTCCGTGCTCGCCGTGGAGGTCCAGCCGCACACGCCCCACGGGGTGCTGTGGTGCGACGGGCGGCGGACCGTGGAGCTGCCCGCCGGCGCCCGGGTCGAGGTGCGGCGCGGCGCGGTGCCCGTCCGGCTGGCGCGGCTGCACCAGGCCTCGTTCACCGACCGGCTGGTGGCGAAGTTCGCGCTGCCCGTCTCGGGGTGGCGGGGCGCGCCCCACTGACGGTCACCGGGAGCAGGCGCGGCCCCCGTCCTACCCGGGAGAGTGAATCCGGGAGCGGGGGCCGTCGCGCGCCCGGCCCGGGACCTCGTAAGGTCATGTCCGTGTTGGAGGAGATGCGGATACGGTCGCTCGGAGTCATCGACGACGCGGTGGTGGAGCTGTCACCCGGTTTCACCGCGGTCACGGGTGAGACCGGTGCGGGCAAGACCATGGTCGTCACGAGCCTCGGGCTGCTGCTCGGCGGGCGCGCGGACCCCGCCCTCGTACGGGTCGGGGCCAAGGCCGCGGTCGTCGAGGGCCGGATCACCGTGTCCGGGGGCGACGCGGCGGCGCTGCGGGCCGAGGAGGCCGGGGCGGAACTCGACGACGGTGCGCTGCTGATCAGCCGTACCGTGTCGGCCGAAGGACGCTC
This sequence comes from Streptomyces sp. YPW6, assembly GCF_018866325.1. NCBI lineage: Bacteria > Bacillati > Actinomycetota > Actinomycetes > Kitasatosporales > Streptomycetaceae > Streptomyces > Streptomyces sp. YPW6. The sequence goes on from NZ_CP076457.1 coordinate 6,382,662, forward strand.
ACGGGCCCACCTCGGCGGCAGATCCGTGCCGGTGGGGGTCCTGACCGAGCTGGCGGACGAACTCGTCGCCGTGCACGGCCAGACCGACCAGCAGGGCCTGCTCAAGCCCGCCCGGCAGCGGGGCGCCCTGGACCGGTACGCCGGGGACGGCGTGGCGGTCCCGCACGCCAAGTACGCGGCCGCCTACCGGCGGCTGCGCGCCGTCGCCGCCGAGCTGGAGGAGCTGACCACCCGGGCCCGGGAGCGGGCCCAGGAGGCGGATCTGCTGCGCTTCGGACTGAACGAGGTCGCCGCCGTCGAGCCGTTGCCGGGGGAGGACGTCGAGCTGGCCGCCGAGGCGGAGCGGCTCGGGCACGCCGAGGCCCTCGCCTCCGCCGCCTCGCTCGCGCACACCGCGCTGGCGGGGAACCCGGAGGACCCGGAGAGCGTCGACGCCACCACCGTGGTCGCCGCCGCCGGACAGGCCCTGGACGGGGTCCGGGCCCACGACCCGGCGCTGGCCGCGCTGGCCGACCGGGTGGGGGAGATCTCCATCCTGCTCGCCGACGTCTCCGGTGAACTGGCGGGGTACGCCGACCAGCTCGACGCCGATCCGCTGCGGCTGGCCGCGGTGGAGGAGCGCCGGGCCGCGCTGACCGCCCTGACCCGCAAGTACGGCGAGGACATCGCGTCCGTGCTGGCCTGGGCCCAGGAGGGCGCGGGCCGGCTCACCGAGCTGGAGGGCGACGACGATCGGATCGGCGAGCTGACCGCCGAGCACGCTGCGCTGCGGGCCGAACTCTCCGATCTCGGGCAGGCGTTGACCGATGCCCGGACCGAGGCCGCCGCCCGGTTCGCGGAGGCGGTGACCGAGGAGCTGGCCTCGCTCGCCATGCCGCACGCCCGGGTCTCCTTCGCCATCCGGCAGACCCAGGCGGCGGACGAGGCCTCCGGTATCGACATCGGCGGGCGGAGCGTCGTCTACGGTCCTTCGGGCGCCGACGAGGTGGAACTGCTCCTCGCCCCGCACCCGGGCGCCCAGCCCCGGCCGATCGCCAAGGGCGCGTCGGGCGGTGAGCTGTCCCGGGTGATGCTCGCCGTCGAGGTCGTCTTCGCGGGCTCCGACCCCGTGCCGACGTATCTCTTCGACGAGGTCGACGCGGGCGTCGGCGGCAAGGCGGCCGTCGAGGTCGGCCGCCGGCTCGCCAAGCTCGCCAGGTCCGCGCAGGTGGTCGTCGTGACCCACCTGCCGCAGGTCGCGGCCTTCGCCGACCGGCAGTTGCTGGTCGAGAAGACCGTGGACGGTTCGGTGACCCGCAGCGGCGTCACCGTCCTGGAGGGCGAGGACCGGGTCCGTGAGCTGTCGCGGATGCTGGCGGGCCAGGAGGACTCCGAGACGGCCCGCGCCCACGCCGAGGAACTGCTGGCCACGGCCCGCGCCGACGGGTGAGGCCGGGGGGTGCGGGGCCGTCCGGCGCCCGCACCTCCCGTGCGGGCGTGCGGGCGGGGGCGGTAACGCGTCCGCCCGTGTCCGCCTTCCCCTGACGACGGCGGCCCTGCGTCCCGCCTTTCCTGCGTGATTCACCCGTGAGGGTGATGTGGTGTGGTCGGTTGTCGCCGTGAGTGCGGCAGCAACGTTACGGCGGTGCCGCAACGCGCGTACGGGCTGGCATCCTTGGCGCTGTCCCTACCGCCGACTCCGGAGCCCCGGGGAGCCAATCAACGTGTCACAGCTGCGTACGGTCCAAGTCCTGGGCGGCGGCAGTGCGGGCAGCAGCGCGCACGTCGGTTCGCTGGCCGCCGGGCTGGTGGCGCGCGGGGTGCAGGTGACCGTCTGCGCGCCGGCCGCCGTGGACCGCGCCTACGACTTCACGGCGGCCGGAGCCCGCTTCCTGCCGGTGCCCCGGCGCAGCGACCCGGCCGCCGTCGCCACGTTGCGGGCCGCCTGCACCGGAGCGGACGTCGTCCACGCCCACGGACTCCACGCGGCCGCCCGTACCGCCCTCGCACTGAGCGGCCGGACCGTGCCCCTCGTGATGACCTGGCACACCCGGCGGTACGCGGAAGGCGCCCGCCGCCAGATCCTGCACCTGCTGGAACGACGCGCCGCACGGGCGGCGGCCGTGGTCCTCGCCCCCTCCTCCGACCTGGTGGACCGGGCCCGGGAGCGGGGCGCCCGCGATGCCCGGCTCGCCCCCGCCACGATCCCGCCCCCGCCCCCGGGCGGAGCCCTCGACGCGGGCAAGGTGCGGGCCGAACTGGGCGTGGTGGAACGGCCGCTGCTGATGGCCGTCGGCAGCCTCGTACCGGATCACGGCTTCGGCACCCTGCTGGACGCGGCCCGCGCCTGGCGGCGGCTGGACCCCGTGCCGCTGCTCGTCATCGCGGGGGAGGGGCGGGACCGGGAGGCCCTGCAACGACGGATCAGGGACGAGGAACTGCCCGTCCGACTCATCGGATCCCGGGACGGCGTGGGGGAGTTGATCGCCGCCGCCGATCTCGCCCTGCTGCCGAGCCGGTGGGAGGGCCGCTCCCTGCTGGCGCAGGAGGCACTGCGGTCCGGGGTGCCCCTCGTCGCCACCGCGGTCGGCGGCGTACCCGAACTGGTCGGTGAGGCGGCCGAGCTGGTGCCGTACGGCAATGCCGAGGCACTCGCCCGCGCGGTCGCGATGCTGCTCGGGGACCCGGCGGCGCGGGCCCGGCTCGCCGGCGCCGGGCGGGTGCAGGCGGCGGGCTGGCCCACCGAGGACGACACGATCGCCCATGTGCTCAGCGTCTACGACGAGCTGGCCCAGCCGCTGGCGACGGGGCGCGGCCGCTGAGCCCGGCGCCCCTCCCCGGCCGGTCGCCGGGCCGGCCCCGTCAGGTCGTGTGGCGGCGGGCCCGCAGCGCCAGGCTCAGCGCCAGCACCGTCTGCGGGTCGTCCAGGTCCGTGCCCAGCAGCTCGCCGATCCGGGCCAGCCGGTTGTAGAGGGTCTGGCGGTTGAGGTGCAGCTCACGGGCGGTCTCCGCCTTGCGGCCGGTGTGCGCCAGATAGGCCTGGAGCGTCGGCAGCAACGGCGGGCGCGAGGTGCGGTCGTGCTCGCGCAGCGGACCGATCGCCCGGTTCACGAACGCCGCCAGGTCCGGATGGTCCCGCAACCGCCACAGCAGCAGATCGATGTCGAGCCGCCGGGCGTCGTACCACGGCCGGTCGTCCAGACCCTGCGCCGCCGTGGCCGTCTCCGACGCGTGCCGCAGCCCGGCGCCCGCCGCGGCCCAGCCGCCCGCGACGCCGACCACGACCACCGGCGGCTGCGACCCCGCCCGGTCGAGCCCGGCCCGCTCCACGCCCGCCCGCAGCGCCGCCGCCACCCGGTCCGCGACCGCCGTGCGCTCCCCCTCCGAACGCAGCCCCAGCAGCAGCGGAACCCGCCCTTCCACCGGCCGTACGCCGAGCAGTACCGGCACCCCGACCGAGGCCAGCTCCTCCAGCACCGCACGGGCCAGCAGCGCCCAGTTGCCCGACGGGGACAGCTCGGGGGCCAGCCGCATCACCACCGGGAGCAGCGGAGTCCCGCCGGGGCGGAATCCGAGCACCCGGGCCTGGGCTGGGGCGTCCTCCGGGGCGATCCGGCCCTCCGCCAGGTCGGTCAGGAAGTCGCCCCGGCCCCGGGCGGCCAGCTCCTCCTCCTGCCGGGCCTGCATCAGCACGACCGCCAGCAGGCCCGCCGCACGCTCCGCCGCCATCCGGTGCACGGTCGCCAGCGGCCCGGCCACGGCGAGCAGGACCAGCCGCGCCCGTACCGCACCGGTCTCGGGCCCGCCGCCGGGCACGTCCACCAGGAGCGCACCGGCCGGCGGCGACTCCCGGGCCGCCCGGTCGCCGCGCATGCCCTCCCAGACCTGGAGCGGGTCCGCGCCCACCGGACCGGTCCCCGTGGACGCCGCGTACAGGAGCTGACCGTCGGGGGTCTCCAGGAACACCGGGTTGGCGGTGAAGTCGGCGAGGATCCCGAGGACCTGCGGGACCCCGCCCCCGTCGAGCAGCGCCCGGGTGGCCCGCCGGTGCACCTCCTCCGCCTGCTGGAGCAGTGCGTAGTGCCCGTTGACGATCTCGGTGTGGACCTCCTCGGTCACCGCGACGAACGGCACCTCGCGGTGCAGCTGGACCAGCGGCAGCCCGGCCGCGCGGGCGGCGTCCACGATGGAGGCGGGCAGCCGGCCGAAGCGCGGGCCCAGCTCCACCACCAGGGCCGCGATGCCCCGGTCGGCGAGGCGCCGGACGAAGGCGCGCTGTTCGGCGGGGCGGGCGCCCAGACCGAGCCCGGTCGTCAGGAGCAGCTCGCCGCCCTTGAGGAGCGAGGCGATGTTCGGGACCTCGCCCGCGTGCACCCAGCGCACCGTGCGGTTCAGCCGGTCGGCGCCGGCCACCACCTCCGGGAGCCCGGCGCGCAGCCCCGGCAGCTCCAGCGCCCGCTGCACGGTGATTCCGCTGTGGCTCTCCACGTACCCGGCCCGCTTTCCCCTTGTTCCACGCCCGTGCCCCGGGCGGTCGTCCTGTTCAGGACGCTACCGCCCGGGGCACGGGGCGCGCATCGCAGGGGAGGCCCGGATTCCGTGTGCGGGCTCAGCCCACGTACGCGCCGCTCGCCGTCAGCCGCAGGGCCGTGTCGATCAGCGGGACGTGGCTGAACGCCTGGGGGAAGTTCCCCACCTGGCGCTGGAGGTTCGAGTCCCACTCCTCGGCCAGCAGGCCCAGGTCGTTGCGGAGCGACAGCAGCTTCTCGAACAACTGGCGCGCCTCGTCGACCCGGCCGATCATCGCGAGGTCGTCCGCCATCCAGAACGAGCAGGCCAGGAACGCGCCCTCGTCGCCCTCCAGACCGTCGACCCCCGCGTCCTCGCCCTCGGTGGGGTAACGCAGGATGAAGCCGTCCTCCGTGGACAGCTCCCGCTGGATCGCCTCGATGGTGCCGATGACCCGCTTGTCGTCCGGCGGCAGGAAGCCCATCTGCGGGATGAGCAGCAAGGAGGCGTCCAGCTCCTTCGACCCGTAGGACTGGGTGAAGGTGTTGCGCTCCTTGTCGTAGCCCCGCTCGCAGACGTCCCGGTGGATGTCGTCGCGGAGCTCGTACCACCGCTCCAGCGGACCGTCCGCGTCCCCGGACTCGATCAGCTTGATCGTCCGGTCGACCGCGACCCACGCCATCACCTTCGAGTGCACGAAGTGGCGGCGCGGCCCGCGCACCTCCCAGATGCCCTCGTCGGGCTCCTCCCAGTGCTTCTCCAGATACTCGATCAGCTTGAGCTGGAGGCCCATGGCGTAGTCGTTGCGGGTCAGCCCCGTCATGTGCGCCAGGTGCAGTGCCTCGGTGACCTCGCCGTACACGTCCAGCTGGAGCTGGTTGGCGGCGCCGTTGCCGACGCGGACCGGGGTGGAGTTCTCGTAACCGGGCAGCCAGTCCAGCTCCGCCTCGCCGAGCTCGCGCTCACCGGCGATGCCGTACATGATCTGGAGGTTCTCCGGGTCGCCCGCCACCGCCCGCAGCAGCCACTCACGCCATGCCCGGGCCTCTTCCCGGTAGCCGGTGCGCAGCAGCGAGGAGAGGGTGATCGCGGCGTCCCGCAGCCAGGTGTAGCGGTAGTCCCAGTTCCGTACGCCCCCGATCTCCTCGGGAAGCGAGGTCGTCGGGGCGGCGACGATGCCGCCGGTCGGCGCGTACGTGAGGGCCTTGAGCGTGATCAGGGAGCGGACGACCGCCTCCCGGTAGGGCCCGTGGTACGTGCACTGCTCGACCCATTCGCGCCAGAAGTTCTCCGTAGCCTCCAGCGAGTTCTCCGGCTCGGGAAGGGCGGGCGGCTCGTGGTGCGAGGGCTGCCAGCTGATCGTGAAGGCCACCCGGTCGCCGGGGCCCACCGTGAAGTCGGAGTACGTGGTCAGATTCTGGCCATACGTTTCCGCTTCGGTGTCCAGCCAGACCGAGTCCGGTCCGGCGACGGCGACCGTACGGTTGTCGACCTTGTGCACCCACGGCGTCACCCGGCCGTAGCTGAAGCGCATCCGCAGTTCCGAGCGCATCGGCACCCGGCCGCTGACACCTTCCACGATCCGGATGAGCTGGGGGGCACCGTCACGCGGGGGCATGAAATCGGTCACCCGTACGGTGCCGCGCGGTGTGTCCCACTCCGATTCCAGGATGAGGGAGTCGCCGCGGTAGCTCCGACGGTCGGCGTTGGCTGGTTCCGTTCCTTCCGCTCTTGCGGGCCCCAGGCGCCAGAAGCCGTGCTCCTCGGTGCCCAGCAGCCCCGCGAAGACGGCGTGTGAGTCGAAGCGGGGGAGGCACAGCCAGTCCGCTGTGCCGTCCCGGCAGACCAGGGCGGCGGTCTGCATGTCTCCGATGAGTGCGTAATCCTCGATGCGCCCGGCCACGTGCGTCTCCAGTCGAACGGCCATGTCGCCCTGTCAAAGGGCGCTTACTGCGGGTCAAGGGGGTCGTAGGGTCTTTCACCCGGGAAGATCCGACGAGTTCCTGTACCGGTGGGCGGCCTGGGTGGTGCCGCCGCCCGGCCGTCTCGGCAGCGAGTGTTTGAGCAGGATACGACGCACCGCGAAGATCCGCGCGACGGTGCCCGGAAGATCTCTGAGCTGATCGGGTGGGACGTGAATTGACTGGGGTGATGGTGTGACGCCCTTGTGCAGGGTGTGGCCGGAAGCAGCCTCCCGCCGTCGCTGTTACCCTGGTAGCCCGTGGACGGTGGTCGTCTCTGACAGCGGACGAGGCCCCCGAACCGCAGCGTCGGCGCCCCCGGAATCCCCGGTTCGGCTGCTGTACGCACCTCAGAATCGCGACCACGGGAGCCCCCTTTGGCCATGCAGCCCACATCCACGACGACCAAGCACATCTTCGTCACCGGGGGTGTCGCCTCCTCCCTCGGCAAGGGTCTGACTGCCTCCAGCCTGGGTGCCCTGCTCAAGGCGCGTGGCCTGCGGGTCACCATGCAGAAGCTCGACCCCTACCTCAACGTCGACCCCGGCACGATGAACCCGTTCCAGCACGGTGAGGTGTTCGTCACCAACGACGGCGCCGAGACCGACCTGGACATCGGCCACTACGAGCGTTTCCTCGACGTCGACCTCGACGGCTCCGCCAACGTCACGACCGGCCAGGTCTACTCCCAGGTCATCGCCAAGGAGCGGCGCGGTGAGTACCTCGGCGACACCGTCCAGGTCATCCCGCACATCACCAACGAGATCAAGCACCGCATCCGCCGGATGGCCACCGACGACGTGGACGTCGTCATCACCGAGGTCGGCGGCACGGTCGGCGACATCGAGTCGCTGCCGTTCCTGGAGACCGTCCGTCAGGTCCGCCACGAGGTCGGCCGGGACAACGTCTTCGTCGTGCACATCTCGCTGCTGCCCTACATCGGCCCCTCCGGCGAGCTGAAGACCAAGCCCACCCAGCACTCGGTCGCCGCCCTGCGCAACATCGGTATCCAGCCCGACGCCATCGTGCTGCGCGCCGACCGCGAGGTCCCCACCGCCATCAAGCGCAAGATCTCGCTGATGTGCGACGTCGACGAGGCCGCCGTGGTCGCCGCGATCGACGCCAAGTCGATCTACGACATCCCCAAGGTGCTGCACACCGAGGGCCTGGACGCCTACGTCGTGCGCAAGCTCGACCTGCCCTTCCGCGACGTCGACTGGACCACCTGGGACGACCTGCTGGACCGGGTCCACAACCCCGACCACGAGGTCACCGTCGCCCTGGTCGGCAAGTACATCGACCTGCCCGACGCCTACCTCTCGGTCACCGAGGCGATCCGCGCCGGCGGCTTCGCCAACAAGGCCCGGGTCAAGGTCAAGTGGGTCACCTCCGACGACTGCCGCACCCCCGCCGGAGCGGCCGAGCACCTCGGCGACGTGGACGCGATCTGCATCCCCGGCGGCTTCGGCGAGCGCGGCGTCGACGGCAAGGTCGGCGCCATCCGCTACGCCCGTGAGCACCAGGTCCCGCTGCTCGGCCTCTGCCTGGGCCTCCAGTGCATCGTGATCGAGGCGGCGCGCAACCTCGCCGAGATCCCCGACGCCAACTCCACCGAGTTCGACGCCGCCACCTCGCACCCCGTCATCTCGACGATGGAGGAGCAGCTCGCCTACGTCGAGGGCGCGGGCGACCTCGGCGGCACCATGCGGCTCGGCCTCTACCCGGCCAAGCTCGCCGAGGGCTCCCTGGTGCGCGAGGCCTACGCGGGTGAGCCCTACGTCGAGGAGCGCCACCGCCACCGCTACGAGGTCAACAACGGCTACCGCGCCGAACTGGAGAAGAAGGCCGGACTCGTCTTCTCCGGCACCTCCCCGGACAACAAGCTCGTCGAGTACGTCGAGTACCCGCGCGAGGTCCACCCCTACCTGGTCGCCACCCAGGCGCACCCGGAGCTGCGCTCGCGCCCGACCCGCCCGCACCCGCTCTTCGCGGGCCTGGTGAAGGCCGCCGTCGCACGCCAGGTCGCCGCCGCGCAGGGCACGGACGCGTAACACCGAGGCATTACGGTTGACCGGGGTACGGATCCGCAACGGATCGGTACCCCGGTTTCCTTTTGGTTCGTGGGAGGACGTAGGCACATGGGTATCCAGGACACGCCCGAGGAGTGGCAGGTCACCGCGACGGTGACCCCCTTCACCGGCAAGAAGACCAGCGTCCGCACCGACCAGGTGGTGATGCCCGACGGTTCCGTCCACGGCCGTGACTACCAGGTCCACCCGGGCTCCGTCGCCGTCCTCGCGATCGACGACGAGGACCGGGTCATCGTGCTGCGCCAGTACCGCCACCCGGTACGTCACCGGCTCTGGGAGATCCCGGCCGGACTGCTCGACATCCCCGGCGAGAACCCCCTGCACGCCGCACAGCGCGAGCTGTACGAGGAGGCGCACGTCAAGGCCGAGGACTGGCGGGTGCTGACCGACGTCTACACCACGCCCGGCGGCTGCGACGAGGCCGTGCGGATCTTCCTGGCCCGGGACCTCTCCGAGGCGGAGGGCGAGCGGTACGCGGTCGCCGAGGAGGAGGCCGACATGGAGCAGGCCCGGGTGCCGCTGGACGAGCTCGTCCGCTCGGTCATCGCGGGGGACCTGCACAACAACTGTCTGGTCGTCGGGGTGCTCGCGCTCACCGCCGTGCGCGCGGGCGACGGTGTCGAGGCGCTGCGCCCCGCCGAAGCGCCGTGGCCGGCCCGGCCCTTCGAGGTCTGACGTGCCGTCCGGTGCCGGTGCCGGTGCCGGTCCCGGCCCCGGTTTGTCGCGCGAGCCGAAAAAGTGAAGAAGTGAAGAGCTGAAGAAAGTGTGAGCGGGTCAGATGCTGATCCGATCGGGGGATATCCGGTTCGGTCCTGCCCCGCTCCGCAGTGATCGTCCCCGCCGCTGAACTACGCTCGAACCGCGCCCGACCGGAGTTCCGGCGGGTATCGCGCGCAGCGAAGTGGAGCGTGGCTCGTGACCGATCAGGCGGTGGACACCAGCGGCCCGGCGAAGGCCTCGGGGGCCGAGGGGCCGTCCGGTGCCGCCCCACCCCGATTCTTCGGCCGCGAACGGGAGTTGAAGGATCTGCGGGCGGACATCGAACGGGCGGGACTGGACACCCTGGCCGGTCGCAAGGCCCCCCGCGCCCGGGTCCTGCTCATCGCGGGCCGCCCCGGCTCAGGCCGCAGCGCGCTCGCCGAGGAGCTGGCCGGGGCACTCACCGGAACCGACGCCGCCGGGGCCGCCCGGGCCGCCACGGGCACGCTGCCCTGGGCCGTCGCGGGCACGGGCCGCGGCGACTACCCCGACGGGGTGCTCCGGGTCGGCCTCACCGCCCCCGACGGCGAACGTGTCCCCACCGAGCGCACCGCCGGTGAGATCCTCGGCCTCCTCGGGGTCGCGGTCCCGCCCGGGGCCGACCAGGACGAGCTGTCCGAACGGGTCCGCGAGGTGCTGGCCGGGCGCCGCCTCGTCCTGGTCCTCGACGACGCGGCCGACGCCGAACAGGTCGACCCGCTGCTTCCGGACGATCCCGACTGCCTGGTCCTGGCGACCGCGACCGGGCCGCTGACCGGCATCCCCGACGTACGGCCCTGCACCCTCGGCGGACTGGAGAAGGGCGCGGCGGTGCGGCTGCTGGCCCGCGCCATCGGCGAGGTCCGCATCACCGTCGACCCCCGGACCGCGGAGCGGCTGGCCGAGGAGTGCGGGGGGCAGCCCGCGGCACTCGCCCTGGTGGGAGGTCTGCTCGCCGCCCACCCCATGGTCTCGGTCGCCGATGTCGCGGGGCAGCTGCGGGAGCTGCCCGACCCCGACGAGCAGCAGCCCGTCGGCGCCCGCCCGCTGGCCCGCGCCTTCCGGCTCGTCCACGACTCCCTGCCGCAGACCGCCGCCCGGATACTGCGTCTGCTGGCCCTCGCCCCGGCCGGACTCGCCGACGCCCACACCGCCTCCGCGCTGGCCGGCTGCTCGGTCTCCGCCGCCCGTGCCACCCTCGACGACTTCGTGAAGCTCGGGCTGCTGCGGACGGACGGCGCGGCCCACCCCCAGTACGCGGTGCCCGGCTGCCTCGCCCCGTTGCTGCGGGCGCTCCTGGAGGACCGGGACCGCCCGGCCGAGATCCAGCTCGCCCGCGCCCGGATGCTGGAGCGGACCGTGCGCCGGCTCCAGGCCTGCCGTGCGATCGCCGAGCCGGAGGGGTCCACCGCCCACGGCAGGCTCGTCGGACTGCCCCGCTCCCTGCGCTTCCCGAACGCCGAGGAGGCGGGCGCCTGGCTGCGGGTCCGCCGCCCCGCTCTGCTGGCCTCGGCCCGGCTCGCCGTGGCCGACGGCGAGCTGGACACCCTGGCCCGTCGCCTGATCGCCTCCCTGGTGCGGGCGCTGGCCGCCCACCGGGGGACGGAGGAGGCAGCCCCCGACCTGTACGGGCTGCACGGTCTCGTCCTGGACGTGGCGCTCCGCCGCGAGCTGCCCCGCGAACAGGCGGCCGCCCTGCTCAACCTCGCCGACCTGGACGCCCGCACCGGCCGCACCCGGGAGGCGCTGACCCGCTACCGGGCCGCGCTGGACGCCGGGAAAGCGGCGAAGGACCTGTACGCCACCGGCCGCGCCATGGAATCCGTAGGCGGCGCGTACGAGGAGCTGGGGGACTACCACCGGGCCGCCGACTGGTACGGCCGGGCGCTCTCCCAGCGCCTCACCCAGGGGGAGCGGGCCGACGAGGCCCGCCTCTACGGACGGCTCGGGGCGGTCCACACCTACGCCGGGCGCTACGGCGAGGCCCTGCGGAACTGGCGCGCCGCCGCCTTCGGCCACCGCAGGCTCGCAGACCAGGCCGCCCAGGCGCGCGCCCTCAGCGAGGCGGCGCGGGTCCAGGAGTACGCGGGCCGGCCGCACGACTCGCTGCACACCTGCCGGGAGGCCGTCGAGCTGGCCCGGCGCGCCGGTGACGTGCGGCTTCAGGCCGCGCTCCAGCTGCGGCTGGCGGACACGCTGGACCGGCTCGGCGATCCGGCTGCGGCCCGGTTGCACCGGGGCGCAGCCGACAGATTGCTGGGCGAGGAGGCCTCAGCCTGCGAAATCCGTAGTGCTTCGACAGAAAATTAAAGCTTTGTAAGGCTAGACAGCGCGAAGTCCTTCATTAGACTGGCTCTGCCGTGTTCCTCCACGGCGTCTCCATCTATGCTGTAAATGTCCGGGTGTGCACCGTTGTGCCCGGATGACCCTCCGAGCCAAGGACCGTGATCGACGTGAAGGTCGGCATCCCCCGCGAAGTCAAGAACAACGAGTTCCGGGTGGCGATCACCCCCGCCGGAGTGCATGAGCTCGTCCGCCACGGCCACCAGGTCGTCATCGAGCACGACGCCGGCGTCGGCTCGTCCATCCCCGACGCGGAGTACGTCGCCGCCGGTGCGCAGATCCTGGCCACCGCGGACGAGGTGTGGGCCGCCGCCGATCTGCTGCTCAAGGTCAAGGAGCCGGTCGCCGAGGAGTACCACCGCCTCCGCAAGGACCAGACGCTCTTCACCTACCTGCACCTCGCCGCCTCCCGCGAGTGCACCGACGCGCTGCTGGCCTCCGGCACCACCGCCATCGCGTACGAGACCGTCGAGACCGCCAACCGCGCTCTCCCGCTGCTCGCCCCGATGTCCGAGGTCGCGGGCCGCCTCGCCCCGCAGGTCGGCGCGTACCACCTGATGCGCTCGGTCGGCGGCCGTGGCGTGCTGCCCGGCGGCGTCCCCGGCACCCACGCCGGCAGGGCCGTCGTCATCGGCGGCGGCGTCTCCGGCTGGAACGCCACCCAGATCGCCGTGGGCCTCGGCTTCCACGTCACCCTGCTCGACCGTGACATCAACAAGCTCCGCGAGGCCGACAAGATCTTCGGCACCAAGGTGCAGACCGTCGTCTCCAACGCCTTCGAGCTGGAGAAGGCCGTCATCGAGGCCGACCTCGTCATCGGCGCCGTGCTGATCCCCGGAGCCAAGGCCCCCAAGCTCGTCACCAACGAGCTCGTCGCCAAGATGAAGCCCGGAAGTGTCCTTGTCGACATCGCGATCGACCAGGGCGGCTGCTTCGAGGACTCGCGTCCCACGACCCACGCGGAGCCGACCTTCCCGGTCCACGACTCGGTCTTCTACTGCGTCGCCAACATGCCCGGCGCGGTCCCGAACACCTCCACCTACGCGCTCACCAACGCGACGCTTCCCTACATCGTGGAGCTCGCCAACCGTGGCTGGGCCGAGGCCCTGCGCCGCGACGCCGCTCTGGCCAAGGGGCTCAACACCCATGAGGGACAGGTGGTTTACCGCGAGGTGGCCGAGGCGCACGGTCTCCCGCACGTCGAGCTGAGCACGCTCCTCGGCTGACGGGTCAACCGCATCCGTCAACATCGGCACCCCGGCCGGACCTTGCCACGCGAGGTCCGGCCGGACGCGTGCCGGGCCGCGTGAGGCCCTTGCGCAACTCGCGCCGAACATAACCCTTTACCCGTTTCGTACGGCGGTGAAATGTGCGGCTTGGTCGCTGTGCACCCTTGACAGCGAGGTGTTCGATTGCCGACACATCGGGCCGGGTCCGGCGGATTGTGTTGCTGCGGACCGGTGACACGCCATAGAGTCGCCAATCGTCGGCATGGTGCCACGCTGACCTATCGATAAGTTTCCTGGTCACGCCCAAGGAGGTAAGACGACTTGTGAATGAGTCGACAATTACTCCTGGGGGTGGTCAACCAGGGATGCCTGCACGGGGTCTGAGCCCGACCGGGCTCGAAGCTGTCGGCTCCGTCGCGGTCCGCACCTTCGCCACCCAACAGCACATGACGACAGCCCCCCAGATGATGGACGGCCCAAACGTGAACGCCACGGCCGGCAACGAGAGCAGCCGGGACACCGACCGCTTCGCCGACTTCGCCGAGGTGCCCGAGGGGCACTTCTACGACCCCGACGCCGAGTACGAACCCGATCCGGAGTACGCGGCCACCCTCGCGCCCGACGCCGCGCGCCAGCGCCGCGAGCGCATCGGCCCGACCGGACGGCCCCTGCCGTACTTCCCGATCCCGGGTCCCCTGACGGACCACGGCCCCGCGAAGATCATCGCGATGTGCAACCAGAAGGGCGGCGTCGGCAAGACCACGTCGACCATCAACCTGGGCGCCGCACTCGCGGAGTACGGACGCCGGGTCCTGCTCGTCGACTTCGACCCGCAGGGCGCGCTCTCCGTCGGCCTCGGGGTCAACCCCATGGAGCTGGACCTCACCGTCTACAACCTGCTCATGGAGCGGGGCATGGCGGCCGACGACGTCCTGCTCAAGACGGCGGTCCCCAACATGGACCTGCTCCCCAGCAACATCGACCTCTCCGCGGCCGAGGTGCAGCTCGTCAGCGAGGTGGCCCGTGAGTCCACGCTCCAGCGCGCCTTGAAGCCGCTGATGGCCGACTACGACTACATCGTGATCGACTGTCAGCCCTCCCTCGGCCTGCTCACCGTGAACGCCCTGACGGCCGCTCACAAGGTCATAGTGCCGCTGGAGTGCGAGTTCTTCGCGCTGCGCGGGGTGGCGCTGCTCACCGAGACCATCGAGAAGGTCCAGGAGCGGCTCAACCCGGAGCTGGAGCTCGACGGCATCCTCGCCACCATGTACGACTCCCGCACGGTGCACAGCCGCGAGGTCCTGGCGCGCGTCGTCGAGGCCTTCGACGAGCACGTCTACCACACGGTCATCGGGCGCACGGTCCGCTTCCCGGAGACCACGGTCGCCGGCGAGCCCATCACCACGTACGCCTCCAACTCGGTCGGCGCCGCCGCCTACCGCCAGCTCGCCAGGGAGGTGCTCGCCCGGTGTCACGCCGAGTGAGTCTGCCCGGGGCCGACGAACTGTTCCGTACCACCGGAGGCGGGATGGGCCTCCAGCCGTCCTCCCCCGCGGAGCGCCGGCGCAAGGCGAACGGCGAGCCGCGGGTGCCCGCGCCCGCCGGCGAGAGCGACCCCTCCGGCCAGGCCGGGCCGTCCGCCGACCGCGAGGAGCACACCGCGGCCGACGCCGACGGCGGCGACTCGCGCGGCCGCGGCGGCGAGGGCGAGCGCGCCCCGTCCGCGAAGGCCGCCGGTGAGCGGCCCGCCGCCGAGCAGCCCCGGCGGTCCAGCCCCAGCGCAGGCGCGGCGGCGCACGCGGCGCGAACCGCCGCCCCAGCGGCCGGGAGCGCCACGACGAGAAGATCACGGTCTACGTCTCCGCCGAGGAGCTGATGGACCTCGAACACGCCCGGCTCGTCCTGCGCGGCGAACACGGCCTGGCCGTGGACCGCGGCCGCATCGTCCGCGAGGCGGTGGCGGTGGTCCTCGCGGACCTGGAGTCCCGGGGCGACGCGAGCATCCTCGTACGGCGGCTGCGCGGCCGCTGAGCGGCACGGCGCGGGTAGCCTGCCCCGCAGGACCCGACGACCGTCGGCATCCGCCGCCGCTCCACCCCTGGACCCCCATGCCGACGCCCGACGACCCCGCCGCCCCGCGCCGCCGCGCCCTGGGGCGGGGCCCGGGCGTGGCGGCGTTCCCGGAGCCGGAGCCGGACTCTGTACCTGAGCCGGAGCCTGTACCGGAGCCGGAGCGCGTTCCCGTAGCGGTGGCGGTCGGTCCGGATCCCGTACCGGAACCGGAGCCCGCGCCCGGTGCGTGGCCCGCCGCGGCCGGGCCGCAGCCCGAGCCCGGGGCGGGGCCGAAAGCTGCGGGACCGGAGGCGGCCGGACCGGAAGCGGTCGCGCCGGAGGCGGCTCCGGAGACGGGCGACAAGCGGTTCACCGTCCGCCTCGTGAACTTCGAGGGCCCCTTCGACCTTCTCCTCCAGCTGATCTCCAAGCACAAGCTGGACGTGACCGAGGTCGCCCTGTCCAAGGTCACCGACGAGTTCATGGCGTACATCCGCGCGATGGGCCCCGACGGGGACCTCGACCAGACCACCGAGTTCCTCGTCGTCGCCGCCACCCTCCTCGACCTGAAGGCCGCCCGGCTGCTGCCCGCCGCCGAGGTCGAGGACGAGGCCGACCTGGCGCTGCTGGAGGCGCGGGACCTGCTCTTCGCGCGGCTGCTCCAGTACCGCGCGTACAAGCGGATCGCGGAGATCTTCCAGGGCCGCCTGACGTCGGAGGCCCGCCGCCACCCGCGTACGGTCGGCCTGGAGGACCAGTACGCCGAGCTGCTGCCCGAGGTGGTCATCAGCATCGGGCCCGAGGGCTTCGCGAAGCTCGCGGTGAAGGCGATGCAGCCGAAGCCGAAGCCCCAGGTGTACGTGGACCACATCCACGCCCCCCTGGTCAGCGTCCGGGAGCAGGCGGGCCTGGTGGTGGAGCGGCTGCGGGCGGCCGGGGAGGCGGTCAGCTTCAGGACGCTGACCGAGGACGCGCCGGACATCCTGACCGTGGTGGCCCGGTTCCTGGCCCTCCTGGAGCTGTACCGCGAGAAGGCCGTCACCCTCGACCAGGACGAGGCGCTCGGCGACCTGCTGGTGGCCTGGTGCGGCGGGGAGGGTGCGGAGCCCGTGGTGACGGACGAGTTCGACCAGGAGCTGAACGGCGGCACGGACGAGGAGGGCGTACGGGAATGAGCGAGCAGCCCGCACAGGACGGCGGAGCGCACGACGGGAGCGCGGTCGCCTCCCTCGACCTCAAGCCCGCCCTGGAGGCGGTCCTCATGGTCGTCGACGAGCCCGCCACCGTCGACCACCTCGCCAAGGTGCTCCAGCGGCCCCGCAGGGCCGTGGCGGACGCGCTGCGGGAGCTGGCCGACGAATACACCGTGCAGCGCCGGGGTTTCGACCTGCGGCTCGTCGCGGGCGGCTGGCGTTTCTTCACCCGGCCCGAGTACGCGGCGGCCGTGGAGGGCTTCGTCCTGGACGGCCAGCACGCCCGGCTCACCCAGGCCGCGCTGGAGACCCTGGCGGTCGTCGCGTACCGGCAGCCGGTGAGCCGCTCGCGGGTCTCCGCGGTGCGCGGAGTGAACTGCGACGGGGTCATGCGGACCCTCCTCCAGAGGGGGCTGGTGGCCGAGGCGGGCGCGGAACCCGAAACAGGTGCGATCCTGTACAGGACGACGAACTACTTTCTGGAGCGCATGGGCCTGCGAGGCCTGGACGAGCTCCCGGAGCTCGCGCCCTTCCTCCCGGAGGCGGACGCGATCGAGGCTGAGACGCTAGAGGGTGTGCCGTCGTTCGATCCGGACGCACCGGACACCCCGGATACTCACGCAGACGACAAGACGGAATTTTGATGCGAAGCAGTGGCAGGAACAGCGGAAGCGGCGGCGGCCGGAGCGGTGGCCAGGGCGGACGCCCCGGCGGCCAGGGCGGCGGCGGACGTGGCCAGGGCGGCGGCGGCTCCTTCCGCCAGGGCCAGGCCGGCGGCCAGGGCGGACGCTCCGGCGGCCAGGGCGGCGGGCGCGGCGGCAGCGGCCAGGGCGGTCGTTCCGGCAGCCAGGGCGGCCGTCAGGGCTTCCAGGGCGGACGCGACGAGCAGCAGGGCCAGCGACCCCGCCGCCCCCGCCCGGAGGAGCGCCGCTACGACGTCGGCAACGACGCCCCGGCGCCCGGGGCGGCCAGGACGGTCCCCGCAAGGGCCGGGGCGCGGCGGCCCGCGGCGGCGCCAAGGGCGGCCCGAAGTCCGCGCAGGGCGGTGGCGCCGGCGGCTTCCGGCGCGGCGGCAGTCCCGCGCGCCCCCGTGAGCTCGACGCCAAGATCGAGCAGCGCAACCGCGACCGGTACGCGAACAAGCCCGACATCAAGCTCCCCAAGACCCACCCGGGCGCCGAGCAGGAGGGCGAGCGGCTGCAGAAGGTCCTCGCCCGGGCCGGCATGGGCTCGCGCCGCGCGTGCGAGGAGCTGATCGAGCAGGCCCGCGTCGAGGTCAACGGCGAGATCGTCGTCGAGCAGGGCATGCGCGTCGACGTGCACAAGGACGAGATCAAGGTCGACGGGCTCACCGTCGCCGCCCAGTCGTATCTCTTCTTCGCGCTGAACAAGCCCGCCGGGGTCGTCTCCTCGATGGAGGACCCGGACGGCCGCCAGTGCCTCGGCGACTACGTGACCAACCGCGAGACGCGGCTCTTCCACGTCGGCCGGCTCGACACCGAGACCGAGGGCATCATCATGCTCACCAACCACGGTGAGCTGGCCCACCGCCTCACGCACCCGAAGTACGGCGTGAAGAAGACCTACCTGGCCGCCATCCAGGGCCCGCTGCCGCGCGACCTGGGCAAGCGGCTCAAGGACGGCATCCAGCTGGAGGACGGGTACGCCCGCGCCGACCACTTCCGCGTCGTCGAGAACACCGGCAAGAACTACCTGGTCGAGGTCACCCTCCACGAGGGCCGCAAGCACATCGTGCGCCGGATGCTGGCCGAGGCCGGCTTCCCGGTCGAGCGGCTCGTGCGGACGTCCTTCGGGCCGATCCCGCTGGGCGACCAGAAGTCCGGCTGGCTGCGCCGCCTCACCAACACCGAGGTCGGCATGCTGATGCGCGAGGTCGGTCTCTAGCAGCGCGCTCCCAGGGCCCGCGGCCGTTTCTGTTCAGCTTCCCGAACGGAAACGGCCGCGGGCCTTTTGCTGTCCCCGCCCATCTTTTATAGTCGGAATGACTATTAAAGAGGGGGTGGGCCCGTGAGCCTCGTGGACGTACTCGACCCCCCGCACCGGCCCCTGGCGGCGGACCCGGGCGCCCCGGCCGTCCGGACCGAGGTGCCCGGGTCCGGTGCCGCCGCGCGTCCGGACCCCGTCGGGTACCGAGCCTTCCTGCGGGCGCCCGCAGGAGCAGCCCTCGGTCATGTCCTCATCGACGGACTCCCGGACACCGGCCGGGACGCCGCCGCACCCCTCCCGGAGGAGCGATGATCACCCCCGCCCCCGAGGGCTACGACCCGCACGCCTTCGCCCCGTTCGCGGTCACCGTCGACCTCGCCGTCTTCACCGTCCGTGCCGCACGGCTGCACGTGCTGCTCGTCGAACGCGGCCAGGAACCCTTCCGAGGGCGGTGGGCGCTGCCCGGCGGGTTCCTGCTGCCCCGCGAGTCCGCGGGCGACGCCGCCCGCCGCGAGCTGGCCGAGGAGACCGGCCTCGGCCCGGACACGGTCGGCGCCCTCCACCTCGAACAGCTGCGGACCTACACCGCCCCGGACCGCGACCCGAGGATGCGGGTCGTCTCCGTCGCGTACGCCGCCCTCCTGCCGGACCTGCCCGAACCGCGCGGCGGCGGCGACGCGGCGAGCGCCCGGTGGTGGGACGCGGAAGCCGCCGGGCCCCTCGCCTTCGACCACGACACGATCCTCACGGACGCCCGCGACCGGATCGGCGCCAAGCTCGAATACAGCTGCCTGGCCACCGCGTTCTGCCCCGCCGAGTTCACCCTCGGCGAGCTCCAACAGGTCTACGAGACCGTCTGGGGCGTCGAGCTGGACCGCCCCAACTTCCGGCGCAAGGTGCTGGGGGCGCCGGGCTTCGTCCGGCCGGTCGGCGGCCCGCCGCGCCGCACCGGAGGCCGGGGCAAACCCGCCGCCCTCTACCGGGCGGGCGACGCCACCGCCCTGCACCCGCCGCTCCTGCGCCCGCCGCGCGCCGACGCCTCCCCCTCCGCAACGGAAGGACACGACCGATGACCCTCGCCATCCCGCCCCTGACCAAGCAGGCCGCGACCGGCGTCCTGACCGGGCTCGCCCTCGGCGACGCGCTCGGCTTCCCCACCGAGTTCAACGACGTGCCCTCCATCCTCGCCAAGTTCGGCCCCTGGCGGCACATCCCCCTCCTGGAGCCCGCCGTCGTCTCCGACGACACCCAGATGACGATCGCGCTGGGCCGGGGCATCCGCACCGCCATGGACAGCGGACTGCTCACCCCCGAACGGCTGGTGGGCCCGGTCGGCGCCGAGTTCATCGCCTGGTACCACGCGCCGGACAACAACCGCGCTCCCGGCAACACCTGCCTCACCGCCTGCCGGCTGCTCGAACACACCCGGATCTGGCAGGAGGCCAGCCAGACGCACTCCAAGGGCTGCGGGGCGAACATGCGGGTCGCCCCCGTCGGCCTGGTCCCCGGCCTCAGCACGGAGCAGCGGGCCGGCGCCGCCCAGCTCCAGGCCGCCCTCACCCACGGCCACCCCACCGCCCTGGCCGCCTCCGACCTGCTGGCCCGCGCGGTGTTCCTGCTCGCCCAGGGCGCCGAACCCCTCGGCCTGATCGGTCAGCTGCGCAGTTACGCCTGCGACAACCGGGGCCGCTACCACACCCGCTGGCTCGGCGACCTCTGGCGCCACGCGGGCGACGCCACCCCGCAGGCGTACATCCAGCGCGGCTGGGACGAGTGCCTGGCGGCCCTGGAGACCGTCCGGGACGCCCTGCGCGACCCGTCGCCGGAGACCGACCCCTGCGAGCGGACCGGCGACGGCTGGATCGCCGAGGAGGCCCTCGCCACCGCACTGCACTGCTTCCTGCTCTTCCCCGAGGAGCCCGTCACCGCCCTGCGCCGGGCCGCCTGCACCCGGGGCGACTCCGACTCCATCGCCTGCCTGACCGGAGCGCTGGCCGGGGCCCACCTGGGCGCCGCGGCCTGGCCCAAGGAGTGGGCCGAGCGCATCGAGTACCGCAGCGACCTGCTGTCCCTCGCGGCACTCTGGGACGCCTGAGCGGCGGGCGAGGGGGTACGAGAGGGCGAACCCGTTCCCGTACGAAGGTCTGGTGGTACCCGTGTCCTCCTCGCTCGTCGAGACCGTCGACATCAAGGCCCCGGTGGCCGTCACCTGGTCCCTGTGGAGCGACGTCACCCAGTGGCCGCGGTTCCTGAGCCATGTGCGGCGCGTCGATCCGATCGACGAGCGGCGCTTCGCCTGGCAGCTGTCGCTGCCCGGTGCGGACAAGAACTTCGTCGCCGAACTCACCGAGGTCGTCCCCGAGGACCGCATCGCCTGGAAGACGGTCGAAGGGGTCCATCACGCGGGTGTGGTCACCTTCCACCGGCTCGACGACACGTCGAGCCGCGTCACCCTCCAGATCGAGTACGACCCCCAGGGCTTCGTCGAGCGCCTCGGGGCGCTGACCAACCTCGACTCCACCCTGGCCAACTACGACCTGGGCGAGTTCCAGAAGCTCGCCGAGCTCACGGCCGGCGCGGGCGGTCCCCGGACGCTCTGAGCCCGCCGGAGGCCCTGGGGGGCGTCGTGCCGGCCGGGCCGGGCTCAGCCCGCGCGGCCGAGGCCCGCCGGGTCCGGACGAGGAAGTCCTCCACGGCCGCCCGGTCCGGCTCCGCCGGGAGCGGGGACCGGGCCGCCGCCTCGTCGTTCTCCTCGCCCAGCCGGTCCATCCGGTGCTCCACCTCCGCCCAGGACACCTCGCCCCGCTTCACCGCCAGGAGCTCCTGACGGGCCTCGCCGACGTCGATGCGCAGCTCACCCGTACGCAGCAGGTCCCGGCTGCTCGCCAGCAGCCGCAGCAGATGCATCGCGTGCTTCCAGCGCGGCGCGCCGTGCACCCGGACGTCCGCCTCCAGCTTCCTGCGCTGGCCCAGCGCGTACCGGACGAACGTGCCGTGCGCCCGACGGGACAGGAACGCCCGGCGCAGCGCCCGCAGCTCCCGGCCGGTGTCGTCCTCGTACTCCACCAGCGGGGAGTGCAGGCACTCCAGCACGTTCGGGTTGGCCCGGAGCGCCAGCTCGCAGAAGCGTTCCAGCTCCCAGGAGAACTGCTCCGGCGCGGGCCCTTCGACATGCGTCGGCGGCTTCTCGAACCGCCAGAACAGCTCGGTCGGCGCGAGGAAGACACCACGCCGGTCCGTGTCGCTGTCCTCGGTGGCGAGTCCGAACGCACGCGAGCCCACCACGCAGGCGTAGACGGTGTGGTCGCGTACGAGCGCCTCGTCGGTGGCGGTGATCATGGCCGCGAGCGTACGGGGGAGCGGGCCGCGGCGCCCCCGGATTTCGGGTCCGCCTCAGCCCAGCCGGATCGCCCCGTCCGAGACGCTGATCTGCTCGGCGGGCAGCGGCCGGGGCGCCGGGCCGGCCTCGACCGCTGCGTCCGTGATGCTGTACCTGCTGCCGTGGCACGGGCAGTTGATGGTGCCGTCGCTCACCGTCGAGACGAGACAGCTCGCATGCGTGCAGACGGCGGAGAACGCCTTGAAGTCGCCCTCCGTCGGCTGGGTCACCACGATCTTGCGCTCCTTGAAGACGGTGCCGCCGCCGACCGGGATGTCCTTTGTCCGGGCCAGCTCCGCTCCGCCCGTGGCGTCCCCCGGCGCGCTCGGAGCCGGGCTCGCGTCCTCGCCGCCGCCCCCGTCCGAGGATCCGCAGCCGGTGGCCAGGGCGGCGGCGCCCGCCGCACCCGCGGCCAGCACCGTCCTTCTCCGTGCGTTCATGAGGGGTCTCTCCTTCGGTGACGGTGATGGGGGCCATCGTGGCGGCGGCGGGCCGCCGGGCGAAGCAACCGGGCGGACCATGCCCCCGACCGGGTGGCGGGACGTGCCGGGGCGGCCGCCGTCCGCCCGTCTCACGGACGGAACACCGTGACCGGCTCCGCCGCTGTCGATCTAGGCTGAGGAGAGCTACGGGCCGCGCCGGAGGGCGCCCGGCCCAGGCACCGGAGAGCAGCGAGGAACGAGGAGAACGACGTGGCGGTACGAGCGGTCCGGGGAGCCGTCCAGCTGGAGCGGGACGAGGCCGGGCACATGGGCGAGCGGGTCGGCGAACTGCTGACCGCCGTCCTGGAACGCAACGAGCTCGTCGCCGACGACCTGATCAGCATCTGGTTCACCGCCACCCCGGACCTGCGCAGCGACTTCCCGGCCGCCGCCGCGCGCGGCCTCGGAATCGTCGACGTACCCCTGATCTGCGCCCAGGAGCTGGACATCGACGGGGCGATGCCCCGCGTGGTCCGTATCCTCGTGCACGTCGAGACCTACCTCTCGCGTGCCGAGATCAGCCACGTCTACCTCGGCGCCACCGCCGCCCTGCGCAAGGACATCGCCCAGTGAGAACCGCCCTCGTCATCGGAACCGGGCTCGTCGGCACCTCCGCCGCCCTCGCGCTGGCGGGCCGGGGCATCCATGTGCACCTCGCCGACCACGACCCCGAGTCGGCCCGCACCGCCGCCGCGCTGGGCGCGGGGACCGAGGAGCCGCCCGCCGGCCCGGTCGACCTCGTGGTCGTCGCCGTGCCGCCGGCGCACACCGCCGCCGTCCTCGCCGCCGCCATGCGCGACGGGGCGGCCCGCGGCTACCTGGACGTCGCCAGCGTCAAGGGCGGCCCGCGCCGCGAGCTGGAGGCGCTCGGCCTCGACCTCACGCCGTACATCGGCACGCATCCGATGGCGGGCAAGGAGCGGTCCGGTCCGCTGGCCGCCACCGCCGACCTCTTCGAGGGGCGCCCCTGGGTCCTGACCCCGACCCGGGACACCGACACCGAGGTGCTCAACCTCGCGCTGGAGCTGGTCGCCCTGTGCCGGGCCGTTCCCGTCGTCATGGACGCCGACGCCCACGACCGGGCCGTCGCCCTCGTCTCGCACACCCCGCAGCTGATCTCCTCGATGGTCGCCGCCCGGCTGGAGGAGGCCGACGAGACCGCCGTACGCCTGTGCGGCCAAGGCATCCGCGACGTCACCCGGATCGCCGCCTCCGACCCCCGGATGTGGGTGGAGATCCTCTCCGCCAACCCCGGCCCGGTCGCCGACGTCCTCGCCGGGGTCGCCGCCGACCTGGAGGAGACCGTGGCCGCGCTGCGCGGACTCGGCTCGGCCGACGCGGACCGGCGGAGCGCGGGCACCCACGCCATCGAGGACGTTCTGCGGCGCGGCAACGCCGGCCGCGTCCGGGTCCCCGGCAAGCACGGCGCCGCCCCCACCGCGTACGAGACCGTCGCCGTCCTCATCGGGGACAAGCCGGGCGAGCTGGCGGCGATCTTCGCCGACGCCGGCCGGGCCGGGGTCAACATCGAGGACGTCCGCATCGAGCACGCCACCGGCCAGCAGGCGGGCCTCGTCCAGATCATGGTCGAGCCCAGCGCCGCCCCGGTCCTCGGCGCGGCCCTCCAGGAACGGGGCTGGTCCATCCGCGGCTGAGCCCGCCACCCGCACGGCGCCCGCCACCCGCACGGGCCCACTGCCGGTACCGGGCCCGCCACCCGTACGGGGTACATGGGCGCCTCCGGCACTCGGTAACCTGGTACGAGGCCGTTCCCTGGCCCGTCCGTCCCCACCCCGTGTACCAGGAAGGTGTCCACCACCGTGGAAACCGCACGCTCCTCCGTGATCGTCGCCATCGACGGGCCCTCGGGCACCGGCAAGTCGAGCACCTCCAAGGCCGTCGCCGCCGCGCTCGGCCTGAGCTACCTGGACACGGGCGCGCAGTACCGGGCCATCACCTGGTGGATGCTGACCAACGGCATCGACGTGAGCAACCCGGAGGAGATCGCCACCGCCGCCGCCAAGCCCGTGATCGTCTCCGGCACCGACCCCGCCGCCCCGACGATCACCGTCGACGGCGAGGACGCCTCGGGCCCGATCCGGACCCAGGAGGTCACCTCCAACGTCAGCGCCGTCAGCGCGGTCCCCGAGGTGCGCACGCTCATCACCGCGCTCCAGCGCTCCATCGCCGCGGCCGCCGCCGGCGGCATCGTCGTGGAGGGCCGGGACATCGGCACCACCGTGCTGCCCGACGCCGACCTCAAGATCTTCCTCACCGCCTCCCCGGAGGCCCGCGCCGCCCGCCGCAGCGGCGAGGTCAAGGGATCCGACCTGACCGCCACGCGGGAGGCCCTGATCAAGCGGGACGCCGCCGACTCCGGCCGCAAGGCCTCCCCGCTCGCCAAGGCGGACGACGCCGTCGAGGTGGACACCACCGAGCTGACCCTCCAGCAGGTCATCGAGTGCGTCGTCACCCTCGTCGAGGGGAAGCGGGTCGCCGCGTGAGCGATGCCACCGGCGCACCCACGCTGCGCGGAGCGGCCATCGGGCGCACCATCGGCATCGGCCTGATGTACGGGCTGTGGAAGCCCCGGGTCCTCGGCGCCTGGCGGGTGCCCGCCGCCGGACCCGTCATCCTCGCGGTGAACCACTCCCACAACATCGACGGACCGATGCTGATGGGCACCGCACCCCGCCCGGTGCACTTCCTGATCAAGAAGGAGGCGTTCGTCGGCCCCCTCGACCCCTTCCTGCACGGCATCGGGCAGATCGAGGTGGACCGCCGGGTCGTCGACCGCACCGCGATCAGCCACGCCCTCGGCGTGCTGGCGGACGGCGGCGCCCTCGGGATCTTCCCGGAGGGCACCCGGGGCGAAGGGGACTTCGCCTCGCTGCGGGCCGGACTCGCCTATTTCGCGGTACGGGGCGGGGCACCGATCGTCCCCGTGGCGGTCCTGGGAAGCACCGAGCGCCGCGGACGGTTGATACGGGGGCTGCCCCCGCTGCGCAGCCGGGTCGACGTCGTCTTCGGCGACGCTTTCGACGCGAGCGGCGGCGACGGGCGGCGTACGCGCAAGGCGCTGGACGAGGCGACCCTGCGGATCCAGGCGAAGCTGACCGCCCACCTGGACAGTGCCAAGCGCCTCACCGGGCGATAGGCCAGACTTGAGTAGTGGACCGCGCTGATCGCGGTCCATCGATGATGATGCAAAGAGGAACGGACTTCATGAACGACCAGATTCACTCCGACGGCTCGGGCCACGAGCACGGAGAACTTGGCGATGCCGAGTACGCGGAGTTCATGGAGCTCGCCGCGCAGGAAGGCTTCGACCCCGAGGAGGTCGAGGGCGCGCTCGACGAGGCCGGTCACGGCCCGCTCCCCGTGCTCGCCGTCGTCGGCCGCCCCAATGTCGGCAAGTCGACCCTGGTGAACCGGATCATCGGCCGCCGCGAAGCCGTCGTGCAGGACAAGCCCGGCGTCACCCGCGACCGCGTCAGCTACGAGGCCGAATGGGCCGGCCGCCGCTTCAAGGTCGTCGACACCGGCGGCTGGGAGCAGGACGTCCTGGGCCTCGACGCCTCCGTCGCCGCCCAGGCGGAGTACGCCATCGAGACGGCCGACGCGGTCGTCTTCGTCGTCGACTCCACCGTCGGCGCCACCGACACCGACGAGGCCGTCGTCAAGCTGCTGCGCCGGGCCGGCAAGCCCGTCGTCCTGTGCGCCAACAAGGTCGACGGCCAGAGCGGCGAGGCCGACGCCACCGCCCTGTGGTCCCTCGGCCTCGGCGAGCCCTACCCGGTCTCCTCGCTGCACGGCCGCGGCACCGGCGACATGCTCGACGCGGTCCTGGAAGCCCTGCCGGACGCCCCGGCGCAGAAGTTCGGCACGGCGCTCGGCGGGCCCCGCCGCATCGCCCTGATCGGCCGCCCGAACGTCGGCAAGTCCTCCCTGCTGAACAAGGTCGCCGGCGAGGACCGGGTCGTCGTCAACGAGCTGGCGGGCACCACCCGCGACCCGGTCGACGAACTGATCGACCTCGGCGGCATCACCTGGAAGTTCATCGACACGGCCGGTATCCGCCGCCGCGTCCACCTCCAGGAAGGCGCCGACTACTACGCCTCGCTGCGTACGGCCGCCGCCGTGGAGAAGGCCGAGGTCGCCGTCGTCCTGATCGACTCCAGCGAGTCCATCAGCGTGCAGGACCAGCGCATCATCACCATGGCCGTGGAGGCCGGGCGCGCCATCGTCGTCGCCTTCAACAAGTGGGACACCCTCGACGAGGAGCGCCGCTACTACCTGGAGCGCGAGATCGAGACGGAGCTCGCGCAGATCGCCTGGGCCCCGCGGGTCAACGTCTCCGCCGCCACCGGCCGCCACATGGAGAAGCTGGTCCCGGCCATCGAGACCGCGCTGGAGGGCTGGGAGACCCGTGTCCCCACCGGGCGGCTCAACGCCTTCCTCGGTGAGGTCGTCGCCTCCAACCCGCACCCGGTCCGCGGCGGCAAGCAGCCGCGCATCCTCTTCGGCACCCAGGCGGGCACCAAGCCCCCGCGCTTCGTGCTCTTCTCCTCCGGCTTCCTGGAGCACGGCTACCGCCGCTTCGTGGAGCGCAGGCTGCGCGAGGAGTTCGGCTTCGAGGGCACGCCGATCCACATCTCCGTCCGGGTCCGCGAGAAGCGCGGCCGCAACAAGCAGCGGTGACGTACGACGAAGCCCCGGGCCGCTCTCACGAGAGCGGCCCGGGGCTTCGTCGTACACAGCCTGCGTCAGACGGCCTCAGCGACGCGCGGCCCTGGTCCGTCGCGCCTCAGGAGTCCCGTGACCCCGGCGGCAGCGCCGCGGGACGGTGCCGCCCCGCATGGCGCCCGACCCGCTGCCACGAACCGAGGCTGCCGGTCGTGCGCTGGCTCTGTGCGCCGCTCCCGCTCTGGCCGCCGTGCCCGCCGTGCGAGGAGGGGACGGAGTGGCTGTTCAGCGGGGTCCTGGAGGCGAAGAAGCCGGCCCCGAAGGCCGAGAATCCGAGATTCTCCTCGCCGCTCCGGTCACCCGGCAACGCCCGGAACGAGCGCCGGTATTCGGAGTACAGCGCGTCGTAGATCGGGGTGGGGGACAGGCCCCCCGACGGATCCTGCGCGGGACGCATGGCAGGGATCTGACTCTGATGGTGGCGGGGGGAGTCGTATGAGTGCACGTAGGTGCCAACGACCTCACGGCCCGTCGGATGCGGCCCCGCCGGAGAAAACGCAGTCCGGCGGGGGCGGCCCGGCCCGGCGGACATGATCAGGTCCCGGCCAGCGGCATCGCGGCGGCGACCAGGACCCCGTTGACCGCGGCCTTCTCCAGGGCGTCCCGCAGCAGGTCCTCGCGGGGCTGCTGGCCGATGGTGCCGGCCGGGGCGGCGAAGACGAGGACCTGCTGCGACTTGTTGACCGCCGCCCGCCAGCCCTCGGTGACCTGGAGCGGCTGGTGGGCCTGCCACCAGGCGACCGGGTTGCCGCCGCCGGCGCTCGGCTGCAGCACGGCGTGCAGCTGACCGACGGCCAGCAGCACGGACCAGCCCGCGAGGACCTCCGGCAGCTGGTTCATGTCGGGCGCGGGCCGGAAGCCCTGCTCCAGCAGCAGCTGGAGGAACTCGTCGCCTCCGCTGCCGTCGGTGCCGGGCCGGGCGACCGGGCCGGTCGGTTCGACGACCAGGGCCGGGCGTACGTCGTCCTCGATGAGGACGAGTCCGCTGGTGATGCCGAGGACGGCCTGTTCGGGCATGAGCCCCTCCGTGTCCTTCTGCTCGCTGCCGGTGATACTGCGCACCGCGCCCTGGAGCTGGTCCTCCGCCACCCTGACGACCTGCGACGGGATGCACGTCGCATGGGCGAACGCGAGGACGGCGGTCTCGTCGCCGACGAACAGCACCGTGCTGGTGCGTTCCTGGTCGGAGTCGCCGGGGGTCCGGCAGGAGGTGCAGTCGTAACTGCCCGGGGCGTTGTCGCCGACGAGCAGCCGGTCGGCTTCGTCGTCGCCGATCTCGGCGCGTACGTCCTGGCTGACGTCGAGCATGCGCGGCACGGGGGCTCCTCGAACTCGGTGCGTGGGCCGGGCTGTTCCCGGCTCATGAAGAGACAACGCGGGATCCGTGGCCGGGGTCACGCACCTGGGCCGACGGAAGTGGGAGCGAGGTCGACACATCGGTACGTCGACTGTCCGGCGTACGGCTCCCACGGGTCCGGCGGACGGCTGCCGCGCGCCCGGCGTACGGCTCCCGCGGAACGTCCCGGAACTTTTTTCCGGGACGCAGGCAACCTCCCGGCATTTTCCTTCGTCAACCTCGAAGGAAAGCATGGGTGAACGGGTCGCGGACGGGGGGTATTCCGCCGCACCGGATGGGCCCGGGGACCGGACCCGGCACTTCCGGACCCGCGGGAAACGGATGAACATCCTCCGGAACTTGCAGGTCAGGGGGGAGTCCGGCGACGGAGTCGGGAATCCTGTGCGCCATCTCGCGGATGCTCCGGGATTTCCCGGCGTATTTCGGACGTGAATCCGCGGAGAAGTGGCAGTCTCGCCGAGGCCGGGTCGACAGGGGAAACAGCTTCATCATGCATATTTCTTTTCTTCTGCACAATGCCTACGGAATCGGAGGGACGATCCGGACGACGTTCACGCTCGCCCGGACCCTCGCCGAGCAGCACGACGTCGAGATCGTGTCCGTCTTCCGGCACCGGGACGCCCCCGTCCTCGGCGCACCCGAGGGCGTGACGCTGCGCCACCTCGTCGACCTGCGGAAGAAGAGCGCGGCCTACGACGGCGAGCGCGCCGAACACGCCCGGCCCGCCACCGTGTTCCCACGCGGCGACAGCAGGTACCAGCAGTACAGCCGGCTCACCGACGCCCGGATCGCGGCCCATCTCCAGGGCGTCGAGGCGGACGTCGTCGTCGGCACCCGCCCCGGACTCAACGTGCACCTCAGCCGGCAGACCCGCCGCGGACCGGTGCGCGTCGGGCAGGAGCACCTCACGCTCGACAGCCACGGCTACCGGCTGCGCCGCGAGATCGCCCACCGCTACACGCTGCTCGACGCGCTGACCACCGTCACCCGCGCCGACGCGGACGACTACCGCAGCCGGCTGCGCCTGCCGGGCGTCCGGATCGAGGCCATCCCCAACGCCGTCCCCGAGCCCGCCTGCCCGCCCGCGGACGGCGACCTGAAGTGGGTCGTCGCGGCGGGCAGGCTGCACCGGGTCAAGCGCTACGACCATCTGGTGCGGGCCTTCGCCCAGGTGTCCGCGGCCCGCCCCGACTGGCGGCTGCGCATCTACGGCGGCGGGGACGCGACCGGGGACGAACGAGCGGCCCTGCGCGCCCTCGTCGACGAACTCGGGCTGCACAACCACGTGTTCCTGATGGGCTCGGTCAACCCGATGGAGGCCGAGTGGCCCAAGGGGTCGATCGCGGCCGTCACATCGGAGCGGGAGTCCTTCGGCATGACGATCGTGGAGGCGATGCGCGGCGGACTGCCGGTCGTGGCCACCGACTGCCCGCACGGACCGGCCGAGATCATCGAGGACGGCGTCGACGGCCGCCTGGTGCCGGTCGGCGAACCGGACGCGATCGCCGCCGCGCTGCTCCAGCTCATCGAGGACGACGGACTGCGTCGGCGGATGGGCGGCGCCGCGCTGAAGGCCTCGGCCCGCTTCGACCCCGCACGGGTCGCCGAGCAGCACGAGCGCCTGTTCACCGAACTCGTCGCGCGCGGCAACCAGGGGCACGGGCACGGCGCCCTGCGCACCGCGCTGCACCGCACCCGGGGCAGCGTCCTCGACGGTGCGTACGCCCTGCGTTACAAGGCCGCCGACGTACTCCGCAAGGGAAGGACCTCATGAGCTCCACCGCCGTACGGGCCGACTGCGCCGCCGATCGCACCGGAACCCTCACCTTCGACCTGACCGCCCCGGCCCCCGCCCCCGACGCCGTCCTGCTCCTGCGGCGCCGGGGCGCGGCGGGCCGGAAGCCCGGCGGCACGGTGCGGATACCGCTCAGCAGGCCGTCGCCCGGACGGCTGCGGGCGGTGCTCCCGGCCACCACCGAGCTGGCCGAGGGGCGCTGGGACGCGTACGTGGAGGAGCCCGGGGACGAGTCCGCCGAGGCGGTCGTCGAACCGGGGCTGCGCGACCTGCGGGCCCTCGTCGACCGCCGCCCGGACACCGGAGCCGCGAGCGTCAGCGCCCGGGTCCCGTACCCGACCCTCGACGGCCGGCTCGCCGTGCGTTCCTGGGTCCGCGCCCCCCACGCCGAGGCGGGCGCCGTCCTCGCGGGCCCGGCCGGCATGACGGTCCGGGGCGTGCTGTACGGCGTCGAGGCGGGGGAGGGGGCCGCGGTGGAGGCCCGGCTGCCGGGGGAGCCGGACCGGGTGCACCGTGTTCCGCTCACCGCCCCGGACCCGGACGGACCGGCCGGGTCCTTCGCCTTCACCCTGCCCTACGCGGCGCCCGCCGCCGCTCCGGTGCCCGAGGCCCGGCTCTGGCAGTTGTGGCTGGTCCCGGCGGCGGGCGCGGACGGGGTGAGGATCTCGCGGATCCTCGACGACGTGTGGTCCCGCAACAGGTCCTTCGTCTACCCGAGCCACCCGGCGGCCCCCGGGGTGCTCGCCACTCCCTGCTACACCGTCGACAACGACCTCTGCCTGCGGCTGGAGCCGGCCCCCGCGGACCGCTGAGGAAGACCGCCCGCGGACGGGAATCGACTGCGACGTGGCCGACCGCCGGAGCCGACCGAGATCCCGGCGGAAGCGAAGGAACGGCTCACCCGGGTGCTCGACCGGCCGCGGGCCCGGTGACAGGGAAATGAAGGTTTACGGGGGAGAGAAATTCCGGTGCTCCGGCCATTCCGACGATCTCACGCTCCGATCGTGAAAGAAGCAGGTCACCCCATGATTCCGGAAGGGTTCCGGCGTCATCCCCGCGCCGGTGAACAACAGTGCCCGGTTAATGCGTGCCGGTGCTTCCCGCCGGTCCGTCCGGGTGAAGAGAACCGCGTATTCACGTGTGGGGATCCTGTGACACAAGCGTGACAGACACGGCATGCGGAGATGGTTCGGGACGCCCCGGGGCCCTGCCTTCCGTCACGGTCCGGGGCCGCCTACGGTGAGGGCATGGCATCTCTACCGACCCCTCCCGCACAGCCGGACGACGACGCCGACGCGTATGTCGGCCTCGCCGCCGACACCGCCGAGCGGCAGGCCAGAAGCCGTGGCTGGGACACCGTCCGGGCCGTTCCCCCGGGCACGTTCCTGACCATGGAGTTCCGCCACGGCCGCATCAACTTCCAGGTCGAGGACGGCACCGTGACGCGCTGCTGGGTGGGCTGACCCGCTCCCGCGTCCGGCCCGGCACCCGCGACGCCGAAGGCCCCGACCGAGGTCGGGGCCTTCGACGTCCGTACGGGCTCGTGTCAGCCGCCGGTCATCGGGCGGGCCGGGCTGCCAGCGCGCGGGCCCCGCTCGGTGTGCGGCGGCGGACGGCGGACGCCCGCCGCGGCCACCGGCATGCCGCCCGGCCGCGCGGGGTGCCCGCTGTGGGCGCGGGCTCTGGTGGCCGCCGGATGCCCGGCGGCACGTACCGGTTCGGCCGGGGCGGCCTTGGCCTCGGCCTCGGCGGTGAGGCCGTCGGTGGCCATCGACTGCGGCAGCAGCACCGGCTGCGGCGCGGCGTCGGGCACCGGCGCCGGACGGCCCCCGCCGCGACGCTCCCGCCACCGCTCGCGCATCGCGAAGACCCAGTGCTCGGTCCGGGCGATCAGCGGTTCGAACCACGGCAGCGCCAGCAGGATGAGCAGCCCGGCCGCCCACCCCAGCAGGACATCGCTGAGCCAGTGCGTACCGATGTAGACGGTGGTGAGGCCGACCCCCAGCGAGACCGTCGCGGAGACCGCCGACAGATAGCGCCTGGCACGGGGCGTGGTGGCCAGATAGGCGAGGATTCCCCAGGTCACGACGGCGTTCGCCGTGTGCCCGGAGGGGAATATATCGCCACCGGCGAACATCTCGGCCGATCCGATCCGGGTCGCGTAGTGCGGGCCCAGCCGCCCGAGCCCCAGCTTGACCGCGCCCACCGTCACATTGAGCAGCAGCAGGGACGTGCCGAGGACCAGCAGCGGCCGGAGCGTGTGCTGACGCCAGGAGCGCCAGCCCAGCCAGCAGGCGACCATCACCGCCGTGGGGCCGCGCTGGCCGAGCACGACGTAGTAGTCCAGGAAGGGGTGCAGCTCGGGCCACTGCTGGTAGGGCCGGAACAGCATGACCTTCCAGTCCAGGGCGACCAGCCAGGACGTGATCAGCACCGCCCAGACGATGGCGAGATAGAACGCCAACGTCCCGCCGAAGAGGGCGATGCGGTGACGGCTCATCCGCGGTGCCTCTATCTTCGGCGGTTCCGGCTCCCGGTCCAGCCGGGCAAAGATGTCGGTACGCACCCAATCGACGTTACAGCGAGTGAGCGTGCAAGCATGCCAATCCCGCCGCTTTGTGATGACGATGTGATGTGGACTTTGTCTCGGAACGGCGTCTTTTCCGGGCGTCGGGAAGAATCCCCGTGATCTTGGCCCCAATAGGGCCCGGGTTCCGTTCGTAAGCGTGTTTGATCTCGCGGAAAATGAGGCCCACCGGAATCCGCGGCAATTGATCCCGCCATTCGGGGGAGGCGCGTGCCGCCCCGCCGCCTGTGCCTCCGCCGTCCCCGGACCGGCCGCGACGGACCGGCCGGTCCTCCGGAGCGAAGCCCCCCGACCGTGCCCGGCATGGCGTACGCCACACTGTGCGGCGGGCCGGGGTATGACGTGGACCACGTGTGACCACCCCGAACTCGCGTACGCTGGCGAATCACTCGTCCGCCGATGCCGGGCCCGAGGGACGCACACCCCACGTCGCCGCCGGTCCGCCGAGCGCGAGGGACTCATCGGGAGGTACGCAGATGTCCGGGACGACCACGGCCGGGGTCCGGCTGCGCAAAGCCGCCGACGACACCAACCGCTGGGTCGTCCTCGTCGTCCTCTGCCTCAGCCTTCTGGTCGTCGCCCTCGACGCGACCGTGCTCCACGTCGCGGTGCCCTCCCTCACCGAGGACCTCCGCCCGAGCGGCACGGCCCTGCTGTGGATCGTCGACGCGTACCCCCTCGTCTGCGCCTCGCTGCTCATCCTCTTCGGCACGCTGGGTGACCGGATCGGACGGCGGCGCGTGCTGCTGATCGGCTACGCGCTGTTCGGCCTCGCCTCCGCACTCGCCGCGACGGCCGACACCTCCGGCGTCCTGATCGCGGCCCGCGCACTCCTCGGCGTCGGTGGCGCGATGATCATGCCCGCCACGCTGTCGATCCTGCGCCAGGTCTTCCCCGACCGCCGGGAGCGGGCGCTCGCCATCGGCGTGTGGACCGCGGTCGCCGCGGTCGGCGCCGCCACCGGGCCGGTCGTCGGCGGCTTCCTGGTCGAGCACTTCTGGTGGGGCTCGGTCTTCCTGATCAACATCCCGCTGATGGCGGTGATCCTGCCGCTCGGCCGCTGGCTGCTGCCCGAGTCGCGGGGCGGTCACGACGGCCCGTGGGACGTGCTGGGCGCGCTGATGGCCGCGGCCGGGGTGCTCGGCGTGGTCCTGGGCGTCAAGCGCCTGGGCGGCGGCGCGGGGCTGCTGGATCCGGTCGCGCTCGGCCCGTCGGCCCTCGGTCTCGCACTCCTGGTCCTCTTCGTCCGCCGGCAGAAGCGCCGCAGGCACCCCCTGATCGACGTCGCGATGTTCGCCCGCCCGGCCTTCTCCACCGCCGTCGGCTGCATCGTGCTGGCGATGCTGGCGCTGGTCGGCCTCCAGCTGATCGCCGTCCAGTACCTCCAGCTGGTGCTCGGGCTCACCCCGCTGGAGACCGGGCTGCGCCTCCTGCCGCTGACCTTCGCGGCGATGGCCGCGGGCGCCACCGGCTCGTACACCCTGCGCCGCTTCGGCCCCCGGCGGATGGTCGGCTGGGGCTTCGTCCTCACGGCGTCCTCGGTCCTGGTCCTCACCGCGATGGGCCAGCACGACCGGCCCGCCCTGCTGACCGCCGCGTTCGTCCTGCTCGGCTTCGGACTCCAGACCACGCTCTTCGGGGCGTACGAGTCGATGCTCAGCGACGCACCACCGGAGCGGGCGGGTGGCGCGGCGGCGATCGGCGAGACCTCCTACCAGCTGGGCGCGGGCCTCGGCATCGCCCTGCTCGGCAGCGTCATGAACGCGGCCTACGCCCCCGGCCTCGCCTCCCTCCGCGAGAAGGGCGTCCCCGCCCGCGCCGCGTCCGAGGCCTCCCACTCGCTGGGCGAGGCCTACCAGGTCGCCGCGCAGCTCGGCGGCCCGATGGGCGATCTGCTGCGCTCCACGGCCCGGCACGCCTTCATCGGCGGACTCCACCTCACGCTCGTCGTCAGCGCCGGGCTCCTGCTGCTCGGAGCGCTGGCCGCTCTGCGGCTGCCGAAGGCGATGGACTGCCCGCCGAAGGAGGCCTGCCGCCGGAGCACGGCCGACGCGGTGGAAGCCGCCGGCACCCCCCGGCCGTCCGGCCGGGACCGCCCCCTCCCGCGCCCGATGGTGCCCGCGCGCCGCGAACCGGCCGAAGCGGCCGGCTCTGGACGAGCGGCACACTGACCCGTAACGTCAGCACGACGCCCTGACTACCACTGCTAGTTTTCGGAGGGCGGGCGTCTCCCGGTCCCTCCGAGCACCGTGCGAGCCGCCGGAGGCACCCTCATGTCCAGCACCGCGTCCGCGAAGCCGTCGAAGCTCCCCCCGTTCGACGCCGCCGATCCCCTCGGCATCGATGACCTGCTCGGCCCGGACGACCTCGCGATCCGCGACACCGTCCGCACCTGGGCCACCGACCGTGTCCTGCCGCACATCGCCGAGTGGTACGAGAAGGGCGAGCTGCCCGGCATCCGTGAGCTGGCCCGCGAGCTCGGCGCGCTGGGCGCGCTCGGCATGTCGCTGGACGGCTACGGCTGCGCCGGGGCGAGCGCCGTCCAGTACGGGCTGGCCTGCCTGGAGCTGGAGGCCGCCGACTCCGGAATCCGCTCGCTCGTCTCCGTACAGGGCTCGCTCGCCATGTACGCGATCCACCGCTTCGGCTCCGAGGAGCAGAAGCAGCGGTGGCTGCCCGGCATGGCCTCCGGCGAGATCATCGGCTGCTTCGGCCTGACGGAACCCGACCACGGCTCGGACCCGGCGGGGATGCGGACGTACGCCAAGCGCGACGGCGCGGACTGGGTCCTCAGCGGCCGCAAGATGTGGATCACCAACGGCTCGGTCGCCGGGGTCGCCGTCGTCTGGGCGCAGACCGACGAGGGCGAGGACGGCCGCGGCATCCGTGGATTCGTCGTGCCGACCGACGCCCCCGGCTTCTCGGCCCCGGAGATCCATCACAAGTGGTCGCTGCGCGCCTCGGTCACCAGCGAGCTGGTGATGGACGAGGTCCGGCTGCCGGCTGACGCGGTGCTGCCGGACGCGAAGGGGCTGCGCGGCCCGCTCAGCTGTCTGAGCCACGCGCGCTACGGCATCGTCTGGGGATCCATGGGGGCGGCGCGGTCCAGCTTCGAGTCGGCCCTCGACTACGCGCGGACCCGGGAGCAGTTCGGCCGTCCGATCGGCGGTTTCCAGCTCACCCAGGCCAAGCTGGCCGACATGGCCCTGGAGCTGCACAAGGGCATCCTGCTCGCCCACCACCTGGGCCGCCGGATGGACGCGGGCGGCCTCCGGCCGGAACAGGTCAGCTTCGGCAAGCTCAACAACGTGCGGGAGGCGATCGAGATCTGCCGCACCTCGCGCACGATCCTCGGGGCCAACGGAATCTCGCTGGAGTACCCGGTCATGCGGCACGCGACGAACCTGGAGTCGGTGCTCACCTACGAGGGCACCGTGGAGATGCACCAGTTGGTACTGGGCAAGGCGCTCACCGGTCTCGACGCCTTCCGGTGACGGAGGTGCGCCGTGACGCGCACGCCGGCCGGCGGCGTTGACCGGAACTTTCCGGCGAGCGCCCTGCTCAGCTCTGGTTGAAGAAGCCGTCGGTCCTGCGGCCGGCGGCTTCGCCCGCCACCACCTGGGTGTCGGCGGGGGAGAGCAGGAAGACCCGGGTGGCCACCCGGTCGATCGAGCCGCGCAGACCGAAGATCAGCCCGGCGGCGAAGTCCACCACGCGCTTGGCGTCGGCGGGGTCCATGGCCGTGAGGTTGACGATCACCGGGACGCCGTCCCGGAAGAGCTCGCCGATGGCCCGGGCGTCCCGGAAGCTGTCCGGGGTCACGGTGGCGATCCGGCGGTCCTGCTCCTCGGCCGCCTCGGCGGCCACCTGCACCCGCGGGTCGGTGGCCCAGGCCGCCTGGTGGCCCGTGCCGGTCTCCGCGCCCTCGTTGTACTCGTCGTCGTAGTACCGCTCGTCGCTGTCCTCCACGAGGCCCAGCCAGGCACTCGCCTTGCGCACCGATCCCATGGACGCCTCCTCTCACCGCGGTTCCGTGTCGTTCCGCATCTCTTTCGTATCCCTATGGTCGTCCATGATGCGGATAGCGCGCCAAGTAGATAGTCGGCTCGCAGGCGATTCGTGACGCTACTGGTGCAGAGGATGTGGCGATTCGTCAGGGTTCGCCCCGCATAAGGGGGGTTGCGAAAAGAAAATATGACGCTTCGAGCCGTACGGGTGATCCTGCCGACGGACGGGTGAACGGGTGGCTGGATACGATGCACGACGCCTCGGTGCGCGAGCGTCGCGCACCGGCTGAACGGCTCCCGGGGGATCGTCGTGTTCGGAATGGTCAGGCCTTGCATCCACCGCCTCTCCGAAGGCCTCAGGGTCGAGTGGACCGCCCATCTCTGCGGTCTCTGCCTGGCTCTGAGGGCGGATCACGGACAGTTCGCCCGTATCGTCACGAACTATGACGGCCTCATCGTCTCCGTCCTGACGGAGGCTCAGACGGGTCTCGCCGCCGGCGGACGACGCACCGCGGGCCCCTGCCCGCTGCGCGCCATGCGCACCGCGCCGGTCGCCCAGGGGGAGGGGGCCAAGCTCGCCGCCGCCGTCTCGCTCGTCCTGGCCTCGGCCAAGGTGCGCGACCACGTCGCGGACCGGGACGGGCTGTTGGCCCGCCGCCCGGTCGCCGCCGCCGCGCGCCGGGTAGCCGCGGGGTGGGACCGGGCCGGTGCGCGGACCGGTGCGGCCCTCGGCTTCGACACCGCCCTCCTGGTCGACGCGGTCGACCGGCAGACCGGGATCGAGACGCTCGCCGGGCCCGGTACCCCGCTGCTGACGGTCACCGAACCCACCGAGACCGCCACCGCCGCCGCCTTCGCCCACACCGCCCACCTCGCCGGGAGGCCGCAGAACGCCGCGCCCCTCGCGGAGGCCGGCCGGCTCTTCGGGCGGCTCGCCCACCTGCTGGACGCCGTCGAGGACCGTGAGGCGGACGCCGCGTCGGGCGCCTGGAACCCGCTGACGGCCACCGGCACCCCGCTCGCCGAGGCGCGCCGGCTCTGCGACGACGCGCTGCACGGCGTGCGGCTCGCGCTGCGGGAGGTGGAGTTCACCGACGGCAGGCTCGTCCACGTCCTGCTCGCCCACGAACTGCGCCGCTCGGTCGACCGGGCGTTCGGCACCTCCTCCTGCTCGCACCGGGAGGGTCAGGGGCTGCTGACCCCGGACGGCTCCTTCGGGCCCCCTCCCGGCCATCCGTACGGTGCGCCGCCCGGCACCCCGCACGCCCCCGGCGGCCCCGGCTCCCCGACCCCTCCGCCGCAGCCGCCCCGCGACCGGCGCGGCCTGATCGCCGGATGCCTGGTCTGGGTCGGGCTCGCCTGCACCTGCCAGATGTGCTGCGGGAGCTTCGAGGACCCCTGGAGCAGGGAGCGGCGGCAGGCGCCGTGCCAGAACTGCGGCGACTGCTGCGAGGCGTGCGACTGCTGCGGCCAGTGCGGCGAGGGCTGCTGCTGTTGCGGCGATTCCTGCGGCTGCGACTGCTGAGGCCCCCGCGGCTGACGCCGGGTCACTTCGTACGCCGGTGGCACGGCATCCCGGGGGCGGGCCGGGGCGGCGGCGCCGACGAGGGTGACGGCGCGGCCGGCCGCGTACGGCGGCGAGGCCGACGGCCGGGGCCGGGCCTGGCGCGGCGAACCTCCTTGAGCGGCCAGCGGCCAGCGGCCAGCGGCCGCTCGTGGCTTGCCGCCGTTCTCTGTTTGCCGCCAGCCGCCGCTCGTCGCTGCCCGCCGCGTGCCGCCGTTTTCTGCTTGCCGCTGCCCGCTGCCGGTCGCCGCTCGTAGCTCGCCGTTTGCCGCCGCCCGCCGCCGTCCCGCCGCTCGCCGCCGCGCCTCGCCGAGGCCGAGCGGCATTTCCCGCGGTCGCACCCCGGCCTCCCGGTGCCCGTATGGAAAGGTTGACCGCATGAGCACGGACGCACACCAGCAGGAACAGGGCGGCGGCGGGCCGGACGCCGCGCGGGACTGGCAGCGGTGGCACGCGGGGCGCGTCGTCGCCGTCGCCGCCCCGTACGGCCCGCTCTCACTCACCGGAACCCACTGGCTCTCCGACTACCCGGAAGGGCGAATTCCGGCCGTCCCCGGTCACTGGCGCGAGGACGGCGACCACGTGGTCCTCACCGCCGCGGCCGAGGAGGGCGTCGTCGTCGACGGAAAGCCCCTGACCGGTGAGGTCCGGCTCGGCGCGGACCGCGGCCCCATCGACGACTCCCGGGTCGCGCAGGGGGCGCGGCGTCTCGTGGTCCTGCGTCGCGAAGGACTCTGGGCGGTACGGGACTTCGACCCGGGGTCCCCGGCCCGGCATGCCTTCTCGACCATCGAGGCCACCCCGTACGACCCCCGCTGGGCGCTGCCCGGGACCTTCCGCCCGTCCGCCGGCCGGACCGTGCGGGTCGCCAACGCGGACGGGGTCGAGCGCGGTCTCGGGCTCGGCGGGGAGATCGCCTTCACGGTGGACGGGCGGGAGCACACGCTCCAGGTCGCGGTCGAGCCCGACGGCTCGCTGTGGGCCGTCTTCGCCGATGCGACCAGCGGGAACGGTAGCTACCGCTTCCGCTTCCTGCGGCCCGGCGCGCCCGCCGCCGACGGCAGCGTGAGCGTCGACTTCAATCGCGCGCTGCTGCCGCCGTGCGCCTTCGCCGACCACTTCATCTGCCCCTTCCCGCCCCCGGGCAACACGCTCACCGTGGCGGTTCCGGCGGGGGAGCGGAACCGGGTCGACGCCTGACCCGCGTGAGACCCCTCCGGCCCCGGCCGCCCGCGGCTCCCGGGGCCGGAGGCGTGGGGGACCCGTGTGGCCGAAAGGCATTCTTGCGCCGCCCTTCCGGGGGCCTCGATACTCCGGTCAGCGATTGTCAGGGGCACGGCAAGTCCGGAATCCGGGCAGGCCCCCGACTGCGCCTCAAGGGCCCGCCACCCCACAGGTGGGCCCCCGATTCCCCTCGGAGGAACCCGACGTGAGGATCAAGCGCACCAACAACCGCTCCACCACGGCGAGACGCGTCCGCTCCACGGCCGTCCTCGCGGGGCTCGCCGCCGTCGCGGCCATGGCCATCCCCACCGCGAACGCCGAAACCCCCCGAACGTTCAGCGCCAACCAGCTGACCGCGGCGAGCGACGCCGTGCTCGGCGCCGACATCGCGGGCACCGCCTGGAACATCGACCCGCAGACCAAGCGCCTCGTCGTCACCGTCGACAGCACGGTCTCGCAGGCGGAGATCAACCGGATCAGGAAGTCGGCGGGCGCCAACGCCGACGCACTGCGGATCGAACGCACCCCCGGCAAGTTCACCAAGCTGATCTCCGGCGGCGACGCGATCTACTCGAGCACCGGACGCTGCTCCCTCGGCTTCAACGTCCGCCGCGGCAGTACCTATTACTTCCTCACCGCCGGTCACTGCACCGACGGTGCGTCCACCTGGTGGGCCAACTCGGCCCGTACCACGGTGCTCGGCACGACCGCCGGATCGAGCTTCCCGAACAACGACTACGGCATCGTGCGCTACACCAACAGCAGCATCACCAAGAGCGGCACCGTCGGCAACCAGGACATCACCAGCGCCGCCAACGCCACGGTCGGCATGTCCGTCACCCGTCGCGGCTCCACCACCGGCACGCACAGCGGTTCGGTCACCGGACTCAACGCCACCGTCAACTACGGGGGCGGCGACGTCGTCTACGGCATGATCCGCACCAACGTGTGCGCCGAGCCCGGCGACTCCGGCGGCCCGCTCTACTCCGGCACCCGGGCGATCGGTCTCACCTCCGGCGGCAGCGGCAACTGCTCCTCCGGTGGCACGACCTTCTTCCAGCCGGTCGTGGAAGCCCTGAACGCGTACGGCGTCAGCGTGTACTGACCGGCACCGCCGATCAGGTACGGCCCTGTCCGTACAAACGTGCCCCCGTCCGGAATTCCGGACGGGGGCTCCCGTTCGCCGGGCAGCTCTTGAGAGGATGTCGCCACGACGGACGGTCGGGACGGGGCGGGGCGGCAGGGAGTGCGGGAGCGCTCCGGGGTGCGCCGCCGGCATCAGGGGGTAGCAGGTCCGTGTATCGCATCGGAGTGACCGGTCACCGCTCCATCCCCGCCGAGGCTGAAGCGGATGTGCTCGCCGGAATGCGGGCCGCGCTGTGCGGCTTCGACCGTGCCACCCAGGCACTCTCCAGTCTGGCCGTCGGCGCGGACCAGCTCTTCGCCGACCTCGCTCTCACCTGCGGCGCCGAACTCACCGCCGTGATCCCCAGTGGGGACTACGAGGCATGCTTCGACAACGCGGCCGACCTCGCCCGCTACCGGACGCTCAAGGCGCGCGCGGCGCGGGAGGTCCGGCTCGGCTTCCCGCACTCCACCGACGAGGCGTACTACGCGGCGGGCGCCTACATCGCCGACCACTGCGACCGGCTGCTCGCGGTCTGGGACGGCCTCCCCGCCCGGGGCCTCGGCGGTACGGGCGACATCGTGACGTACGCCCGCACGCTGGGCCGCCCGGTCACCGTGATCTGGCGCGACGGGGTGCTGCGCGGCTGACCGGTGCCGGGGCGACGGCATCCTGTGCGGCGTGCCCCGGGCCGGGCCCGGCTGGTCCGAGGTGGCTCGGGGCGGGGGGCCACACGCGGCGCCGGACTGCCGGAGGGGCGTACACGGTGCCCGGCCGGCCTGTGGCCGTACGGGGTCCAGAACCCAGCCGGGTGCTGTACGCGGTGCCCGGCCGGGCCAGTGGCGCACGCGGTCCAGGAGTCGGCCAGGGGGTAACACGCGATGCAGGGCCCGGTCAGGGGGCAACACACGGTGCACGACCCGGTCAGCGCACGCACGCGGTGCCCGGCCGGCAGCGGATCGGCGGCCGATCGGCGTGCGGCCGCGGGCCGCCGAAGGCATCCCCCAAGGGGCGAGACCGAGTTCGGGTCACGGGCTGCGAGAACGGGGCGTCACACGCGGTGCCGGACCAGCCAGTCCGTGTGCTCGGGCGACACGATCCGCTCCGTCTCGAACACCGCCGCCGGCCAGTGCCGTTCGGTGAGCGTGGTCTCCATGGCGGCCTGCATCGACTCCAGGTCCTGCTCCACCAGCGAGTGCGCCGAGATCAGCGGATGGTGCCGGCGCATCTCGTTCCAGGCGAGACAGGCCGCCGCGGCAGCGGACAGCGCTCCCGTCAGGCCGAACGACCGGCCCACCCCGAAGACCTGGAGCACGCTCAGCGCCAGCGCCGGGAGCGTCAGCGCGACGATGGCGCCGGACCACATGAGGGCCCCGTGCCGGGAGGCGTGCCGGCGACGGCGGTACCAACGGCGCTGTTCGATGAGCCGGTCCCGGACATATGTCTCCTTGCGGACCGTGTAGGCCTTGTTCCGTAACGCGCGCATGGACTCCGTGATGAGGCCGCCGGAATCCGGCAGTTCCTCGCGCGGGTCGGCCCAGCCCACCTTCCGCAGCTCCTGGAGGCCGTCCTCCACACGATTGGCGAACAGCGCCTCCGGGTGCTCGGACGCGCTGTCGAACGGGGCGCCGTGCACCGCGTAACGCCAGCAGTTCGACTTGATGAACTCGGCTGCGGAGCGGTTGAGTTGCCAATGCGACTTTGCTTTGCGCTGGGAGGCGAGGAAGGTCGTGAAGAGCACGCCCAGATAGGCCAGCACCGCCGCGCCGTACAGCGCCCGGGTCGCGGGCCCGTCATCGGCGTGCCAGGGCAGCGCGGCGGGCACCGTGCCGGCCACGAGCAGCGCCAGCTGCACCCGGGTGGTGTTCACGGCCTCGCGCTGGCGGGCCACGGCGACCGCGTCCGTGTGATGGAACAGTTCCGGCAGGTCGTCGTTCCTGAAGACCATGGATCTCAGCGGCTCGGGCAACGCCGTCATGGTCGCCTCCGTCTGCAGTTGTCGTATG
This sequence comes from Streptomyces sp. YPW6, assembly GCF_018866325.1. Lineage (NCBI taxonomy): Bacteria > Bacillati > Actinomycetota > Actinomycetes > Kitasatosporales > Streptomycetaceae > Streptomyces > Streptomyces sp. YPW6. The sequence continues at coordinate 6,424,976 of NZ_CP076457.1, forward strand.
ACCCGGCAGGCCGGCGCGCCCGTCCCGTCCGGGGCCACGAGAGTAGGGGGGAGGCCGGAGCCCGGCAAGAGCGTCCCGGCCTCTCCGGCAGCTGCCGCGACGAGGTTCGGCCACCTCGGCGCAGGCGTCCTTCCTCGCCGCGCAGGACTGTGGCAGGGTTGCCCAACTGTGGCGAAAATACGGCGAGTTGCTGCCTGAAATTCCGGCGGTGCGATCGCCGTCGGTGAGGGGAGGGGGCATCGTGGTGGACCGGGGGCCAGGGGCGGGCGAGGACGGCGTGCCGATCGCGGACAGCCAGCGCAGGGTGCGCCGCAGCCCGCTGTTCTTCACCGGGCCGCTGGTGCTGCTCGCTGCCCTGGTCCTGATCCTGCTGTGGGAGATCGTCCGGGCGAACGTCTCTCCCGGCGCCCGCGCCGAGTGGCCCTGGCGGCTGCAGATGATGGACATGGAGGCGCTGGGCAGCCTGCTCGCCGTGGCGGCCGGAGCGGTCCTGGCGCGGGCCCAGTACGCCCGCACGGTCCGCCCCTACCTGGGCTGGCGCGGGGCCTGGCGCGAGGGCCTGCTCGCCGACGGGGAACCCGCCTGGCGCGTAGGGGTGCTGAACGGCGGGCAGCACATCGCCGTGATCGAGAAGTGGGAGTGCCGGGCCGTCCTGCGCGGCGCACCCGTCGCCGAGTCGGCGGCGCCCTGGACGGATCTCGCGGAAGCCGTCGAGGTCCTGGCCGCAGGGGGTCTCACGTCCGGCCGGGACTACCGGCTCATCGCCTTCGGGCCGGGCTTCCCCCTGGTCGGAGCCGGAGGGTACGACACCGTGGAGGCAGGGGTGTTCTCCCGGCGTTGCGTCGAGCGGGTGGAGGTGCTCCAGATCCGGGTGCGGGTCACGGACGTCGTCGGCGACAGCCACGAACGTGTTCTGGACTGCATGCGCGGCTCCCGGCCCGCGGACCGCGAGCCGGACGAGGCCCCCTGAGCGCACGACCGGCCGGGAACCGGCGGCATGCCTCTCTCCGGCAGGGGCCGGCGGCCGGCGGAGCGGGTCCCTGCCGACGCCCCCCGCCGGCCGCCCCCCCCGCTCACCCGAGCGGCCCAACGGGAGGTCTGTTTCCGGTTTTTGAATCCGGTGAGAAGGCTGGACCGTCGGCATGTGCAAGGGGCTGAGCGGTAGTAAAGTGCGCGTGCCGGGATGTGTGATGACACGAAATCCGGCGCCCCCATCAATGTCTGGAAACAGACCCCTTCAGGATCCCCCTAGGACGGCCGTGAAGACCTACGGAACCACCCCCGCCTTCGCCTCCGCGAAGACCCGCGCGACCCTCGCGTCCACGGACGCCCGCAGCGCCGAGGCCGCCAGGAAGCTCAGCCGTGTATGCGCTGCGACCACGGACCGTTCGACCCGGATCTCCACCTTCAGTTCGGCTCTCTGAGCAGCCATCAGGAGTGGCTAGAATGAGGGAATGACAGGACCCCTGGTCCCTTTCCGTGAATTCGTTCTCAAGGTGCACTCCCGGTGTGATCTGGCCTGTGATCACTGCTATGTCTACGAACACGCAGATCAGAGTTGGCTGACCCGCCCGAAGGTCATCTCCGACGAGGCGATTTCCTGGACGGCCCGGCGTCTGGCCGAGCACGCCACGACTCACGCACTTCCCTCCGTCACAGTGATCCTGCACGGCGGAGAACCGCTCCTGGCAGGGCCCGCGCGACTGCGCCGGGTCTGTGAGGAGCTCGGCTCGGCCCTGAACGGCATCGCTGAGCTGGACCTCAGGATCCACACCAACGGCGTCCAGCTCAGCCCCCGCTATCTCGACCTCTTCGACGCGTTCCACGTCCGGGTCGGGATCTCCCTCGACGGCGACCGCGCCGCCAACGACCGCCACCGCCGCTTCGCCGACGGGCGCAGCAGCCACCCGATGGTGATGCGAGCGGTCGGCCTGCTCCGTGAGGAGCGCTACCGTCATCTGGATCTCGGCCTGCTGTGCACCGTCGACATCCACAACGACCCGGTGGCCGTGCACGACGCCCTCGCCGCCCTCGGGCCTCCGCTCGTCGACTTCCTGCTGCCGCACGCGACCTGGGACGACCCGCCCGCGCGGCCGGACGGCTCGCCCACCGCGTACGCCGCATGGCTCCTCGCGGTCTTCGACCGCTGGTCGGAGCGGGGCCGCCCCATGCCCGTGCGGATGTTCTCCTCGGTGCTCTCCACCCTGAGCGGTGGTCCCAGCCTCACCGAGTCCCTGGGCCTCGCCCCCACCGATCTGGTCGTCATCGAGACCGACGGGACGCTGGAGCAGGTCGATTCGCTCAAGAGCGCCTACGAGGGCGCCGCCTCCACCGGGTTCGACGTCTTCCGCAACAGCTTCGACGAGGTCGCCGCCCACCCCGGCGTCCGGGCGCGGCAGCTCGGGCTGGCCGGGGTCAGCGAGACCTGCCGCCGTTGCCCCGTCGTACGTTCATGCGGCGGTGGGCTCTACACCCACCGCTACCGCTCCGGTACCGGCTTCGACAACCCGTCGGTCTACTGCCACGACCTGGCCGCCCTGATCCAGGGCATCGAGGAACGGACGACCGCCGCCGCCGAGTCGTCCGCCGTCCGGGTGCCGGACGCGTTGCTCGCCGCCCAGCAGGACCTGACGCGGACCCTGCTCGCGGTGGTCCACGACACCCTCGACGGGCGGGGCGGAGAGCTCTGGGACGAGGCCTGGAGGCTGGCGGCGGAGGTGGAGGCCGAGGAATCGGGGGCGGAGGCGCTCGACGCCGTGCTCGCGCACCCCTATACCCGTACCTGGCTGCTCGATGCCCTGGAGGACGTCCGGGCCGGGCGCGCCCTGACAGGGCCTGCCGCCGAACGGCTCTCCACCACCGTGGCCGCCGCCGCGGTGCGGGCCCGGATCGACGTGCCCGTTCCGGTTGCGTACCGCGACGGACGCCTGTATCTGCCCACCCTCGGCACGGCGGTCCTCGGCGGTCCGGGAGCCCGGGGCACGGCGACGGTGCGCGTCGCCGGCGAGGGCTTCCTCGTCCGGCGGCCGGGCGACGCGCCCGGCGCGGAACTGCGCGTCGTGCCGCCGCACGAGGGCCCGCACTGGCATCCGGTGCGCGTCCTGCGCCAGGGGGCGGCACCGGCACTTCTGCTGGACGACCTCGATCCCTTCCGCGACTGTTTCGACGCGCCCGCGGCCGGCCGCCTCGCCCCGGAGGCCGTTGACACCTGGGCGCACCGGTTCGCCGAGGCCTGGGAGCTGCTGGCCGACGCCGTTCCGGAACAGGCGGCCGAGGCGGCCCGCACGCTCACCACGGTGACTCCGCTGGCCGCCGGCGGGGCCCGTCCCGGCCGGCACGGCTACGGCGCACTGGGCGGCGCGGCACATGACGTGCCGGAGGAGCTGGCCCTCGGCCTGCTCAGCGGATTCCGCCGGGCGAAACTGCGGGCGCTCGGCGAAGTGACGGATCTTTACGCCCTGGACGGTACCTGGGACCATCGAACGCCTTGGGGGAGCGAACACGTCCCGTTCTCCCGGCTGCTGGCCGAGACATTCGAACGGGCGGGGCTCGGACTCTACGATCCGCGCTTTCTCACGGGTGTTCCGGAAGCGCTCGACATGATCGAAAACGCGGCGGAGGTGACGGTCGACGGAAAACAGCTGATCGCCGCTGTCCGCAAGGAGATCAGCGGAACACGGAGTGCGGCCGGGAGGAAACGCGGCAGGAGCCTCTCGCCGTCCGGCCCTGGGGGAGAACGTTCTGGCGTCTGACCGGAAAAAGACGTTCGAATGACCGAACGGCAGGGGGCTGGAATGCGGCCGGCTCCGGAATGATGAGTTCGCTGGCACTCCCTTCCTCCTTGCGGGATGCGAGTGCTCATACAGGACGGGGGTCGTGTGCACGCATCGACGCACCAGCGAGCGGTGGGCCATCGACCGTATTTCTTTCTGAGCTACGCCCATACGCCCGGGTACGGCGCCGGCACGGACCCCGACATGTGGGTCGAACGGCTGTTCCAGGATCTCTGCGGCCACGTGATGGCCATGACCGACTTACCCGCCGGCGCGCCCGCGGGATTCATGGACCGGGAGATACGCTCCGGCGAGGGCTGGTCGGAACGGCTCGGCGACGTCCTCGCCACCTGCCGGGTCTTCGTTCCGCTGTTCTCGCCGCGCTACTTCGCCAGTGAGATGTGCGGCAAGGAGTGGTACGCCTTCGAGCAGCGGGCCATCCACCACCGGGCCCGCTCCAACCAGCCGGCCGAGGCCATCGTCCCGGCGCTCTGGGTGCCGGTGCCGCCGAGCCAACTGCCCGGCTCGGCCGAACGGTTGCAGTTCAACCACCGTGACTTCGGTGAACGGTACGTCAGCGACGGCCTCTACGGTCTGATCAAGCTCAGACTCTTCGCCGAGGAATACGAACGGGCCGTCTACGAACTGGCCAAACGCATCGTCAGCGTCGCCGACACGGTCCGCATCGACACCGGCCGGCCGGTCGACTACCGCCTGGCCCCCAGCGCCTTCGGCTCCCCCAGCAGCGGGGTCGGCGCACCCCGGCCGATGCAGATCACCATCGCGGCGCCCACCCGCCACGATCTGCCCGAGGGGCGCAGCAGCGACCACTACGGCGACCATCCCCAGGACTGGAACCCGTACTACCCCGCCTCCGTCCGGCCGCTGGCCTATGTGGCCGAGGAACTGGTCCGCTCGCTCAACTACCAGGCCGTCATCACCTCGTTCGACGAGGACCGGCACGACGGCAAGGCCCCGCCCAGCACCCCCGAGATCCTGCTCGTCGACCGCTGGGCCCTGAGGGACGCGGACCACTGCCGCCGCCTCGCCGCGTTCGACGCGGAGAACCGTCCCTGGGTGACCCTGGTCGTGCCCTGGAGCCGTGACGACCACCAGAGCAGGGCGGCGGAGACGGAGCTCACCGAGAAGCTCGAAGCGGTGATGCCCGTCAAGATGGGCCAGGGCCGGGCCCTCTGCCGCGCCGCGGCGAAAGGAGTGCCCACCATGGAGGCGTTCGGCCAGCTCCTGCCCCAGGTGGTCGAGGTGGCCGCCCAGCAGTATCTGAAGCACGCGAAGGCCTACCCGCCCGGACCGGGCGGCGGATCCGGCGAGCGGACCCGGCTCACCGGACCCATGGGCGACACGAGCTACTTACCCGACCCGCACGACCCTGCGACGGAAGCGGAGGACCTATGAGTGCCGGTCGTGACGGGCGCATCGTCACCTTCTACTCGTACAAGGGCGGTACCGGGCGCACCATGGCGCTCGCCAACACCGCCTGGATCCTCGCGGCCAACGGCAAGCGGGTGCTGGCCGTCGACTGGGACCTGGAAGCCCCCGGGCTCCACCGGTTCTTCCACCCCTTCCTGGACCCGGCCACCCTCGGCGCCACCACCGGCGTGATCGACCTGATCACCGAGTACGCCTGGGCCGCGACCAGCCCCGCCCAGCGCGCCGAGGACTGGCACCGCGACTACGCCCGCATCCAGCCGCACGCCGTGTCACTGACCCCGGAGTCGCTCGGCTGGGAGTTCCCGCAGGGCGGCACGCTCGACTTCGTGTCCGCCGGACGGCAGAACCGCGAGTACAGCGCCACCGTCTCCACCTTCGACTGGGACAACTTCTACGACCGCTTCGGCGGCGGCCACTTCTTCGACGCCCTGCGCGACGACATGAAGGCCAACTACGACTACGTCCTCATCGACAGCCGGACCGGCCTCAGCGACATCGCCGACATCTGCACCGTGCACCTCCCGGACGTACTCGTCGACTGCTTCACCCTCAGTGACCAGTCCATCGACGGCGCGGCCTCGGTCGCCCGCCAGATCGCCGAGCGCAACACGGGCCGCCCCATCTCCATCTACCCCGTGCCGATGCGGATCGACGAGGGCGAGAAGGAGAAGGCCGACGCCGGACGGGCGCTGGCCCGGCTCAAGTTCGACCGGCTGCCGCGCGATCTGTCCGGTGACGAACTCACCGCCTACTGGGGGGCGGTGGAGATCCCGTACCGGCCCTACTACGCCTACGAGGAGACCCTCGCCACCTTCGGCGACGAGGCCGGACTCACCAACTCGCTGCTCTCCGCCTTCGAACGGCTCACCGCGGTCATCACCGACCGAGAGATCACCGCGATGCCCCCGGTCGGCGAAGAGGTCCGGCTGCGGATCCGCGACGCCTTCACCCGGCGCAGGCCCGCCCTGCCCGCCGACCTCCACCTCAGCTACGTGGCGGAGAACCGGATGTGGGCCGACTGGCTCGAATCGATTCTCACCCGGGCCGGATTCCGCGTCGTTCCGCGTGACGTCTCCGCCGAACAGCCGGCCGACAACCCGGCCGACACCCCCGCCGAGAGCGCCGCGCGCACCGTGGTCCTGCTCTCCAGCGCGTATCTGAAATCCCAGCGCGCGGTCGAGCTGTGGGAACGGACCGCCGCCGAGGCCGTCGGCAGCGGCCGCCGTCGACTGCTCCCGCTGCGGGTCGGGGACGTACGCCTGACCTCTCCGTACATCGACCGCAATCCCGTCGACCTGTTCCGGCTCGACGAGGTGCACGCCACCACCGCCGTGATGCGCGCCCTGGACCGCCCGGTGCAGGTGGCCGACGGGGTCTCGCCCGGCCCCCGCTTCCCGGGCACCGTGCCGAGGATCTGGAACGCGCCGCCCCGCAACCCCGGCTTCACCGGCCGCTCGCTCGTCCTGGAGCGGATGCGCGACCAGCTCGGCGGCGGCCTGGCCGTCGTCCTGCCGCAGCCGCAGACGCTCTACGGACTCGGCGGCGTCGGCAAGACCCAGGTGGCCCTGGAGTACGTGCACCGCTTCATGGCCGACTACGACCTGGTGTGGTGGATATCGTCCGAGCAGCCGGACGACGTCGTCGCCTCGCTCGCCGAACTCGCCGGGCGGCTCGGCGCCCAGGGCGGCGACGACATGGCGGCCGCCTCCCAGGAGGCCGTCGACCTGCTGCGGCGCGGGGTGCCCTCGGACCGCTGGCTGCTGGTCTTCGACAACGCGGACGACCCCGAGCAGCTGCGCCGCTACTTCCCGCAGGGAGGCTCCGGCCACATCCTGGTGACCTCCCGCAACCAGAGCTGGTCCCAGCACGGGGACGCGCTGCCCGTGGACGTCTTCCTGCGTGAGGAGTCGGTCGAGCACCTCCAGCGCCGGGCCCCGGGGCTCAGCGACGAGGACGCCGCCCAGGTGGCGACGGCGGTGGGGGACCTGCCGCTCGCCGTGGAACAGGCGGCCGCCTGGATCGCGGAGACCGCCACCCCCATCGACACCTATCTCGAACAGCTCGCCCAACAGGCGCCCCAGGTCCTCGCGCTCAACCAGCCGGCCGGCTACCCGCAACCGGTCGCCGCGACCTGGAACATCTCCATCGCCCGGCTCAAGGAGCGCTCGCCCGCCGCCGTACGGCTGCTCCAGCTCTGCGCGTTCTTCGCACCGGAGCCGATCTCCGCGAACCTCCTCTACAGCAAGGAGATGATCGACGCGCTGAAGCCGTACGACTCCTCGCTCCAGGAGAAGCTGGTACTGGGCCGGGTCATCCGGGAGATCGGCCGCTTCGCCCTGGCCAAGGTCGACCAGGTCTCCAACTCCGTCCAGGTGCACCGCCTCGTCCAGGCCGTGATCAAGGCCCAGCTCAGCGAGGAGGAGCAGCGCGAGGCCCGGCACGTCGTCCACCGCGTCCTCGCCGGGGCCCGGCCCGACGACGACGAGCCCATAGACAATCCGGAGACCTGGCCGCGCTTCGCCACGATCTGGCCGCACCTGGGCCCCTCCGACGCCCGCAACTGCAAGGAGCCGGAGACCCGCAGGCTGCTGATCGACCGGGTCCGCTACCTCTGGAAGCGCGGTGACGTCAGGACCGCCGGCGCCCTCGGCGACGAGCTGCGGGAGATCTGGCGGGAGAAACTGGGCGAGCGCGATCTCCAGTACCTCTACCTCTGCTTCCACATCTCCAACATCCTGCGCACACGAGGGCGTTACGTGGAGGCGCGGGAGCTGGACGAGACCACCCTGGAACGGCAGCGGGAGGTGCTGGGAGCCGAGCACCCCCACACGTACATGACCACCAGCAGCCTGGCCATCGACCTCGGCCTGCTCGGGGACTACGCCCGCGCGATCGAGATGGCGACCGAGGCCCACGAGGGGTTCGGCCAGATCTTCCACGCCTCGCACCCCCGGACCCTGGCCGCGGCCAACAATCTGGCCCTGAACCTGCGCAGCGTCGGCCAGTACGCCCGCGCCCGGGAGATCGACCAGGACGTCTACGACCTCCGCTCCCAGGTGCTGGGCCCGGACCATCCCTACAGCCTGTCGTCCGCCATGAACCTCGCCCGCGACCTGCGGGAGGTCGGCCGGTACGAGGACTCGGTGGCGCTGCTCAGCACCACGTACGACAGATTCAAGGAGACGATGGGCCGGAGCTTCCCCGCCACCCTGAGCGCGGCGAAGAGCCTCGCGGTGTCGCTGCGCAGGGCGGGCCGGCTGGAGGACGCCCACCGTCTCACGGTGGCGACCCGGGCCCGCTACCGCGCGAAGTACACCACCGCCAACCCTGATTCGCTGGCCTGCGACCTCAACCTCGCCGCGGACCTGTTCGCGGCGGGGGAGAGCGCCGAGGCGCGGGACACCGCCCAGGAGGTCGTCGACCAGTACATGAAGGTGCCGGGTGACAAGCACCCGTACACCCTGGCGGCGCAGAACAACCTCGGCGTCTATCTGACGGGGGCCGGCGAGCCGGAGGCGGCGGAGCGGGTGCTGACGCTGGTCGTCGCCGCCATGCGTGAGACGTTCGGCCGGGAGCACCCCAACACCCTGTTCTGCGTGATGAACCTGGCCAGTGCGACGGCCGACCGGGGTGAGCTGGACATCGTGCTGGAGACGGAGCAGCGGCTCTCCGGACAGTTCCGCGAGGCGCTCGGTACCCACCATCCGGAGACCCTGGCCATGACCTCGAACATGGCGGTCACGCTCGATGCGATGGGACGCGGGGCCGAGGCGGCCCAGTTGCGGTCCGAGCTCGTCGTGGAGCTGTCGCGTCAGCTCGGCGGCGACCATCCGCTGGTGCGGATGGCCCGGACCGAGGAGCGGTTCCGGCGGGAGCTGGAGCCGATGTCGGTGTGATCCGCCGTGTGCCGGGAGGACCGGCCTCCCGGCACACGGCGCCCGGGGTCAGGCCCCGCCGCAGTGCTCCCGGTCCTCCAGCAGCCAGTCGAGGATGCGGGGGAGCATCGGGAACGCGTCGAAGTGCGCCGCTCTCGGTTCGAGTACGGTGGTGGCCCCGGGGATCTGACCGGCCAGCCAGCGGGAGTGGCCGACCGGGGCGAAGACGTCCTTCACTCCGTGCCAGAGCAGCACCTCGCCGGTGATCCGGGCCGGATCGAACCCCCAGGGGCGGCAGAACGCGATGGCGTCGTCGATCCAGCCGTACGCCGAATGGCGCAGCCCCTCGCTGAAGTTGCGCAGCAGCATGGAGCGGATGCCCGCGTCGTTGACCACCAGCCGGTCGGAGTCGGTCAGCTCCCGGCGCAGATCGTCCAGCAGCCGGACCGGGTCCCGCCGGATCTGCGCCGAGCGGACGGTGAAGGACCGCGCCAGGGACTCCGGGTCGTCGGCCGCCGTGGAGTACGCCAGCACATTGGACGCGGTCATCCCGTCGAACCAGTCGAGCCCGGCCGCGTCCCACGGGGCGAGACTGACCAGGGCCGCGGTCCGGGTGACCCGTTCCGGCAGCAGGGCCGCGCAGGCCAGGGCGTGCGGTGCCCCGCCGGAGCGGCCCACCACGGCGAAGCGCTCCAGTCCCAGCGCGTCGGCGATGGCGCGGACGTCGGCGACGACGTCGCTGATCCGCCGGCCCTCGTGCCGGTCGCTGCCGCCGTAGCCCGGGCGGTCGTAGGCGATCAGCTGCGTGTGGCGATGGTAGAGGACCATGCCGCGGGGAGCGGGGCCGAGCCTGCTGCCCGGGGTGCCGTGGAGGAGGAAGACCGGTCTTCCCCGTGGATCTCCCATCCGCTCGACCAGCAGATGCCGCCCGTCCGCCGCGAGCACCCGATCGCGCACCCGTGCCTCCCCCGCTCGGTCACCCCGTCACCCGGCGGGCCCGGACCCGTTGCGCTCCCGGTGCCTGCCGCCGTTTCGATGATGACCCATCAGAGGCGTTACGGGGACCGTTCGTCGACGAGGAACTGCGAAGGCCCCGGGGGCCGGCGGGGACGACGCCCGTCGCCATCCGGACGGAGCGCACCAGCATCCGGACCGAGGAGGGGCGAGAATCGGACAGGACTAGTCCTCACCCTGGGGCCGTCGACGGTTGCACCGGGTGTTTGCGAAGGGAACCGACTTGGCGTGACCGTGGGTAAGTGAACGACCCGAGGGCGAAGCGTCGGTGTCGTGTGCCCGTCCGGAAGTCGGCCTTGTGTGCGTTTCCCGGCCTCGGAATAGTGGGCGCCCCATCCTCCGTGTACGGGCACCCCACATGCTTCGTGCACGGCCCCACAGGAGGTCGACGTTGAAGCATCGACGCATGTCCAGGAAGCGCGCGACGCTGGCCGGCTCGGCCGTCGTCGCGCTGGTCGCAGCGGGATTCACGTTCCAGTCCGCGAACGCCAGTGACGATGTGCCGCAGTTCGCGGCCAAGACCCTCAGCGCGAGCGCGGCCGGAAAGCTCGCCGACACCCTGGACCGTGATCTGGGTGCCGACGCGGCGGGCTCGTACTACGACACCACGGCGAAGGCCCTCGTCGTGAACGTCGTCGACGAGGCCGGCGCCGAGCAGGTCCGCCAGGCGGGCGCCAGGGCCAGAATCGTGGAGAACTCCCTCGCCGAGCTGAAGTCGGCCCGGCGGACCCTCGCCGACAGGGCGACGATCCCGGGCACGTCCTGGGCGGTCGACCCGGTGACCAACAAGGTGAAGGTCACCGCTGACAGCACGGTCGACGGCGCCACCTGGAAGAAGCTCTCGGCCGTCGTCGACGGTCTCGGCGGCAAGGCCGAACTCACGAGGACCACGGGTGAGTTCAAGCCGCTGATCGCGGGCGGCGACGCGATCTGGGGCTCCGGCTCCCGCTGCTCGCTCGGCTTCAACGTGGTCAAGGACGGCGAACCGTACTTCCTGACCGCGGGCCACTGCACCGAGTCGGTCACCAGCTGGTCGGACTCCCAGGGCGGTGCGGAGATCGGGGCGAACGAGGGCTCCAGTTTCCCGGAGAACGACTACGGCCTGGTCAAGTACACCTCGGACGTCGAGCACCCGAGCGAGGTGAACCTCTACGACGGCTCCACCCGGGCGATCACCCGGGCCGGTGACGCCACGGTCGGCCAGGCGGTCACCCGCAGCGGTTCCACCACCCAGGTGCACGACGGCGAGGTCACCGGGCTGGACGCCACCGTCAACTACGGCAACGGCGACATCGTCAACGGCCTCATCGAGACGACCGTCTGCGCCGAGCCTGGCGACAGCGGCGGCGCCCTCTTCGCGGGCGACACCGCGCTGGGGCTGACCTCGGGCGGCAGCGGCGACTGCTCCTCGGGCGGTACGACCTTCTTCCAGCCGGTCCCGGAGGCGCTGGCCGCCTACGGCGCCGAGATCGGCTGAGGCGCCACGTACGACGGCAGCGGCGAAGGGCCTCCGGTTCGTGACCGGGGGCCCTTCCCCCTGCCCTGACGGGGGCGGGCTCAGGCGGCCCGGGGCAGGGTGCGGGCGCCGGCGTCCGCCGGGGAGACGCCGAAGACCTTCACGGCCTGGTAGTAGGTCCAGGCCGTGCTGGTGCACGAGGTCTTCGTCGCCCCCGAGTAGCGGGCGCACACGCGCTTGAGGTCCTCGTAGAAGGCGGAGTCGAGCCGCGCCTTGTTGGCGGAGAACGTCCCCGCGGCCTTGTAGTTCCGGTACCCGAAGTCGTGGCGGGCGCAGGCGTTCTTGAACGGGAAGCCGAACGGGTTGTCGGGGGAGCTGCTGCAGTAGTCCGTCGACCAGTCGAAGCCGTATGCGGCCCAGGCGCCCTGGTTGTTGCGGGCCGCGTTCCAGGCGTTGTAGCTGGAGGCGCTGGTCTGGGTCCAGGAGCTGAGCACCTGCGGCTTGTCGGCGGGGGCGGCCGAGGCGGAGACCGCGGAGCCCAGAGCGAGGGGGAGCGACAGGGCGACGGCGGCGAGCGGAACCGTGAAGCGACGACGCATGGACGACCTCCGTGGGGGTGAAAGGAGTTGCTCCTGAGGTGTTCCTCGCCGGGTGGTGCGAGGGACAGGAGCAGCATGTCGTCATGAACGCGTCATGCCTAGATGGTGCGCCGAGTGGACATCGGGAATTGTCGCGCCGGTACGGAGGGTTGGTCTGCGCGTCAGCCGGGGCCGCCGCCGGGTCCTGGTGGCGGTCCGCTCCGTTACGCGGCCCGGCCCGGGGGTGCGTCAGTTTTTACCGACGCGTAACTTCCCTCGTCGGCTTACTCGTGCGTAACTTGGCATGAGCACACAGAACTTGTGGTCCGGGCCACAGGGCGCACCGCCATCGCACCTCCCTTGAGCCGCAAGGAGACCCCACGATGCTGCCCTGGATCCGTGCTGCGCGCGTTCCCCGCACGCGCAGTCTGCTAGCCGCCCTGCTTCTCGCCCTCACCGTTCTCGTCGCCCCCGCGGCCACCGCGAACGCGGCCCCGGCCGCCGAAGCGGCCACATCGCGAGGCTGGAACAACTACTCCTGCAAGCCCTCCGCCGCCCATCCCCGGCCTGTCGTCCTGGTCCACGGAACCTTCGGGAACTCCGTCGACAACTGGCTCGTCCTCGCCCCCTACTTGGTCAACCGGGGGTACTGCGTCTTCTCCCTCGACTACGGTCAGCTCCCCGGCGTGCCGTTCTTCCACGGCCTCGGACCCATCGACAAGTCCGCCGAACAGCTCGACGTGTTCGTCGACAAGGTGCTCGACGCCACCGGGGCCCCGAAGGCCGACATCGTCGGCCACTCCCAGGGCGGCATGATGCCGAACTACTACCTGAAGTTCCTCGGCGGCGCCGACAAGGTCAACGCCCTCGTCGGCATCGCCCCGGACAACCACGGCACCACGCTGCTCGGCCTCACCAGACTGCTGCCGTACTTCCCCGGCGTGGAGAAGTTCATCAGCGACAAGACCCCCGGACTCGCCGACCAGGTCGCGGGATCGCCCTTCATCACCAAGCTCACGGCGGGCGGCGACACCGTCCCCGGCGTCCGCTACACCGTCATCGCGACCAAGTACGACGAGGTCGTGACCCCGTACCGCACGCAGTACCTGGACGGGCCGAACGTACGCAACGTGCTGCTCCAGGACCTGTGCCCGCTCGACCTCTCCGAGCACGTGGCGATCGGGACCATCGACCGGATCGCGTTCCACGAGGTGGCCAACGCCCTCGACCCGGCACGCGCCACCCGGACCACCTGCGCCTCCGTCATCGGCTGACCCACCGCTCGGCAACGGGCCGGGGTCCGGCGTCCGACGGTACGGACGGCGGACCCCGGCCCGTCAGGTCCTGCTGCGCCCGACGTCCCGGAGGGACGCGGCAGGGGTACGGAGGGGGCGCTGCGGTCAGCGGCTGTGGCGCCCCGTCGCGGCGGCGGCCCGCCGGCGCTGCGAGGCGAACAGCACGGCCGCACCGGCGGCGAGCACCCCGGCGCCCCCGATCGCCAGGTACGCACTGCTGCCGGAGCCACCGGTCTCGGCCAGCACCTCGTCCTCGTTCGCGGTGTTGACCTCGGGGGCGTTGCCCTCGGCCTTCGTCTCCGGAGCGGCCGGAGCGGCGGCGGTGACCTTCGCCCCGGTGCTCGCGTCGTCGTCACCGTGGCCGTTGTGCTCGACGGAGGACTTCGCGGCGCCCTCGGTGATCGCCTTCTCGGACGGGGCGGAGGGGGCGGGAGCCGGAGCCTCGGCACCGGCGTCTCCACCGGAACCCTGCTCCTCCTTCCCTTCCTCCTTCTCCGCCGGTCCGCCGCCCGCGGATCCGCCGCCGAACGTCACGTCCGAGCAGGCGTAGAACGCCTCGGGGGAGTCGGAACGCTGCCAGACCGTGTAGACCAGCTGCCGCCCCGAGCGCTCGGGAATCGTCCCGTCGAAGACGTACGAACCGTTCTCCAGCACCGGGTCGGTGGCCTCGGCGAAGGGCTCCGCCTCCAGGTCCGACCAGGCCAGCGGCTTCGTCGCGTCGTAACCGGGCTTGGTCATGTACAGCTCGAACGAGCCCTTGTGCGGCGCCGTCGCCCGGAACCGGAAGGTGTGCTTGCCCGCCGACAGCGCGGTGGCCGGCCAGTCGGCCCGCGGCAGGTCGAGTCCCTTGAACTTGTCGTTGGCCGCGCTGCAGAGCTTGCCGTCCGGGATCAGCTCCCGGTGCTTGCCCGCCGCGTTGGCGATGTTGACCCCGTTCCAGTCGTACAGCGCCTGCGTGCCCCCCGCCGCGACCGCTGCCCGGCACGCCGCCGACTTCGGATTCTCCGGCCCCTCCGCGAAGCACGCCGACACCCGGCTCACCGGGTCGGTCAGCGAACCGTGCGCGACGGCCGGCGTGGCGGTCAGCCCGGCCAGCGCGAGCGGTGCGAGTCCGAGAGCGAGGACTCCGGCGGCCTTGCGACGAGCGGTCATGGGTGGATCTCCTTCGGTACGGCACTGCTGTCGGGGGGTGGCGATCAGCAAGCTAGCCGCTCGGAAGGACGAAAACCCCTGCTGGGAGGGGGTGATGGCGATCCTTATGGTCCCTTTAAGGGGTGGTTAGGCGTGCGCTCAGAAACCCGTTCCGATCCCCGCCCCAGGACGCCTCGGACGGTACGCCGTCGGCCTGGCGCCCCGACACCCGGCGGCCCGGACCACCTCGCCCCGATGCTCATGGCGCGGGCGGCGGGAATCGCCCCGATCGTGGCCTGGCCGCTGACCGGTCGGCCGACCGCACGACTGCGCGGTGGCCGGAAAGCGGCAGAGGAGCCCCGCACTGTCAGTGGCGGCTGAGAGCATCGGAACCATGACCACGATCGACTGGGACGCGGCGGCCGGATCCTTCGACGAGGAGCCCGACCACGGGCTGCTCGACCCCGCGGTGCGCGACGCCTGGGCCGGGCGCCTGGAGAGCTGGCTGCCCGCCACCCGCGGCGATGTGCTGGATCTGGGGTGCGGCACCGGCAGTCTCTCGCTGCTCGCCGCAGGCCAGGGCCACCGCGTCACCGCCGTCGACCGCTCGCCGCGCATGGCCGATCTGGCCCGCACCAAGCTCGCCGGGACCGGCGCGGAGGTCCTCGTCGGGGACGCCGCCCGGCCCCCGGTCGGGGAGCGGGCGTTCGACGTGGTCCTGGCCCGGCACGTCGTCTGGCTGCTCCCGGACCCGGCGGCGGCTCTGGAGCACTGGTTCGCCCTGCTGAAGCCGGGCGGGCGGCTCGTCCTGGTCGAAGGCGTGTGGGGCGGTACCGGCCTCTCCGCCACCACGCTCACCGCCCTGCTCTCGGCGCACACCGAGCGCATCCACCACGAGGACCTGGCCCCCGACAGCCGGCTCTGGGGCAAGAAGGTCGACGACGAACGCTATGCGCTCGTCGCCCGCGCGATGCCGCCCCATCGGCACACCGAGGTCGTCGACGTCCATCTGATCCTTCGCCGGGGCGCGGACGTCCTGCTGGCCCGCCGCTCCAACACGGGTTATGCGGACGGACTGCTCCACCTGCCCTCCGGCCACGCGGAGGACGGAGAGGACGTTCGCGAGGCGATGGTGAGGGAGGCCGCGGAGGAGATCGGCCTCGCTCTGGACCCCGACGAGCTGCGGGTGGCCCTGGTGATGCAGCACCGGGGCCCCGGCGGCGGGGCGCGCATGGGCTGGTTCTTCGTCGCGGAGTACGACCCCGGGCGGCCGCCGCGCAACGCGGAGCCCGAGAAGTGCTCGGAGCTGGACTGGTTCCCGCTGGCCGCGCTGCCGGACGACATGGTGGCGTACTGCCGTGCGGGCCTGGACGGCTACCGGGCGGGCGAGCACTTCCTGATCCACTGGCATCGGGACGGGGAGCCGATCGTCTACGTTCCGGGCGGTGCGGGGCGGGCGGTCCCGCTGCCGGCCGCCCGGGAGACGACCGGCCGGGTTCACCACATCGAGCTGTGGGTGGCGGACCTGGCGGCGGCGGAGCGCAGGTGGGGCTGGCTGCTGGGCCGCCTCGGTCATGTCCCGTATCAGCAGTGGGCGCACGGCCGCAGCTGGCGACGCGGCGACGCGTACGTGGTGCTGGAGCAGTCCCCGGACCTGGTCGCGGGTGATCACGACCGCCGCCGTCCCGGGCTCAACCACCTGGCGTTCCACATCGCGGACCGGGACGCCCTGGACGCCCTGACGGCCGAGGCCCCGGCGTACGGCTGGCGTCTGCTGTTCCCCGACCGCCATCCGTACGCGGGCGGCGACGGGCATCTCGCCGCCTATCTGGAGGACCCGGCGGGATACGAGGTGGAGCTGGTCGCCGCCTCCCGGCCGGGCCCCTGAGCCGGGGCGCATCCGTGCGCCGGGCGGGCCACGGGGAGGGGGGTGTGTCCGTGCGCCGGGCCGCGCCTCTGGGCCGGGTGGTCTCCGTGCGCCGGGCAGCGCCCTCGGGTGCCGGGGCGCCGCTGTCTTCCGGCCGGGCCCCTGAGCCCTGCGCACCCGCGATCCGGGTCGGCGCGGGCGGCCGGGTACGTGCGGGACGACCCTGAGCCCTGCGCACCCGCGACCCGGGCCGGCGACCGGGGCCGCACGGGGACCCGGTCCGTCCTGGAGTCGGCGCCCCCGCGCCCGGACGCGTTCCCGGCCGCCGCCGGCCTTCGCCGGGGAGGGGAAGGAGCCGGTCAGGTCAGGAGAGGGGCCAGGACCTGGGCCCTCGCCAGACCTTCCAGCTCGTCCAGCGCCGAGGCCGCAGCACGGGCCGCCGCCGGGTCACGCTCGGCCAGACCGCTCGCCTCGAACTCGTCCTCGTCCAGCCGCAGTACGGTCGAGCCGTCGGCCGACACCCACAGGTCCAGGTCCAGGTCCTCGACCGACAGCACCCCGTCCGCGAGCACGGCGGGCCGGGTGATGTCGCAGTACCAGCCCTTGAGCCCGCCGTCGCCGGTGCGGACCTCCTTCACCGCGAACCACCGGTCCCGCCAGTAGTGTTCGGTGAACACGTCGCCCGGCTCGAAGCGGACGAAGCCGAAGTTCCGCACGCCGGGCGCGGCCCACGGAGCCCGGACGGTCACGCGGACGCCGTCGTCCCGGACCAGCTGCGCCGGATAGCGGATCTTGGTGCGGCCCGCCTTGGTCAGGGCGACGACCAGTTCCTCAGGGCTGCCCGCGCGGGGCTCAGAGGGGTCACAGGGTGCGGACATGGCGCACCTCCGTCGCGCAGACCCGGTAGCCGAACCACTGGTTGACGGCCAGCATCGGGCCGTTGCCCGTGTCGTTGGAGGTGTAGGCGTCCGTGTAGCCGGCCGCCCGAGCCCGGTGCAGCGAGTCGTTCTTCGCCAGCTTCGCCAGGCCCCGCCCCCGGAACTCCCGCAGCGTGCCGGTCATGGCGCTCAGATAGGTGCGTTCGCCGTCGGTGGTGGCCGCGCTGAACGCCGCCACCTTCCCGTCCACCAGTGTCACCGACGTGAGCCCCTGGTCGAAGGACGGGTGCCGCCAGACGTTCGTCAGCCAGTCCTCGTAGTCGTCGAGTTCGACGGCGATGTCGCTCGGCTCGTCCGCCGTCACCGCGGCGTCCGCCTCGAACAGCGGCCGGGGGTCGTCCGCGAAGTCGCCTCCCGTCCGCAGCTCGACGCCCGCCGGGAGCTCCTGGCGCGGGGGCAGCGCACCGCCCGCCAGGTCCAGCCGCTGGAAACAGGCCGAGCGCTTGGGCTCGTAGCCCCGCTTGCGGGCGAACTCCAGGCTCTCCGGGTTGTCCAGCACCCAGGCGTACAGCGCCGTGGCCCCGACACCGGCCAGGTGGTCCTCCGCCGTGCGCAGCAGCAGCGAGCCCGCGCCGCGGTTCGTGCGGCCGGGAAGCGTGTGCGGGGTGAAGTAGCCCTGACCGGGCTCGGGGCTCTCGTGGGCGATGCCCGCCTGGGCCGTGGCGATGATCTCGCCGTCCTCCTCGGCGACCAGCAGCCGGTAGTGCTTGTCCGGATGGGCGTTCGCCAGGTCGTGGACGACCTGTCCGGGGGTGGCCACCATCCACGGGACCGAGGCCCGGCGGGCCCGCGTCCAGGCCTCCGCGTCGGAGGGGCGGAAATCACGCACGATCACAGTCATGCGGGGGACCGTATGCGCAGCCGCGCCCCGAACGCCTCCCCTTTTCCCGCCGGTGGGGGACAATCGGCCCGTGACTGAGAAGATCGTCCTCGACCCGGACTCCGGCATCGCCCCGTACGAGCAACTGCGCCACCGGATCTCCGAACTGGCCCGCTCCGGTGCGCTGCCCGTCGGCCACCGGCTCCCGACCGTACGCGGCTTCGCCGAGGAGCTGGGCCTCGCCGCCAACACCGTCGCCAAGGCCTACCGGGCCCTGGAGGCGGACGGGGTGATCGAGACCCGGGGGCGTAACGGAACCTTCGTCGCTGCCGCCGGGGGGGCGGCCGAACAGCGGGCCGCGACCGCCGCGCAGCAGTACGCGGAGACCGCCGGGCGGCTCGGCCTCTCCCGGCAGCAGGCCCTGTCGCTGGTCGAGGACGCGGTACGAGCGGCGTACGGGGACTGACCCGCGGCGGCCGTCGGCCCGCGAGTAGTGGCCCTCGGGGCGGACCCCGTCCCCGCGGCCGTGAGGACGCAGGGCGGTGTCCTCGGGCGGACGTCGCTCCCCCGCCGGGGCCGGACTGTGGCCCGGCGTCAGAGATACAGCCCCGCGTCCGTCCCCGTGTCCTGCTTCGGCACCGACGCGGGGCCGATGCCGCGGCGCAGCGCGTACAGCTCGGCCAGGGAGTTGCCCTCCCGGCCCACCCCCTCGTCCGTACCCAGCCAGGCGGCCGACTCCTGACGGGTCAGCGGACCGACCTCGATCCTGGCCAGGCAGCGGCCGGGCCGGACGACCGCCGGGTGCAGCCGCTCCAGGTCCTCGTTGGTGGTGACCCCCACCAGGACGTTACGGCCCTGGCCCAGCAGCCCGTCCGTCAGGTTCAGCAGCCGGGACAGGGCCTGGCCCGCCGTGTGTTTGGCCTCGCCGCGGATCAGCTCGTCGCAGTCCTCCAGGAGCAGCAGCCGCCACCGGCCCTTCTCCGTGCCGTCGTCCTCGCCGATCGCGATGTCCATCAGATAGCCGACGTCGCTGAAGAGACGCTCGGGGTCCAGCACACAGTCGACCTGGCACCATTCGCGCCAGGAACGGGCCAGGGTACGCAGCGCGGACGTCTTTCCGGTGCCGGGCGGGCCGTGCAGCAGGAGCAGCCGTCCCGCGATGTCGTCCGGTGTGACCTTCATCAGCCGGTCCAGGGCATCGGCCACCGGGGCGGTGTAGTTGGGGCGGACCTCGTCCCAGCTCCCGGCGGCGATCCGGCGGGTGGTGCGGTGCGGGCCACGGGTCGGCGAGACGTACCAGAAGCCCATCGTCACGTTGTCGGGCTGGGGCTCCGGTTCGTCCCGCGCCCCGTCCGTGGCCTGGCCGAGCACCTTCTCCGCCAGCTCCGCGCTGGTCGCGGTCACGGTGACGTCCGCGCCCCGGTTCCAGCGGGAGGCCAGCAGGGTCCAGCCCTCGCCCTCCGCCAGCACCGAGCTGCGGGTGCCGTCGCGGGTGGTCCGCAGCACGCGGGCGTCCGGCGGCAGCAGCGTCGCCCCGGCCTTGATCCGGTCGAGGGAGGAGCTGTGGGAGTGGGGCTGCTCGCCCGTCGTGAAGCGGCCGAGGAAGAGCGCGTCGACGACGTCGGAAGGGGAGTCGCTGTCGTCGACGGTGAGCCGG
This sequence comes from Streptomyces sp. YPW6, assembly GCF_018866325.1. Taxonomy (NCBI): domain Bacteria; kingdom Bacillati; phylum Actinomycetota; class Actinomycetes; order Kitasatosporales; family Streptomycetaceae; genus Streptomyces; species Streptomyces sp. YPW6. The sequence continues at coordinate 6,444,832 of NZ_CP076457.1, forward strand.
ATCGGCAGAGCGGATGCGGGGGAGTCGGGCATGGCGTTCATGATCCGGCACGGGGGAGCCCCGCGCACCCGGTTTCCCGGCGCGGGCCGGGCGCGCTCGCACCGGCAGCCGGCGGAGGGCCGGCCGGCGACGGCGCAAGCCGACGGCGCGACAGCTGACCGAGCGACACCCGACGGTGCGACAACTGCCCGCACAGCAACGGCCCGCACAAGAGCTCCCCGGACAACAGCTGACCGGGCGACACCCCACGGCCGCGACACCCGGTGGGTCCCGACAGAGCGACGCCCGACCGCGCGACACCCGACGGAGCGACAGCGGAGCGACGGTGAGCGCCTGTTGAACCGCCGGGGGCGGACGGAAGCACTCCGCCTCATTTTTGGCATGAACACTTCCGGTCGGGCGAGGGTGCTGCTACTACGGAGTAGGCAGATACCCCCTGCTCAAGGAGGTCCCATGAAATTGTCCAGACTCGTGGCGTTCTCGTCCTCTCTCCTGCTCGGTGCCGCACTCGCCCTGACCGGTGCGGGGGTCGCGAACGCCGACGCGTCCACCGCGGCCGTCGACTACGTCGCCCTCGGTGACTCGTACTCCTCCGGTGTCGGAGCCGGCAGCTACGACGGCTCCAGCTGCAAGCGCAGCAGCCGCGCCTACCCCGCCCTCTGGGCGGCCGCCAACTCCCCCTCGTCCTTCGCCTTCGCGGCCTGCTCCGGTGCCCGGACCAACGACGTCACGGGCAGTCAGCTCGGCAAGCTGAACGCCTCGACCGACCTCGTCTCGATCTCCATCGGCGGCAACGACGCCGGATTCGCCGACGTCATGACGACCTGTGTCCTCCAGTCCGAGGCCACCTGCCTCAACCGGATCGCCACCGCCCGTGCCTATGTCGACTCCACCCTCCCGGGCAGGCTCGACTCCGTGTACTCGGCCATCCGCTCCAAGGCGCCCTCCGCGCAGGTCGTCGTCCTCGGATACCCCCGCTTCTACCAGCTCGGCGGCGGGTGCATCGTCGGTCTGAGCGAGAAGGAGCGCGCCGCCATCAACGGTGCGTCCGACCACCTCAACGCGGCCACCGCCAAGCGCGCGGCGGACCACGGCTTCACCTTCGGTGACGTCAGGACGACCTTCACCGGGCACGAGATCTGCTCCGGCAACTCCTGGCTGCACAGCGTGAACTGGCTCAATATCGGCGAGTCCTACCACCCCACCGCCGCCGGGCAGTCGGGAGGCTATCTCCCGGTCTTCAGGTCCGCTCTCTGACAGGCGCGTTCCCTCGCTCTCCCGCCGGGGCGTTCCCCCATCTCCCCGGCGGGCGGGCTCCCCTGCCGGACCGCCTCGTGCGGGAGTCCTCGCCCGTCGAGGTCTCCCGCTTCGGGGCTGAACGGCCGCGCCCCACGGGGCAAACCTGTCGAACCGCCCCAAGTCGCCCTGAGGTCGCGCCAATTCGGTAACGGGCCGTCAACCTCCGTATATGTGTGCGCAATCGTGTGGCCGGGATACACGGGTGTCACCGCGGGACGATAGGGTTAACCTGCCCGGACCGGGTGCCCTCGTACGGGTGGGGAGTGACATGGAACAGATAACGGTGCGAAGCAGGCCGCGTGTGCCTGCCATCACATGCGGGAGCGGTGCGACCAGTACGCGCCTCGACCGCCATCTCGCGGTGCTCGGCGGCCCCGTCGTCCCGCAGCGCGAGGCGGCCGAAGCGACGTTGCTGATGCGCGAGCTGACCTCGCGTGATGCAGGGCACACCCGCCGGAGCAGGAGTGCCCGCGTGTCGCTCTTCGCCCCGCTGCGGCGGCTGCGGCGCTCGCTCTTCGGCAGCCGCCGCTGACCCACGGCCCGGCTCGCCCGCCCCGGACCGGCCCGCCGCTCGGGGCGGACCCGCTCAGGCGATCACTCCGTCCCGGCGCAGTACCGACGTCTGCTCGTCCGTCATCCCCAGGGCTCGCAGCAGCGCGTCGGTGTGCTCGCCCAGCGCCGGTACGGCACCCATCCGTGGATTCTCCCCGCCCGGCAGCGTGATCGGCGGCAGCAGCGCCCGCAACGGCCCCACCGGTGAACCCACTTCCCGCCACCGGTCCCGGGCCGCGAGCTGCGGATGTGCCGCCACATCGGCCACCGTGTTCAGCCGGGCGCAGGCGATACCCGCCGCCTCCAGGCCGGCCAGCGCCTCCTCGCCCGTCAGGCCCGCCAGTGCCCGGCCCACCGCGTCGTCGGTCCGCTCCCGGTTCGCGGTCCGTGCCGCGTTCGTCGCGAAGTCCGGGTCCTCGGCCAGCTCGGGCCGCCCCAGCACCTGCTCCGCCAGCCGTCGCCACTCCCGGTCGTTCTGCACGGAGAGCAGCACCTGCTCCCCGTCGGCCGTGGCGAAGGCGTCGTACGGGGCGATCACCGAGTGCGCGAGTCCCGTACGCGGCGGGGGCGCGGCACCGTGCATCCCCTGGTGCAGCGGGTGGCCCATCCACTCGGCCAGCGCGTCCAGCATGGAGACCTCCACCGGTCCGCCCCGCCCCGTGGTGGCCCGCCGCAGCAGCGCCGCGAGGACCCCGGAGAACGCGTACATGGCCGCCGCGATGTCGGCCGCCGGAACCCCCGCCTTCACCGGCTGCTCCGCCGTCCCCGTCACCGAGACGAGCCCGGCCTCGCACTGCACGAGCATGTCGTAGGCCCGCTTGTGGGCGTACGGCCCCTCCGCCCCGTACCCCGAGATGTCGACGGCCACGAGCCGCGGATGCGCGGCGCAGAGCGAGGCGGCGTCGAGCCCGAGGCGGGCTGCCGCCCCCTGGGCCAGGTTCTGGACGAACACATCGGCCTCGGCGACGAGTTCACGGACCACCGCGAGGCCGCGCGGGTCCTTGAGATCGACGGCGAGGGACTCCTTGCCGCGGTTGCACCAGACGAAGTGCGAGGCGAGACCGCGCGCCGCCGTGTCGTAGCCGCGCGCGAAGTCACCGCCGTCCGGGCGCTCCACCTTGATGACCCGGGCTCCGAGGTCGGCGAGCTGCCGGGTGGCGAAGGGGGCGGCGACCGCCTGCTCGACGGCCACCACCGTGATGCCGTCGAGGGGGAGGGGCAAGGTGTTCATGCCCCCGTGCATACCCGCTGACCGGGACTTTCGCCACCCTCCGCCCCGATCCCTCCGCCACGACGGGCTCCGGGATACGCGAACCCGCCTCCCGGGGGCCCCGTCACAGCAGGGCGAACTGGCCCTCCGGGCCCTCCTCCTGGTGCCCGAGCACCGATGCGGGGCGACGGGCCGAGGGCGGGACGGGCAGCACGCCCGCCGCCCGCAGCTCGCCCGGACCGATCAGCGGGCCCGCGTCCAGAGCGGCCCGCAACTCCTCGCGGGGACCGGTCGTACCGTCCAGCAGCGCGAGTACGGTGATGAGTTCGAGCAGCTCCGAGGTCCACTCCCGGGGCCAGCCGCGCGCCCCGACCGCATCGAGGCCGTCCGCCACCGCACCGTCCGGCCCCCGGCCCGCCGCTGCCGCCGCCCGGCGGCCGAACCAGAGCTCCAGCACCCGCACCCCGCCCACCGTGAACTCCCAGGCTGCCGCCGGCACCGGCGAGATCCGGCCGGCGCCGACGATCAGTGCCTCCTCCTCGGCGTCGTAGGACAGCTCCGCGGGGCGAGCGGGAAGCGCCGCCCGCACATAGGGCCTGCGCCCGCCCGGCAGCCGGGGCCGCTCCCCGCCCCGGGCCCCGCGCGACTGGAGCCGCAGCAGTTCCCGGCCGAGCGCCACCCCCGCCGACCACACCTCCGCGTCGGCCGGCAACGGGACCAGAGCGCCGGTGGGGGAGGGCCGGGCGGCGGCCAGGACCCAGGCCAGCACCGTTTCCGGGGTGAACGCGTCCGGCTCCGCGCCGCCGTTGCCGCCGAGCCGCCCGCGCAGCAGCTCCAGCAGCCCCGGCGCGAGGTTGGGCTCCGTGCCGCCGGGTCTGCGGTGGAGCGGTCTGATCCGGCCGGGCCGCCCGGCGGGGGAATGCCCGTCGGGCAGCAGAGCGGTCACGGACAGGGCGGGCCCGGCGTCCTCGGGTGCGCAGCTGTGTTCGACCGCGAAGAGCTGCTGCCCGTCGGCGACCCGCCACAGCTCCGGACGGGCCGCGTCGATCAGCCGGTGGTCGGGGAGCAGCCACTGTTCGTCGTAGGGGCCGTGCAGGATCCGTACGGGGTCGGGGCAGGGACCCGGGTCCCGGGCGAAGCGGGCCGTACCGGCCGGCCGGCCGGGCAGGGCCGCGACCGGGGTGTGCGGCGTACGGGAACGGGTGGGCGCGAACAGCCGTTCCTGCTCGGCGGCGTCGGCGCCGGCCAGCCGTTCCCAGCGGGTCCGGAGCGCCACGGGGTCGGGGCCGCTCACCCAGGCGCGGCCGGTTCTCAGCGGCCGTACCGACCACGGCATCAGCTCGTCCAGGGGGACGAACGCGTCGTGCGGCGAGGACTCCGCGCCCCCGCCGGATCCGGCCGCCGCCGTCCTGCGCGCTGCCACCGAGTCGTCCCTCCCCTGTCCGGTGTGACCTGTCCGCCGTGACCTGGCCGCGGTGACCCCGCCCGGTGGCCCGTCGGCCGTGGCCGGACCGCCGTGGCCCTTGGCATCGTAACGGCGGGCGGTGATCCCCCGGGGCGGAGTCAGTGGGCCTCCACCGTCACGGAGAAGGAGAACCGGTCGCCCCGGTAGCGGATCCGGGCCACGTCCGCCACGCGTCCCTCCTCGTCGTACGTCACGCCCGTGTAGTGGAGGATCGGGCTGAGCAGCGGGACCTGGAGCAGTTCGGCGGTGACGGGGTCGGCCAGCCGGGCCTCCACCGTGTCCGTGATCCGGGAGATCCTGACCCCGACCACGTCGCGCAGGACCTTCGTCATCGGCCAGCGTTCGAGGTCGGCCACGTCGATCCGGGCGGCGATGTCGGGGCGCACCGCGTTCTCCGCCCAGTTGGTGGGCTCGTCGCTCCCGCCGTCGCGACGCAGCCGCCGGTAGCAGGTCACCTCGTCGCAGTCGGGGAAGTACTCCGCGAGGTCGCCGGGGAGCGGGACCGGGCCGTGGCCGAGCACCGTCGTCGCCTCGCCGGACTGCTGGGCCACGATCGCGTCGACCGAACCGAGCAGCCGGACCGGGGAGACCCGCCGGGCACGCGGCTCGATGAACGTGCCGCGCCGCCGGTGCCGGCTGATCAGCCCCTCCGCCTCCAGCTCCTTGAGCGCCTGGCGCATCGTGAGCACGCTGACCTCGTAGTGCGCGGCGAGCTGTTCCTCCGTCGGCAGCCGGGCGGAGGCGTCCTGCGGGCGGCCCAGTATGGAGGCCCGCAGGGACTGGGAGACCTGGTACCAGAGCGGCAGCTTCCGGTTCAGCACGAGGGAGTCGGGGGCGAAGGCGGCCTGCGGGCCCGGCTGCTGCGCACCGCTGTCCGCCCCGGCCCGCTCCTGGCTCTCGGTCATGTCGTCCCCGTCCCGTCCCGTCCCGGCTGTCCGGGCCCTTCGCGCCGTCGGCTACGGCCGGAAGTCGCGGGTCAGACCCTGCCACACGTCGTCGTAACCGCGCTGCAGATGACCGGCGGAGGCCGCCTGTTCCGTAGCCGTGACCGGCCAGCGGGTCTCGAACATGAACGCCAGACCGTCGTCGACCTTCTGGGGCTTCAGCTCCGCCGCGCTCGCCCGGTCGAAGGTCTCCCGGTCCGGCCCGTGCGCCGACATCATGTTGTGGAGGGAGCCGCCGCCGGGGACGAAGCCGTCGGCCTTCGCGTCGTACGCCCCGTCGATCAGACCCATGTACTCGCTCATCACGTTGCGGTGGAAGTACGGCGGGCGGAAGGTGTCCTCGCCGACCAGCCAGCGCGGGGCGAAGACGACGAAGTCCACACCGGCCAGCCCCGGGGTGTCGGACGGCGAGGTCAGCACCGTGAAGATCGAGGGGTCGGGGTGGTCGTAGCTGATCGTGCCGATCACGTTGAACCGGCGCAGGTCGTAGACGTACGGGGTGTGGTTGCCGTGCCAGGCGACCACGTCGAGCGGCGAGTGGTCGTACGTCGCCGACCAGAGGTTCCCGCAGAACTTGTTGACCACCTCCACCGGGCCCTCGTGGTCCTCGTACGCGGCGACGGGGGCGAGGAAGTCCCGGGCGTTCGCCAGGCCGTTGGCGCCGATCGGGCCGAGGTCGGGCAGCGCGAACGGGCGGCCGTAGTTCTCGCAGACGTAGCCGCGCGCGGTCTCCTCCAGCAGTTCCACCCGGAAGCGGACCCCGCGCGGGATCAGTGCGATGTGGCCCGGCTCGGCGCGCAGCAGGCCCAGCTCGGTGCGGAGCAGCAGCCCGCCGCGCTCCGGGACGATGAGCAGCTCGCCGTCGGAGTCGCTGAACACGCGGTCCGTCATCGAGGAGTCGGCGTGGTAGAGGTGGATCGCCATCCCGGCGCGCTGTGCGGCGTCGCCGTTGCCGCCGAGCGTCCACAGTCCGCTCAGGAAGTCCGTGCCGGGCGCGGGGTCGGGCAGCGGGTTCCAGCGGAGCCGGTTCGGGTCCGGCACGGTCTCGGTGAACGGAGCCGAGCGCAGGGCGCCGTTGTCGATACGGGTGAACGCCGGGTGGGCGGCCGAGGGGCGGATCCGGTAGAGCCAGGAACGGCGGTTGTCCGCGCGCGGTTCGGTGAACGCGGAGCCGCTCAGCTGCTCCGCGTACAGCCCGAGGGGGGCGCGCTGGGGGGAGTTGCGCCCGTGCGGGAGCGCCCCCGGCACCGCCTCCGAGCTGTGCTCGTTGCCGAAGCCGGAGGAGTACGCCAGCCCCTCGGCCGTCTTCCTCGCCTGGTCGATCGCGCTCATCCCGCACTCCCGGTGCCCAAGAAAGCTGTGGGATCCGCCGGACGACGAATCCTATGCACTACCGTAGGAATAGGAGGGGGGTGCGTCAACGGCAAACATCGCGCCATTCGGTGCCGGTGGGCTGCGGTGTCACCCCTGCCGCCTCCGGTGCCCCCGGTGTCCGCGCTGCCGTCTCCGGCGTCCGGTCCGCTGATTCCGGTGCCCGCGCTGCCGTCTCCGAGGTCCGGCCCCCTGTTTCCGGTGCCCGCCCCGCTGTCACCGAGGTCCGGCCCGGCTGCCTCCGGTGTCCGGGACCTGCGCGGGGCACGGCATCATGGGCCCGTGCCTCCTCAGCCCCATGTCAATCCGAACCTCCGCCGCGCCCCCGTGCAGCAGCGCAGCGCCGACCGGCTGGCCCGGATACTCGACTCCTGCGCCGGCCTCCTCGACGAGACCGGCTACGAGCAGCTCACCACCCGGGCCGTCGCCGAGCGCGCCGAGGTGCCGATCGGCTCCGTCTACCGGTTCTTCTCCAACAAACGCGCACTCGTCGACGCCCTCGCGCTGCGCAACCTGGACACCTACGCCGACCGGATCGCCGCCCGGCTGGCGGACCTTCCCGCCGCCGACTGGCGTGCCGCGATCGACGCGGTGCTCGACGAGTACCTGGCGATGAAGCGGAGCGTCCCCGGGTTCGCGCTCGTCGACTTCGGGCCGCCGTTGCCCGCCGAGGGGGCGGCGGACGACGCCAACCAGCGTCTGGCGGACCGGCTCGCCGTCCTGCTCGCCGGGCACCTCGGCCGCCGGCCCGACGAGGGGCTGTCCCGGGTGATCCTGGTGAGCGTCGAGGCCGCGGACGCGCTGCTGCAACTCGCCTTCCGTACGGACCCCTCGGGGGACGCGGCCATCGTCGCCGAGACCCGGACCCTGGTCAGGGCCTATCTCGCGCAGACGCTGGACTGAGCCGCCCGTCTCGGGGCCGCCCTGCTCGTAGGCCCCTCCGGCTCTCGTGCGCGGTCACCCGTCCGCCCTGCGGGGCGTCCGTCCCCGAGGCTCGTCCGGCCTTGGTGCGGCCCGTCCGCCGTGTTCTCCGTGCGACACCTCCCCGCCGTGCGTACTGGTCGGTATGCTCGCCCGTGCCAGGACCTCCGGGGCTCCCGCATCCCCGCCCGGCCCATGTCCGCGTGCCGTCACCGCAGCCGCCCCGGGGAGGGCCCATGTCCGACGACTCCCGTACCGCACCGCGTATCTGCCCCCTCTGCGAGGCCACCTGCGGCCTCACCCTCACCATCGAGGGGACCACGGTCACCGGGGCGCGCGGCGATCGCGACGACATCTTCAGCCGGGGCTTCATCTGTCCCAAGGGGGCCTCCTTCGGCGGGCTCGACGCCGACCCCGACCGGCTGCGCGCCCCCCTCGTGCGCGGCGAGGAAGGGGAGTTGCGCGAGGCGACCTGGAGCGAGGCGTTCGACCTCATCGCCGCGCGGATACCGGACCTGGTGAAGGCCCACGGGCCGCAGGCCGTCGGCGTGGTCCTCGGCAATCCCAACGTGCACACGATGGCGGGATTCCTCTACCCGCCACTGCTGCTCGGGGCCCTGCGCACCCGCAACGTGTTCACCGCCAGCACCCTGGACCAGATGCCCAAGCACGTCTCCAGCGGCCTCCTCTTCGGTGACCCGAACGCCATTCCCGTACCGGATCTCGACCGGACCGGTCATCTCCTCCTGATCGGCGCCAACCCGCTGGAGTCCAACGGCAGCCTCTGCACCGCCCCCGATTTCCCCGGACGGCTCAAGGCCCTGCGCCGACGCGGCGGCACCCTCACCGTCATCGACCCGCGCCGCACCCGCACCGCCCGCCTCGCCGACCGGCACGTCGCGATCCGGCCCGGCGCGGACGCCCTGCTGCTGGCCGCGCTCGCGCACACCCTCATCGAGGAGAAGCTCGCCGACCCCGGGCCGCTCGCCGGGCACCTGGAGGGCCTCGACGAACTCGCGGCCGCCCTGGCGGACTTCACCCCGGACGCGGTCGCCGCCGCGTGCGACGTGGACGCGGACACCATCATCGCCATCGCCCGCGAACTCGCCGCCGCCCCCACCGCCGCCGTCTACGGGCGCATCGGCAGCTGCACCGTCGAGCACGGCACCCTGGCGAGCTGGCTGGTGGACATCCTCAACATCCTCACCGGTAACCTCGACCGGCCCGGCGGTGCGCTCTTCCCCCTCTCCGCCACCGCCCGCGCCCCGCGCGTCACCGGATCCGGCACCCGTAACGCCGCCTCCGGGACCCGCAGCCCCGCCACCGGCGAGGGCAACCCCGTCCCCGGCAAGGGCTTCGCGCTCGGCCGCTGGTCGAGCCGGGTCTCCGGGCACCCCGAGGCCAAGGGCGAACTGCCCATCGCCGCCCTCGCCGAGGAGATCGACACCCCGGGCGCGGACCGCATCCGGGCCCTGGTGGTCATCGCGGCCAACCCCGTACTCTCCGCGCCCGACGGCGACCGGCTCGACGCGGCCCTCGCCGACGGACTCGACTTCATGGTCAGCGTCGACCCGTATCTCAACGAGACCTCCCGCCACGCCGACGTCGTCCTGCCTCCTCCGCCGCCCTCCCAGAGCGCCCACTTCGACTTCGCGTTCAACAACTTCGCCGTGCACAACCAGGTCCGCTACACCCGCGCCGCGGTCCCCCTGGAGGAGGATCGGATGGACGAGAGCGAGATCCACGCCCGGCTGATCCTCGCGGTGAGCGGCATGCACGGCGCGCCGCCCTCTGCCGTCGACGACCTGGCCCTCGACACCGCTCTCACCCGGGCCGGGGCCCCACCGGAGGCGGCCGCTCCACTCACCGGCGAGAGCGGCCCCGAACGGCGACTGGACCTGCTGCTGCGCCTCGGCCCGTACAAGCTGACGCTCCAGCGGCTCCTCGACCACCCGCACGGCATCGACCTCGGCCCGCTGACATCCCGCCTCCCGGAGGTCCTGCGCACCCGCTCCGGCCGCGTCGAACTGCTCCCGGGGCCGATCGCCGCCGATCTGCCGCGCCTGCGCCGCGCGCTGGACGGCCGGCCCGCCCCGCTCGTCCTCGTCGGCCGCCGCCATCTGCGCTCCAACAACAGCTGGATGCACAACGTCGGTTCGCTCACCGGCGGATCCAACGTCTGCACCCTCCAGATCCACCCCGACGACGCGGCCCGCATCGGGCTGGCCGACGGGGACACCGCACGCATCGAGTCGTCCGGCGGCGGCATCGAGGCCCCCGCCGAGATCACCGACACCGTGCGCGCCGGCGTGGTGAGCCTCCCGCACGGCTGGGGGCACAGCCGCCCCGGCACCCGGATGGCCGTCGCCGCCGCCCACCCCGGGGCGAACGTCAACCAGCTGCTCGACGGCACGCTCCTTGACCCGCTGTCCGGCACGGCGGTCCTCAACGCCATTCCGGTCTCCGTGACCCCAGCCCCCTAGCGTCACCCCGTTGACCTGGGGTTTTGCTCGTATTGCTCACGGGTCAACATCTTGTTAACGCTGCGGGAGGGCCCCTAACGTCAGCCGGACCGACCGCCGGGACCGGTGGGAGTTCACGGTTGAACGTTAGGTAGCCCCCATGCTGACCATCCTCGGCTTCGCCATGATCGCGACCTTCCTGGTCCTGATCATGACGAAGAAGATGTCGCCGATCGCGGCGCTGGTACTGATCCCCGCACTCTTCTGCGTCGCCGTCGGGCAGGGCGCCCGACTCGGCGACTACGTGATCGAAGGGGTCGGCAACCTCGCCCCGACCGCCGCCATGCTCATGTTCGCCATCGTCTACTTCGGCGTGATGATCGACGTCGGCCTGTTCGACCCCATCGTCCGGGGCATCCTGAGGTTCTGCCAGGCCGACCCGATGCGCATCGTGGTCGGTACGGCGGTGCTCGCCGCGGTCGTCTCGCTGGACGGCGACGGTTCCACCACCTTCATGATCACCGTCTCGGCGATGTACCCCCTCTACAAACGCCTGAAGATGAGCCTGGTCGTGATGACCGGCGTCGCGGCCACCGCCAACGGCGTCATGAACACCCTGCCCTGGGGCGGCCCCACCGCCCGCGCGGCCACCGCCCTCAAACTGGACGCCTCCGAGATCTTCGTCCCCATGATCCCGGCGCTGGCCATGGGCCTGCTCGCCGTGTTCGTCCTCGCGTACGCACTCGGCATCCGGGAGCGCAAGCGCCTGGGGACGCTCACCCTCGGCGAGGCGCCCGCCCGGGAGCCGGAGCAGGAGACCGTGCCCGTCGGCATCGGCGGTACGGGCGGCATCGGCGGTACGGGCGGCACCGGCGGTACGGGCGGCACCGGCCGCAAGGACCGCCTCCGCAAGGGCGCCGCCGCCTCCCCGGGCGGTACGGGAACCGGGGCCCCCGCCCCTGCCGGCGGTACGGAGGACCAGCACGGGGACGACGAGGAGTTCCAGGGTCTCGACCCGAACCGGCCCACCCTCCGCCCCGGGCTCTACTGGTTCAACGCCGGACTGACCGCCGCCCTGCTGACGGCGATGATCCTGGAACTGATGCCGATCCCGGTGCTCTTCCTCCTCGGCGCGGCCCTCGCGCTCACGGTCAACTTCCCCCACATGCCCGACCAGCGGGCCCGGATCGCCGCGCACGCCGACAACGTGCTCAACGTCTCCGGCATGGTCTTCGCCGCCGCCGTCTTCACCGGGGTCCTCACCGGGACCGGCATGGTCGAGCACATGGCCGACTGGGTCGTCGGCGCGGTCCCCGAGGCGATGGGCCCGCACATGGCGATCGTCACCGGCCTGCTCAGCCTGCCGCTCACCTACTTCATGTCCAACGACGGCTTCTACTTCGGCGTCCTGCCCGTCCTCGCCGAGGCGGGCGCGGCCCACGGGGTCTCCCCGCTGGAGATCGCCCGCGCCTCCCTGGCCGGTCAGGCCCTGCACATGTCCTCGCCCCTCGTGCCCGCCGTGTACGTCCTTGTGGGCATGGCGAAGGTCGAGTTCGGCGACCACACCCGCTTCACCGTCAAGTGGGCGGTCCTCACCTCCCTCGTGGTGCTCGCGTCGGGCATCCTGTTCGGCATCATGTGATGACCGGCCGGCCGCGGTCCGGGCCCGGCGGGGGCCGGCCGTGGCGCCCCGGCACCGAGGTCCGCACGGAGCCGCGGCCCGCCGAGGGGACCGTCAGCGACCGGTCGAACCGTCGATCAGCTCCCGGAGGATGTCGGCGTGTCCGGCATGCCGCCCGGTCTCCTCGATCAGGTGGGCGAGGGCCCAGCGCACGCTGGGGGAGGGCTTGTCCGGCCGGGGCCGGGGCAGCGGCGCGCCGAGGTCGCCGCACGCGTCCAGGACGGCGTTCGACTCAGCGACCGTCTCCCGGTAGCGGGCCACGACCTCGGCCACGCCGTCCTCGGGGGCGGCGTGGAACGTCGACGGCCAGTCGGTGACGGGGTCCCCGAGGAAGGTGGCCCGCTCGACGAAGGTCAGATGGTGGAGCAGGCCCAGCAGGTTCGTGCCCGAGGGAACCCCGGCGGTCCGGGCCTCCGGGTCGGGCGCCCCCTCGACCTTCGCGGCGACCGAGGTGCGCAGGTAGTCGAGGAAGCCGCGCAACACCTCCGCCTCGCTGTGGCCGGTCCGGGGCGGCGGGGTGTCCCGGCGCCGGGGGCGGGGTCGGGGGGTGTCGGTCATGGTGCCTCCTCGGTCAGGGCGACGCGGGTGCGGGCTCGCCGGTCTGCCCCAGTCTTGTCCGGTCTGCCGATGCGGGGGCAAGGGATCATGCCGTTCCGGCAAGGCTCGCCCGGAAGCCGGAAGCCGGAAGCCGGAAGCCGGAAGCCGGAAGCCGGAAGCCGGAAGCCGGAAGCCGGAAGCCGGAAGCCGGAAGCCGGAAGCCGGAAGCCGGATGCCCGCCCCTGGAGCCGGGTAGACCGGGAGGAGACCTTCGCAGGAGGCGAGGAGGCGAGGAGGCGAGGAGGCGAGGAGGCGAGGAGGCGAGGAGAGGCGCGAGGCCGGCCGGCGGCCCGGCCTCCCCGGTGCCACGGGTGCGGCGGCGTGACCAGCGTCTCGGAAGGCTCTCTGGCGCCGGAAAACTAACGGCGCTAGTTTGGGCGGGTCGTCGTGCGCCCCGCGCCCGCCGCACGGCTTCGGCGCTCCGCACAGCACGTCCGGGAGGAATCAGCCATGCAGGCCCATGACCAGATGTACATCGACGGTGCGTGGCGGCCCGCCGTCGGCCGGGACACGATCGCGGTCGTGAATCCGGCGGACGAGCAGGTCATCGCCCACGTACCGGCGGGGACGGCACAGGACGTCGACGCGGCCGTGCGCGCCGCGCGCGCCGCCTTCCCGGCCTGGGCCGCGACACCGCCCGCCGAGCGCGCCGCCCGGCTCACCGCGCTGGCCGACGCGCTGGCCGCCCGCAAGGACGTGATGGCGGAGACGATCACGGCGGAGCTGGGCGCACCGCTGCCGCTGTCGCAGATGGTCCACGCGGCCGTGCCCGTCCTGGTGGCGGCCTCGTACGCCGAACTGGCCGCCCGCCACGCCTTCGAGGAACGGATCGGCAACTCCACCGTCCTGCTGGAGCCGGTCGGCGTGGTCGGTGCGATCACCCCCTGGAACTACCCGCTCCACCAGATCGTCGCCAAGGTCGCCCCCGCGCTCGCCGCGGGCTGCACCGTCGTCCTCAAGCCCGCCGAGGACACCCCGCTCACCGCCCAGCTCTTCGCCGAGGCCACCGAGGCCGCCGGTCTGCCGCCGGGGGTCTTCAACCTCGTCACCGGCCTCGGACCGGTCGCGGGCCAGGCGCTCGCCGCCCACGAGGACGTCGATCTGGTCTCGTTCACCGGCTCCACCGCCGTCGGCAGGCAGATCGGCGCCACCGCCGGCGCCGCGGTCAAGCGCGTCGCCCTGGAGCTGGGCGGCAAGTCCGCCAATGTGATCCTGCCCGGCGCGGACCTCGCCAAGGCGGTCAACGTCGGCATCGCCAACGTGATGACCAACTCCGGCCAGACGTGCAGCGCCTGGACCCGGATGCTGGTGGACGCCGAACGGTACGACGAGGCCGTGGAGCTGGCGGCGAACGCCGTCACCAAGTACGTGGTCGGGGAGCGGGTCGGTCCGCTCGTCAACGCCAAGCAGCAGGACCGGGTGCGCGGTTACATCGCCCGGGGCGTCGAGGAAGGGGCCCGGCTGATCGCCGGCGGCCCGGACGCGCCCCTGGAGACCGGCTACTACGTCAGCCCGACCGTCTTCGCCGATGTCACCCCGGACATGACGATCGCCCAGGAGGAGATCTTCGGCCCGGTCGTCTCGATCCTGCGGTACGAGGACGTGGACGACGCGCTCCGGATCGCCAACGGCACCGTGTACGGACTCGCCGGGGCCGTGTGGGCCGCCGACGACGAGGAGGCGGTGGCCTTCGCCCGCCGGATGGACACCGGACAGGTCGACATCAACGGCGGACGGTTCAACCCGCTGGCCCCGTTCGGCGGTTACAAGCAGTCGGGAGTCGGCCGCGAGCTGGGCCCGCACGGTCTGGCGGAGTACCTCCAGACCAAGTCGCTCCAGTTCTGACCCCCCGCACCCCATCCCGTACAAGGAGCCTGTTCGTGGTCCGCGCCGCCGTACTGCCCGCCGTCGGAGCTCCGCTGGAGATCACCGACATCGTCCTGCCGGAGCCCGGCCCCGGTCAGGTGCGTGTCGCCCTCGCCGCCGCCGGGGTCTGCCACTCCGACCTGTCCCTGTCCAACGGCACCATGCGCGTCCCCGTTCCGGCCGTCCTCGGCCACGAGGGAGCGGGTACCGTCCTGGCCGTCGGCGAAGGTGTCACGCACGTCGCGCCGGGCGACGGCGTCGTCCTCAACTGGGCCCCCTCCTGCGGCGTCTGCTTCCACTGCGGAATCGGCGAGGTGTGGCTCTGCGCCGACGCCCTCAAGGGAGTCTCCCGGCTCCACGCCCGTACGGCGGACGGCACCGGCCTCCACCCCGGCCTCAACGTCGCGGCCTTCGCCCAGGAGACCGTCGTCGCCGCGAACTGCGTCCTCCCCGCCCCCGACGGCATCCCGCTCACGGACGCCGCCCTCCTCGGCTGCGCGGTCCTGACCGGCTACGGGGCGGTCCACCACAGCGCCCGGGTCCGCGAGGGCGAGAGCGTCGTCGTCCTCGGGATCGGCGGCGTCGGTCTCGCCGTGCTCCAGGCCGCCCGGATCGCGGGAGCGTCCAAGGTCATCGCGGTCGACGTCTCCCCGGCGAAGGAGGAGCTGGCCCGGCGGGCGGGCGCCACCGACTACGTCATCGCCTCCGCCACCACCCCGCGCGAGATCCGCAAGCTCACCGGCGGCCAGGGCGCGGACGTCGCGGTGGAGTGCGTCGGCCGGCCCGCGACCATCCGGGCCGCCTGGGAGTCCACCCGGCGCGGCGGCCGCACCACGGTCGTCGGGATCGGCGGCAAGGACCAGGAAGTCACCTTCAACGCCCTGGAGATCTTCCACTGGGGCCGGTCCCTGACCGGCTGCGTCTACGGCAACAGCGATCCGGCCCGTGACCTGCCCGTGCTCGCCGACCACATCCGCGCGGGCCGGTTCGACCTCTCGACGATGGTCACCGAGCACATCGGCCTGGAGGGCATCCCCGCCGCCTTCGACAACATGATCGCGGGCAAGGGCGGCCGGGCGCTCGTCGTGTTCTAACGCTTGGTCGTCCGGGAGGGCGAGGCGACCGGCCCCAGCAGCCGGGCCTCCGTCTCACCCTCCTCGAACAGCCGGGAGGCCGGGCCCACGATCAGCGGGTCCGGCCTCCCCACCACTTCCGGGTCCTTGCCGGGGTAGTCGAAGCGGTCCAGCACATGCCGCATCGCCTCCAGCCGGGCCCGCTTCTTGTCGTTGCTCTTCACCACCGTCCAGGGCGCGTCGGCCGTGTCGGTGTGGAAGAGCATCAGCTCCTTCGCCTCCGTGTACTCGTCCCACTTGTCGAGCGAGGCCAGGTCGACGGGGCTCAGCTTCCACCGCCGTACGGGGTCGATCTGCCGGATCATGAACCGGTTGCGCTGCTCGTTGCGGGAGACGGAGAACCAGAACTTCACCAGGTGGATGCCGTCCCGGGCGAGCATCCGCTCGAACCCGGGCGCCTGGTGCATGAACTCCAGGTACTCGCGGGTCGTGCAGAACCCCATCACCCGTTCCACGCCCGCCCGGTTGTACCAGGAGCGGTCGAAGAGGACGATCTCCCCGGCGCTCGGCAGATGCGCCACGTACCGCTGGAAGTACCACTGGGTGCGCTCGCGCTCGGTCGGCTTCTCCAGCGCCACCACGCGTGCCCCACGCGGATTGAGATGCTCGGTGAACCGCTTGATCGTGCCGCCCTTGCCGGCCGCGTCCCGGCCCTCGAAGAGGATCACCAGCCGCTCGTCGCGCTCCTTCACCCAGTGCTGGAGCTTCAGCAGCTCGATCTGGAGCGCCCGTTTGGCCTTGTCGTAGTCACGGCGGCGCAGCTTGCGGTCGTACGGGTAGTCCTCGCGCCAGGCGTCCCGGGCGTGGCCCTCCGGCGTCAGGAGGACCGGATCGTCGTCCCCGCTGTCGACCACGCCGAACCCGTCCAGATACGCCCCGCCGTGACGCGCCGCCCGCGCGTCCCTCCCCGGTCCGTCCGGACTCCCGGGCGCGGCCGCCCCGGGGGCGTCACGGCCCCCGGGGGCGCCCGCTCCGGGGCCGTGCTCCTCGGGGGCGGCGGGCTCGTCCCGGGCCGCCCCGTTCCCGCTACGTCCGCTCCGCTTGGCACTCCTCGTCATGACGGGATCCCTCCACCGGCCGGGCCGGATTTCCGCGTGTGGGCCCAGTCTGCTGACGGCTCCGGGAGACCGCCACCCCGGCCAGGCACAGCACCCCGCCGACGATGCCGAGCGGGGTCGGCACCTCGTCCAGCAGCACCCATGCCATCCCCACGACGAGCGCCGGGACCGCGTACGTGGTCGCGCCCATCCTCCCCGCGGTGGTCCGGGCCAGCGCGTAGCCCCAGGTGGTGAAGGCGAGCGCGGTCGGGAAGACGCCCAGGTAGACCATGTTCAGGGTGGCGGACAGCGGGGCGTCGGCGGCCTCGGAGACCAGCACCCCGGTGAACGGCAGACAGGCGACGGCCCCGGTCAGGCAGCCGAAGGTGTTGATCTGGAGCGAGGAACCGTGCGCGAGGGCCGGCTTCTGGCTCACCACGCCCGCCGCGTACGCCACGGCGGCCAGCAGGCACAGCACCACGCCCAGGACGGAGGAGCCGCCGTCCCCGGACATCGCGAGCCCCACCACGACCGCACCCGCGAACGAGACGCCCATCCCCAGCAGCAGCCGGCGCGGCAGCCCTTCGCCGAGCATCCGGGCACCGAGCAGGGCGATCAGGATGGGCCCGATGTTCACGAGCATCGCGGCCGTTCCGGCGTCGACCTCCTGCTCGCCCCAGTTCAGGGCGACCATGTACAGCCCGAACCACAGCACCCCCGAGGTGATGATCCCGGGCCAGGCTCCGCGCCCCGGGAGCCCTTCCCGGCGGACGGCCAGGATCGTCCCGAGCGCGAGCGTGCCCGCCAGCAGCCGGCCCAGGGCCAGCGCGCCGGGGGAGTAGGCCTCGCCCGCGCTGCGGATGGAGACGAAGGCGGAGGCCCACAGCACGACCGTGGTGCAGGCGGCGGCGCCGGCCCGCCGGCGGTGGGCCGGCGGGGAGACGGAGAGGGGGGCCGGGTTCGTCGTCATGGCCACGACCGTAAGGCCGAAACGTTTCGCTCCCCACCGAAGGGCCGGTCCCCGTCAACCGGCGCGCCGTGGCAGCGTGTCCGGCGTGCGAGGGCGGAACCGGAACGGTGGTACGGGGCGCCCCGGCCGTGTCCGGAAAGCGGTGGCGCAGACCGGTCCGGGCGCCGGTTCCGTCCCCGAGCGGGTGCTCCGCCCGGCGTGCGTCACGGTCGGTCCTGCGCCGCCCGGACCGTCGCCGCGTCGCCGGACGCCGGACGCGTGTACTGCTCGTACTGGATCGCCAGCCCCTCCAGCAGCGCCCGCAGCCCCGTCTCGAAGGCCCCTTCGTCGACCTGGCGGCGGTGGTCGGCCAGCAGGTGGGCCTGGCCGAGGTGCGGGTAGTCGGCGGGGTCGTAGGCGGTCTCGTCGTCGACGAAGCCCCCGGCGAAGGAGCCCAGCGCCGAACCGGTGATGAAGTACCGCATCAGCGCCCCGATCCGGGTCGCCTGCGCGGGCGGCCAGCCCGCCCCGACCATCGCCCCGAACACCGCGTCGGCCACCCGCAGCCCCACCGGGCGGCGTCCGGGGCCCCGGGCGAGGACCGGGACGATGTGCGGATGCGCGGCGAGGGCCGCCCGGTAGGACAGCGCCCAGTCGTGCAGGGCCTCCCGCCAGTCGCGCGGATCCGCCTCCTCGAACATCGACAGGTCGACCTGGGCGGAGACCGCGTCGGCGACGGCGTCGAGGATCTCCTCCTTGTTGCGGAAGTGGTTGTAGAGCGAGGGGCCGCTCACCCCCAGGACGGCCGCCAGGCGACGGGTGGAGACGGCGTCGAGGCCCTCGGCGTCCACGAGCGCGCTCGCCGCTTCGACGATGCGGTCTCTGCTGAGGAGGGGCTTGCGCGGTCGGGCCATGCGGCTCATAGTAGGCCCTGCGAACCAGAAACTAGCAGTGCTAATTAAGCGATCGTCGGAAGCGGGGTGGCGCACGATGGACCTGGCGCTCAGCGTGGAGCAGGAAGCCGTCCGGAAACTGGCCGAGGACTTCGTCGCCCGGGAGGTCGCCCCGCACGTCGTCGCGTGGGACCGGGCCGAGAGTGTCGACAGGTCGATCGTGAAGAAGCTCGGCGGCCTCGGCTTCCTCGGGCTGACGGTCCCCGAGGAGTACGGCGGCTCCGGCGGCGACCACCTGTCCTACTGCCTGGTCACCGAGGAGCTGGGGCGCGGCGACTCCTCGGTGCGCGGCATCGTCTCGGTGTCGCTCGGCCTCGTCGCCAAGACGATCGCGTCCTGGGGGAGCGAGGAGCAGAAGCGCGCCTGGCTTCCCGCGCTGACGGCGGGCGAGGCGATCGGCTGCTTCGGCCTCACCGAGCCCGGTACCGGCTCCGATGCCGGGAACCTCGTCACCAGGGCCGTCTGCGACGGCGGTGACTACGTCATCAACGGCACCAAGATGTTCATCACCAACGGCACCTGGGCCGATGTCGTCCTGCTCTTCGCGCGGACGGGCGACGCCCCCGGCCACCGCGGCGTCTCCGCCTTCCTCGTCCCCGCCGACACC
The DNA here is from genome assembly GCF_018866325.1 of Streptomyces sp. YPW6. Classification (NCBI taxonomy): domain Bacteria; kingdom Bacillati; phylum Actinomycetota; class Actinomycetes; order Kitasatosporales; family Streptomycetaceae; genus Streptomyces; species Streptomyces sp. YPW6. The sequence goes on from NZ_CP076457.1 coordinate 6,463,879, forward strand.
CCCGGACTCACCCGGCGCACCGTCCACGGCAAGCTGGGCCTGCGCGGCCAGGCCACCGCCGAACTGGCCCTCCAGGACGTCCGGATACCGGCATCCTGCCTCCTCGGCCCCGAGGGCAAGGGCTTCTCCATCGCCATGTCCGCCCTCGCCAAGGGGCGCATGTCGGTCGCGGCGGGCTGTGTCGGCATCGCCCAGGCCGCCCTGGACGCGGCCGTGCGCTACGCCGGTGAGCGCGAGCAGTTCGGCAAGGCCATCGCCCGCCACCAGCTCGTCCAGGAGCTGCTGAGCGACATCGCCGTGGACGTGGACGCCGCCCGGCTGCTGACCTGGCGGGTGGCCGATCTGGTCGACCGGGGCCAGGACTTCGCCACCGCCGCCTCGAAGGCCAAGCTGTACGCCTCCGAGGCCGCCGTCCGCTGCGCCAACAACGCCCTCCAGGTCTTCGGCGGCTACGGCTACATCGACGAGTACCCGGTCGGCAAGCTGCTGCGGGACGCCCGCGTGATGACGCTCTACGAAGGCACCAGCCAGATCCAGAAGCTCATCATCGGCCGGGCGCTCACCGGGGTCTCCGCCTTCTGACCGGCGTCCGTGTCCTCTGGCCGCCCGCACGCGTACGGGTGTCGCTCTCGTACGGGTGTCTGAGTACCTGCCTGATCCGGCCTGAGTACGGACGCGGATGTGGCGTGCGCCACGCCGGCGGAAGCTGGACCCATGAGTGACACGACATCGGTCAAGCAGCAGAGCACCGCCGCCTTCTACCTCCAGGCCGTGGCCTCCTTCATGGTGGCCATCGGCGCGGTCGCCTTCGGCATCTTCTTCCTCGACGCCGACGCCTGGGTGCGCGGATTCCTCGCCATCGGCGTGCTCTACCTGGTCACGTCCTGCTTCACGCTCGCCAAGGTGATCAGGGACCGCCAGGAGGCCGGACAGATCCACAGCCGGGTCGACCAGGCCCGGCTGGACAAGATCCTCGCCGAGCACGACCCGTTCCAGAAGCTCTGACCGCGCACCGTCGGCGCGGACCTCTCCTCCGGACACTCCCTAAGCGCTTGCTCAGGTTCGGGGTATGGTGTTCGTCCTGTTGACGGAGAGGGGCCTGGGCGATGTGTGCGGCGGAGGAGACGAGCGGCGAGGACACGCCGTGGGGCGAGGTCACTCCCGAGGCGGCCAGGCGGCTCCTCGTCGCCGCCGTGGAAGCCTTCGCCGAGCGCGGGTACCACGCGACCACCACCCGTGACATCGCCGGCCGGGCCGGGATGAGCCCGGCCGCGCTCTACATCCACTTCAAGACCAAGGAAGAGCTGCTCCACCGGATCAGCAAGATCGGTCACGAGCGGGCGCTGTACGTCCTCGACACCGAGGCGGACCGGGACGGCACGGCCGCCGAACGGCTCGCCGGAGCCGTCCGCTCCTTCGTCCGCTGGCACGCGGAGCGCCACACCACCGCCCGGGTCGTGCAGTACGAGCTCGACGCGCTGGGCGAGGAGCACCGCACCGAGATCGTCGCGCTGCGGCGCAGGAGTGACGCGGTGGTGCGCCGGATCATCGGGGAAGGGGTGCGCGACGGCGAGTTCGACGTCCCCGACGTCCCCGGCACCACGCTGGCGGTGCTCTCCCTCTGCATCGACGTGGCCCGCTGGTTCAACGCCCAGGGCAGCCGTACGCCCGACGAGGTCGGCGAGCTGTACGCCGGCCTCGTCCTGCGGATGGTCGGGGCCCGACAGGCGGCAGTCTGACGACAGGCCCTGGCTCCGGCGGCCCGGACGAGGTGTCCCGAGGCCGCCTTCGGGCGGGTCAGAAGTAGTAGCGGGACACCGATTCCGCGACGCAGGCCGGCTTCTCGCCGCCCTCGCGCTCGACGGTGACGACCGCCGTGACCTGTACGCCGCCGCCCACCTCCGTGACCTCCCGGAGCACCGCGCTGGCCCGCAGCCGCGAGCCGGCCGGGACCGTCGAGGGGAAGCGGACCTTGTTGGTCCCGTAGTTGATGCCCATCTTCATGCCCTCGACCCGCATCACCTGCGGTACCAGCGCGGGCAGCAGCGACAGCGTCAGATAGCCGTGCGCGATGGTCGTGCCGAACGGCCCGTCCTTCGCCCGCTCCGGGTCCACGTGGATCCACTGGTGATCGCCGGTCGCCTCGGCGAACTGGTCGATCCTCTTCTGCTCGATCTCCAGCCAGTCGCTGTGTCCCAGCTGCTCGCCCACTCCGTCCCGCAGCTCCTGCGCGGACGTGAAGATCCTCGGCTCTGCCATGTTCCCGGTTCCTGCCTTCCGGCTCGACGCGCCGTCCGGCGCGATGTCCAAGCGCTTGCTCAGCATCGTTGGGCGGCGCGTTCCTGTCAACGACATGGCAGTAGGTTTGAGGGGTGCCCCAGATCCCGCAGACACTCCACGAACTCTCGGTCGGCCAGCTCTCGGCGCGCAGCGGCGCCGCCGTCTCGGCCCTGCACTTCTACGAGTCCAAGGGCCTGATCACCAGCAGCCGCACCAGCGGCAACCAGCGCCGGTACTCCCGTGACGCGCTGCGCCGGGTCGCGTTCGTCCGGGCGGCCCAGCGCGTCGGCATTCCCCTGGCCACGATCCGGGACGCCCTCGCCGAACTGCCCGACGAGCGCACGCCGAACCGCGAGGACTGGGCCCGTCTCTCCGCGGCCTGGCGCAAGGAACTGGACGACCGCATCGGGCAGTTGCGCCGCCTGCGCGACCATCTGACCGACTGCATCGGCTGCGGCTGTCTGTCGTTGGAGACCTGCGTGCTCTCCAACCCCGGCGACATCACCGGCGAGAAGATCACCGGCTCCCGCCTGATGCCCGAAAGCAAGCAGTCGGCCGAACACCGTTCTTAGTACCGAGGTGCCGAAGTAGCGGGGCGCCGCAGTACCGCGGTGCCGGGGTACCGGACGGCGTCCGCTGTCACGTCACGTCATGTCACGCGGCCGCTGCCGCTGTCGCTGGGGCAGCGGCGGGCGGCCTCCGGTGCCGCAGCAGCCGGGCCCTGGCCAGCGTGCGGTCGGTCAGGGCGGGCTGCGGCACCGCGATCCCGCAGCCCGTGCACACCGGGCCCGCCCACGGCTCCTCCCCCCGCACCTGCCGCCACTCGATGCCGGTGTCCGCGCAGACCGGACAGGCCGAACCGGGGCCGGAGCCCAGCCCCGCGATCAGGCGGCGCAGGACCTCCGCGAGCGGCTCGGTGGGATGGACACCCGGGTCGGTGCAGCGGGCCACCCCGTGACCGCCCCAGGTGCGCCGGTGCCAGTCGTCGAACGCGCCGGGCCGCCGCAGCCCCGCGTGCTTCTCGCGCCGACGCCGTTCGGCGAACCCCGCCTCGTACGCGAGCCAGACCGCCCGCGCCTCCTCCAGTTCGTCCAGCGCGCGCAGCAGGCGCACCGGATCGGGCTCCCGGTCCTCGGGGTCGATCCCGTGCCGGGCGCACAGATGGTCCCAGGTCGCCCGGTGCCCGTACGGGGCGAACTTCTCCAGACACTTCCGCAGCGAATACCGCCGCAGGGCCAGATCACCCCGCGGATCTCGGACCTGTCTCGCCAGACTCCGGAAACCGGCCATGACACCGCCACCTCCGCCGCTCGTCCTTGGACGTCATGGAATGGACGTACGCCTGCCCGTTTCGGCTCCATCGAAAGATGAGATCCGCCCATTGGCCGAGAAACTCCATGTGGGGCGGGGTGCCGCGGACGGGAGCGGAGCGGCGCACGGGCCGGTGGTGCGCGGGCGTGCGCCGCTCGCGCGGGTGGCGAAATCTCCTGGCGCCGACGCGAGCCCGTGCGGTTGGGTTCCCCCATGACGACAGCCGGACCGCGCCTGGAAGAGATCACCGCCGACAACGTGCTCGACGCCTGTCGGCTGGAAGTCGCACCCGAGCAGCGCGGGTTCGTCTCCCCGGTCGCCCAGTCCCTGGCCGAGGCCTACGTGCACCCCGGCCTCGCCTGGCCCCGGCTGATCTGTGACGGTGAGCGTGCCGTCGGGTTCGTGATGGCGTTCTTCGGCCTGCCGTTCGACTTCGACGCCGGGGTGCCGGACGCCCCGCCCCGTTCCGGGCTCTGGCGGCTCGCCGTCGCCGCGGGGGAGCAGGGCCGGGGCTACGGGCGCTTCGCCGTCGGGGCGGTGAACGACGAGATCCGCCGGCGCGGCGGGACGGTCTCGACCGTGACCTGGAAGCCCGGCGAGGGCGGGCCCGAGGAGTTCTACCTCCGGCTCGGCTACCGCAAGCGGGGCCTCACGGACGACGGCGAGTACCTCGGCGACATGGAGCTGGACCAGGGCGCGCCGGCGTGTGCGGCGGGTCGGCCCCGTGAGCCCCGGCCCGCCGCGCACGTCACTCCCTAACCCCCGTACCGCAGATACCTCCGCCGCTTGGCCCGGAACGCCGACAGGTCCCGCTGCCAGGCCCCTACGACCTGGTCCGTGTCCGCGCCCGCGTCGATCATCGTGCGGACCCGGGTGTTCCCGGTGAGCTTGTCGATCCAGTGGTCCGGACGCCAGGCGAAGCCGCTCCAGGTCTGCTTCGCGGTCACCAGCAGGGCGATCCCGGTGCGGACCGGGTCGAACACCTCCCGGTCCCGGACGTGGAGCTGCACCCCGCCCACCGTCCTGCCCTGGAACTTGGAGAACACCGGCGCGAAGTACGCCTCCCGGAAGGCGACCCCCGGCAGCTTCAGCGCGTTCGCCGCGGCCGCCCAGCGGTGGTCGATGCCCTCGGCGCCGAGCAGTTCGAAGGGGCGCGTGGTGCCCCGGCCCTCGGAGAGGTTCGTGCCCTCGAAGAGGCAGGTGCCGGAGTAGACGAGTGCCGTCTCGGGCGTCGGCATGTTCGGGCTGGGCGGCACCCACGGCAGCCCGGTGTCGTCGAAGAAGTCCGAGCGCCGCCACCCCGACATCGTCACCACCTCGAGCCGCACCGGATTCTCGTGCAGGAACTCCGCGTTGAAGAACAGCGCCAGCTCCGCCACCGTCATCCCGTGCGCCTGGGCGATCTCCCGGCGGCCGACGAACGTGGCGAACGCCGGGTCCAGCACCGGGCCCAGCGCCGCCCGCCCGGTCACCGGGTTCGGCCGGTCCAGCACGACGAGCCGCTTGCCCGCGAGCGCCGCCGCCTCCATGCAGTCGTACAGCGTCCAGATGTACGTGTAGAAGCGGGCGCCCGCGTCCTGGATGTCGAAGACGACCGTGTCCACGCCCGACGCGGTGAAGATGTCCGCGAGGTCCCGCCCGCTCTTCAGATACGTGTCGTAGACCGGCAGCCCGGTCGCCGGGTCGTCGTAACGGCCCTCGGAGCCGCCCGCCTGCGCGGTGCCCCGGAACCCGTGCTCGGGGCCGAAGACGGCGGTCAGGTTCACCCGCTCGTCCGGGTGCATCGCGTCGACGATGTGCCCGACGTCCGCGGTGATGCCGGTCGGGTTGGTGACGACCCCGACCTTCTGCCCCCGCAGCAGCCGGTAGCCGTCGGCCGCCAGCCGGTCGAAGCCGGTACGGACCCGGCCGTGCCCGCGCCCGTGCTCCGGGGCGGCGGAGGCGGCACCGGTACCGGCCGCCGTCGCCGCGAGCGCTCCCATCGCGCCTCCCGCGGCCAGCACACCACGTCGGGACAGGCTCATTCCGCTACCTCCATGATCGCGCCGACTGTCATGGCCACGCACGCTAGCGCGGGCCGGGGCCACGCGGAACGACCTGGGCCGCACCGATTCCCCGAGCCGCCCTCCGTGCTCCTGCCCGGCCTCTCCCGACCTCTTCCCGATCACATACCGACCGGTTAGTCTGCTGGTGCAGCCGGATCGGAGAGGCGGGATGGCGATGGGTACGGTGCAGGGCGCGGGTGTGGTGGTCACGGGGGCCGGAGGCGGTATCGGAGCCGCTCTGGCCCGCAGGTTCGCCGCCGGCGGGGCGCGGGTCGTCGTCAACGACCTCGACCTCGCGCGGATCGAACCGCTCGCGAAGGAGATCGGCGGTACCGCCGTCGCCGGGGACGCCTCGGGCATCGTGGACGCGGCCCGGGAGGCGCTGGACGGCACGGTCGACGTCTACTGCGCCAACGCCGGTCTGGCCTCGCCCGGTGACGCGTTCGCCGACGAGGAGGTCTGGGCCGCCGCCTGGGACGTCAACGTGATGGCCCACGTCCGCGCGACCAGGGCCCTCCTGCCGGACTGGCTGGAACGGGGCAGCGGGCGGTTCGTCACCACCGCCTCGGCCGCCGGTCTGCTGACGATGATCGGCGCGGCCCCGTACAGCGTCACCAAGCACGGGGCGGTGGCCTTCGCCGAGTGGCTCTCGCTCACCTACCGCCACCGCGGGATCAAGGTCCACGCGATCTGCCCGCAGGGCGTGCGCACCGACATGCTCACCGCCGCCGGATCGGCCGGCGAACTGGTCCTGGCCCCCGGCGCGATCGAGCCGGACGCCGTCGCCGAGGCGCTGTTCGAGGCGATGGACGCCGACCGTTTCCTGGTCCTGCCGCACCCCGAGGTGGCCGGGTACTACCAGGCCCGCGCCGCCGACCCCGACCGGTGGATGCGCGGGATGAACCGGCTCCAGCGGCAGTGGGAGGAGGGGAGCGGAGCATGAGCGACCCCACGCCGTCCGGCCCCCCGGCCTCCGGAGCCGCGTCCTCCGACTATCCGTCCTCCGACCGCCCGGCCGCCGGAGCTGCCATGCCGTCCGGCTCCCCGGCCTCCGGAGCCGCGTCCTCCGGCAATCCGTCCTCCGGAGCAGAGTCCTCCGGAGCCGCACCTTCCTCCGACCGCCCGGCCACCCGAGCCCGAGCCCGAGCCCGAGCCGAGCCGCCCTCAGGCCCCCCGCTCCCCGGCGCCCCCGGGCCCGAGGCCCCCGCCGCCCCCGGTATCCCCGGCCCCGAATCCGCCGCCCCTGCCGCCGGCGGCTCGGGCTACGCCGCCCGGCCCTGGCTCGCCCTGCTCAGCGCGGCCCAGCGCGCCCCCGTCACCCCGCCCCCGACCGTGCTCCACGCCTGGCGGGCGGCCGTCGACCGGGCCCCGGACCGCCCGGCCCTGGCCTACTTCGACGGACGGCTCGGCTACCGCGAGACCGACGAGCTGTCCGACTCGGTGGCCGGGCACCTCGCCGCCCGGGGGCTGCGCCACGGCGACCGGGTCGCGATCATGCTCCAGAACAGCCCGCACTTCGTCCTCGCGCTGCTCGGCGCGTGGAAGGCGGGAGCCACCGTCGTACCGCTCAATCCGATGTACAAGGCGGGCGAGGTCGGCCACGTTCTCGCGGACGCCGGGGTCACCGCGCTGATCTGCTCGGACCGCGCGTGGGAGGCGTACCTCCGGGACACCGCGGCGGCTGCCCCCGGCCTCCGTATCGCGCTGACCGCCTGCGAGCTGGACCTCCAGAGCGTGAACGACCCGCGCGTCCTCGGCTTCGAGCGGCTCCCGGCTCCCGGCCCCGACGACCTCGCGGAGGACCTGCTGGCCGCCGCCCGCGCCGGGAACCCGGCCCCGGAGAACCGCGGTCTCACCGCCGCCGACACGGCGCTGATCAGCTACACCTCCGGCACCAGCGGCACCCCCAAGGGCGCGATGAACGCCCACGGCAACATCATGGTCAACGCCGAACGCCAGCGCACCGGCCATCCGATCGCCGAGGGCTCCGCCTACTTCGCGCTCGCGCCGCTCTTCCACATCACCGGCATGGTCTGCCAGCTCGCCGCCTGCGTCGCCAACGCGGGCACCCTCGTCCTGGCCTACCGCTTCGAGGCGGGCGTCGTCCTGGAAGCCTTCGCCGCCCACCGCCCCGCCTACACCGTCGGCCCGTCCACCGCGTTCATGGCACTGGCCGCGCACCCGGACGCCACCCCGGACCACTTCGCCTCGTTCCGGGTGATCTCCTCGGGCGGCGCGCCCCTGCCGCCCGCGCTCGTGGAGAAGTTCCGCGCGGGCTTCGGCCCGTACATCCGCAACGGCTACGGGCTCACCGAGTGCACCGCCCCCTGCGCCTCGGTCCCGCCCGAGCGGGAGGCCCCCGTCGACCCGGTCTCCGGCACCCTCTCCGTCGGCGTCCCCGGAGCCGACACCGTCGTCCGGATCCTGGACGAGGAGGGGCGGGAGGTGCCCTTCGGGGAGCAGGGCGAGATCGCGGTGCGCGGCCCGCAGGTCGTCTCCGGCTACTGGAACCTCCCCGAGGCCACCGCCGCCGCCTTCCCGGACGGCGAACTGCGCACCGGCGACATCGGATTCATGGACGCGGCGGGCTGGCTGTACGTCGTGGACCGCAAGAAGGACATGATCAACGCCTCCGGGTTCAAGGTGTGGCCCCGCGAGGTGGAGGACGTCCTCTACACCCATCCGGCGGTGCGGGAGGCGGCCGTCGTCGGCGTGCCCGACGCCTACCGGGGGGAGACGGTCCGGGCGTACGTGAGTCTGCGTCCGGGGAGCTCGGTGGCCCCCGGTGAACTGGGCGCCCACTGCAAGGAACGGCTCGCCGCGTACAAGTATCCGCGCGAGGTGGAGATCCTGACCGAGCTGCCGAAGACGGCGAGTGGGAAGATCCTCAGGCGGGAACTGCGTTCCCTCCGTTAGAACAGCGTCGAAACAGCACACGCACAGTACGAAAGGAAGGTGGCGGCTCATGTCCAAGGCGACGGACCAGAACGGCACTCCCGTCCCCCAGAGGCTGCTGGCCGCCGCCACCCGGCTCTTCGCCGAGCGCGGGTACGACCGCACATCGGTCCAGGAGATCGTCGAGGCGGCGGGCGTCACCAAGGGGGCGCTCTACCACTACTTCGGCTCCAAGGAGGACCTGCTCCAGGAGGTGTACGCCCGGGTGCTGCGGCTTCAGCAGGAGCGGCTCGACGCCTTCGCGGGTGCTGAGGCCCCCGTTGAGCAGCGGCTGCGGGACGCGGCGGCCGACGTGGTCGTCACGACCATCGACAACCTGGACGACGCCGCGATCTTCTTCCGCTCCATGCACCACCTGAGCCCCGAGAAGAACAAGCAGGTGCGCGTCGAGCGCCGCCGCTACCACGAGCGCTTCCGGGCGCTGATCGAGGAGGGGCAGAACAGCGGCGTGTTCTCCTCCGCCACCCCCGCCGACCTGGTCGTCGACTACCACTTCGGCTCGGTCCACCACCTCTCCACCTGGTACCGCCCGGACGGCCCGCTGACCCGCCAGGAGGTCGCCGACCACCTCGCGGACCTGCTGCTGCGGGCCCTGCGGCCGTAGGGCCCGCGCCGGGGTCCGCGGCACCGCGGGGGTGATCCACTGGCCCGCCCGACCGGGCGGGGCGAGTCTGGATGTATGAGGTATGTCCGGCCTCCGCCGCAGGTGTCGCCGTTCACGGGGAGAGGTCCGTTCGCCACGAGGGGCCCGTTCGTTAATAGAACGGACCTGTCCGGTTTCCGCTCTTGACGGGACACTGTCATTTCCTTGAGCATCGGTCACGCATCGCGCACCTCCGGGCCGCCTGTCGAGGCCCACGCTCCAGGACCCGGCCGGATCTTCGCGCGGCCGGGGACCCCCCGCACGTTCCGTCAATCCCCAACGGAATCCGGAGCCCGTGAATGAGACCGAACCGTTCCACCCTGCGCAGATCCCCGGCGGCCGTCGCCGCCGTCGCCCTC